>NZ_JBIAPU010000001.1:0-650273 GCF_042888465.1 Streptomyces sp. NPDC002888 | reverse complement strand
TACGGCAGCGGGGAGCGGCTGTACCGCACGGGTGACGTGGTGCGCTGGAACGCCCAGGGCGAGGTGGAATACCTCGGCCGTGCCGACGAGCAGGTCAAGATCCGCGGCTTCCGCATCGAACCCGGCGAGGTCCAGTCCGTGATCGCCGGCCACGACCTGGTCCGCCAGTCCGTCGTGTTGGTCCGCGAGGACGTGCCCGGCGACAAGCGCCTGGTCGCCTACGTCGTCCCCGACGGCGACACTGCGGGTGGCGAACTCGCCCAGCACGTCACTGACTTCGTGGCGTCCCAGCTGCCGGAGTACATGGTGCCGTCGGCCGTGGTGGTGCTGGACGCCCTGCCGCTGTCGGTGAACGGCAAGCTGGACCGCAAGGCCCTGCCCGCTCCCGTGTACTCCACCGGCTCCGGTCGCGGCCCGGCGAGCGTGCAGGAGGAGATCCTCTGCGCGGCCTTCGCCGAGGTGCTCGGCCTGGAGAGCGTCGGCGTGGACGACGACTTCTTCCGTCTCGGCGGTCACTCCCTGCTCGCGATGCGTTTCGTGAGCCGGGTGCGGTCGATCCTGGGTGTGGAGGTGCCGCTGCGGGTGCTGTTCGAGGCGCCCACCGTCGCCGGGCTCGCGGCCCGGCTCGTGGGTGCGGACCGCGCGCGGGTGGCACTGACGGCGGAGGAGCGGCCGGAGCGGGTGCCGCTGTCGTTCGCGCAGCGCCGGCTGTGGTTCATCAACCAGCTCGAAGGGGACGGTGCCGCCTACAACGTCCCGGCGGTCATCCGGCTGTCCGGTGACGTGGACCGTGATGCGCTGGGCGCCGCGTTCCTGGACGTACTCGGACGGCACGAGGTGCTGCGCACCGTCTTCCCGGTGGTCGACGGCGAGCCCTACCAGCACATCCTGGATCCGCAGGACCTGGAATGGCAGCTGACCGTGTCCGAGGTGGCGCCTGAGGACCTGTCGACCACGGTCGACCGGGCGCTGAACCACACCTTCGACCTGGCGTCCGAGCTGCCCATCAGGGCCTGGTTGTTCGAGGCGGGTGCGGAGCTGCGGGCGTTGGTCGTGGTGATGCACCATGTGGCCAGTGACGGCTGGTCGAGGGGCCCGCTGGCGCGGGATCTGTCGGCCGCCTATGCGGCGCGCAGTGCGGGCCGGGCGCCGGAGTGGGCGCCGCTGCCGGTGCAGTACGCGGACTACACCCTGTGGCAGCGCGAGATCCTCGGTGACGAGAACGACCCCGAGAGCCTGATGGCCGGCCAGATCGCCTACTGGCGTGAGGCGTTGTCCGGCTCTCCGGAGGAGCTGGGTCTGCCGTTCGACCATGTGCGTCCCGCCGTGGGTTCGCATCGGGGTTATCAGGTGCCGGTGGAGGTTCCGGCGGCTGTGCATGAGCGGCTGGTGGAGGTGGCCCGGGCGGAGGGCGTGACACCGTTCATGGTGTTGCAGGCCTCGCTCGCCGTGCTGCTCTCCAAGCTCGGTGCGGGGACGGACATTCCGATCGGTTCGGCGAACGCCGGCCGCACCGACGAGGCGCTCGACGACCTGGTCGGCTTCTTCATCAACACGCTGGTGGTGCGGACGGAGCTGTCGGGGTGGCCGAGCTTCCGCGAGGTGCTGGGCCGGGTGCGGGAGCGGACGCTGTCCGCGCTGGCGCATCAGGATGTGCCGTTCGAGCGGTTGGTGGAGGAGCTGGCGCCGGCCCGCTCGATGGCCCGCCACCCGCTCTTCCAGGTCGTCCTGACCAAGCAGAACACCGTGGACGCGGTGTTGGAGCTGCCCGGTATGCAGCCCGGCACGACACCCGCGGACCCCGGATCGTCCGAGTCCGAGCCCCGCAAGCCGGATCCGACCGCCCACGAGTCCGCGGCCAAGTTCGACCTCGACGTCCTCGTGGGTGAGGACTTCGACGCCGATGGTCGTCCGGCGGGTGTGCGTGGCACGGTGACGGTGTCGGCGGATCTGTTCGAGCCGGTGTGGGCCGGGCGGATCGCTGCGGCCTGGGTTCGGGTGCTGGATGCGGTGACGCGCGACCCGGGCGTTGCGGTGGCTTTGGTGGATGTGGCTGACGCGGTCGAGCGTGAGACGGTGCTGACCGGGTGGAACGCCACGGCGCTGGAGGTTGCGGCCTCGTCGGTGGTGGAGTTGTTCGAGGCGCAGGTGGCGCGGACGCCGGATGCGGTGGCGATCGTGGCCGACGGTGAGCGGCTGACCTTCGCCGAGCTGGATGCGCGGGCGAACCGGCTGGCGCACTATCTGATCAGTCAGGGTCTGGGTGCCGAGTCGGTGGTGGGCCTGGCGCTGCCGCGTGGTGTCGAGATGGTCGCCGGGATTTTGGCGGTGTGGAAGGCGGGGGCGGGTTATCTGCCGCTGGATGCCGCACAGCCGACGGAGCGGGTGGCCTTCGCGATGAAGGACAGCCGGGCGGCGCTGGTGGTGACCACGGAGGAGATCCTCGACGAACTGCCCTCGGTGGGCGTGCGGTTGGTGGCCGTCGATGGCGCTCTCGTGCGGATGCAACTGGCCGGCCTGCCCGAGACCGCACCCGGTGTCGCCCTGCAGTCCGACGGCCTGGCCTATGTGATCTATACGTCGGGTTCGACGGGCCGTCCGAAGGGTGTCGCGGTCACACACGGTGGTGTGGCGAACTATGTGTCCTCGGTGCCCGGCCGGGTCGGGTTCGATGTGCCGGGCGGCCGGTATGCGCTTCTTCAGGCGCAGGCCACCGACCTGGGCAACACGGTGGTCTTCGCGAGCCTGACGACCGGTGGCGAGCTGCATGTTCTGCCCGAGGAGGCGGTCACCGACCCGGCGCTGGTGGCTGGCTACCTGACCGAGCATCGGATCGACTTCCTCAAGGCCGTTCCCTCCCACCTGGCGGCGCTGGCTTCCGTGGCCGGGGTGGAGGGCGTACTGCCGGCACGTTCGCTGGTCCTGGGCGGCGAGGCCGCATCCCCGGAGCTGGTGCGTGAGCTGACCGAACAGGCCGGCGATGCGGCGGTGTTCAACCACTACGGTCCGACGGAGACGACGATCGGTGTCGCGACCACCCGCCTGAGCGCGGACGACGCGGCCGCAGGCATGGTCCCGGTCGGCTCGCCGGTAGGTAACACGCGCTTCTATGTCCTCGATGCCGCTCTACGGCCGGTGCCTGTGGGTGTCGCGGGTGAGCTGTATGTGGCGGGTGCGCAGCTGGCGCGCGGCTATGTCCAGCGCCCCGGTCTGACGGCGGAGCGGTTCGTGGCGAACCCCTTCGAGCCGGGTGTGCGGATGTATCGCACGGGTGACCGGGCCCGCTGGACGGCGGAGGGCCGGGTGGTCTTCCTGGGCCGCACCGACGAGCAGGTCAAGATCCGCGGCTACCGCGTCGAGCTGGGTGAGGTGCAGTCGGTCGCTGCCGCGTACCCGCTGGTGGCTCAGGCGGCCGTCGTGGCCCGCGCCGACGTCCCCGGGGAGACCCGTCTGGTGGCGTATGTCGTAGCGGACGACCCGGACGAGGACACCAGCGGACTTCCCTCCGCGGTACGTGAGTTCATCGGGCGGCGTCTGCCGGAGCACATGGTGCCGTCGGCGGTCGTGGTCTTGGATGAGCTGCCGCTGACCGGGAACGGGAAGCTGGACCGCAAGGCGCTGCCCGCCCCGGACTACGGCAACTCCTCGGCCGGTAGCGGCCGCCGCGCGGCGACCTTGCAGGAGGAGTTGCTCTGCCTGGCCTTCGCCGAGGTCCTCGGACTGGAGAGCGTCGGCGTGGACGACGACTTCTTCGACCTTGGCGGTCACTCCCTCCTCGCGGTGCGCCTGGTCAGCCGTATCCGCATCGTTCTGGGTGTCGAGACCGAGATCCGCACCCTGTTCGAGGCCCCGACCGTCGCGGCCCTCGCCGCCCGCCTCGCCGGCGCCGAAACCGCCCGCACCCCCCTCACACCGATGCCGCGACCGGAAAGCCTCCCGCTCTCCTACGGGCAGCGCCGGCTGTGGATCATCAACCAGATGGACGGCCCCAGCAGCACCTACAACATCCCGGTCAGCTCGCAGATCCCGGGCGATGTGGACGCCCGTCAGCTGAACGCCGCGTTCCTCGACCTGATCGAGCGGCACGAGGTGCTGCGCACCGTGTTCCCGGCCGTCGACGGCGAGCCGCACCAGCGGATCCTGGAACCCGCCGCACTGGACTGGGCACTGCAGGTGATCGACGTGGAGCGGGATGCGCTGGGCGCGGCGGTCGACGAGGCCGAGCAGTACGAGTTCGACCTGTCCTGCGAGATCCCGATCCGGGCGACGTTGTTCCGGGTCGGCCCCGAGGAGTGCGTGCTGGTGATCGTGGTGCACCACATCGCCTCCGACGGCTGGTCGTGGGGTCCGACCATGGCCGACCTGAGGACGGCCTACGCGGCGCGCAGCGCCGGCCGGGCACCCGCGTGGGAGCCGCTGCCGGTCCAGTACGCGGACTACACGCTCTGGCAGCGCGAGGTGCTCGGCGACTCCGTCGACCCGGAGAGCCTGAGTGCGCGTCAGATCGCTTACTGGCGCGAGGCGCTGGCCGGGGTCCCGGAGGAGCTGGAGCTGCCGGCCGACCGGCCGCGACCGGCGACGGCGAGCCACCGGGGCCACCGGACGGCGCTGGAGGTCTCGCCGGAGGTGCACGCGCGACTGTCGGAGATGGCGCGGTCCGAGGGCGTGACCATGTTCATGGTCATGCATGGTGCGCTGTCCGTCCTGCTCAACCGGCTCGGTGCGGGCACCGACTTCCCGATCGGGTCGGCTGCGGCAGGCCGTACGGACGAGGCGCTGAGCCCGTTGATCGGGTACTTCGTCAACACCTTCGTGGTACGGACCGACGTGTCGGGCGATCCGACCTTCCGCGAGGTGCTCGCGCGGGTCCGGGAGGCCGCGCTGGGGTCGCTCTCCCACACGGACGTGCCGTTCGAGAAGCTGGTGGAGGAGCTGTCGCCGGCCCGTTCGATGGCCCGCCACCCGCTCTTCCAGGTGATGTTCCTGCTGGAGAACGCCGTCCGTGCGAAGAGTGACACGAGGACCGAAGAGCCCGGTCACTGGACCAACGGCGACTCCTACGAGAACGCCGACGGCGGCGTCCTGGCCACCCGCTCCGCCACGGTCAAGTTCGACCTGGACTTCGACATGGTCGAGGTGCACGACGTGGAGGGCGCGCCGACCGGGATGCACGGCGGGCTGACCGCCTCGGCGGACCTCTTCGACGCCGAGTCGAGCGTGCGCATCGCGCAGCGGTGGGTCCGGCTCCTGGCGACCCTGGCCGCCGACCCGGACCTGCGGGTAAGCGAGGTCGACCTGCTCGGCCCGGAGGAGCGGCACCGGGTGCTCACCGAGTGGAACGCCACCGAGGCGCCCGTGCCGGACGCGACGGTCGTGGAACTCTTCGAGGCGCAGGCCGCCCGGACGCCCGACGCGGTCGCGCTGGTGCAGGGCGAGATCGAGCTCAGCTACGCCGAGCTGGACGCCCGGGCGAACCGGGTGGCGCGGCTGCTCGCGGGCCGGGGCATCGGCCCGGAGGACGTGGTCGCGGCGGTCTTCGAGCGCACCGTCGACCTGGTGGTGGCGCTTCTCGGGGTGATCAAGGCGGGTGCCACCTACCTGCCGATCGACCCGGCGTACCCGGCGGACCGGATCGCTTATGTGATCGCCGACTCGGGTGCCGTGTGCCGTCTCACCAGCGAGAGCCTGGGCGAGCGGCCGGCCGAGCCCGAGGGACGGCTGGCCGAGGACACCGAGGCGCAGCGGGTCCCGGTGGTGCTGCTCGACTCCGTCGAGGTGCGGGCCGAGCTGGCGGCGCTGGCGGACGGCCCGCTGACGGACGGTGAGCGCACGGCGGCCCTGCTGCCGGAGCACCCGATGTGGGTGATCTACACCTCCGGCTCCACCGGGCGCCCCAAGGGCGTGCTGGTGGAACACCGGGCGATCGTCAACTTCCTGTCGGCGATGCAGGACCGCTTCGCGCTGGACGCCGACGAGCGGCTGCTGGCGGTGAGCACGCACGGCTGCGACATGGCCGGGTTCGAGTTCTACCTGCCACTGCTGAACGGCGCCCGGATCGTACTGGCCGCGCAGGAGCAGGTGCTCGACCCGTGGGCGCTGCGCGCTCTGATCCGGGACACCGGTGCGACGATCGTGCACGCCACGCCGAGCCTGTGGCGCGGCCTGGTGGCCGACGCCGAGGATCCGGTGGACTGGTCACGGGTCCGGGCGATGATCGGCGCCGAGGCGCTGCCGGCCGACCTGGCGCGGACCCTGCTGAGCCGCACGCCCACCCTGACCAACCTGTACGGTCCGACCGAGACCACGGTCTGGTCGACCGGCAAGGAGCTGGCGGGCGAGGACGCGGACGCGTCGTCGATCGGCTCCCCGATCGGCAACACCCGGGTCTACGTGCTGGACGAGCGCCTGTCGCCGGTGCCGGTCGGCGTGGCCGGCGAGCTGTACATCGCGGGGCGCAGCGTTGCGCGCGGCTACCTGGGCCGGCCGGGTCTGACGGCGGGCCGGTTCGTCGCCGACCCGTTCGCGGGCGTCGGCGAAAGGATGTACCGGACGGGCGACGTGGTGCGGTGGACCGCGCACGGCGACCTGCAGTACGTCGGGCGCTCGGACGACCAGGTGAAGGTGCGCGGCTTCCGCGTGGAGCTGGGCGAGATCGAGTCGGTGCTCGCCGGGCACCGGTCGGTGGGCCAGGCCGTGGCGTTGGTGCGTGAGGACGTCCCCGGCGACCAGCGGCTGGTGGCCTATGTGGTGCCGAAGCGGGACATTGCGCAGGAGGAGCTGGACCAGCTCGGGCAGGCGGTGCGCGGGGTGGCGCAGGACCGGCTGCCGGGGTACATGGTCCCGTCCGCGGTGGTGGTGATCGACAAGCTGCCGCTGATGCCGAACGGCAAGCTGGACCGCAAGGCCCTCCCGGTGCCGGAGACCGAGGTGCGCGAGGACGCCCACCACTCGGTCACCTCCTTCGAGGCGAACATCGGCGCCGCGTTCGCGGAGGTCCTCGGAGTAGACAGCGTCGGCGTGGACGACGACTTCTTCGCCCTCGGCGGCCACTCGCTGCTCGCCGTCCGGCTGGTGGAGAAACTGCGGGAGGTCGGGGTGACGATCGCGGTGCGGGACCTGTTCGCGGCACCCACCGTGGCCGAGCTGATGAAGCGGATGAGCCTGTCCTCGGTGCGGGACGCGCTGGACGTGCTGCTGCCGATCCGGGAGCAGGGCGAGCGGCCGCCGTTCTTCTTCCTCCACCCGGCGGTCGGCGTCAGCTGGTGCTACATGTCGCTGGTGCGGTACGTGCCTGCCGACGTCCCGCTGTACGCCCTGCAGGCCCGCGGCCTCGACGGCAGCGGAGAACTCGCCGGATCCATCGCGGAGATGGCAGCGGACTACATCGAGCAGATGCGGTCGGTGCAGCCGAGCGGCCCGTACCACCTGCTGGGCTGGTCGTACGGCGGGGCCCTCGCCCACGAGATCGCCGTCCAGCTGCAGGCGGCCGGCGAGGAGGTCGGGGCGCTGGTGCTGCTCGACCAGTACCCGTGGGATCCCGAGGAGGAGAAGCACCTGGCGGCGCGGGAGGCCGAGTTCGACCAGGAGGAGCTGCTCGACCGACTGGTCGACGTGGTGCGGCTGGAGGCGGGTGGAGCGCTCGGCGCGATCACCGACGACGAGTACCGGATCTTCGCGAAGGTGCTGTACAACGGCCGTCAGATCCGGCACGACCATGTGCACGGACGGTTCGATGGTGACGCCCTGCTGATCGTCGCCGAGGAGGGGCGTGAGGAGGACGGGCCGACCGCCGAGGACTGGGCGGAGTTCGTGACCGGCACGGTGGCGCAGGCCGGGGTGCCGTGCACCCACTACGACCTCGCGAAGCCGGAGAATCTGGGCCTCGTCTGGGCCGAGGTGTCCGCGTGGCTCGGCTGGGAGGACTGACGCCGGGACGGGTGCCGGGACGCAGCGTCCTCAGTCGAGGCCGCTGCGCCCGGCGAGCAACGAAGTGACCAGACTCGGTTCGACATTGCCGCCGCTGAGCAGGATGCCCACGTCCGAGCCGTACTCGGCGGCGTGGGCCAGCCCGGCGGCGAGCGCGGTGGCCGCTGCCGGTTCCACCACCAGCCGGGCGTGCAGGAACGCGGCCACCAGGGCCTCGCCGATGGCCGGCTCCGGGACGGTGACCACCGAGGTGACCGCGCGTTCGGCGAGTTCGAAGGGCAGCGCGCCGATCCGGTCGGGGCGCAGCCCGTCGGCGACGGTGTACCGGGCCGGGACCGTCACCGGCCGGCCGGCCTCCAGTGCGGCGGTCAACGCCGGTACCGACTCGGGTTCCGCGCCGACCACCGCCGTACCGGACCCCTCGGCGGCCAGGCAGGCGCCCGCGACGGCACTGCCGCCGCCGATCGGGACGACCACGGCGTCCAGCCGTACGCCCTCGGCGGCGACCTGGCCGAGCAGTTCCGCGGTGGCGGTGGCCTGGCCGAGGACCACCCGCGGATTCTGGTAGGGGTCGACGGCGTCGTAGCCGTACCTCTGCTGCAACTCATCGACGACGGCGATGCGTTCGGCCAGCAGGGTGCCGGCGGTGACCACCTCGGCACCGGTGTCCCGGATCCGGCGGACCTTGGCCGGCGGCGCGTCTGCGGGCAGCACGAGCGTGGCGGGGAGCCGGTGTTCACGGGCGGCGATCGCGACCGCGATCGCGTGGTTGCCCGTGCTCTGGGCGATCACGCCGCGGCTGCCGGCCCGGGCGAGTTCGTCCACGGCCAGCAGGGCGCCGCGGGCCTTGAACGACCCGCCGTGCTGGAGGTTCTCGGCCTTCAGCCACAGGCGGGCGCCGGCGATGGCATCCAGCGGGGCGCAGCGCACCACCGGCGTGCGCCAGACCCGGCCGGCGAGTTCACGTTCGGCGCGTGCGACGCCGCTGTGGTCGAGCGGTGCTCCGGCCATCAGCGCGGGATGTTTTCCGGGCGTGATGTCAGACATGCCTTGCAGCCTTTCCGTCGGGGTCGCCGACTTCATTTCGGCCGGCCGGATCGAGGTTTTTCGTGCACGCCGCTGCAATGCCCATCGGGCCCTCCTCAAGGAGCTGTCTGCGGAATGTGCGGAAGCGGCCGCAATCCTTGCAGGGAGGGATCTTCGTCCGAAAGACTTGGCTTTCTCCGTGGGCGCGATGACGACTGGGGACAGCCGGTCGTGGCGCGCGGTATCAGATCCGCTCGCGGGCGGCGTCGGGCCGCAGTTGTCAGTCCAGGGGTGACAGGTTCCGCCGTTGTTGCTGCCGAAGGTCCGACGCGGTGCGGGCCCGGCCCACTCCACCATGGTGATCATGATCGAGATCAGAGAACTGACGAAACGCTACGGCGAGGCCACGGTCGTGGACGACCTGAGCTTCACGGCCGAGGCCGGACGCGTCACCGGGCTGCTCGGGCCGGAAGGCGCGGGCAAGAGCACGACGCTGCGGCTGCTGCTGGGCCTGAGCAGTCCGACCGCCGGCAGCGCCACGATCGGCGGCCGCGAGTTCCGCGACCACCCGCCGGAGCCCCACGAGGTCGGTGCGCTGCTGGACACCCACGGCGTGTACTGCCGCCATGTCGGCAACACCGCCCGGGAGTGCCTCGTCGGGCTGGCCCGGCGGTACAGGCTCCCGCGCGGCCGGGTGGACCAGGTGCTGGAGCAGGTCGGGCTGACCGAGGCGGAGCAGCGCCGGGTCGGTACCTTCTCCTTGGGGATGCGTCAACGCCTCGGTGTCGCCTACGCGTTGTTCGCCGACCCGCCGGTCCTGGTCCTCGACGAGCCGCTCAACGGGCTGGACCACCGCGGGCTGGTCTGGGCGCGCGACCTCTTCCAGCGGCTGGCCGGCGAGGGCCGCACGGTGCTCGTATCCGGACAGCCCTCGATCGGACTCGGCGGCCTGGCCGAGGACCTGGTGGTCGTCGCGGGCGGCCGCAGGGTCGAGGGGCAGCGGGCAGCGCCGCTCCTCGACCGCGACGGCGGGCCGCGGGTGCAGGTGCGCACCCCCGACATCGCGGTGCTGGCCGAGCTGCTGGCCGACAAGGGCGCCCAGGTGGTGTTCAACGACGACCAGTCGCTGACGGTGACGGGCCTGACCGCCGAGGGCATCGGCGACGTCGCCTTCCTGAACGTCGTACCGCTGCACGAGCTCGCCCCGGACATCCCCGGGCGCTGAGTGGCGCCCGACAATCCGTCCCCACACCGTCCCCCAACTGCTCACCCGACGGCCTGCCGTTCAACCGGCGCGCCGACGCAGTTGCACAGGGGGCGTCCTGCGCATCCTCGGGCCCGCCGCCCGACTCTCTGTTCAAGGACCGTGCGCGGCGGCCGAGTATTGATCCACTGTGCCGCCCCGGGCCATCCTGATTCCGGAGATCGCGCTGCGCGCGGTAATCCTTGTATGGCGAGGCGGATGTGGTTTCGTCGGCTTTCCGGGCCCTGGCCCCGAGCTGACTCTCTCTGGTCGTCATTCCACCGACGTGCGACTGGACGCTCGGAATTTCGCGACGGCTTCCCGGTCGCTTGTCAATTCTTTTTGATTTTTTTCTGGAGAGAGGGGTGCAGATGTCCGACAAGAAGCTCTTCCTGCGGTCGAAGGCCATCATCGAGCCGCTGGTGGACAGGTTCTTCGCCTGGCCGTACACCATCGCGCCGGTGCAGGCGGCGATGAACCTCGCGTTCCTGCAGCTGCCGCTGCTGGAGTCCTACCTGCAGTCCCCACAGGTACACGTCGCGGCGAGCCACAACCCGGAGCTGCGCGGTGGTTACTTCGTCAACATCCCGGAGTCGCGCGCCGACGAGGTCCGTGACCTGGTCGCCGCGATCAAGCGCGACCGCGCCGACATGCTGCGCTTCGCCGAGGCGATCGCCGCCGGCCAGGAGATCCTGCGGGCGAACGCGACCGGCTTCGACCTGACCCCGCTCTACCCGAAGATGCCCGAGGAGCTGGGCGGTCTCATCGAGCTCGCCTACGACACCGACAACCAGGCGCAGATGCGGTTCATGGAGCCGCTGGTCTTCAAGAGCAAGGTCTACGACGAGTCCCGCCAGTCGGTGCAGCTCTCCCTGGAGACCGGGATCGAGCGCCCGTTCATCCTGAGCACCCCGCGCCTGCCCTCGCCGGACGTCCTGGAGCTGGACATCCCGTTCCGTCACGAGGGCCTCGCCGAGCTGTTCAAGGCCCGCGTGCACGGTGCCACCCTCGCCCACCTGCGCGAGGCGCTGGGCCTGGACGACGCCCAGACCGGCCAGCTCTCCAAGCTGCTGACGGACCGTCCCAGCCTGGCCGAGGACCGCCACATCGACAGCGGCGGCCGGATCCGCTACTTCGGGCACGCCTGCCTGGTCCTGCAGACGCCCGAGGCGGCGATCGTCACCGACCCGTTCATCAGCGCCGACAGCACCGCCGGCGACCGCTACACGCTGGACGACCTGCCGGACTACATCGACCTGGTGCTGATCACCCACGGCCACCAGGACCACATCGTCCTGGAGACCCTGCTCCAGCTGCGCGGCCGCCTCGGCGCGATCGTCGTCCCCCGCTCCTCGCGCGGCAACCTCGCCGACCCGTCCATGGCGCTGATGCTTCGTCACCAGGGCTTCAACGTCATCGAGGTCGACGACTTCGACGAGGTCGAGTTCCCCGGCGGCAAGATCACGGCGACGCCGTTCCTCGGCGAGCACTGCGACCTGGACATCCGCGCCAAGTCCACCTACTGGGCCGAGCTGGCCGGCAAGAAGGTCTTCATCGGCGCCGACTCCTCCGGCATCGAGCCCTCGCTCTACCGCTACATCAAGGACCACCTGGGCACCGCCGACATCGCCTTCCTCGGCATGGAGTGCGACGGGGCGCCGCTGACCTGGCTCTACCAGGCGCTGCTGACCGTCCCCATCTCGAAGAAGATGAGCAACTCGCGCAAGCTCTCCGGCTCCAACGCCGAGCAGGCCGCGGCCATCATGACCGAGCTCGGCGCCCACGAGGCGTACATCTACGCCATGGGCGAGGAGGACTGGCTCGGCCACGTGATGGCCACCACCTACACCCCGGACACCTACCAGCTCAAGCAGATCGACGAGTTCCTCGCCTGGTGCAAGGACCGCAACATCACGGCCGGCCACCTCTTCAAGCAGCAGGAGTGGCGCTGGTAACCACCCGGTGTCGGCAGGGCCCGTCGGGGCGGGACGCCGGGCCTTCGTGACCTGCGAAGACCTGGGGTCCCGCCCCGTCCGTCTGACGGATCCCCGAAGCCACGTCACCCACGAAACGCCATCGGCCGTCAGGCCGTTCAGGAGGTAGGTAGCACCATGGACGTGCAGGACATCGTCTACGCCGAACTGTTCACCTCGGACAAAGTCTCCGCCGTCGACTACTTCGTCTCGGGCCTGGGCTTCAGCAAGGTCGCCGACGCGGTGGAGACCGACCGCAGCTCCGTGCTGCTGCGCCAGGGCGACGTGAACCTGGTGGTCACCTCGGGCCGCGGCACCTGGCGCTTCCTCGACAGCCACGGCGAGGGCATCGCCGATCTCGCCTTCAGCTGCGACGACCCGGTGGCAGCCGGCGAGCGGGCGGTGGCGGCCGGCGCCGCGCGGCTGGACTCGGCCCGCGGCACCACCGTGGTCTCGGGCTTCGGCGGCGTCGCCCACACCCTGCTCCCGGCCGCCGCCCGTCCCGGCGAACCCCTCGCCGACGGCCGCAGGTGGACACCCTGCCCGCCCACGCCGACCGCCACGCCCGCCCGGATCCGCCTGCTCGACCACGTCGCGGTCTGCCTCGCGGGCGGCACCCTCGACTGGTACGCCGACTACTACCGGGACGCGTTCGGCTTCTCCCGGTATTCCTCCGAGTACGTCGCCGTCGGCGGGCAGGCGATGGACTCCGTCGTGGTGCGCAGCGCCTCCGGCCGTGCCACCTTCACCCTCGTCGCGCCGGACCCGGCCAAGGAGCCCGGCCAGCTCGACACCTTCATGGAGCGCAACAGCGGCCCGGGCGTGCAGCACCTCGCCTTCCTCGTCGACGACATCATCGCGGCGGTCGGCGAGGCCCGGGACCTCGGCGTCAATTTCCTCACCACCCCCGACACGTACTACGACCTGCTCGTCGAGCGCTTCGACGGGGACACCGACCGGATAGCCGAGCTGCGCAAGGCGCAGGTGCTGGCCGACCGGGACGAGTGGGGCCACCTGCTGCAGCTGTTCACCCGCTCGCCCTACGAGCGCAACACCCTCTTCTTCGAGCTCATCCAGCGCCAGGGCTCCCGGGGCTTCGGCAGCGCCAACATCCGTGCCCTGTACGAGGCCGTCGAGCGGGACCGGCTGACCTCCTGATGGACAGCGCCGACGCCATGACGGCACGCCCGCTGACCCTCGCCGAGTACGAGGTCCTGGCCCGCCCCCGGCTGGAGCCCGGCGTCTGGGACTTCCTCGCGGGCGGCGCGGGCGAGGAGCGCACCCTCGCCGCCAACCTGGCGGTGTTCGACCGCCTCCGGCTGCGCCCCAGGGTGCTGACCGGCGGTGGCCCGCCCGCCACCGCCACCCGGATCCTCGGCCGGACCTGGTCCCTGCCGCTCGGCATCGCACCCATGGCCTACCACACGCTGGCCCACCCGGACGGCGAGATCGCCACCGCCCGCGGGGCCGGCCGGCTCGGCGTCCCGCTGGTCGTCAGCACCTTCGCGAGCCACACCTTCGAGTCCATCGCGGAGGCCGCCGCCGCGCCCCTCTGGCTCCAGGTGTACTGCTTCCGCGACCGCTCCACCACGCGCGATCTTCTCCAGCGCGCCGAGCGGGCCGGATTCGAGGCGCTGGTGCTCACCGTGGACGCCCCGCACCTCGGCCGCCGACTGCGCGACCTGCGCAATGACTTCCGGCTGCCGGACGGCGTCGTACCGGCCAACCTGCACGGCGGGGACTTCGCCTCGCCCGGCGGGCACGCCCGCACCGAGTTCGACCCCACCCTGGACTGGTCGACGGTCGAGTGGCTGCGGTCCGTCAGCTCACTGCCGGTGCTGGTGAAGGGCGTCCTGACCGCCGAGGACGCCAGCCTGGCGCTCGCCGCCGGGGTGGACGGCATCGTGGTGTCCAACCACGGCGGCCGCCAACTGGACGGCGCCCCGGCCACCCTGGAGGTGCTGCCGGAGATCGCGCAGACGGTCGCGGGCGCCCGCCCCCTGCTCCTCGACGGCGGGGTGCGGCGCGGCGCGGACGTCCTCGCGGCGCTGGCCCTGGGCGCCGACGCCGTCCTGCTCGGGCGGCCGGTGCTGCACGGCCTGGCCGTGAACGGCGCACAGGGCGTCGAGCACCTCCTCGGCCTCGTCGCCGAGGAGCTGACCGAGGCGATGACGCTCACCGGCACCGCCTCCGTCGCCGCGGCCGGCCCGGAGCTGGTGGCCGGAGCGGACCCGCCGGGCCGGCCGGCGACGCTCCGCCGCCCCGGCCCCGCCCAGCACGACCGGCCGGCCGGCGACCTGCGCCGGGACGAACTGCACGGCAGCGTCACCGACCCGGTGCTCGACACCATGAACTTCCTCAACGAGGTCACCCAGCGCTATCCCGAAGCGATCTCCTTCGCACCGGGCCGCCCGTACGCCGGCTTCTTCGAGACCGAGCAGATCTTCACGTACCTGCGCCGCTATCTGGACCACCTGGCCGAGGGCGGCGCCTCGCCCGAGGACATCCGCTCGGCGCTCTTCCAGTACGGCCCGACAGCCGGCCAGATCCGCGAGCTGATCGCCGACACACTGCGGGCGGACGAGGGCATCGACGTGCCCGCCGAGTCCATCGTGGTGACGGTCGGAGCCCAGGAGGCGATGCTCATCGTCCTCCGGGCACTGATCTCCGGTCCTGCGGACGTGCTCCTCGTCTCCAGCCCCTGCTACGTGGGCATCACCGGCGCGGCGCGGCTGTTCGACATCGCGCCGACCGCTGTCCCGGAGGCACCGGGCGGGTTCCGCTGCGCCGACCTGGAGACGGCGATCCTCGCCGAGCGGGCGCGCGGCCGACGCCCCCGGGCGTTCTACGTCGTGCCGGACCACTCCAACCCGTCCGGGACGACGATGCCGCTCGCACAGCGCCGGCAACTGCTCGAGCTCGCGGAGCGCCACGACATCCTGATCCTGGAGGACAGCCCGTACCGGATGGTCAGCCCGGGCCGGCAACTGCCGACCCTGAAGTCGCTCGACCGCTCACGCCGCGTCGTCCACCTGGGCTCGCTCTCCAAGACGCTCTTCCCGGGCGCCCGGGTGGGCTTCGCGGTCGCCGACCAGGTGGTCGTCGGCGCGGACGGCGCCACCGGCCTGCTGGCGGACGAGCTCACCCGGATCAAGAGCATGGTGACGGTGAACACCTCGCCGGTCAGCCAGGCGGTGGTGGCCGGGATGCTGCTCGCCGTCGGCGGGCGGACCGCGGAGTTCAACGCCGGGACGGCCAGCTACTACGGGGACGCCATGCGGGCCACCCTCCGCGAGCTCGACCGGTGCTTCCCCGAGCCGGAGCGAGCGGCGCTCGGCGTCCGGTGGAACACGCCGACCGGGGGCTTCTTCCTGGCCGTCGATGTGCCGTTCACCGCGGGCAGCGCGGCCCTGGAGCTCGCCGCGGAGAAGTTCGGGGTCATCTGGACACCGATGTCGTACTTCTTCCCGCAGGGCGGCGGCGAGCGCAGTCTGCGGCTCTCGGTCAGCTATTTGACGCAGCCGCAGATCGCCGAGGGCGTCGGGCGGCTGGCCGACTTCATCCGCTTCGCGGCCGACGCCAGGCCCTGACCCGACCTGACCTGACCGGCCTGATCGAACGCCGTACACCGCCGCACACATGAGGAAGGGCCCGCCGGGGAGGCGGGCCCTTCCTCATGCGCTGTGCCGTGACCGGTCTCAGCCGTAGCGCTTCATCTCGTGGAAGAAGTCGGGGACGGTCAGCAGGCTCCCGGCCGCGCTGACCTCGTCGTAGACGAACTTGGCCACCGCCAGGTCCAGCACGCCCAGACCGAACGGCGAGAACACGACCGGCCGGTCCGCCGGGGGAGTGGTCCGGCCCTCCAGCAGGTCGTAGAGGGTGCCGTCGACGAAGTCCCGGTTGCCGGTGCGCTGTTCGGCCAGGTGAGGAGAGGTGTTCGCCTTCAGGCAGTGGTCGATGTCGTCGACGATGTTGTACGAGGACAGGATGATCTCGGGGGAGAGGTCGCGCAGCGAGACGTGCAGGACGAGCGGGTTGTGGGAGAACAGCGCGGGGTCGAGGATGTGCGGCTCGCCCGCCACCGTGGCCAGTACGACGAGGTCCGACCCGGCGATGAGTGACTCGGCGCTGTCGTGGATCGTGACCGGCCCGGCCCCGGCGCGGCTCAGATACCCCTCGAAGCCCTCCGCGTTGTCCCGGGACAGGTCGAAGACGCCGACCTCGTCGAAGGCGAGGCCGCCGGCCACGAGGTAGGTGTGCAGGTAACGGGCGATCAGCCCGACCCCGATGAAGCCGACCCGGCGCGGTGCCACACCCCGCCGGTCGGCGAGCGAGACCGCCGCCAGGGCCGCCGAGGCGGCGGTGCGCGAGGCGCTGATGACGGAACTCTCCAGGCAGGCCAGCGGATAGCCGGTCGCGGTGTCGTTGAGGACGACCACGGCGGAGGCGCGCGGAATGCCGGCACTGACGTTCTCCGGGAACGACGAGATCCACTTGATGCCGTGCACGTCCACGTCGCCGCCGACCGAGGCGGGCAGCGCGATGATCCGGGAGGACGGCCGCTCGGGGAAGCGCAGGAAGTACGAGTCGGGGTTCACCGTGCGGCCCTGGCCGTGCAGGCGGTACGCCTTCTCGACGAGCGCGGTGACCTGCTTCTCACGGCCGCGCAGGACATCGACGACCTGCGCGCCGGAGATGACGGAGAAGGAGGGGGAATGGGTCATGGGTGCGGGCTCCAGTGCGGATCGGTTAACAGGTCGCCCTGGCCGAAGTGTTCGCGCAGCCAGAGGTCGTCGTAGATGGAGTTCAGATAGCGCTCGCCGAGGTCGGGGGAGATCGCGACGGCCACCGGGTCCTCGCCCGGATACTTCTCGGCCAGCCAGCGAGCGGCGCCGCTCACCACGGTCCCGGTCGACCCGCCGAGCACGAAGCCCCGAGCCGCCATCTCGCGGCAGGTGCGGATGGTGTCGGGCTCGGAGACGTGCACGACGTCGTGGATGCACGACTCGTCGACCAGTTCCGGGCGGGTGCTGGTGCCCAGGCCCGGGACCACCCGGCGCTCCGGGACACCGCCGAAGGTGACCGAGCCGACGGCGTCGACGGCCACGACGGTGACGTCCGCGCGGTGCTGCCTGAAGTAGCGCGCGCACCCCATCAGGGTGCCGGTGGTGCCGGCGCCGACGAACAGCACCTCCAGGTCCGGGAACTCGGCCGCGATGGCCGGCGCCGTGTGCTCGTAGTGCGCCCGCCAGTTGTTGGGGTTGGCGTACTGATTGAGCCACACGTAGCGGTCGCTGCTGGCGCACAGGTCGCGGACGTACTGGATGCGGCTGTGCAGATAGCCCAGATTGGCGTCCTGTGTGGTGATCACCCGGACGTCCGCGCCCAGGGAGCGCATCAGCATCTGGGTCGTGGAATTGCACCGGGGGTCGGTCACACAGACGAAGCGGTAACCCCGGTCGGCCGCGATGATGGCCAGGGCGATGCCGAGGTTTCCCGAGGAGGACTCCACCAGGACCGAGTCGGGTCCGATGAGGCCGTCCCGCTCCGCGGCTTCCACCATGGCGACGGCGGCCTTCAGTTTGATGGACCCGGCGAAGTTGAAACCTTCGCACTTCAGGTACAACGGCGTTCCGTTCACCCGGCGCAGATCCAGGTAGAGATCCTCGACATTGAATTCGTGCGGGGAACTGATAATGGGCATGGCGCCGGACACCTCGGCAGGACGGAAATGGATAGGGGGAAAGCGGTCAAGGCGCGACCGAAAGCCTGCAGTGAAGAAAGATGAGTCGAAGAAAGATGAGTTGACCATCTCGGTGCTCAGATCCCCTGGCCTGAGCCCGAATTCTCATTGCCCCGGTGAGCGGGCGAATTCGGTATCCGATCGCCCCCGGCATCGATTACCGTACTTCACGGGAAGTGGCCCGGCAAGATCCGGATATTCCCTGGACAGCTGATAGCGGATAATTGCCGCCGATCACAAGGAGCGGATTCGTGACGATCGAGGAATGCCTGCTCGGCCCTGCCGGACTCCCCGAACTGGCCATCGCGCCCGAGGAGTTGCGGCGTGCCCGGGAACTGGCGCTCTCCCGCGACCACCAAGTCGACCTCGCGGACGCCGTGATCACCCATGTGGAGCGCTTCGCCCGGGAGCGGGACCGGCCGGCCGTCCGGGACGCCCGCGGCCGCCTCGACTACGCCGAACTGGCCCAGGAGGCACGCCGGCTGGCGGCCCTGATGGAGCGTTCGGGGGTCGGCCCGGGCACGGTCGTCGCGGTCGGCGGTGAGCGCGGCACCACGGTCGTCGCCGCCTTCCTGGCCACCGAGCTGCTCGGTGCGCTCTACCTGCCTGCCGACGGCAACTGGCCCGCCCGCCGGGTCGCGGACGTCCTCGACACGGCCGGGGCCGTCCTGCTCCTCAACACCGACCCGGACGCCGTCTCACCCTCGCTCGCCGAGGGCGCCGCGCAGGCCGGTGTCCCGGTCGTCCGCGCCGCCGAGGCCGCCGGCCACGAGCCCTGGCAGGGCCCGGCCCGGCTGGAGAGCCAGGACCAGCCCCGGTACGTGTTGTTCACCTCCGGCTCCACGGGCCGGCCCAAGGGGGCCGTGGTGGAGCACCAGGGCATGCTCAACCATCTCTTCGCCAAGGTCGTCGACCTCGGGTTGACCGGGAACGACGTGGTCGCGCAGACGGCCCCGCTCGGCTTCGACATCTCGATCTGGCAGATGCTCTGCCCGCTCCTGGTCGGCGGCGAGGTCAGCGTGGTCGCCGACGCGACCGCCCACGATTCGGTGGCCTTCGCCCGCCTCGTCGACGAACACCGCGTCACCGTCGTGGAGTTGGTCCCCACCATGGTCCGCCTGCTGCTGGACGACCTGGCCGCCGCCCCGGAGGCCGGGCAGCTGGCCGGGCTGCGCTGGATGCTCGCCACCGGCGAGGAGCTGCCCACCGAGGTGGCCCGCCGATGGCTTGAGGAGATGCCCCAGGCCGGACTGGTGAACGCCTACGGCCCGACCGAGTGCTCCGACGACGTCACCCACCACACCGTGCTCCCCGCCGACCTCGGCCTGCTGCGCCTGCCGATCGGCACGCCGGTGGTGAACACCCAGCTCTACGTGCTGCGCAGCGAGGAGGACGGCTGGCAGGCCTGTGAGCCGGGCGAGACCGGGGAGTTGTTCGTCGGCGGGGTCGGCGTGGGGCGCGGGTACGTCAGCGACCACGACAAGACCCGGGACGCGTTCTTCCGCGACCCGTTCCGGGACACGCCCACCGGGCGGCTCTACCGCACCGGTGACGCCGTGAAGGTCCTTCCGCAGGGGGCGTTGCAGTACCTCGGCCGGGTCGACCGCCAGGTCAAGCTCGCGGGCGTCCGGATGGAGCTCGGCGAGATCGAGGCGGTCCTGCAGCGTCACCCCGCGGTCGGCGCGGTCGCGGTCGTCGTGCACGACTTCGCCGTCGGCGGTCGCTAGCGGTGTCCTGTTCAACCAGCGCAGCGCCTCAGTTGGCCGGTTCCGTGGAACCGGCCGACCGGGGCGCTGTGGTCGTATCGGGGCATGCCGAAGGCGCCGCCCGCCGGTGGTAGGCCGAGGGGCGGCGCCTTCGATGTGCCGTTGCGTCGTCTCTTCAGTGCGCATCCGTGCCGGGCACCGCCACCTCCAGCGGCTCGTGCTGCGCGAACTGGGTGTGGTAGAGGTCGGCGTACAGGCCGCCGACGGCCAGCAGTTCCTCGTGCGTGCCGCGCTCGGTGACCCGCCCTGCCGCAACGACCAGTATCTGATCGGCCTCACGGATCGTGGAGAGCCGGTGGGCGATCACCAGCGAAGTGCGCCCGGCCAGCACGGTCTTGAGGGCCCGCTGGATCGCCGCCTCCGCCTCCGAGTCGAGGTGCGCGGTGGCCTCGTCCAGGATCACTACGGGCGGTGCCTTGAGCAGCAGCCGGGCCAGCGCGATCCGCTGCTTCTCACCGCCCGAGAGCCGGTACCCGCGGTCACCGACGACCGTGTCCAGACCCTCCGGGAGGGCATGGACGGTGTCCCAGATCAGCGCCGCCTTCAAGGCATCGATCAGCTCCTGCTCGGCGGCCCCCGGCCGGGCGTACTCCAGGTTGGCCCGCAGGGTGTCGTGGAAGAGGTGGGCGTCCTGGGTGACCACGCCGATCGTGTCCCGCAGCGACTGCAGCGTCAGCTCCCGGACGTCGTGGCCGTCCACCCGGACGGTGCCCTCGGTGGGGTCGTAGAGCCGGGGCACCAGCTGGGTGATGGTGGTCTTCCCCGCGCCTGACGGGCCGACCAGGGCGGTGAGCTTCCCGGCCGGGACGTCGAAGCTCAGATCCCGCAGGGTCAACAACTCCTCGACCGGCTCGGTGCGCCGGGCGGCCGGGTGCCCGAGCGAGGCCAGTGAGTTCTCCTCGGCGCTCGGGTAGCGGAACGAGACCTTCTCGAAGCTGATCCGGGGAGCGCCGCCGGAGCGCACCGCGGAGAGGTCCCGCGCGGTCGGTGCCTCGTCGATGTTGGGCTTGAGGTCCAGGATCTCGAAGACCCGGTCGAAGCTGACCAGGGCCATCATGGCGCTCGCCTGCAGGCTGCCCAGTTGGTTGATCGGGCCGTAGAGCCGCAGCAGCAGGGCCACCATGGCCACCAGGGTGCCGAGCTCCAGTGAGCCGTCGATGGTGAGAACGCCGCCCAGCCCGTAGACGAGGGCGCTGGTCAGCCCGGTGAGCACGATGGTGAGGACGCCGAGGATCCGGCCGTGCAGGACCACCGAGACGGCGAGGTCCCGCACCCGGGCCGCCTTGCCGGCGAACAGGCTCGACTCGTCCTGCGCGCGGCCGTACAGCTTGGCGAGCACCGCGCCCGAGACGTTGAACCGCTCGCTCATCAGCGCGCTCAGGTCGGCGTCCAGCTCCATCCGCCGCCGGGTGAGTTGCTGCAGGCGCCCGGCGATCCATCGTGCCGGCAGGATGAAGAACGGGACCGTCACCAGCGCCGCGAGGGTGATCTGCCAGGACAGGTAGAACATGGAGGCCAGCACCAGTCCCAGCGACAGCACGGTGGACAGCGAGTCGGACAACAGGCTGGTCACCGCCTGCCGGGC
This sequence comes from Streptomyces sp. NPDC002888, assembly GCF_042888465.1. NCBI lineage: Bacteria > Bacillati > Actinomycetota > Actinomycetes > Kitasatosporales > Streptomycetaceae > Streptomyces > Streptomyces sp. NPDC002888. The sequence continues at coordinate 629,011 of NZ_JBIAPU010000001.1, read as the reverse complement.
CCCGACCACGTCGGTGTTCAGCCGACTGACCAGCGCTCCGGTCTGGGTGCGGGTGAAGAAGGCCAGCGACTGCGCCTGGACGTGCGAGAACACCTTGTTGCGCAGGTCGTAGACGACGCCCTCGCCGATCCGCGCGGAGAACCACGCCACCAGGAAGACCGAGCCGGCCTCGACCAGGGCCAGGCCGGCGACCGCCAGGCACAGCCACACCACGAGGTCGGTGCGGCCGGGCATGATGCCGTCGTCGATGATCATCTTCAGCACCAGCGGGCCGGCGGCGGTGGCCACCGCGTCGACGACCGTACTGGCCAGCAACAGCGCCACGCTCCACCGGTACGCCATGGCGTACGGGACGATCCGCCGGACCGTCCCCCTTCTTATCCGCCCGTCCGTCGGCTCGTCGTCCCCTGCCGCGGCCCGCGAGTCCTTGCTCCTTGCCATGCTGGCATCAGCTCCGTGTTCGTCAGGGGCCGTCAGTGCTTTTCAAGGAACTCGATGACCGCGGTGTTGACCGCGTCGGGGTTCTCCAGGTTCCCGAGATGGCCGCACCGGGGAATCTCCACGTAGTCGCAGTCCGGAATGGCGTCCGCGACCTCGGCGACCAGGTGGGGCGGGCAGATGAGGTCATCGGCGAAAGCGATCGCCCGGCACGGTACGGCGACCTGGCGCAGGGCCTCGCGGCGGTCACCGGCGGCGTCCACGCTCTGCTGGCCGGGGGCGTTCTGACCGGCTGTCAGTTCGAAGATCTCCAGCCAGCCGGCGGCGACGGCGTCGTCGTTGAGCGTCGCGGGGGAGAGCATCTCCAGAACCGTGCGTACCGCCTCGTACTTGGGCGGCAGGGTGATGCCGCTTTCGGTCAGCGAGAGCTCCGCGGCCTGCAGCATCCGGCGGGCGGCGTCCGAGCGGGCCCGGGTGGCCATCAGGACGGCGCAGTGCACCAGGTCCGGCCGGGCGAGCGCGACCTCCTGAGCGATCATGGCGCCCATCGAGGTTCCGACGATGCGGCACGGCCCGATGTCCAACGCCTCGATCAGGCCGAGGGTGTCGGCGGTCATCTCGGCGAGCGAGTACTCGCCGGGCGGTGCGTCGGAGGGGGCGATGCCCCGGTTGTCGAAGACGATCGTCTCGTAGCCCGCCTTGTTCAGGGCCGGGGTCTGGTGCATGGTCCAGACCCGGCCGGCGGCGCCCGAGCCCATGATGAGAAGTACCGGTTCCCCCTGGCCGGACCGCTGGTAGGAGAGCCGGATTCCGTTGGTGCTCACGAAGGGCATGACGGTGCTCTCTCGCCGGCGACGGGTACGGGCATGACGGCCTCCTGAATTCGAACGGGCAAGGGGATCGGTGCCGGCTGTCCGCGCCGGAGGAGAGGTGACGACCCTGGCACTGAGGGGTCCGGAGTGCCGGTGCGGACGGGCCTGGCCCCAAGCGGCGGCGAGGCAGCATTCCACGATGGCACCGGACCGACGTGTCGATCAAGGTCGGCCCGACCCGGCCGAGTCCACCGTCCGTATGGCCATTCAACTGGGGCGCAGGGCCAGTTGAACAGTCGGCCGGCCAGGGCGGCGGCGCCGGTTGACGCGTCGGCGCGGCTTGGGGACATAGTGGGCTCGCTCGGGGCCCGGCACCGCGCCGGACGGCCACCGACGGTGGGGCGAGTCCCGGTGAACCACGCGGGCGAAAACGCGCCATCGATGCGATCCACCTCATGTATCCCAGAAAGGACGGCGTGGTGACGAATCCGTTCGACGATGCCGATGCCGAGTACCTGGTCCTGGTCAACGACGAGGGTCAGCACTCGCTGTGGCCCGTTTTCGTCGATGTGCCCGAAGGCTGGAACACGGTTTTCGGTAAGGCGGGGCGTCAGGAGTGCCTCGACTACATCGAGAAGTCGTGGACCGACATGCGGCCCAAGAGCCTGATCGAGGCCATGGCGGCGCAGAACTAGCCGACATGCCGATGCCGCCGACACCCCGTGGTGGTCGGCGGCATCGGCATGCCGGGGCACCGGTTGCCCGACGGCGCCGGCGCGGTGTTCAACCGACGCGGCGCCGCAGCTGAACACCCCACCGCAGAAAGCGTGTTCGCCAATCGGACGTCGACTGGCCAGATCTTGACGGTGTCTCGACACTGCTGTGACTGAAGAGTGATTATAAGTGTGGGTGTTGGAAGTTCCGCTTGTGGGATCAGGAGAGCGTCGGCTTACCCGGATTGCTGTCGAGGCCATCGGCGGCGGTCGTCCAGCGCTGTCCGGCTTGAGGGAGGGCCAGCTCCCGAACCGAGATGGCTCGCGGTGGTGGCTGTCCTGCGAACAGCGGTCTTTCCGACCTCGGTCAGACGTGTTCAACGTCTGGCGGGCTGACCCGTCCATCCAATGGGGGAAGAGAATGAGTCGCGCCGACAGTGATATAAGCAGTTTGGGTCACTTTACCAGCAATTTGGCTATTCATGGGAGAGGTGTCATCTCGGTTCCGATCGCCTCACTCGTTCCCGGGGATTCGCCCCGTCTGGACGGGCAGGACACGGAGCACGTCACCCGGCTCGCGGAACTCGACGAGCACCTTCCCCCCATTCTCGTGGACCGCCGCACCATGCGCGTGATCGACGGAATGCACCGCCTGCTGGCCGCCTGCCTCAGGGGGCAGGACACCATCGAGGCGGAATTCTTCGACGGCACCCCCGAGGAGGGATTCCTCCGGGCCGTCGAGGCGAATGTGACGCACGGTCTTCCGCTCTCCCAGGAAGACCGGCGGGCCGCGGCCGCGCGGATCCTCGAGGCTCACCCGCAGATGTCCGACCGGGCCATCGCCAAGGCCTCGGGCCTCGGCACGAAGTCGGTGGCCGCCATCCGGCGCAACTCGGCCTCGTCGCAGGACCAGCCGATGGCCAGGATCGGGCGGGACGGCAAGGTGCGGCCGCTGAACAGCGCCGAGGGCCGCCGAAGAGCTGCCGAGCTCATCGCCGAGAACCCGGAGGCCTCGCTGCGCGAGGTCGCGCGGCGCGCCGGGATCTCGCCCGCCACGGTGAGCGACGTGCGCAAGCGGCTGCAGTCCGGCGAACTCCCGGTCGCCGAGCGCCGCCAAGCCGTCGCCGCGCCTGGCGCCGACGGCGGCCCGTCGGTCGCCCCCGGGCGCGTTCCCGCCCAGCGGGCCATCCGCAAGGTGCACCTGGTGCAGCCGGACCCGGTCGAACTGCTGGACAAACTGCTCAGGGACCCCTCCCTGCGGCACAAGGAGGACGGACGCCGCCTGCTGCGCCTGCTCCAGCAGAACGCGCTCGGCGACCAGAGGTGGGCCAAGCTGGCCGCCGTCGTGCCGACGCACTGCCGCGACCTCGTCGTCGACCTGGCGCGCCAGTACGCGGAGACCTGGAGCGAGTTCGCGCAGGAACTGGACGCGAACGTCCGCGCCATGAGCCGGGAGGCCCAGACGCCGCAACAGGAGGTCGGCATGGGTGCGTAGACGCACCCGTGACGGATCGGCGGGACAACGGGGGCCGGGAGTCGCCGAGGTCGGCGTTGTCGGACACCCCGTTCCTGTCGGTCCTGGCGGGCCGTGGCACTATGCGGGTCGTCAACGAGGTGAACCTGGTCCGCGGCCCTCCGCTCCAGCAGGCCGATCGGTGCAGGGGTGTCGCCCGGTCCCCCTGGATCTCAGGGCTGACCTCAGGGACTGATTTCCACCTGTAGGTGGATGGAACCCCGACCAAAGGATAAACGTATGAAAGTCTTGTCGCGCCTCATACCCGGCGGTTTACCGGTTCCGTACACCAAAGTGACCGAAAGACATGTGATGAGTGGCACGTTGACGCGTAGCGCGCGTTCTTCGTCCACCCTCGGGCCCGACCGTCCCTATGCGGGAGCACGTGTGACGTCGGTCGCACTTGCACTCCGCTATGCGTCCTCGCGCTGGTCCTTCGTGGAGGAGGAAGTCGCGGGCCTGCGACGCCTGGTGCGGCCCGGCGCTGTCTGCCTCGACATAGGTGCCGAGTACGGTCTCTACACCTGGCCCCTGTCCGTGCTGGCCGGGCCGTCGGGGCAGGTGCACAGCGTCGAACCGCTGCCCGGCCCCGCGAGCTGGCTGAGGACGACGGCTGCCGCTCTCGGCTGCCGGAACGTCACCGTGCACCGCATGGCCCTGGGCGACTCCGCGCACGACGGGACGATGAGCCTGCCCCGGCGCCGTCTGCTGCCCGTCCACGGACGCGCCTACCTCACCGAGGGCGCCTCGGGGCCCGGCCCCAACGTCGAGTTCCCCACCTCCCGTCCGGTGCCCACTCCGGTGCGGACGGTGGACGGCCTGTGCGACCACATGGGCCTCGACCGGGTCGACTTCATCAAGGCCGACGTCGAAGGGGCCGAGGCGGCCGTGCTCAGCGGAGCCCGGCGCACGCTGCTGAACCACCGGCCCGCCCTGCTGCTGGAGATCGAGGACCGCCACCTCGCGAAGTACGACATGACGTCGACCGACCTGGTTGCCCGGCTGGACGACCTCGGCTACGCCATGCACCGCTGGCGGAACGGCAGTTGGGCCCGCGTGACGGAGGTCACGGACGACTGTCGCAACTACCTGTTCACTGCTCGCGCCGACACCTCCGGCTGAAGGATCCGACATCAATGGGTTCCACCCTCGTCATCACCAACGACTTCCCACCCCGCCAAGGAGGGATCGAGACCTTCGTGCATGCCCTGGCCACCCGCATGCCGAACGACGACGTCGTCGTCTACACCTCGCGCGAGCCGGGTGACGCCGCGTACGACGCGACCCTGCCGTTCCCCGTGGTCCGGGACACCAGCCGCATGCTGCTGCCGACCGGGCGCGTCACCAGACGGGCGGTCGAGATAGCCAGGGCCCATGGCTGCGACCGGGTCTGGTTCGGGGCCGCGGCACCGCTCGGACTGATGGCACCGACCCTGCGCAAGGCCGGCATACGACGCATCGTCGCGACCACCCACGGCCACGAGATCTGGTGGGCCCGGATCCCGGGTGCGCGCCGGATGATGCGCCGGATCGGCGAGGGCGTGGACGTCGTCACCTACCTCGGCCAGTACACGCGTGCCCGGATCGAACCGGCCCTGGGCCCGCGGGCGCGGATGACCCGGCTGGTGCCCGCCGTCGACGCGCAGGTGTACCGGCCCGACCCCGCCGCCCGTGACGAGCTGCGCACGAGGCTCGGTCTGCAGGACAAGCGTGTCATCCTGTGCGTCGCGCGCCTCGTGCCGCGCAAGGGTCAGGACATGCTGATACGAGCCATGCCGCTGATCCGGCGCGAGGTGCCCGACGCGGTGCTTCTGCTGGTCGGCCGGGGGCCTGCCGAGGCCCGGCTGCGCAAGCTGGTTCGGCGACACGCCCCGGACGCGGTCCGTTTCGTGGGCGGCCTGGCCCACACCGAGACGCCCCGGTACTACGCGGCAGCGGATGTCTTCGCCATGCCCTGCCGCACCCGGAAGGCCGGACTCGAGGCGGAGGGCCTCGGGATCGTGTTCCTGGAGGCGGCGGCGAGCGGACTGACCGTGGTCGTCGGGGACTCGGGCGGCGCCCCGGACACCGTGGTCGACGGCACGACCGGCATGGTCGTGGACGGCACCGACACCGAGGCCGTCGCCGGCGCGCTGACCGGCATACTGACCGACTCCGACCGGGCCGCCGAGATGGGTGCCGCGGGCCGCAGGTGGGTCGAGGAGTCATGGTCCTGGGACGCGTCGGCGCGCCATCTGACGGAGCTGCTGACCCCCGAACGCGTTCCGGTCGTCACGCCCGGGCAGGAGTGACCTCAGCAAGGAGAGGAGAAGGGGCCGAGGTCGGCACAACCGCGGGCCCCTTCTAGTCGTTCCGCGCCTGACGAGACTTGTGCAGGGTCGGCGAGCGCGCGGTCAGAACCAGTGCAGGCAGTGCGGGGAGCGCTCGGCGCGGAAGAGGGCGTCGGCGAGGGCGGCCGCGCCCGGGTGGTGGGCCCGGATGTGTCCTGCCCGCACGAGCGTGCTCGGGGCGGTGCCGCCGAGGTAGATGGAGCCCAGGTCGCTGATGTCCAGGGACAGGTCGGGTTCCCGGTCCGTCGGGACGCAGTCGGCCTTGCTGTCCCGGACGGTCAGCAGGTAGCGGCCGTGTTCGCCGAGGAACGGGTCGTCGACGTCGAGGACGAGCTCGCCGTCCGTGAACCAGCCGCGCGCGGTCAGCGCACGCGGGACGTCCAGCAGCCGCACCCAGAGCCAGTCCATGTCGCCGCTCACCTCGCCGGCGCGGAAGTCCGCAAGCTGCCAGCGCAGCGGGTGCTCGGGCGGGACGTGCTTGAACACGACCTGAGAGACCAGGTCGTGTCCGAGTACGAACCGGGCCAGGGCCGTGAAGACGGCGTCGTCGGTGGCTATGGTCTCGTCGACCGTCAAGGTGCCGGACTCGATCGAGTAGCTGGCGTACCCGTCCGGGACGCCGTCGGTGTCCCGGTGAACGGCGACGTAGCGCGGCGCCGGCGAGATCGGGGGCTGTCCCGCACGCAAGGCCCACCAGCGGTGCGGCCGGGACAGCGCGCCGGGCTGTGCGCGGCGATACCGGTCGTAGACCTCTTCCAGGATCTCGCCGCACTCGGCACGCCGCAGCACCTCGACCGAGCCGGCCGCCCGGGCGTCGGCCGTTCCGCGCGCCCGGCGGAGGGCGAGGGCGGCCCGGTGGCGCGGCACCGTCAGCTGCGCCGTATAGGTCGCCGGTCCGTAGCCGAACCTGCCGTAGATCGTGGCCTCGGAGGCCAGCAGCACGGAGAGGAACGCCCCGCCGGCCCGCAACTCGGCGAGCTGATGCCGCATCATCGCGCTGAGCACGCCCTGGCGCCGGTGCGAGGGCAGGACGCCGACGGCGGTCACGCCAGGGGCCGGGACGAGGGTCTCACCGGGCAGGGTGAGCTCGAAGGAGTGCGTGGCGGCGGTGCCGACGGGCCGCCCGTCCGCCGTCAGGGCGAGCATGCAGCGGTCCATTTCGAGCGCCGACCACCAGAGCCCGCCGCCTTCGATCGGGGTTTCCGGGAAGTGCCCGAACGCGGCATGGACTGTGTCGACGAAGACGTCAAGGTCCTCATCGGTCGTGGAACGTATCTCCATTGCTGCCGCTGCCTCCTCGAAATACCGGCACCACGACTCGTGATGTCCCGCCACAGTGCAGCGTCGACCCGCGGCCAGGTCAAGCGGATTACCCCTCGGTGGACTACCGGCGCGGCATGGCCGCTCACCTCGGAAATCCCATCCAGGGGAAATTCCCTTCCCCCTCACAACGCGCTCATCCGGTGCCATCCTCGTTTCCATACCCCGCTTCACGCAGGCCCCCCACCCGCAGGGGGCTTTCCTTGTGTTCCGGGCATGGAAGCCGTCAAACGGGGCCGACTGGTGCTGACCTTCTGATGTCCAAGGGGGGACAAAACTCTCACTGCCTCAGGAATTACTTGCGTGCCAGACTTCCCGCACTGTTCTCCGGCGACGGCGCATCCCGCCTGCTGTCCCGATGTTGTGTACGACTGACCCGTCTGTGATGCGAAGGCGTACGTATGTCTCATGACCTCCCGGAATCTGCAGTCCCGTCCCCCACCGGGGCCGGCGAGTGCTCCTCGGCGCCCAGCCGGCGCACATTCATCGGCACCAGTACCGCGGTCGGTGGTGCCATCGTCGCGGGTGGGGTGATCGGAGGGACGTTGCTCGCCGACCCGGAGGAGGCGACGGCCGCGGAGGCATCACCTTCCAGCCGTGTCTCCCTGACGGTCAACGGCACCCGCCACACCGTGACGGTGGACAATCGCACGTCGCTGCTGGATCTGCTGCGCGAGCACTTCGGCCTGACCGGCTCCAAGAAGGGCTGCAATGCCGGCGCTTGCGGTGCGTGCACCGTGTTGGTCGACGGCCGCCGGGTCAACTCCTGTCTGACGCTGGCCGTCCGGCTGGAGGGCGCCGAGGTCACGACCGTCGAGGGCCTGGCCGACGGCGAGCAACTGCACCCGCTGCAGCAGGCGTTCATCGATCAGGACGCCTTCCAGTGCGGCTACTGCACCCCCGGCCAGATCCTCTCCGGCGTCGGCTGCATCCAGGAGGGCCACACCGGTTCGCCGGAGGAGATCCGGGAGTGGATGAGCGGCAACATCTGCCGCTGCGGCTGCTACGTCAAGATCGTGCGCGCGGTCGAGCAGACCGCGGGCCGGAAGTAAGGAGCGGCCACCATGCATCCCTTCTCCTACACCCGCGTCTCCGACACGCGGGAAGCACTCAACGCCGGTCGCCGCGGCGGGCGTTACATCGCCGGGGGTACCACGCTGGTCGACCTGATGCGGGAAACGGTCGAGCGCCCCGAGACCGTGGTCGACATCTCCGGTGTGCCGCTGGACGGGGTCGGCGTCACCGGGCGTGGCGGGCTGCGTGTCGGCGCGCTGGTGACCATGGCCGAGGCCGCCGCCCATCCCAAGGTGCGGACGCTGTATCCCGTCATCTCCGAGGCGCTGGAGCTGAGCGCGTCGGCCCAGTTGCGCAACATGGCCACCATCGGCGGCAACATCATGCAGCGCACCCGGTGCACGTACTTCCGGGACGTGACCGCCGACTGCAACAAGCGGGAGCCCGGCTCGGGTTGTGCCGCGCGGGAGGGCTTCAACCGTACGCACGCGATCCTCGGCACCTCCGATGCCTGCGTGGCCACCCACCCGTCCGATGTCGCCGTTGCCTTCGCCGCCCTGGAGGCGACCGTGCACCTCCTCGGCCCGGACGGGGAGCGCGGCGTCCCGTTCGCCCACTTCCTGCTGCGGCCGGGCAGCACCCCTCAGCATGAACAGGCTGTCCGGCAGGGTGAGTTGATCACGGCGGTCGAGATCCCCGCGTATCCGCGCCCGTTCAACTCGGGCTATCTGAAGGTGCGCGACCGGCAGTCCTACGAGTTCGCCCTGACCTCGGCGGCGGTCGCGCTGCACATCCGGGGCGGGGTGATCCGGGAGGCGAAGGTCGCCGCCGGGGGAGTGGGCACCGTGCCATGGAAGCTGCCCGCCGTCGAGCGGCATCTGGTCGGTGAGCGTCCCTCGGAGTCCTTGTGGGCGGCCGCCGCGGCACGAGCCGCTGACGGAGCCCGTCCCCTTGAGCACAACCGCTTCAAGGTCGAGCTGCTGAAGCGGACTCGAACGTCAGCTGCGCATCGTAGGAGGTACCAAGTGAGCCCACAGCCGCAGGCAGCCGTGGGTGCGCCGCTGTCCCGGGTGGACGGCCGGCTGAAGGTCACCGGGAAGGCGCTGTACGCCGCCGAGCACGACGTCGACGGGGCCGTGCACGCCGTGATCGTGGACGCCGCCATCGGGCGCGGCCGAATCACGTCCCTCGACACCCGGGCCGCCGCATCCCACCCGGGTGTGCTGCGCGTGATCAGCCACCGTGACGCGCCGAAGCTGCCCTACCGCGACAACCCCGGGTCGAACAACCCGGCCGGGCGGAGGCTGCGGGTCTTCCAGGACGACCGGGTGCTCTTCCACGGCCAGCCGGTCGCCGTCGTGCTGGCCACCACCCTGGAGGCCGCCCAGCACGGCGCGAGTCTGGTGCAGGTCGGATAAGACGCCGAGCAGCCCTCGACCGACCTCACCAAGGCCGAGCCGGACGAGCCGACCCGCTACGCGCGCGGTGATGCCGAGGCCGCCCTGCGCGATGCGGCGGTACGGCTGGACTTGACGTACCGCACGGCGCGCAACCACCACAACCCGATGGAGCCGCACGCCACCATCGCCCGCTGGGACGGCGACCGGCTGACCGTGTGGGACAAGACGCAGTGGGTGGTGGGCACACAGACCGAACTCGCGGCGGTGTTCGGCCTGGAGACGGACGAGGTGCGGGTCATCTCGCCGTTCGTCGGAGGCGGTTTCGGCACGGCGCTGCGCTGCTGGCCGCACGTGGTCGTCGCCGCGCTGGCCGCCCGCGAGACGAAGCGTCCGGTCAAGCTCGTGCTGAGCCGCAAACAGATGTACCTCGGGACGGGTTTCCGGCCCTCGTACGAGTACCGCCTGCGGCTGGGCAGCGATCGGCGAGGCCGTCTGACCGCCGCCGTCCACGAGTTGGACGCCGAAACGTCGTCGTACGAGAAGTTCACCGAGTCCATTCCGGCGGCCGGGCAGATGCTCTACAGCATGCCCAACGTGAGCCAGGCGTACCGACTGGTGCCGCTGGATCTGCCCACGCCGCTGTACATGCGGGGCCCGGGCTTCCAGACGGCGTCCTTCGTCATCGAATCGGCCATGGACGAACTCGTCGCACAAGCTCGGCGTCGACCCGATCGAGCTGCGCCGGCGCAACGAACCGAACGAGGACGAGTCGAACGGCCTGCCGTTCTCCACCCGTCGGCTGCGCGAGTGCTACACCGTCGGCGCCCGGGAGTTCGGCTGGCACCGACGCAACCCCAGCCGAACCCGGCTCACCCTCCGAAGAAGGCCTGCGCCTCCTTGCCTCCTGGGCCGCCTCCCAGGACGGTGCCTCCCCAGCCGATCGCCTCTGACACCACCGGCACGCGCCCGGCAATGGCGGGGCTCGGTAGAGGTCACGGGGCCCGCGGGCCCGAAACCTCCTTGGGCAGCGCCTCGTCGGTGGCCGCCCAGCTGGCCAGCAGCTTGAGGGCGTCCTCGTCGGCCGTGCCTGGTTCGGCGGTCATGACCGTCAGGCTCAGCGCAGGCTGTGCCGGCAGCTGCATGGCTTCGAAGGCGAGGGTGAGGTCGCCGACGGCCGGGTGGCGGAAGTGCTTCAGGCCGCTGTAGTGCAGGCGCACGTTGTGCCGGGCCCACGCCGCACGGAAGTCTTCGCTGCAGGTGACGAGTTCGCCGATGAGGTCGGTCAGGGGCTTGTCGTGGGGGTTGCGGCCGGCCTCGGTGCGCAGCAGCGCGACGGTGTTGTTCATCGACTCCTCCCGGTTGCGGCCGAAGAACTCGCGGCCGCGGGGGTCGAGGAACCTGAACCGGGCCATGTTCACCGGTGGCTTCTGCCCGTCGGAGAACAGGGGAGCGTACAGCGCGTAGCCGAGCCGGTTGGCGGCGAGGAAGTCCAGGCGGCCGTTGCGCACGAACGCGGGCGCGTCGGTCATGGAGTCGAGGATCCGCTGCACACCGGCCGGGACCCGTGTCTGCTGCTGGGGGGCGCGACGGCGCTTGTGCGGTGTGGTGTTGGCGGCGCGGGACAGGTCGTGCAGGTGGTCGCGTTCGGCCTCGTCGAGCTGCAGGGCCCGGGCGAGGGAGTCCAGAACCGCCTCGGAGACACCGGTGAGGTTGCCGCGCTCCAGGCGGACGTAATAGTCGACGCTCATCCCGGCGAGCATGGCGACTTCCTCGCGGCGCAGGCCGGGGACGCGGCGGTTGCCGCCGTAGGCGGGCAGGCCGGCCTGCTGCGGAGTGATCCTGGCCCGGCGCGAGGCCAGGAACTCCTTGATCTCGCTCCTGCTGTCCATGCCCTCCAGGCTAGGTGTGCTGGGCAGGGAGTGGGGGGTTCTGCCATTACCTGGAACAGCGTTACCTTCCCCGCCCGCGTGACCAGCGGTTTCATCGGTAGTGCGCCTGCTCTCGGCACCACGAGTACGGAGGACACACACCATGGAACTGTTGAAGAAGCAGCCGACGATGAAGTTGCCCGCCGACTGGTTCACCGGGGATGCCTGGGCCGACGTCATCCACCGCGGCGAGGACCCCTCCCGCGTCCGGGCGAACGCGGTCCGCTTCGCCCCCGGCGCCCGTACCGCCTGGCACTCCCACGGCCTGGGCCAGACCCTCTACATCGTCGAGGGCATCGCCCTGATCCAGTCCCGCGGCGGCGAACTCCTCGAAGCGCACCCGGGCGACGTGATCTGGACCCCGCCGGGCGAGGAGCACTGGCACGGCGCCGCCCCCGACCACTTCATGACCCACCTCGCCCTGTGGGAGACCGACGACGTCGACTGGCTGGAACACGTCACCGACAGCGAGTACGGCGGCCGACGCCACAGCACCCGCACTGCCTGACCCCGGTGCGGTGGGTTGGGCACTCCTCGCCGACGATCCGGGCATGCACGTCGTGAGTTGTCCATCGGGTGGAGCTGACCTGCGCCTACGCTGCGGTCAACGTCCCTGCTCGTACGCGATGCATCGCCTGGTCCCGCCCCTACAACCGGATGACCCGCCCTCGCTTCTCACGGGGGTGTCGCGCTGGCGGTAGGTCCGCGACTATGAGCACCGCTTATCTCGGCCTGCGCAGACTCCCGACGACCAGGGCCGCGGCGCCGTTCGGATCATGCAGCTGAGCTGATGTCGGTTCTCGGGCATCGTGGGCGCCGCGGCGGTAAGGGCGAATAGGGGGTACGACTATCCTGATCTGCGGCGATGGCTGCGCGGCCGGGGAATCTTCCCGCACATCACCCGCCGCGGCATCGACTCCTCCGAACGCCTGAGCGCCGGGGCAACCTATTCGCCGCCTGCATCACCCTCGCGGCCGCCCTCACCTGCTGGAAGAAGCTCGCTCAAATCATCATTCGGGACACGGTCCTGTTGACTCATCGCGGTGACGAGGGTGGAGGAGATGTGGGCCAGGGAGGGGTCTGCAGCGATGAAGAACGTTTCGACTCCGGCCAGTTCGTGGTTCATGCGGGCCATCGGCATTTCGTAGTCCAGGTCGGGAATGCCGCGGACTCCGCGGATGACGACGTCGATTCCGACTCGGCGGCAGTAGTCGACCAGCAGGCCGCCGGTGTGGGAGTCGACCGTGACGTTGCTCAGGTCAGTTGCTGCCGCGCGGAGCCGGTCCAGCCGTTCGGTGATGGGGAAGCGGCCGGTCTTGTTCGAATTCAACATCACGCAGACGACGACCTCGTCGAACAGGAGGGCGGCACGGCGGAGAACGTCCTGGTGCCCTTGAGTGACCGGGTCGAAGGATCCTGGGAAGAGGGCTCGCATGATCGGAAAGTGTCGCACAGCGTGCCGCACCGTCGTACAACCCGGCAGCCCTGGTCAGCGGCATTCCGGCGCGTTCGGCGAGCGTGGGCAACAGCACGCCGCGGGCATAACGGCATCCCCGGCAGAGAGCTCGGCCAGCCTGGTGCGGGCCTGCTCGGCACCCTCCCACGTCCCCACCGGGACCGTACCCGGCATGGGCACGACCGTGCTTCCGACGGCCAGAAACAGATAGTCGAACCCAAGGCTCGCGCCGTCCTCGAGCGTGACGCAGCCGTCGCCGATCGTGTCGACGGTGCCGACACACGAAGTGATCCCCAAGCGGAGCATCGAGGCGAGCGGGGTTACCGCCTGGCCCGTCCCGGCGATCTGCTCGTGCAGCCGCACCCGCTCGACGAAGTCCAGGCGTGGGTTGATCACCGTGATCCCGGCGTCCGGCACCTTCTTCGCCAGCCGGTTCGCCGCGATCGTTCCCGCATAACCGGCGCCCACCACCAAGACCCTCATGTCTGCCTCCCGTTGTGAAATCGGATCACACACGGGATGCCGCCCACCGTCCACGTGTGGCGCAATGGCGAAGTGACCTGTGTCACCACCGCTTGAATCTGCGTCGCCCGCAAGGGTGTTTCCGCCCCGACCCAGGCCGGCAAGAGGTGGGTGGTGGAGCGGTGCCACGCGTGGATGAACGGCTTCGGCAAGCTGCGGCGCTGCACCGAGAAGCGCAGCCGCGTCGTGGACTTCTACCTCTACCTGTCCGCCGCGATCGTCACGCTGCGTATGCTCATCCGTCGCGCGACCCCGCGATACCGCTGGGACGGCCGCCCCACCACCAAGCGCCGGAAGTGACGCCTACTGCAAGGACCCCTCAGTCGAGGACGACAGGTTCGCCGGTGAGTGCGACGCCGGCCTGGCGCAGTTCCTCGATGGCGTGGCCAGTGGTGTCGGTGGCGACGCCTGCGGTGTAGTCGAGCAGGACACGCACGGCGAACCCGGCTTTCGCGCCGTCCAGCGCGGTGGCCTTCACACAGTGGTCAGTGGCGATACCGACGACGTCCACGTCGCTGACGCTGCGCGCCTGAAGCCAGTCGGCCAAGGATGTGCCGTCCTCGGTTGAGCCCTCGAAGCCGCTCTTCGAAGCGGAGTGCGCACCCTTGTAGAAAACCTCGTCAACGGCACCAGAAGCGACGGTCGGCGCGAAGTGCGGATGGAAGGCGCTTCCCTCGCTGCCGACCACGCAGTGCACGGGGAAGGAGTCTCGGTAATCCGGGTGGTCGGAGAAGTGGCCGCCCGGATCGATGTGATGGTCGCGGGTGGCGACGATGTGCGCGTACTCGCTGCCGGCGGATCGTTGGATCATTTCGGCGATAGCGCGGGCCCGGTCGGTGCCGCCCTTCACCGGGACGCTGCCGCCCTCGCAGAAGTCCTTCTGCACATCGACGACGATCAGAGCACGACGCACAGCGCAATCCCTTCCTCGCAGGAACCCGTGCCCATATGCCTGCCCGTCCGCTACGAACACGCGCACCACGGGCCCCTCAATTCACCTGACCGGCGGCCCGCACGTGCTCGGTCCTCGCTGTCACGCGAGTGCGGCCAGCACGTCGCCCTCCGGACGATCTCACGGAGTAACTGGGCGGCGGCAATGGCGTCCCCGCCGACCAGCCCTTCCACCTCGCCGTCCTGTAGTCCAGGCACGTGGCCGGAGCAACTTCGGCCGAGACCACCACGACCACCCGCAGGCGCTCGCTGGCCTGGCCGCCGGGTGCCCGAACGAGCCGATCACCTACACCGTTGCCGCGCTGGTCACCTGAGCAGTGCTTCCGCCGTGCGGTTCACCTGCGGATCCCGGACGCTGACAGCGAGTGAACGCTGCACGCGGAACCGTGGCCCATAAGGGATCAAATGATGGAACTCTCGACCATGCATGCCGGTGAGGTTGTCGCCGAACACACAACGCCTGACGGCTCGCTCGTGCGTCCGCTTGGCGTTCTTCCGAACGTCGCAAGCTTTGCCCAGTTCGAACTTGCACCGAATCAGGCGTCGCAGGCGCTGTCGCACGGCAGTGTGCAGGAGATCTGGTACGTCGTCTCCGGCTCCGGAGAGCTGTGGCGGAGCCTCAACAGCAAGGATGACAGGACACAGCTCGAACCAGGTGTCTGTGTGACCATCCCCGTCGGCACATGTTTCCAGTCCCGGGCCGGGAGTGACGGTCTGCAGATTGTCGCGGTGACCATTCCGCCGTGGCCAGGCAACGCAGGCGCGGCCCGGCAGCAAGACGGTCCCTGGCGCGTGGCATCCAAGGCAGTGAAGGACGCCTGATCAGGAAGCCAGGGGCTCCCTTCTGACCCTCGTTAGGACATGAGTCGATTCCGCCAGCGCTCGAAATCCGTGATGAGGCCGGAATCGCCCATCGTGGAGAGGAGCCCGGCGAGAAACATTCCTCGCAGACCGTCACCCTCGGTTACTATGCTCACTTCGTGCCGGAGTCCGGAAGCGAGGGGCTCACCGCGACCGACGGGCTGCTCGGGAAACAGGGAGAGCCGCATGCCAATCGAAACTCCCCGGATTCTCCCCAGGGCTGATGACGGACATTTGCTGCTGTTGTCCATCTTGGGTATGGATTGTAAGGCTGGAGAGGTGGGTGACCTGAGAAAATGCTGAGAGAGGTCACCGCCACCCGCTACATCACACCTCTCCGGTCCGGCGGTTCCGTCCCCGGAGTCGTCGAGGCCGACGACCTGGGCACGTACGTCGTGAAGTTCACCGGCTCCGCGCAGGGCCGCAAGGCGCTGGTCGCTGAGGTGATTGTCGGCGAGCTGGCGCGCGCCCTCGGACTGCGCTTCCCCGAGCTGGTCCTTGTGCACTTCGACCCGGCGATCGCCGACCACGAGCCCCACCAGGAGGTGCGGGAACTCCACGGCGCGAGCGCGGGAGTCAACCTCGGCATGGACTACCTGCCGGGCGCGAAGGACTTCACTCCGGAGGTCGCCAAGACCTTCCGCGTGGACCCGCTGGAGGCGGGTCGGATCGTGTGGCTGGACGCCCTGACCGTGAACGTCGACCGCACGGTCCACAGCTCCAATCTGATGATCTGGCCGACGTTCGGGACCGTGCCTCCGCGCCTGTGGCTGATCGACCATGGCGCCGCCCTCGTCTTCCACCACCGCTGGGACGCCTCCGACCCCGCGAAGGCGTACGACTTCCGCCACCACGCCCTCGGCCAGTACGCCCCTGACGTGCGGGCCGCCGACACCGAACTGGCGCCGAAGGTGACCGAGGAGCTTCTGCGGTCGATCGTGGCCGAGGTCCCGGACGCCTGGCTGGCCGACGAGCCCGGCTTCGCGACCCCGGACGAGGCCCGCCGCGCGTACGTGGACTATCTCCACGCGCGTGTGCAGGCGTCCGAGCAATGGCTCCCCGCCGACTTCCCCACCCGGGAGGAACTCGCCGCCGAGGAGGCCCTCCGGGTGGCGAAGACGCAACAGGGCCGCCCGAACTGGCTCAAGCGGGTCCCCGACCTGCACGGCAAACCGGCGGCGGAACAGGACTGGTCGGCGCACCTCGGATGACAGAAGAGGCTCGTACACGACCACGTGGCCCGGGGAAGTCCCCGGGCCACGCGGACACGTGAGGTTCAGCCGCGCAGCTGCTCGTATGCGGGCAGCGTGAGGAAGTCCGCGTAGTCCTCGTCGAGGGAGACCTGCAGCAGCAGGTCGTGGGCCTGCTGCCAGTGGCCGGCCGTGAAGGCGTCCTCGCCGATCTCCGCCCTGACGCTCGCCAGCTCCTCGGCGGCGACCGCGCGGGCCAGCTCGGGCGTGACCTTCACCGTGTTGCCGGTGGCGTCCTCGAACTCCACGCCCGCGTTGATCCACTGCCAGATCTGCGAGCGGGAGATCTCGGCGGTCGCGGCGTCCTCCATCAGGTTGAAGATCGCGACCGCGCCCAGGCCGCGCAGCCAGGCCTCGATGTAACGGATACCGACCTGCACGGCGTTGACGAGGCCGTTGTACGTCGGCCTGGCGTCGAGGGAGTCGACGGCGATCAGGTCGGCGGCCTTGACGTCGACGTCCTCGCGCAGCCTGTCCTTCTGATTGGGCCTGTCGCCGAGGACCCGGTCGAAGGACTCCAAGGCGATCGGGACCAGATCCGGGTGCGCCACCCAGGAGCCGTCGAAACCGTCGTTCGCCTCACGGTCCTTGTCGGCGCGAACCTTCTCGAACGCGACCTTGTTGACCTCCGCGTCCCGGCGCGAGGGGATGAACGCCGCCATGCCGCCGATCGCGTGCGCGCCGCGCTTGTGGCAGGTTCGGACGAGGAGTTCGGTGTACGCCCGCATGAACGGGGCCGTCATCGTGACCGCGTTGCGGTCCGGCAGGACGAACTTGGCACCGCCGTCACGGAAGTTCTTGACGATGGAGAACAGGTAGTCCCAGCGACCGGCGTTCAACCCCGAGGCGTGGTCGCGGAGTTCGTAGAGGATCTCCTCCATCTCGTACGCGGCCGTGATCGTCTCGATGAGCACGGTGGCGCGGACGGTGCCCTGCGGGACGCCGAGGTAGTCCTGCGCGAAGACGAACACCTCGTTCCAGAGGCGGGCCTCCAGGTGCGACTCCGTCTTGGGGAGGTAGAAGTACGGGCCCTTGCCGAGGCCGAGCAGGCGCTTGGCATTGTGGAAGAAGTACAGCCCGAAGTCGACGAAGGCGCCCGGGACCTGGTTGCCGTCGGCGTCGACCAGATGACGCTCGTTCAGATGCCAGCCGCGCGGGCGCATGACGACGGTGGCGAGCTCGCTGTTGTCCTTCAGGGCGTACGACTTGCCGGACTTCGGGTCGGTGAAGTCGATGCCGCGGGTGTACGCGTCGATCAGGTTGAGCTGGCCGAGGACCACGTTCTCCCAGGTCGGCGCGGAGGCGTCCTCGAAGTCCGCGAGCCACACCCTGGCGCCCGAGTTGAGGGCGTTGATGGTCATCTTGCGGTCGGTGGGGCCGGTGATCTCCACCCGGCGGTCGTCGAGGGCCGCGGGGGAGGGGGCCACCTTCCAGGAGTCGTCGGCGCGGATCGCGGCGGTCTCCGGGAGGAAGTCGAGCGTGGAGGTGCGGGCGATCTCGGCGCGGCGCTCCGCGCGGCGGGCGAGGAGCTCGTCACGGCGCGGGGTGAACCGCCGGTGCAGCTCGGCCACGAAGGCGAGTGCCGCTTCGGTGAGGACCTCCTCCTGCCGAGGCAGGGGCTCGGCGTCGACGATGGCCAGCGGGGACGGCGCTGGTGCGGACATGAGCTGTCACTTCCTTCAGCGAGCTGCGTTCGAGCTGTGGCACCGGGTGCCGGTCGACCCGGGTAGGGCGGGGAGCGCCCGCGGAGCACTCGGGCGCTTCTGTACAGTGGATACTAGTTTCCTCATGGTGGAAGTTCAATCTTTTGTTGACGTCGAGATTCTCCGGGTCGAGTCATAGTGGCGCTCAGTGCCACCCCGTTCACTCAAGGTGCGCGAGATCGGCCTCCGTGTCGATGTCGTAGGGCCGCGCCACGTCCCCGCACTCGACGAGCGTGATCGCGTCCTCATGCGCCTTCAGATAGGCGCGTGCCCCCCGGTCGCCGCCGGCGGACGCGGCGACGCCCGCCCAGTGGGCGGCACCCAACAGCACGGGATGCCCGCGCACGCCGTCGTACGCGGCCGAGACCAGTGACGTGTCGTCCCGGTACGCGGCGAGCACCCGGGCCGCCGCCTCCGGGCCGATGCCGGGCTGGTCGACGAGCGAGACCAGTGCCGCCCCCGCACCCGTCCCGGCGAGCGACTCGAGCCCGGCCCGCAGCGAGGACCCCATGCCCCGCTCCCACTCCGGGTTCTCCACGAGCACGCACCCGTCGAGCGCCGCCCGCTCCCGTACGGCGTCCGCGGCCGCCCCCAGCACCACATGGACGCGCGTGCAGCCGGCCGTCCGCAGCACCCCCACCGCGTACTCGACGAGCGGCCGCCCCCGATGTCCGAGGAGCGCCTTGGGGCGTCCGCCGAGCCGTCGCCCGCCGCCGGCGGCGAGGATCAACCCGGCGACCTGGTCTTCCTTTTGCGTCATACGTCCTGCATACCTGACCCCGCGACGACCGTCCGGTTTCCGTGGGCTGAATTTCGGTCCGCGCGGTGGCGCACCCGGCTCGGGTGGCGTTTACTGACCCGCGTCCCCCGGTGCCCGGCCTACACCACGGGGTGCTCGGTGGGATCGCGAACGGAGATCACGAGGCACGTGCACGACGGCGTTTCCTGGGGGGAGAGCTGTGTTGCGGAGCTTGGGGCAGAGACCGGTGACCGGCAGCGACGAGGATCCGAGGGTGACGGGACTGCGGACCGCCGTGTCCCGGCTGCGCCGTGAACTCGCCGCACATCCCGCCGACTTCCCCGACAGGGCCATAGCGGAGGACGAGCTCGCCGCCCTCGCCGCGATGGCGACCCACGGCATCCCGGAGATCCCCCGTCTGCGCCGCTCCCTGCTCCTGATCGCCGGCGCGATCGGCTCGGTGAGTGCCCTGTCGGCGAGCCTGGGGAACGTGCGCAGCGCGGTGGAGCTGTTCGGGGAACCGCCGCGCCGTTGAGGGGCCGGCCGGGGCGCTCAGACGGCGGCGGCCAACTCGTAGCCGCCGCTCTGCATGTCCTCGCACAGGGCGCGGCAGGCGCCGAGGCGCTTGGTGAACTCGGGCGAGTTCTGCCAGGCGCGCATCGAGGCGAGGTCCTGCCAGGCGGCGAACGACACGAAGGAGTCCGGGCTGCCGAGGTTGCGGATCAGGCGAGCGCCGAGGAAGCCGTCGTTGTTCTCCTTGGTCCAGGTGAGGAACTCCTGCCAGCGCTCGACGAACTCCTCGGCCTGTCCCGTCCTGACGTGCCAGTTTCCCGAGGACCAGAACTTGCTCTCCTGCAACATGGGGGCACCTCGCTCCGTCGCCGATCTTTTGCGACAGGCTAGGAGCCCCCTGGTCGCCCCGCCCTCGGAGACGGGCCGAACGGGTCGGGTCGGGGAGACGGCGGTGTGGTACGCGACGTGCGCCGGGCCCGGGCCCTCAGGCTGTGGGCGTCGTGGTCGCCAGGGCGTCCGAGAGTTCCACCGCCACCTGCTGGAGCACCGGCACGATGCGGTCCGTCGCCGTCTCCGTGACCCGGCCGGCCGGGCCGGAGATGGAGATGGCCGCGGCGGTGGGGGAGTCGGGCACGGAGACCGCCAGGCAGCGCACGCCGATCTCCTGCTCGTTGTCGTCGACCGCGTATCCCGCACGCCGGACGTCCTGGAGCGCGGCGAGGAAGCCGTCCGGCGTGGTGATGGTCTTCTCCGTGGCGGCGGGCATGCCGGTGCGGCCCAGCAGGGCGCGCACCTCGTCGTCCGGGAAGCCCGCGAGCAGTGCCTTGCCGACGCCCGTGGAGTGCGGCAGGACGCGCCGGCCGACCTCGGTGAACATGCGCATCGAGTGCTTCGACGGCACCTGCGCCACGTACACGATCTCGTCCCCGTCGAGCAGAGCCATGTTCGCCGTCTCGCCGGTCTCCTCGACCAGGCGGGCGAGATAGGGACGGGCCCAGGTGCCGAGCAGCCGGGAGGCGGACTCCCCGAGGCGGATCAGGCGCGGGCCGAGCGCGTACCGGCGGTTGGGCTGCTGGCGGACGTAACCGCAGGCCACGAGGGTGCGCATCAGGCGGTGGATGGTGGGCAGGGGGAGCCCGCTGCTCACGGACAGTTCGCTCAACCCGACTTCGCCGCCCGCGTCCGCCATCCGCTCGAGCAGGTCGAAGGCGCGCTCGAGGGACTGGACCCCGCCGCCGGCGGACTTGACGGAGTCGGTGGTGCTGGCGCTGGACGTCGGCACGGCGTTCCTTTCGGGGCTGGCGGGAAGAGCTGAAGCCTACCCGTCGGTCGGTTGACTCCTCGCTTGTGCGTAGCTACGTTCTGCTCGACGAAATTCTAATTCCGCTTTGTGGAAACATCCAGAGTGGCGGTGGCGGATGCACTCTGGAGAAGTGCGCCCTTGACGGCATGGGTCCGGGAGTGAAGACTTCTTCAACAGAAAGTTGAATTCCGTTTCGTGGAAGTTTCCGCGAAGCAAGCGGAAGAGAGGGGTCCGGGTGTCCGACGCTGAACTGGTGGTGCGTTCGACACGCGTCATCACTCCGGAAGGGACGCGCGCCGCCTCGGTCGCCGTCTCCGCCGGGAGGATCACGGCCGTCCTGCCGTACGACGCGGCCGTCCCCGAGGGCGCCCGCCTGGAGGACTTCGGCGACCACGTGCTGCTGCCCGGCCTGGTCGACACCCACGTGCACGTCAACGACCCCGGCCGCACCGAGTGGGAGGGCTTCTGGACCGCCACCCGCGCGGCCGCGGCCGGCGGCATCACCACCCTCGTCGACATGCCGCTCAACTCCCTCCCGCCGACGACCACGGTCCAGCACCTCCGTACGAAGCAGCAGGTCGCCGCCGCCAAGGCGCACATCGACGTCGGCTTCTGGGGCGGCGCCCTGCCCGACAACGTCAAGGACCTGCGCCCGCTGCACGACGCCGGGGTCTTCGGCTTCAAGGCGTTCCTGTCACCGTCCGGCGTGGACGAGTACCCGCACCTCGAACAGGACCGGCTCGCCCGGTCCCTCGAGGAGATCGCCGGCTTCGACGGCCTGCTGATCGTGCACGCCGAGGACCCCCGCCACCTCGACGCCGCCCCGCAGCAGGGCGGCCCCCGGTACGCCGACTTCCTCGCCAGCCGCCCGCGAAATGCCGAGGACTCCGCCATCGCGGGGCTCATCGCGCTGGCGAAGCGCCACCACGCGCGCGTGCACGTCCTGCACCTGTCCTCCAGCGACGCGCTGCCACTGATCGCCGCCGCCAAGGCGGAGGGCGTCCGCATCACCGTCGAGACCTGCCCCCACTACCTCACCCTCACCGCCGAGGAGGTCCCGGACGGCGCCAGCGAGTTCAAGTGCTGCCCGCCCATCCGCGAGGCCGCCAACCAGGACCTCCTCTGGCAGGCGCTGGCGGACGGCACCATCGACTGCGTGGTCACCGACCACTCCCCGTCGACGGCCGACCTCAAGACGGACGACTTCGCGACGGCCTGGGGCGGCATCTCGGGCCTCCAGCTCAGCCTGGCCGCGGTGTGGACCGAGGCGCGTCGGCGGGGCCACGGCCTGGAGGACGTGGTCGGCTGGATGTCGACACGCACGGCCCGACTCGTGGGGCTCGACGCACGCAAGGGCGCCATCGCGCCGGGCCACGACGCCGACTTCGCCGTCCTCGCCCCCGACGAGACCTTCACCGTGGACCCCGCGGCCCTCCAGCACCGCAACCGCGTCACGGCGTACGCGGGCCGGACCCTCCACGGCGTCGTGAAGTCCACCTGGCTGCGCGGCGAACGCATCGTCGCCGACGGCGAGTTCACCGAACCGAAGGGGCGACTGCTCACCAGACCCCGCTGACCCGCGCGCATCCGCACCGGCACCGGCCGACTCCCGAAAGGAAGCCCTGATCACTGTGACGGCGACACCTCGTTTCACCGGCGACGCGAACCCCTACGGAGGCGGCGACCCGTACGCGGACCACCGCACCGCCGACTTCCCCTTCACCCACCACGCCAACCTCGCCGACCGGCAGCTCGGCGCCGGGGTCATCGCCGCCAACGACGAGTTCTTCGCCCAGCGGGAGAACCTGCTGCTGCCCGGGCGCGCCGAGTTCGACCCCGAGCACTTCGGGCACAAGGGCAAGATCATGGACGGCTGGGAAACCCGCCGCCGCCGCGGTGCCTCGGCCGACCACCCCTGGCCGACGTCCGAGGACCACGACTGGGCACTGGTCCGCCTGGGCGCACCCGGTGTCGTGCGCGGGATCGTCGTCGACACGGCCCACTTCCGCGGCAACTACCCGCAGGCGGTGTCGATCGAGGGCACGTCGGTGCCCGGCTCCCCCTCCCCGGAGGAGCTCCTCGGCGACGACGTGAAGTGGACGACGCTGGTCCCGCGCACCCCCGTCGGCGGCCACGCGGCGAACGGATTCTCGGTGTCCGTCGAACAGCGCTTCACCCACCTGCGCGTCAACCAGCACCCCGACGGCGGCATCGCCCGCCTGCGCGTGTACGGCGAGGTCGTCCCGGACCCGGCATGGCTGGAGGTGCTCGGCACCTTCGATGTCGTCGCCCTGGAGAACGGCGGCCGGGCCGAGGACGCCTCCAACCTCTTCTACTCCCCGGCGACGAACACCATCCAGCCCGGCCGCTCCCGCAAGATGGACGACGGCTGGGAGACCCGGCGCCGCCGCGACCAGGGCAACGACTGGATCCGCTACCGACTCGTCGCCCAGTCCCAGATCCGCGCCCTCGAGATCGACACGGCGTATCTGAAGGGCAACGCCGCGGGCTGGGCGACGGTGTCGGTCAGGGACGGCGAGGACGGCGACTGGCTGGAGATCCTCCCGCGCACCCGCCTCCAGCCCGACACCAACCACCGCTTCCTCCTGCCGACGTCGGCGGTGGGGACGCACGCGCGCGTGGACATATATCCGGACGGAGGCATCTCCCGCCTGCGGCTGTTCGGCTCCCTGACGGAAGAGGGCGCGAACCGCCTCGCGGCGCGGCATCAGGAGTTGGGCGGCTGACGGGCGGTCTTCCGGTCCTGGGGGCTCCGCCCCCTTCCAGCCCGTCCGGCGTTTGCGGACAAGGCCCGTTCAGGGCCGAAGCGGGGGGCCGGGGGCGCCAGCCCCCGGGGACGGGAAGGGCAGGGGCGGCGGGGGCGAAAAACCCCTACGGCACCCTCACGCCGCATGCCCACCGTCCACCGCGTACTCCGCCCCCGTCACATACGCGGCCCCCGCCAGATGAGCCACCGTCGCCGCCACCTCCTCAGCCCTCCCGAACCGCCCCACCGCCGTCATCTCCGCCTGCCCCGCGGCATAGGGCCCGTCCGCCGGATTCATGTCCGTGTCGATCGGCCCCGGATGGACGACGTTCGCCGTGATCCCGCGCCCGCCGAGCTCGCGGGCCAACGCCTTCGTCAGCCCGACGAGCGCCGACTTGCTCATCGCGTAGAGCGTGCCGCCGGGGCCCGGGACGCGCTGCGTCATGCACGTGCCGATGGTGATGATCCGGCCCCCGGCTTCCATACGCGCGGCCGCGGCCTGGGAGGCCAGGAAGACACCGCGGACGTTCACGGCGAGCACCCGGTCCACATCGGCGAGGGACAGGCTCTCCAGGGGCCCGAGCAGCCCGACGCCCGCGTTGTTCACCAGCACGTCGAGCCCGCCCAGCGCCTCCGCCGCGAGGCCCACCGCTCCCGCCGCCTCCGCCGCGTCCGCGGAGTCCGCCCGCAGGGCGACCGCCCGCCGCCCGAGGGCCTCGACGGCGCGTACGATGTCCGCGGCCGCCTCCTTGCCGTTCACGTACGTGAGGGCGACGTCCGCGCCCTCCCGGGCCAGCCGCACCGCCGTGGCCGCACCGATGCCGCGGCTGCCGCCGGTCACCAGGGCCACCTTGCCGTTCAGAGTTCCGTAGGTCGTTGTCATGGGTCCATCCCAGCGGCCGGTGCCCCGGCGTGCTGGCGGCCAACGGACGTCTACCTCGGTGGCCCGGAACTCTTGCCTCCGTCTCCCGCGTTCTCCCGTCGTGACCCTTCAGCGAGAAATCGTCGGTAACGCCATGCAGATGGCGGTCGTCAACCTCGGCCCCGGCCAGACCGTGTACTGCGAGGCCGGGAAGTTCCTGTTCAAGACGGCGAACGTGACCATGGAGACCCGCCTGTCCGGCCCGTCCGGCAGTAGCGGCGGCCAGCCCCAGGGAGCCGGCTCGGGCAGCGGGAGCGGCGGTGGCGTGGGTGGAGGCATGGGCGGCATGCTGCGCCAGGCCATGGGCACCGCCATGCAGGTCGGCCAGCGCGCCCTCGCGGGCGAGTCGCTGGCGTTCCAGTACTTCACCGCCCAGGGCGGCGAGGGCACCGTGGGCTTCGCGGGGGTGCTCCCCGGCGAGATGCGGGCCCTGGAGCTCGACGGCACGCGCGCGTGGTTCGCCGAGAAGGACGCCTTCGTCGCCGCCGAGTCCACCGTCGACTTCGGCATCGCCTTCCAGGGCGGCCGTACCGGCACGAAGGGCGGCGAGGGCTTCATCCTGGAGAAGTTCACCGGCCGCGGCACCGTGATCATCGCAGGGGCGGGCAACTTCATCGACCTCAACCCGGCCGACTTCGGCGGTCGCATCGAGGTCGACACCGGCTGCGTCGTCGCCTTCGAAGAGGGCATCCAGTACGGCGTCCAGCGCGTCGGCGGCCTCAACCGCCAGGGCGTCATGAACGCCGTGTTCGGCGGCGAGGGCCTGTCCCTGGCCACCCTGGAGGGCAACGGCAGCGTGATCCTGCAGTCCCTCACCATCGAGAGCCTCGCCAACGCCCTGAAGAAGGCCCAGGGCGGCGACAAGCAGGGCCCGGCGGGCGGGCTGTTCTCGACCCACGCGGGCTGAGGCGATGAGTTGCGGGTGCCGGTGGGGTCTGAGCTGATGACAGTTGTCGTCAAGCGACCCCACCTTCCGGAAGGCAGGCACCCGCCATGGGCAAGCTCGTCCTCACCACCTTCGTCACCCTCGACGGCGTCTACCAGGCCCCCGGCGGCCCCAGCGAGGACACCACAGGAGGCTTCGAGCAGGGCGGCTGGAGCGTCCCGTACGGCGACGAGGACTTCGGCCGGTTCGTCACCGAGGTCTTCGAACGCGTCGGCGCGTTCCTCCTCGGCCGCCGCACCTACGACATCTTCGCCTCCTACTGGCCGAAGATGACCGACCCGGCCGACCCGGTCGCCTCGAAGCTGAACGGCCTGCCGAAGTACGTCGCCTCGAGCACCCTCACCGCCCCGGACTGGGCCCACACGACCGTGATCGACGGCGACCTCGCCAAGGAGGTCACCGCCCTCAAGGAGCGCACCGACGGCGAGCTCCAGGTGCACGGCAGCGGTGCCCTCGCCCGCTCACTGCTCGCCCTCGACCTCGTCGACACCGTCCACCTGCTGACCTTCCCGGTCGTCCTCGGCGCCGGCCGCCGCCTCTTCGCGGAGGGCAGTCTCCCCACCGCCTTCCGCCACACCGGCGGCCGCATCACCGCCGCGGGCGTCTCCATCCAGTCGTACGACCTGGCGGGCCGCCCGGAGTACGGCTCCTACGAGCTGCCGGAGACGGTCTGACGCCTCGTGGGCCGTAGTCACGTCCGCTCCGACCGTGTCCTCGGCCCGCAGGTTAACTTCCCGAAAACTCACCGGACTTGACAGGAGAATCCTGCCTCCTTGTCATTGACATGCCATCATCTACGCGCGTCATCATGGGGTCCATGAGATTCCCCCCACGGATCACCCGCATCGGCGGCGAACAAAGCGGCCCCTACCCGTACTCGCAGGACGGGAGCGTCTTCCAGAACCGGGAAGGCGTCCTGCCCAAGCAGTCCTCGGGCTAATACCACGAGTTGTAGTTCTTGGTCGAAGCTCAAGGGAGTTTATGCAGGTCAGGGCCATGATCTAGACTCAGCTGGGGCGGTGGGGGTAGATTCGGGGTCGAGGCGGATTGCTTGAGGAAACGGCAGTTCCCTGGAGACTGGGGAGTCTTATCCTGGGAACTGCTGACTGAGACATCCGGAGCGGTGCTGTCCCGAACAGACCCCGGCGTATGGCCTGACTCGTCTGCCGCTCTTTATTTCCGCAGGCCAGAGGCATTATTTACCCACTGAACAAACCGCCCGGGTCGAATTCGGGCTGTAGGTATTGTCGTCCCCGTCCACTACCCGTGCAGCATATCCGGGCATTCCGGGCGTCAAGTGTGGTCCAGTGCCGATCTGTAGCAGACATCTCGGATTCTGATGCACTCGGAAGTACATGTACGAGGTGTTTTCTCGCCGGCCTACTCTGCTGAACTTGAGCACCGATGGTGCGTCCTCCAGCGAGCCGTGCCCGGGCCGGATCGGCCTCACCCTCGGTGAGTGGTTCGAGAGCCACGCCAAGGAACACAGCGGATTCGACGAGATCGAGCTGGTGGACCTGGCCGAGGTCGACCTGCCGTTCATGAACGAGCCGCACCACCCGCGCCTGGGCAGGTACACCCACCAGCACACCCGTGACTGGAGTGCCAAGGTCGCGGAGGCGGACGCCTTCGTCCTCGTGATGCCGGAGTACAACTTCGGCTACAACACCGAGTTGAAGAACGCCATCGACCACCTGCACCGCGAGTGGCAGTACAAGCCGGTCGGCCTGGTCAGCTACGACGGCGTCTCCGCGGGCACCCGGGCCGCACAGATGATCAAGCAGGTCGTGACCACCCTGAAGATGACACCGGTCGTCGAGTCGGTGTCGATTCCCTTCGTGCACCAACTCATCGACGAGGAACAGGGCTTGGTTGCGAACGATGTCATGACCGGCTCCGCGACGGCGATGCTCGACGAACTCGTGCGCGTCGACGAGGCATTGCGCGCACTGCGCTCGACTGTGACGGCGTGACCTGCGTCAGTCGCGCAGTCGCCCAGGACGTTCTCGCCGGCCCGGCAGCCGCCCGGGGCACGCTCGCCGAGGCGGGCGAGGACAACAGAAGTGCCCTGAGCCGCCGGCACATGATCGGCATCATGACCGCGGCGGCGGCCGGAACCGCCCTCCCGCTCGCTGCCGCGCCGCTTGCCCAGGCGGCGGCTCCGCAGTCAGGGCCCCGCCGCCGTAGGCGACTCCGCGATGCTTTCCGCTACACCCTGAGTATCGCCTCAGGCCTCAACGTAGCGTTGGCCAAGCTGTTCGAAGATGTCTCGCAGGCTGCCGACAAGACGGAGACTGAGCAACGGAACGACTCCCGCCCCGCGGGACCGCCCACGAGCAATTCAGCGACGGCTGAAAAGTGGACCAGTAGCGAACTGCAAGTTCGAACGGGGCTCGCTCACCGCCGCGCTGTCGACCGTCCTGGGCAGCGGGCACGAGACCGCCTCAGGCATGACGTTCGGCCTCGCGGCAATGGGTCAGGGCTCGGCAGGAACACGGGACGCGCAAATCAAGAGTTCGCCGATCGGCTTTCTGCTCCTCGCTCAACGGCGCCTGCCGCCCGCGACGTTCAACGGCCGCGTCATCCGCCCGGTGGTGTCACAGGCCTTCCGCAGCAGGCGGTAGGACCGCGGGGTCCATCCGGTCGCGCTGGGGAAACGACGTAGAAAAGGAAAGCGCCGAGGCCAACTTGGCGCGGACTACGGCAGAACGTGCCTCGCCCCGCGCCCAATGTGTGTGCGTGGGGGGTACGCGGGGCGAGGAGTTCTGCGGCGCCTGGATGCCCTCGAGGTCGAGCTGTGCAGCTGTCGCACGGACCCGCCTCACAGCGTGGCTGAGGCCTTCCGGCGAGGCGGGCTTGCATCACCGGCTCGGGAACGCACCACGCTGTTCAGAGGTGCGTGCCGGTCACCAGCGGATGCTGAGGCCCGGCTGAGCGCATTGCCGGACCTTCAGCGGGTCGCACCGTTCCTCGGACTGATCCGTGGGGGACTCAGCAGCCGTAGTTGACCAGGTCGAAGGACTCGTAGTGGTCGGCCGTGTAGTAGTCCTCCTGGTTCTCCTCACCGGTGACGATGCGGCGTGCACCGCGCGTGGAGGAGCCCGGCGTGATCACGGTGTACTCGTGATAGTAGCCAGAGGACTGGCTCGGCAGGACGTCTTCCCGGTTCTGGAAGACGGTGCCGTCCTGGGAGTACGGGTAGGGGCCGCCCTGCTCGATCAGGTCGAGGGTGTCGTGGGCCTGGGAGGGCAGGGCGCTGTAACAGATGCTGCCGACCGCGGCGGCCGCCGGGGACGCGGTGGCGACGGTGCCGCCGACGAGGAGGGCGGACAGGACGGCGGCTGCGGCGCCGATGCGGGTAATTCGTGGGGGGAATCTCATGCGCTCATGATGACGCGCGTAGACAATGGCATGTCAATGACAACTCCGGAGATTTTCCCGTCAAGTCCGATCAGTTTTCGCCGAGTTAACTTGCGTCCCAGCGTCGCCACGTCGCCCTCACATGCTGGCGGGCCAGCCTGGTGTACCGAGGGTGGATCTGCTCGTTCCCCTGTCCAACAGCAATGCACACCTCTCATTGTCTTCGCTGTAACCCCGCAACTGGGTTACAGCGAAGGCGACAGGCATTTTGTCCTGTCTGTCCGAGGCGACAGTCCGCGTCAGGCAGTGAACGGGGGCCTGCCAGCGGGTTCTTCGCCTGCTGGTGGTACAGGCAGGGCATCCTCCTGACCAGCAAGAATGAAGGTCCGGTGTGTCGATCGCGGAGTGTTGGCCCGCGTATAGCCCAGATCTTGGTGCGGCACAGACGCGGACGGGCAATGCCGGACAAGGGGGAGCAGGCACGGGTTCTGGGCAGCTCATGGTGGAGCTGCTGCTCGGGTGGTCGACGATGGCGAGTGGCTCGTCGCGGAGGAGTGGGCGGGGCGGATGGTCAGCGCGCGGGCGAGGTGACGAGCTGACCACTGGGAAGTTCGGCGGGTTTGTGGTGGGCAAGGCGGAGGATACTGAGGCGCTCTGGTGAGTGGTGGGCCCGCCGAGCGCGTCGTCGTGCGACTGTTTCCTGTCCGCAGCGAGCCGCACCAGCGCCCGGCGGTGTGCTCCTGCTGAAGACGTGCACGGCCGCCTCCTTGCCAGCCACCTCCACCGAGCACTTTGCTTGCAGACCAAACTCCGCCGGTCTGCTGGGTTACCTGCTCCAGCAGCTCAGAGTCACTGGCTCGGGGTGGGCTCAGCCGTAGAATGCGGCATCCTCGACGGGCAGGGTTACGTCGCTGTCGCGCAACATGGGACGCGGCATCTGCGCCGGCCATGACACCGAGTGGTGCCAGAACCTCTATGCGGCTCTGCGGGACACGGCGCTGTCCGTTCCACTGGACCTCGTGATGGCGGACGTGGGGCCAGCTGTCTACCGCTGAGGACACGCACTCCGTCAATCTGTCCCGTCATCGACCAGGGTTGCCGAACTGCTCCTCCAGGGAACGGAGGAGAGCGGATGGGAAGCCAGGCGGGCGGCCTGAGAAGTGGGCGAATACACGCGCGGCGCGCGCCGTGTCGTCACCGGTAAGCAGACCGAGGAGGACTACTACACCGCGGACCACTACGCCACGTTCGACCTGATCGACTACGGCTGCTGAGCCGACCCGCTCAGGTCAACGAGGAAACGGCGCCACCGGCCGGAGGCCCACCCGTGTTCACCCGGGCTTCCGGCCTCACGTGGGCTTCCGGCTCTCGGCGACGGCGAACAGCGCGAACGCCAGCACGATCAGCACGACGCTCGCGAAGACGCCGTAGCCGTCGAGGAAGTCGAGGCGTTGCAGGAGACCCACGTCCCAGTCGGTGAACTCGTGCAACAGGCCCATCACGCCCTGCACGAAGGCGATGAATCCGATTACCTCCAGCACCTGTTTCATGAGGAAGACCCTCGCCCCGCGGACCCCCCACACACATCGGCCGCGGGGCGAGGCACGTCCGGCGGAAGTCCCCGTCGGGCCCGGACCGGCGCGCCGAAAGTCTGCGGTCACGCGACTTTGGTCGGTGATCCCCGTAGGACCAGGGCGGAGGGAACGCCTCCCGCATAGATTTGTCGACCGTGATGGGTGACAGGCCGGCGCGGACCACGCCGGCGTTCGCGGGGCGTCGATGGCTGTTTCCGTCCGCCGTGGTCCACGAGTTCGACCCCGACGCCGGACGGTCCGGGCGGCCCCGGCGTACCGCCCGCGACTGGATCGTCGACTTCTCCTGCTTCTTCCTGGCCGTCGGCATCGGGCTCCTGGGCGCGGACACCGTCAAGGACGAGACCAACCTCCCGGACGTCCTGGCCGCCGTCGACCAGGGTCTGGGCGCCCTGTCCTGCGCCGCGGTCTGGTTGCGCCGCCGCTGGCCGGTCGGGCTCGCGGTGGCCATGGTCCCCGTGGGCCTCCTGTCGAACACCGCGGGCGGCGCCGGTCTGGTCGCCCTCTTCACCCTCGCGGTGCACCGGCCCTTCCGGTACGTGGCCTGGATCGGCGGCGCCTCCCTGGCCCTGCTCCCGCTCTTCTTCCATCTGCGCCCGGACCCCGACTCGTCGTACCGGGTCGTGGTCGCGTTCACCGAGCTGCTCACGATCGCCATCATCGGCTGGGCCCTGGTCGTACGGTCCAAACGCCAGCTCCTGCTGAGCCTGCGGGACCGGGCCCGGCGCGCCGAGACGGAGGCGCGGCTGCGCGCCGAGCAGGCGCAACGGCTGGCCCGCGAGGCCATCGCCCGGGAGATGCACGACGTGCTCGCGCATCGGCTGACGCTGCTCAGCGTGCACGCGGGCGCGCTGGAGTTCCGGCCGGACGCGCCCCGCGAGGAGGTCGCGCGGGCGGCCGGCGTCATCCGGGAGAGCGCGCACGAGGCCCTGCAGGATCTCCGGGAGATCATCGGCGTCCTGCGCGCGGGTGAGCCCGACGACGCGGGCCGCCCCCAGCCGACACTCGCCGCGCTGGACGCGCTGGTCGCCGAGTCCCGCGACGCCGGGATGAAGGTGGCCCTCGACAGCCGGGTCTCCGACCCCGCCACCGTCCCCGCCTCCGCCGGCCGCACCGCCTACCGCATCGTCCAGGAGGCCCTCACCAACGCCCGCAAACACGCCCCCGGCACGGAGGTCACGGTCTCGGTCACCGGCGCACCGGGCGAGGGCCTCAGCCTTTCGGTCCACAATCCGGCCCCCGAGGGTGAGGTCCCGGCCGTACCCGGCTCCGGTCAGGGCCTGATCGGCCTGACGGAACGCGCGACGCTGGCCGGGGGCCGTCTGACGCACGGGCCGCAGGAGGACGGGGGCTTCACGGTGCGGGCGTGGCTGCCATGGAGGTGAGCGCGGAGGTCTCCGGCCCCCTCGACGAATCCGGTGCACGCGTCAACACACGCCCCGCGCCCCGTGATTACGTAAGCCCCATGACTGCCATCAGACTCCTCCTCGTCGACGACGATCCCCTGGTGCGGACCGGCCTGTCCCTCATGATGGGCGGCGCCGAGGACATCGAGATCGTCGGCGAGGCCGCCGACGGCGGCGAGGTCGAGGCGCTCGTCGACCGCACCCGCCCGGACGTCGTCCTGATGGACATCCGGATGCCGTCGATGGACGGTCTGACGGCCACGGAACTGCTGCGCCGCCGCGAGGACGCCCCGCAGGTCGTCGTCCTCACCACCTTCCATGCCGACGAACAGGTCCTGCGCGCCCTGCGCGCGGGCGCCGCCGGGTTCGTCCTCAAGGACACCCCGCCCGCCGAGATCCTCGACGCGGTGCGCCGCGTCGCCGCCGGCGACCCCGTCCTGTCGCCCACCGTCACCCGCCAGCTGATGCGGCACGCGGCCGGCACCGCCGCCGACACCCGCCGCGCCCGTGCGCGTGAGCGGATCGCCGCCCTCAACGACCGCGAACGCGAGGTCTCCGTCGCCGTCGGCCGGGGCCTGTCCAACGCAGAGATCGCCACCGGGCTCTACATGAGCGTCGCCACCGTCAAGACCCACGTCTCCCGCATCCTGGCCAAGCTCGACCTCAACAACCGGGTGCAGATCGCCCTGTTGGCCTACGACGCGGAACTCCTCGACGACGACGGGCACTGAGCGCCGCCCTCGCGCGTTGGCATGGTGACGGGAGGGGGAGCGTCATGGCGGACGTGATCGACCTGGGGGAGTTCGGCGCCGGATTCCGGCGCGACCCGCACAGGGTGTACGCGCGGCTGCGGGAGCGCGGCCCGGTCCACCGGGTGCGGCTGCCCGAACCCGACGCGCACCATGAGACCTGGCTCGTGGTCGGACACGAGGAGGCGAGGGCCGCGCTCGCCGACCCCCGGCTGTCCAAGGACGGCAGTCGCATCGGGGTGGTCTTCCTCGACGAGCAGCTGATCGGCAAGTACCTGCTGGTCGCCGACCCACCCCAGCACACGCGGCTGCGCGCCCTGGTCTCCCGCGCCTTCACCCCGCGCCGGGTGGAGGAGCTGCGGCCCCGGATCCAGCAGATCACCGACGAGCTGCTCGACGCGATGCTGCCGCGGGGCCGCGCCGACCTCGTGGAGTCGTTCGCCTACCCGCTGCCCCTCACCGTGATCTGCGAGCTGCTCGGCGTCCCCGAGCTGGACCGCGCCGAGTTCCGGAAGCTGACCACGGAGGCCGTCGCGCCCACCAGCGAGGACAGCGAGCACGACGCCTTCGTGCGGCTCGCCGGGTACCTCACCGAGCTGATCGAGGACAAGCGGTGCGCCGGGCCGAGCAGCGACCTGCTCAGCGACCTGATCCGCACCACCGCCGAGGACGGCGACCGGCTCTCCCCGGGCGAACTGCGCGGCATGGCCTTCATCCTGCTGATCGCGGGCTTCGAGACGACTGTCAACCTCATCGCCAACGGCATCCACGCCCTCCTCACCCACCCCGACCAACTCGCCGCACTGCGCGCCGACATGACCCTCCTCGACGGCGCGGTCGAGGAGATGCTGCGCTACGAGGGCCCGGTGGAGAACGCGACGTTCCGGTACGCCGCCGAACCCCTGGAGATCGGCGGCACCCCCATCGGACAGGGCGAGGCGGTGATGATCGGCCTCGCCGCGGCGGACCGGGACGCCGCCCGCTACCCGGACCCGGCCCGCTTCGACATCCATCGCGACACCCGCGCCCACCTCGCCTTCGGCCACGGCATCCACTACTGCCTCGGCGCCCCGCTGGCCCGCCTCGAAGCCCGCGCCGCGATCCGCACCCTCCTCGACCGCGCCCCCGCCCTCACCCTCGACGGCCCACCCGGCGAGTGGCTACCGGGCATGCTGATGCGGGGGATGCGCAGCTTGCCGGTGCGCTGGTAGGGGCCCGTGGGGGCGGGGCGGGCGACCGGCCCCCTCACCCACCCGGCACCTCCGCCAGGGCCACCAGTCTGCGCTCCCGCCGGGACCTGTCGCAGGCGTCGGCGATCCTCAAGGCCTGCAGCGCCTCGCGCCCGTCGCACGGGTTCGCGCGCTCGCCCCGCACCACCTCGACGAACGCGGCCAGCTCGGCCTCGTAGGCGGGCCCGAACCGCTCCAGGAAACCGCTCCACGGCTTGTCGGCGGCCGGCGGCCCCGTGGGTTCCGTGGAGGCGATCGGCGTACGGTCGTCGAGGCCGACCACGATCTGGTCGAGCTCCCCGGCCAGCTCCATGCGCACGTCGTAGCCCGCGCCGTTCAGCCGGGTCGCGGTGGCCGTCGCGAGCGTGCCGTCGTCGAGGGTGAGGACCGCCGCCGCCGTGTCGACGTCCCCCGCCTCACGGAACATCGCCGGTCCCGCGTCGGACCCGGCGGCGTACACGTCCACCACCTCGCGCCCGGTCACCCAGCGCAGCACGTCGAAGTCGTGGATCAGCGTGTCCCGGAACAGCCCGCCGGACAGTGGCAGCCACGCGGCCGCCGGCGGCGACTGGTCCGACGTCACCGCCCGGACCGTGTGCAACCGCCCGAGCCGCCCCGACCCCACCGCGTCCCGAGCTCCCGTGTAACCCGTGTCGAAGCGGCGCTGGAACCCCATCTGCAGGATCGTTCCGGCCGTCTCCACCTCGGCGATCGCCAGTAAGGTCCCCGGCACGTCGAGTGCGATGGGCTTCTCGCAGAACACCGGCAGCCCCGACCGCGCTGCCCGACCGATCAGTTCGGCGTGTGCCTCGGTGGCCGTGGTGATCACCACCGCGTCCACGCCCCACCTGAAGATCTCGTCCACTCCCGGCGCCGCCGTCTCACCGAGCCGCCCCGCGAGCTCCTGCGCCCGCGCCGGGTCCGCGTCCGTGAGGATCAGGGAACCGACCTCACGGTGACGGCTGAGTGTGTTGGCATGAATCGCGCCGATGCGACCTGTACCGATGACCCCGATGCGCATGAAAACAAAGTGGCCGCGTAGCCCCGGTGATGTCAATGCGTATGTCCGGACAATCGAACTACAGAACTTCCCGTCAACCGGCCACAGAGCTACGCTCGGCCCGTGCCGAAACCAGAAGTGGACCCGACCGTGCAGCTCGAGCTCCGTGTGGACCGGAGCTCTCCCGTGCCGTTGTACTTCCAGCTGTCCCAGCAGCTGGAGGCCGCGATAGAGCATGGCTCGCTGACCCCTGGCAGCCTGCTGGGCAACGAGATCGAGCTCGCCGCACGGCTCGGCCTGTCCCGGCCGACCGTCCGGCAGGCCATCCAGTCCCTCGTCGACAAGGGCCTCCTGGTGCGCCGCCGAGGGGTCGGCACGCAGGTCGTGCACAGCCAGGTCAAGCGCCCCCTGGAACTCAGCAGCCTCTACGACGACCTGGAGGCGGCCGGACAGCGACCGGCGACCAAGGTCCTCGTCAACACCGTCGTCCCGGCGACCGCGGAGGTCGCCGCCGCACTCGGCGTGGCCGAGGACAGCGACGTACACCGCGTGGAGCGGCTGCGGCTGGCGCACGGCGAGCCGATGGCGTACCTGTGCAACCACCTCCCGACCGGCCTGTTCGACCTGGACACCGCACAGCTGGAGGCCACCGGGCTGTACCGGCTGATGCGGGCCGCCGGCATCACCCTGCACAGTGCCCGCCAGTCCATCGGCGCCCGCGCCGCCACCGCCTCCGAGGCGGAACGACTGGCCGAGCCGGAGGGCGCCCCCCTGCTCACCATGCAGCGCACGACCTTCGACGACACGGGCCGCGCGGTCGAGTTCGGCGACCACACCTACCGCCCGAGCCGCTATTCGTTCGAGTTCCAGCTCCTGGTACGGCCCTGAGGCCTGCGGCTGACCCGTACCGTTCATCTCAATGTCCGGACATTCTGGAGACGCGAGCGCGAACGCGCCCCGTAGGGGCGCGGGGCCGGGTCCTTGTGCGGCTCGGGCGCGACCAGCCGCACCGGCCCGCGCTCGACGGACGGCACGCACCACGCCTCTCCCACCCGGGCACAGCACAAGGCGTCGACGTGAGGCAGAATCGGCGACGATGAGCACCTACCGCGACCTCAGCGCCCCCATCGGCTCCCGGCGCGCCCCCGCACTCCGCACGGTCGGCACCCGGGAGCGCCGCTCGCACCTGACCGCACCGCGCGTGCCAACGGTCGGCATCGACATCGGCGGCACGAAGGTGATGGCGGGCGTCGTCGACGCCGACGGGAACATCCTGGAGAAGGTCCGCACGGAGACCCCGGACAAGTCCAAAAGTCCCCAGGTCGTCGAGGACACCATCGTCGAGCTGGTCCTGGACCTGTCCGACCGGCACGACGTGCACGCCGTCGGCATCGGCGCCGCCGGCTGGGTCGACGCCGACCGCAACCGCGTCCTGTTCGCCCCCCACCTGTCCTGGCGCAACGAGCCGCTGCGCGACCGCATCGCCGGGCGCCTCGCGGTCCCCGTCCTCGTCGACAACGACGCCAACACCGCCGCCTGGGCCGAGTGGCGCTTCGGCGCCGGCCGCGGCGAGGACCACCTCGTCATGATCACGCTCGGCACCGGCATCGGCGGCGCGATCCTGGAGGACGGCCAGGTCAAGCGCGGCAAGTACGGCGTCGCGGGCGAGTTCGGCCACATGCAGGTCGTCCCCGGCGGCCACCGCTGCCCATGCGGCAACCGCGGCTGCTGGGAGCAGTACAGCTCGGGCAACGCACTGGTCAGGGAGGCCAGGGAACTGGCCGCCGCCGACTCCCCGGTGGCGTACGGGATCATCGAGCACGTCAAGGGCAACATCGCCGACATCACCGGCCCGATGATCACCGAGCTGGCGCGCGAGGGCGACGCCATGTGCGTCGAACTGCTCCAGGACATCGGCCAGTGGCTCGGCGTCGGCATCGCCAACCTGGCGGCCGCCCTCGACCCCTCCTGCTTCGTCATCGGCGGCGGTGTGTCGGCCGCCGACGACCTGCTGATCGCCCCTGCGCGGGACGCCTTCAAGCGCCACCTCACCGGCCGCGGCTACCGGCCCGAGGCCCGCATCGTCCGCGCCCAGCTCGGCCCCGAGGCCGGCATGGTCGGCGCCGCCGACCTCGCCCGCCTCGTCGCCCGGCGCTTCCGGCGCGCCAAGCGGCGCCGGGTGGAGCGCTACGAGCGCTACGAGCGGTACGCGGAGGCCGTCCGCCGTACCCGGGACACGGCATGACCGCGTCGCTGCCCCACCAGGCCGCGCCCCCGGACGAGCCACCCCGGCCGACCGAGGACCGTCGCCACATGATCCGCCGCAGGGCCATCACCCTGCTGATCATGGTGCTGCTCATCGGTGTCCCGGCCGGCTACCTGGTGATCGCCGCCAACCAGAGCCGCGACAGCGGCAAGGACAAGGAGGCGAAGTACTCGGCGACCGGCCTGACCGCAGGCTGGCCGTCGAAGGTCCAGCGCCGCGTCTACCAGGTGCCGATCCCGCACCCGTCCGCCAAGGTCGCCTACTACGAGACGAACAACTGGAAGACCAGCCGTCTCTACGTCCAGTTCCAGACCACCGGCCCCAACCTGGACGTCTTCCTGGAGGCCCTGGGCACCGACCGGACCCGGCTGAAGCAGGACGACATCGCGATCGGCCAACGCGACCAGAAGGTCACCGGCTGGAAGTTCACCGGGCCCGGCCCGTGGTGGGGCCTCGTCCACCGGCAGAAGAACCCGGCGCCCACCCAGGACGTCGTGGTGAACCTGACCGATCCGGACCACCCGATGGTCTACGTCGTCTCGCGCACGGTTCCTTGACCGAGCCGCCGGTTCCTCGACCGGGTCTCGAAAGTGGTCGCCGGGGCCGATTGTCAGACCCCGCCCGTAGAGTCGAAGACGTCTGATCCGACTCGCGGGCGGGAGGTGAACAGAGCGTATGACCGACACGGCATCGGTGACCGGGCGAGCGGGGGAGTCCGTCCCCGTGCGCCTCGCGGCCGTCTTCCTGCCCGCACCCCTCCCGCGCGACGGCCGGGTCGCTTTCTGGGACCCCGACGGCGGCGACCTGCCCGCCGAACCCACGGAGCTCACCGTCGTACGACGGCATGGTGCCGGAGTCCGCCGCAGGACCATCCCCGCGCTGTCCCTGCCCCTCGCCGAGGCGCTCCCGCTGCTCGTCCGCGCCCGCCGCGACCCCGCCGCCCACCCCGCCACCGCCTGCTGGGGCGCGGCCGCGCTGCACGCCCTGCGGCTCGCCGCGCGCGGCCGGCTGCTGCCCGGCCTGACCGCCACCGGGCACGACGCCTGGCGCGCGGGCCCGCTCGATCCGGACGACATCGCCCACCTCCGCGCGGTCGCCGCGGCCCTGCCCCACGAGGGCCATGCCGTCCCGCTGCCCGGCCCCGGCCCGCTCCGGCTGCCCCAGCCGGAAGCGCTCATGCGCGCCTTCCTGGACGCTGTCGCGGACACCCTGCCCCGCACCCCCGCCGCGCCGTACTCCGCCGGGAAACCCTTCGCCGACCGCCGCCCGCACCGCCTGCCCGACGCCCACGAGTGGGCCGCCGAGGTCGCCGCCGGCATGGACGCGGGCGTGCGGATCTCGCTGCGCCTGGACCTGTCGGCGTACGACCTGTTCGACGAGGGCGGTGCGGTGCGGGCCGCCGGTGCGGCGATCGTCCAGGTCCACAGCCTCGCCGACCCCACCCTGGTGGCCGACGCGGCGGCGCTGTGGGCGGGCGAGGCGGACGCCGCGTTCGGTCCCCGCGCGCGCGTGGACGCGGCCCTCGCCGTGCGGCGCGCGGCCCGAGTCTGGCCGCCGCTGGCCCGGCTCGCCGACCAGGACGCGCCCGACGTCCTGGCCCTGTCCGAGGAGGAGCTGAGCGATCTGCTCGGCGTGGCGGCCACCCGGCTCGCGGCCGCCGGAGTCGCCGTCCACTGGCCGAGGGACCTGGCGCACGACCTGAGCGCGGCGGCGGTGGTACGACCGGCGCCGGGCTCGGCGACCGACGGCACCGGCTTCTTCGAGAGCGAGGAACTGCTCCAGTTCCGCTGGCAGTTGGCGCTCGGCGGCGACCCGCTCAGCGAGGCCGAGATGGATGCCCTCGCGGAGGCGCACCGGCCCGTCGTCCGCCTCCGCGACCAGTGGGTCCTGGTCGACCCGGCCCTCGTCCGCAAGGCCCGCAAACGCGAACTCGGCCTGCTCGACCCGGTCGACGCCCTGTCTGTCGCTCTCACGGGCACCGCGGAGGTCGACGGAGAGACGGTCGAGGCGGTCCCTGTCGGCGCGCTCGCCGCCCTGCGCGACCGGCTGACCGCCGGCCTGCGGCCGGCCGACCCGCCCGCCGGCCTGCACGCGACCCTGCGCGACTACCAACTCCGCGGCCTGGCCTGGCTCGACCTCATGACCTCCCTCGGCCTCGGCGGCTGCCTCGCCGACGACATGGGCCTCGGCAAGACGATCACGCTGATCGCCCTGCACCTGAAACGGGCCCGCAGCGAGCCGACCCTGGTGGTCTGCCCGGCCTCCCTGCTCGGCAACTGGCAACGGGAGATCACCCGCTTCGCGCCCGGCGTCCCCGTCCGCCGCTTCCACGGCCCGGACCGCACCCTGGACGACCTGACCGGCGGCTTCGTCCTGACGACGTACGGCACGATGCGGTCGGCGGCCCCGACGCTGGCGGCGCAGCGGTGGGGCATGGTCGTCGCGGACGAGGCCCAGCACGTCAAGAACCCCTACTCGGCGACGGCGAAGGCCCTGCGTACGATCCCCGCTCCCGCACGCGTGGCCCTGACCGGTACGCCGGTCGAGAACAACCTGTCGGAACTCTGGGCCCTGCTGGACTGGACGACGCCGGGACTCCTCGGCCCCCTGAAGTCCTTCCGCGCCCGGCACGCGCGCGTGGTGGAAACCGGCGAGGACGAGGAGGCGGTGGCCCGTCTGGCCCGCCTGGTGCGTCCCTTCCTCCTGCGCCGCAAGAAGTCCGACCCCGGCATCGTCCCCGAGCTGCCGCCCAAGACGGAGACGGACCACCCCGTCCCGCTCACCCGCGAACAGGCCGCGCTGTACGAGGCGGTGGTGCGTGAGTCGATGCTGGCCATCGAGACGGCGGAGGGCATCGCCCGCCGGGGCCTGGTCCTCAAGCTCCTGGGCGCGCTGAAGCAGATCTGCGACCATCCGGCGCTCTACCTCAAGGAGGAGGCCGCAGTCGGCGAACGCCTCGCCGCCCGCTCCGGCAAACTCGCGCTGCTCGACGAGCTGTTGGACACCCTGCTGGCCGAGGACGGCTCAGCCCTGGTCTTCACGCAGTACGTCGGGATGGCCCGCCTGATCACCTCCCACCTGGCCGTCCGCGCGATCCCGGTCGACCTCCTGCACGGCGGCACGCCCGTACCGGAACGCGAACGGATGGTGGACCGCTTCCAGGACGGGGCGACCCCGGTCCTCGTCCTCTCCCTGAAGGCCGCCGGCACCGGCCTGAACCTCACCCGCGCGGGACACGTCGTCCACTTCGACCGCTGGTGGAACCCCGCCGTCGAAGAACAGGCCACCGACCGCGCCTACCGCATCGGCCAGACCCAGCCCGTCCAGGTCCACCGCCTCATCACCGAGGGCACGGTCGAGGACCGCATCGCCGAAATGCTCCAGTCCAAGCGCGCCCTCGCCGACGCGATCCTCGGCTCGGGCGAGTCGGCCCTCACCGAACTGACGGACCGCGAGCTGTCCGACCTCGTCAGGCTGCGGAGGGAGGCGTGATGGGTATGACGGACGACCGCAACGACCCCGGCGGGACCGGCCCCGCACCCGACCGCCCGGCCGACGCCGCCCGCAGGGCTCTGCGGGCGGCACGGGAGCGGGCGGAGAGCGGGGCTTCGGGGGTGCGGGGCGGGGAGGCGGCGGAGTCTTCGGGGCTGCCCGAAGGGGCGGCGGCGTCAGAGTCTTCGGGGCTGCGCGAGGAGCTCGTGCCGGGGGTTTCGGGCGCGCGGGAGGAGGCGGCCCTGGCGTCTTCGGCCACGAGGGAGGGGGCGGTGGCGTCGGAGCCTACGGGGCTGCGCGGGGAGGCCGTGTCGGGGGTTTCGGATGCGCGGGAGGAGGCGGTCCCGGCCTCTTCGGCTTCGATGGAGGAGGCGGAGGCTTCCGGGGGTTTCGGTGGGCACGGTTCGGCTTCCGGGGGTTTCGGTGGCCACGGTTCAGCCTCCGGGGGCTCCGGTGGCCACGGTTCAGCCTCCGGGGGCTCCGGTGGCCATGGTTCGGCTTCGGGGGAGCCCGTGGGCAGCTCGGCTCGAGTGGAGCGGCCCTCCGCCGAAGGGGCCCCGCCCCGGCCCGGTGACGTGGCCCGGCAGGCTTTGCGCCGTGCCGTGGCGGAGCGGCGGGAAGCCGGGGCCGAGGAGTCTGGTGGGGCGGTGGAAGGCACGCCGGACGACCAGGTCCTGCCTGCCGTTCCTGTGCCGCCTTCCGTGTCCGGCAGGGGTGAGCGTCCCGGTGACGCTGCCCGACAGGCGCTGCGTGCCGCCCGCGCGGAGGCACGGCAGGCCGGGACGGATGCCGATCGCGAGCCCCGACGTTCGTCTCGTGCCGCAGGGGCCGACGTGCGACGGGGGAGCGGGGAGGGCCCTGGTGGTGGTGGCCCGGCTCGGCAGGCCCGTGAGCTGCG
The DNA here is from genome assembly GCF_042888465.1 of Streptomyces sp. NPDC002888. Classification (NCBI taxonomy): domain Bacteria; kingdom Bacillati; phylum Actinomycetota; class Actinomycetes; order Kitasatosporales; family Streptomycetaceae; genus Streptomyces; species Streptomyces sp. NPDC002888. The sequence goes on along the minus strand of NZ_JBIAPU010000001.1, from coordinate 587,618 downwards.
AGAGTTGCTCGCGGGTGCCTTCGGGATGCCGTCGGATGCGGGGGCCGGGGCGGGGGAGTCGCCCGCGTCCGACGCCGGTGCGCAGCAAGGGGGTCCGGGCCCCGAGGCCATCCCTGTCCCCCCACGCTCGTCCTCGTCCTCGTCCTCGCCCTCCGCCCCACCCTCGCCTCCGGCCCCGGCCCATTCCGACCCCTCTCCCCACCGGCCCCGCTCCATGGCCGCCCCCGCCCGCGACGGCGACCTCCGTCGCACGTTCCCGGCCTTTCCGGCCCTCGCGTCGGACGGTGACGACACCCGCTTCGCCGAGACCTGGTGGGGCAACGCCTGGGTCGCGGCGCTGGAGGAGGGCGCGCTGGACGCCAAGCGGCTGGCCCGGGGGCGGGGTTACGCCGAGCAGGGGCACGTGGACGCCATCACGGTCACACCCGGACTCGTGCTCGCGTACGTGCAGGGCAGCCGCCCGCGCCCGTACCGCGTGCAGGTGCGGCTGCGCACGCTCGGGGACGCGGACTGGGAGCGGTTCCTGGAGGCCGCGGTGGAGCGGCCCGGGCACATCGCCGCGCTGCTGGACAAGGAGATGCCCCAGTCCCTCGCCGACTGCGGAGTGCCGCTGCTGCCCGGCCCCGGCGACCTCGAACCGCAGTGCAGCTGCCCCGACCGCGGCCACCCGTGCAAACACGCCGCCGCCCTCTGCTACCAGACCGCGCGCCTGCTCGACGCCGACCCCTTCGTCCTGCTTCTGCTGCGCGGCCGCGGGGAACGCGAGCTGCTCGACGCCCTGTCCCGCCGCAACGCCACGCGCGCGGCCCGCGCCGCCCAGGAGCGGGAACCGGCGCTGCTTCCCGGCGTACGCGCCACCGAGGCCCTCGCTCCGCGTCAACTCCCGTCCCTGCCCGCTCCCTTGCCGGTGCCCCCGCACCCGGAGCAGCCCCCGGCGTACCCGGCGGCACCGGGCGGCCCGGACCCCTTCGCGCTGGACCAGCTGGCGACCGATGCCGCCGCCCGCGCGCACGCCCTGCTCAGCACCGGACGGGACGAGGCCGGCGAGCTGAGCCTGTGGCAGGACGCGGTGCGGGTCGCGGCGGCCCGCCCGGGTTCCGGGCTCACCGCGGCGACCCGCACCCTGTACGCCTCGTTGGCCTCCGCGACCGGCCGCACCCCGGCGGAGCTGGCGCGGGCGGTCGCCGCCTGGCGGCAGGGCGGGCTCGACGGCCTCGCCGTCCTCGAAGAGCCCTGGGACCCGCCGGCCGGCCGCTTCGACCGAGCCCGCCCGCTCCTCCTCGCCGCCGACCTCCCCGCCTTCCGCCCCTGGCGCAACCACCTCACCCACCCCCGCGGCCACGTCCAGCTCCGCTTCGGCCGCGACGGCCTGTGGTACGCCTACGAGTCGGAACCGGGCCACGACGACTGGTGGCCCCGAGGCACCCCCGACCCCGACCCGGTGGGCGCCCTGACAGGCCTGGGCACCCCAACCGACCTCTGACTCCGCCCACCCGCTTCCGGTCCACGCCCCCATTGCTCCCCGCCCGCGCCCGCGTGACCGCGCCCCCCACTCGCACCACCGCACCCCCACCGACACCACCACGCGCCCCCGCCTCACACGCCACCTGCCCTCACCCCACCCTCTCCCCGCCTCACCCGTGAAGACCCTGTAAGAGTTCCCCGGTGATGTGCGGGAGCGGGGTGTGAGGACTGGGGGCCCATGGGACCGGGGGCCAGAAACAGACGCTAGCTTGGAGCGGTGAGTGAGACGAACGCCCCCGCCCTTCAGTACCGCTTCGACGGGCCCGAAGACGCCCCGGTCCTCATCCTGGGCCCCTCGCTCGGGACGACGTGGCACAGGTTGTAGAGACCGTCCGTGGGCGTCCAGGCCAGTCCAAGATGAGCGCGTAATGCCAGGTCAGGGCATTCTGGTCCGGGGGAGTCGACGCAGTCGGTGATAGGCGTGTGAGAGCGGAGTGCGACGAGGAGCCCCGCAGGTGCGGCCCGGCGGGGCTTCTGGGTAGGTGGGTTTCAGTGTCCGTCGTGGGCACCGTTGCACTCGGGTTCTCCTCTCTCGAGCACCCGAAGCAAGGACGCGGCGACGACACGCGCCTTACGGTCGACGCGCACCATCCGACCCGGGAGCTCTTCGCGCCTAATCGGGTCGCAACCTTCACGTCTGCAAAACCCCACGCCTGTGGATGCGTGCGTGGCACTGCCTGTTCCCTCCGATGTTGCGCGGCCCGCGTGGAGCGGCCGCGACGGCATTGCCGGAGGCGACGGTCGCCAGACTGCCATGCGTCACCGCGGAGGACTTTGCCCGCTTCACCGCGCGACCGCATCGCTCCGCTGGCCTTGTAGCGGGTGGCATCCCTACACATCGCCCCCGGCGAACGCTGCCCGCAACCCGGGACCTGGCCTGGAACGTCAAGGCAGTTGTGCCACAGTGCGGTCCGCTTCCTGTAGGCGCTCGCTATGAGGGGCTCATGACACGACGAAGCCCCGCCGACTCGGGGGGCTTCTGTGCGCAGGGGCTATGACGGAGTGCAGCGGCTGGTGTGGGCACCGTTGTACTCCGGTTCTCCGCTTTCGAGTACGCGGAGCAAGGACGCGGTGACGACACGCGTGGCACGTCCGATGCGTAGCACGCGGCACGGGAACTCTCCACGACGCACGAGGTCGTAGCCCTTCGCCCGAGAGAACCCCAACGCCCTGGAAGCGTCTTCCACGCTGCCCGTTCCGTCCCAGGTGGCGCGGATGTGTGTAGGGCTGTAACGGGTGCCTTGCACCTCATTGGTCTGTCCGTGCAATTCGGATTCTCCAGTTGCTAAGGCGGTGCGGCTTGCGCGCAGCTGATTGCATTTGAAGTTGCTGAAAACGTCTTGCGCCAATGCCTGTGTCAGGGCCAGTGGATCACGGTGCCGACCCGGAAATTGATCAAAACAGCAAGTGACGTAATTGAGGTCACCCAGCCTTGCGTGCTTGGGTTGATGCCGATGAGCAGGCCGCCCCGCTGCAGGTCAACCTCATTCCCGGGTGCACTCGGGATGCGATAGAAACCGGTCCTCTGCGGTACGGAGGAGGTGGGGATGCTGCTACGCGCATCGCGGGATCTTGAGCGCCCACGGCACCTGTTCCACAGGAGCTCTGCGGTAGCGCAGAGAGCTGACAGCCGTGCGACGCTTTGAATTGACAGCCGTCTTGGCGATTCCTCTCGACGTAGGTGCAGGTAGTGGCGGTGGACCATCAATGATCCGGGGAGACGCCGGTTTGGCTAACCGGCGATCCCGCGCTATGTTGCTTCGCTTCGCAGCATGCCCGCGCAATGTGCGTCTGCTCGTGTAGTCGACTGTTGCAGCGCTGGCCCCGCCACCGCTGCGGCCTTCCACTGCTCCGTCGGCAACGACACCGACGCCTATGCCTGGACCAATTCCAGGAGCCATCCCACATCTCAACGGCGCAGCACAGGCGCGCGTGTTGGCGGCGCATTCCACTCGAGCCACTGCATGATCTCAGCTGGTGTACAGTTCACCGACTCATCGCTGGCCGCAAGGGAGTTGGGGGCCTCTCGGTGATCGAATTGAAGATCCCGGAGATCTACTGGGACGACGAGGCCGCCGTGAGCCTACTGGTCGAGTACTTCACCCGACGACGCTCACGCGGTGACCTGTTCTATTCCGGCGCACACTTCGAGCGCCTGGGCGGGGGCGGGGACGCCGAGCACGTCGCGGACTGCTTCGACAGCAACGACCTGGTGGCCATCACCACGCTCAGTGTGTCCCTCGAGCCGCACGGGGCGATGAACCTGCTGGCCGACCCTGGGGGGGGCACTGGGCGCGTCTGCTGTCGCTCATCCCTCGTGACGCGCGCTTGGAGAATCCTGGAAGCGATGCGCTCATGGAGGAGGGCGGACCCGCCTGGGAGTTGTGGGAACGCCTATCCGGCAGCAAGCAATACCCCGGCAAACCCGACGGCAGCGGCCCGGTTGTCGCAGGCAAACTGCTGGCCCGCAAGCGGCCGCACCTCATCCCCATCTACGACATCCGCATCAAGCAGCTGTTCGAGCGACCGAAGGCGGACCACTCCTTCTGGACCGCGCTGGCTGCGGCCCTGCGGGTAGACAACGGTGCCTTCCATGATCAGTTGGTCCATCTCCGCGATCAGGCGGGTATCGGTGAGGACATCGGCGTCCTGCGTGTGTTCGACGTCGTCGCCTGGATGCACCAAGGCCGGCAGGGTCAGGTCGCGACGAGTTGAGCTCTGAGGTGGAGTGTGGCGGGGAGGCGCATGCGGAGGCATATGCCCCGAGGCGGGCTACGCTGAGCGCAGACTACTGAGCCCTGCCGGTGCCCGAAGAGCTCAAGCCGTGCCCGACGCTGTCGCCCGTCGAGAAGCAACTGCGGGAAAACCACCCCGAGCAGTATCCCGGCTGGGTAAACCGATGGTCCGACTACGTCGAGGTGGACGGTGTGCCGATTCGACCGTGGGTCGGCGGGCAAGACCAAGACCTCAGCCGCTGGGCGGCCGGAGTCGAGTGCCGCGAGGTGACGACGCCGGCCCGCCACGCATGCCCGTGCGGGATGAGCCTGCAAGTCACCGACTCGGTGGGGAACCTTCCTCTCCGGAGGACTCGTCGGAGTCGCCGTCGTGTGGCAGGACGTATTGTGCGGTCTTTGCCGCCATGTGGAGCGGGAGTGGAAGCCCTAGGGTCACGTTGTAGTCAGGCGCGCGGCGCAACTGGTGGGTGATGGCGGCCCAAGGTCCCGGCACGCTGGATTTCTCTGGCACGGCGACAACCGCGATCTCCAGTGCGGCCGGGTTCCATGCGTTGGTGCCCGTGTCGATGACGGGCTCCGGCTCTTTGTCCTCTTCATCCTCCGAGCGCTTCTTCTTCAGCGGGATCCGGGTGGCAATCTTCGAGGCGGTCTTCACCGCGTGCTTGGCTGTGTGGGGCTTTTCGCCGGTGCTGTAGTACACGCGGTGGTCGTCGTCGGCGCCCGGGTGGGCCCACAGGCCGCTCGCGAAGCCGTGATCGGCGGTGTCGTCGTCCGGGGCGAACCACTGGGGGGTTTCGTCGGATGCGTGGTCGCGTACCCGCACATGGCACAGATTCTCGCCGTACAGGGTGATGTGCTGGGCCGGGTTGGGGCCGAACTGGAGAGCGTCGGGGCGCAGTCGGCCGTTGGTCAGCCATGGCCAGTGCAGACGGGAGTTCTGCGCGTGCGAGAGCAGCAGGACGTGGCGGTCGCGCAGGCTGTAGAGCATCGCCCGGATGAACTGGGCCGTCTCGGCCCGTTGATCGTCCAGATCGGGAACCCAGGTCGTGGTGCGTTGTCTCTTTCCATCCTCGGCTTCCGGCCTCGGCGCGTCCTCCTCCCCGGTCGCTCCTGTGACTTCACCGTCCTCGCCGTCTTGGTCTTCCTCGTCGAACTCTTCACACTCGCCCGGGATCTCGGCGTGGCGGGCGAGAGAGAGCAGGAGTTCCGGGTACGGAATCCAGTCCCCACGATCGGGGTCCCACCCCATGACCGAGCTGTCGGCTGCGCTCATTTTGACGGCGACAGGGGAGGTGCGGCGTTTGCGGGTGGGCCCGTCGGCGCGGCGCTTGACCATCCACAGTGCGACGTACTCCAGGTCCTTGGGCAGTTCGTCCACACTGTGTTCCGGTGCCGTGCAGACGCCCAGTTGCCGAAGGACGTCGTTCCACGCCTGCAGGGCTCGGTGGGCGATGCTCTTCTTGGTGGCGGTGTTCCAGTGCGAGCTCGGCAAGGTGATGAACTTTGTCAACCGTCCGGCATCGGCATACCCGAGGCGTACGGCGAACTTGGGGTCCACGATGTCGGGCCGGAAGGACTTCGGGTGGCCGATCTCGACCACGACGGCCTGGATGTCTGGTCGTTCGTCGCGCTCGCACAGTTCGGCGATCTCTCGCCGGCGGGCACTGATCGCTGTGGTGAGGGTCTTTCGTTTCGGCTGGCCGTCGGGGAAGTCGAGCCGGGCGGCGACGACACCGGCGTCTTCCAGGTACAGGCGCACCGTCAGCTCTGGTGCCGTCCAGGTACGTACGGCCTTGTCCGTTCCGCCCGGGCCGTCCAGGCCCAACAAGACTGCCAGTTGCTCGATCAGGGCGTCACGCGTGCGGTCGTTCTGCCAGCGCGCTTCGACGATCAGGGGCCGGCCGTCGAGTACCCGTGCCACGGCGGCGCGTCGTTCGTTGTGGCCTTTCCGCTCCAACTCGACCTTCTGGAGGGCGCGTTCCTCCTTCGTCTTGGCTGTCGGAGTCTTGGGGAGATTGCGTGGGAGGACTGGAAATCGGCTGCGGGTGAAGTCGCCGAGCTGGGTGAGGTGAGGCAGCAACGCCCCGGCTGCCCAGTCGGTAAGGGGGGAACGGTCGCGCGGCATGAGACCGGTGCCGACGCCATGGCCGCCCATCGACGTGGCATGCACGACGCTGATCTGGATGCCTTCCTTCCCGGGGATCCAGGCGTCGGGGTTCTCCTGCACTGCCGCTGCGTTCGGGAGTTCGCGAGAGAACCGGAGGCTGCTGAGCATGCCTTGGGGGCCTCCGCGCGTCCACTGGGGCAGGGACGTGCTGCGGTCGATGGCCAGTCGGCACACCGAGAGCCGTCCGGTTCCTGTCGACTGCCCTAGCCAGGGCGTTTGCGCGAGCAGGTACGCCGACACGGCCCGCCGATACGGTACGGGCACGGGCCCACCGGTGCGCCAGCGGCGAACTCCCGTGCGGACATGGAGGCGGAAGTCGCCGGCGAAGGGCACGGTCTGCACGGTGAGCGTGATGACGAACGAGAACTTCCACCACATTCCATCGTCGTCCTGGTGGTCACGCGGCGGCCAGGAGACGAGCTCGGCGCCGCGTTCGGCGGCGGCGATTTTGAACGTCATCTCGACGCCCTCGAAGCGGTAGGGATCCAGTTTCGCGATGCTCTGTGCGAGGGCGTCGGGCAGGAGCTGGTGGATCAGCGGGTCCGGCTCGAAGGTGCCGCCGGGCGAGGTTGTGCCCGCGAAGAGGTCGACGGTGTGTGGCTGCCAGGTCAGCCCGGCCACGTCCAGTGAGGCGCTGAGCTTGGTGGCCCGTTCGGTGATGTCCGGGTACTTCTTACGGGTGCGCGGGGAGTGCAGGTCACGGATCCAGGCGTGGATGAGCTGCCGCATGACAGGGAGCGGAAGCGGCGTTTCTGCGTACAGCCATGGGGTGTTGTCGTCGAGTGTGGCGCCGCGCGCGACACACAGCAGGTCGGGTGCCACGGCACGGATGACCTCGTTGAGCCTGCGGATAGGTACCTGGTTGATCTTTTTCGGTTCGCGTTTGCCGATCCGGTAGAAGTCCAGTACCTCGGCCCGCCACGAGGCGGGGAAGGCGAGTCCGTGGGTCTGGCGGATGAAGTCCGTGCCGCGGGCGGGCTCGAACGCGGTGAATCTGACGGTGGGGTAGGAGGGCACGTGTGGAGGTCCCTTCGTGTACAGGGGTAAGGGAATGGCCGTGCGGTTCAGTCGGTCGGGTCCGGGGCGGAAGGGACGATGCCGGCGAGCGCGGTGTGTAGGGGTTCGTACAGGGCTTTGACGAGGGCCCGGTCCAGAGCAGTGATCGGTACAGCGCCGGGGGTCGTCTCGTCGGCCGGGGGCGGAGCGAGGTAAGGGTCCAGGACGTGCCGCATGGCGAGCAGGAGACTCGTCCGCCAGGTATCTGGCACCGTCTTGCCTGCGGCGGCCCGGGTGGCGAATGGAGCGTCGACGAAGACGACGCGGGCGGGGACGCCGCCGCGCACGAGACGGCCGATGACCTGCCAGATGACGACCAACTGGTCCCAGGTGAAGGAGATCTTCTCGTCCTCGTTCAGCCGGCTCCAGGCCAGAGGATGGTTGAGCAGGTGTCGCCACCGTGCGCGGGCAAGGGTGCGGAACTGGGCGCCGGCCTTGTCCAGGCTCGGTTGTGCGCGGACGAACTCATCGAAAGTGCCGTCGCGTTGCAGGCGTGCCGCCCAGTCGTTGACGGCCTGCACGGCGAGGCCGATGTCGTCGGGGCGGGGGTGGGGGCGGGCCAGGAAGAACACCGAGCCGATCGCGGCGACTCCTCGGTCGAGGATGTTGTGGCCGCGTTCGACTGCGAGCAGGGGAGCCACCAGGATCTCCATGCCGGTTGAGGCGAAATTGGCCACGTCGCCGCGGCGCAGGGCTACGACCGTGCCGCCGTCGGGGCCCATGGCCGGGCTGGAGTAGAACGCGGGCTCCTCGTCCGCGTCGTCGGCGACCAGGCGGCACACCTTTCCGGCCCACCGGGGGATGCGGTTGAGGATGTCCGCCGCGCGACGTGCCTCGTCGTAGGAGCCCGTCAGTACGAGGAGCCGTTCGCGCCGTTCGTTGTTCACGGCGGCGAGTTCCTGTTCGAACACGCTGGGTTTGCCGTCGGTGCCGCGACGGGCCAGCCGGTCCAGCATGTGTTCGAGGACGAGGGGGCGCAGGTGGGGTTTGGTGCCGGACAGCTTGAGGGGGCGGCCGTCTGGACCGGTCAGGAAGCGGGTGGTGAATACGGTCTCGTTGATGGCGGCGCGTTCCGCCGGCGGGGGCTTGAGGAGGGCTCCTACCTCGGTGAGCACGTGGTAGCGGGTGGAGCGGCCGGCCCAGCTGGTGCCCGACATGAGCAGCACGTTCGGTCCGGGAAGACCGTCCGCGATGGTCAACTCCGGCAGTTGGAGGAGGAGTTCGCGACCATTTCCGGCGCAGCGAAAGAAGCGCAGTTCGCCGCTGCGCAGCTGTCCCAGGCTTGCGTCCTCGGACAGGAACTGAAAGCCGAGGATGTTGCCCATGGGTGATTCGGGGACCAACGGCCGGTAGTCCTCGGGCGGGCGGCGGGACAGCACGTTGCTCGATGCCCCGAAGTTCAAGGCGGCCTCGACCCCCGGCCATAGCTCCGTCAGCAGGTCGAGCCGGGTGTGCAGGGCGGACAGCAGGAGGGTGAATTCGAAGCGCAGCACCTGCTCTTTCACGCTGTCGGGGCTTTCCAGCACGGCGTCCCCTGCAAGCGAGAGCAGTTCTCGCTCGACCAGGCGGCGGGCGTTGCGGGGGCGGATGGCGTGCAGAAGCTGACGGGTAAGTCGCACCAGCGAGTCGACCTGAGGGTCGCGTGGTTCGCGGTCGCCGAGCGGGTCGTCGCGGAACGCGTCAAGGACCGCCACGACGGCGTCGCGTCGCGCGTCGCCTGAGGAGTCTGGTGTGACCGGCTGACGGGTTTCGGGAGGTTGCGTCTCCTCGTCTCCGTCGGCGGCCTGCCCGATGTCCTCGTCCCATTCGGGGGCGGGCTGGTCGGGGGTGTCGGCCGGATCGGTGTCGGCGTCGGAGGGCTTGCCGAACCAGTCCGAGATGAGTTTGAACTGGAGGGTCCACGAGCTGAAGTAGTCGGCCTCGACCCAGTCGCGCAGGCTCCGGTGGCCCAGCAGCATGTGGTAAATGCGGTCAGCGGCGACCGTGACGGTGTGCAGGGCCGCCGTCCACTCCATGACGGTGGAGTTGGACAGTTGGATGCGTCCGCCGCGCGCCAGTTCGTCGATCTTGTGCTGGTGGATCTCGTCGAGCCAGGAGTTGGGCGTGCGCCCAGTGAGCACGGCGGCGGGGGCGAACATGGTGTCCAGCTGCATCTGCACGCGGTCGGCCTCGTCGACGACAATCAAGTCGCTGCGCCGGCAGGCGAGTTCGAGGAAGCGAATGCGCTCCTCGTTTTGGTGGGCGGGTACGGCGCTGTGGACCAGGGCAGCGGGGGTGGCGACCCAGATGTCCGCGGCGACGAGCTCGCGGGCACCGTGATGACGCGGGCATCGGTGCCATAGAGGGCAGCCGTGGCGTTTGCGCAGGTTCGGGGCTGGCGTGTCCTGCGATCCGTCAGTGGCCAGAGCGGTGAGCGGGCGTTGAGCTGGCCGCCGTTTGGGCGGGAAGAGCTGCGTGCAGGGAGCGGCCCGGTAGGCGAGTGGCTCCGCTGCCTCGACTCCGCGCAGGGCATCGAGCGGGCAGGCCGTGCTGAGGTAGTCGAGGCTCAGCGCGTCGTGGGTGAGCAGGGAGGTGCCGCCGTCCTGTGCGGCGAGGCGGCGGTGGGTGCGCTGCAGATGCTGCTCGCGTGTGGTCACCCCCAGGACGGGAGCCGCCTTGAGGCCGAGCGCGGTGAACAGGGACACGAGGTGCAGGGCCTCGGCGACATCGCCCACCACCAAGGTGACGCGTTTGTCGTGGGTGGCCGCCCAGACTGCGAGGATGTCCCGCAGGGTGCTCTTTCCGGCACCGACCATGCCGAGCAGATGCAGCATCCGGTCGATCCGCAGCACCTCGTGCTCCGGTGCGAAGTCGCCCGACTCGGGCTTGCGGACGCACAGTTCGACCCGTTCCAGTCTGTGCCGCCAGTCGCCGCCGTCGGGGTCGTCGGGGCCGCGCAGCTGGTCCTCCATCCACGTGGCGGTTGCGAGGAGTTCCTCCCAGGGGGCCTCCAGTGGCTTGCCGTCCGGGGCGGCCGATGATCCGAGAGCGTGGGGCGTCGCTTCCTCGGCGGGCAGTTCTTTGGGCAGCTCCACCGAGGTCCAGGTGCGGCTTTCCAGAAAGCGCCATGCGCCGGGCTCGGCCAGTGGCAGCGACCGGGTCTGGTAGGGCGGGGCCGCGGCGAGGGCCTGGGCGTAGATGGCCCACCGGTGGTGGGCGATGGACACGCTCCGCCGCCGGGGGGTGTCGTCCTTGCCGGCGAGATGGAAGCCGCGCAGCTCGGGCGGGAGCGTCAGATAGGTGTCGAGGGACTGGGTCCACATGCGGCGCCGACGCAGCGGCCACAGCAGGTGGCGGCCGATGCGCAGCATGCGCTGCTGTGCGGGCGTTTGGGCGTGTCCGAGTGCGGCGGCGAAGGGGTATCCGCCGAAGAGGGTCCAGCCGGCCTGTGCGGGATGCCCGGGCAGCAGCTGTTCCACCAGGCAGAGCCCGAGTTCGACTTCGCACAACCGGGCTGCCGCGAGGTCCGGCTGGGGATCGTCGGCGAAGTACGGAAGAAGGCTCGCGATGAGATCGTCGCGCCACTGCTTTTGGTCACGCATCGGCGTCCTCCGCCTGGTCGTCGGCGAACGGCCCGCCGGGGCCGTCGGCCAGGGTGGTTCGGATCCTTGCCATGAGCTGCCGGTGGCTGAGCACGGTCGTCGACTTGCGTACCTCGGCCCTCAGGTACCGGCGGACTACGGACACGTAGTCGCGGCGCAAGGCGATCCGGTGGTCGGGTACGAGGAGAAACGCCTCGTCGTAGGGAGGATCTTTGGGCAGCGGCCCGGCGTTGCGGCCGAGAAGCGCGGGGTTGGCCCAGTCCTTGACATCGACGGCCCATACTCGCCCGTCCGGCAGCGGGATCCGCACGTCGTATGCGTCGTAGTTCGGCCACAGCTCAGGGGTGAGGCGAAGGCGCAACAGGGCCCGCTCCAGGCGCAGTTCGGCGACCCCGGGGGAGGTGACGAACAGGCGCAAAGGCCGGGTGAGTAGCAGCACGCCGCCGCCCTCGAGCTCGTCGTACGCGGGGCCGACGGGGGCGTCACCCTGGTGCCGGCAGCGCGCGTTCTCGCACCACCAACCGCCCTCCCGCATGGGGGCGAGCAGGGTGTGGCAGCGCCGGCACGACGTGAACCGGCCCCCGCGGGCCCAGCCGATGGGGGCCGGCAGGTAGATCTGCTGGAGCAGTCCGTCGAGTGGGGTGAAGGCCGGCTCCAGCGCGATCTCGGCGGCCTTGTCCCGGGTGAGCACGGGATGTTCGATGAGCAGGCGCCGGAAGGCCACGTAACTGGCCGGGGCGTTGGCGCTGCGGCAGCGGTCCATCGCCAGGCCGATCAGGGCCCGGTCGATCTGCTCGGTCGCCGAGTCGGGCCGGTCGACGGCCCACTCGTAGCACAGGTCCGTGGGCACGCAGGCGTCCTCGTCGATGAGGCGGTCTTCCGAGCCCGCCAGACCGTCGGGGAGGTCCAGCGGCCACTCGGTCACCGGCCGCTGGCGACACCACACGAGCAGGTCGCTGACGCTCAGGGGTGGGTCGGCGCCGCGCAGCAGGCAGGCCAGCACGGTTCGGTCCAGGGCGCGTTGTGCCTCGTCCGGGTAGGGGAGGGTGAAGGTACCGAGGTCGGACAGGGCATCCAGATCGAGGACGGCGGAGGCCACGGTGCGCAGCAGAGTCAGACCCTGGTGCGGGACAAGCGCGGAGTCATCGGGGGGCACGGTGGTCCGTTTCACTGGAGGGACGACGAAGCAGAGGAGGAGGGTGCGGCGGGGCACCAACGGGACACCTCGCAGCGGGCGCACTGGGTTCCCGGGTTCGGGGCGGATGTGCGGTCCGCATGCCACGGGGCGGCGAGGTCGTGGAGCACCTGCCGGGCTGTGGCAACACGGTCGGCCTGACGGGGGGAGACAAGTTCCAGGTCCGGTCCGGTGGGCCGCAGGATCTCCACCTCGACGCGGGAGCGGCGCACGTCACCGCCGAGCGCACCGTCGGCCAGCAACACCACGGCCAGGGCCGCCTGGGGATACAGCTCCAGGATGTCCTTGCCCCCGCGCGGGGTGCGGTACTTGGTGCTCTTGACCTCACGCCACACCACCGAACCGCCACTGCGGTACAGGAGGTCCGGCTTGGCCACGAGCACGACATCGGCCTGTGTGTCGTGGAAGGTGAGGAGCCTTTCCGCGACCAGCGCGGCATCCGGATCGGCGTGGCGCAGCGGGCACACGGCGGCATGACGGGCGATCAGGCGGGCACCGAGTTCGGCATCGTCCCCCGTCAGGTGCCAGTCGTCGACCGCCCAGTCGGACCGGTCGGCGGGGGCGTCGTCCGGCGTGCAGGGGCGTTGTGGGGTGCGCGCGTGCAGATGCTGCAGCCAGGCGTGCACCGCGTGCCCGCGCACCACGTGATGGTCGTGCTCGACGTCCTTGTCGTAGGGCAGATGGATGCGCCGCAGATGTTCCTGCGCGGGGCAGTTCGCATGGCGGCGCAGATCGGTGACGGACAGGGTGCGGCGAGGCCGTGCCCCGTCCGCGATCTGCAAGATGCCCGGCGTGCGCGCCAGGTCAGGGCAGGAAGCGGCGAGCTTGCAGGTCGCGCATCCGGGGCCCGGGCGCCTGTCCACGGCATCGACCGTGGCGCGCAGGCGGGGCGCGGCGAGCTTGTGATAGGCGGCTTCGGCTTCCTGGGGTGTCCCGTCGAACAGCGGGGGACGGACCGAGCCGTCCAGGCAGCCGATCTCCACGACCCGTACCCGCTGCGGGGTGACGGCGCTGTGCACGTCGTGCGCGTCACCCCATCGGGTGGGTTCCGGTGCACGGCCGCCGTGGGCAGCGACGTATGCCGCCATCGCGACCTCCGCCGGATCCCGCTCAGCCGGCCCGCGTCGCCCGGGCTGCACCGATCCGAACCGGAGCAGGCGCAGCTCACACACTGCACGGTCACGGCTGGCGTAGCAGCGCCCCCAGACTCTCAACTCGTACACGGTGGAAGTGCCTTGACCCTCGGCTGCTGTCCTCGACTGCTTGACCCAGTACTGCGGATCGGGCAGCAACTCTCCTCTTGGATCGAGGGATTTGACCGCGTCCAGGTACTGGGCTGCGGCATGCTCGGCATAGCGCTCGAGCCCGGGGTGCGAGGGGCGCACTCGGGCCGGATCGTCCCGGGGGCGGCCGAACTCTACGGTGTCGAGCCGGCGCATTACGGCCGCTAGGGCGAACGGTTCGTAGTCCGCCGGCTTGTAGGGGGTGCGGTGCGTGGGGCGAAGGCGTGGCCGGGCCTTGACGGCCCGCAGCGTGGGGCAGTCCTCGTCCCCCTCCTTCGCGCCTCCGGTGAACACTCTGATCAGGCCCGAGTCACCCGTGGTTCCTGCGGGCAGCGGCCACTCAGTCACGCGCACTCCTCACACCCGTGTCTGTGAACAACATTCACCGGAGGTTACATGCTGCTACGGTTCACGCGCGGATGATTCGTCAAATTCATTGCAGAGAACGGACCTCAGGTGGGTTCACAGAACGAAATCATCGCCAGGCGGTACCGCCTCGTGCGCCGGCTTGGTGGCGGCGCGATGGGCGAGGTGAGCCTGGCGTACGACCTGAGCCTTGGCCGGCAGGTCGCCGTCAAGCAGCTCCACGCGCACAACGTCGAACGAGAAGAGGGGCGTTACGCGGATCGCCTGGAGCGTGAGGCCAAGGCGACCACCGGGCTCAGCCGCTGCCGGCACTTCCCCCAGGTGTACGACTTCGGATACCACGCCGACGAGCCCTATCTCGTCATGGAGTACATCGAGGGACCCACCCTGGCGGAGCTGGCGGCCAACCATCACCCCTTGTCCTTCTCCACGATCACGGCGATCCTGGCTCAACTCGCCACCGCGCTGTCCTGTTTGCACGACGCCGAATTCGTCCACCGCGACCTCAAGCCGACCAACGTCATGATCGCGTCAGGCGGCGTCATCAAGGTGGTGGACCTCGGCATCGTCGCCGTCTCCGACCCCCACGCGACGCGACTGACGGCCACCGGCCAGGTGCCGGGCACCGCGGCGTACATGGCCCCTGAGCAGGCCGCCGACGGTCTCGCCGAGCCCCGCAGTGACCTCTACTCCACGGGCTGCCTCGTATTTGAACTCGTCACGGGAGAACTCCTCTTCAACGCGCCGACCGCTCACGCGATGGCGCGCGCCCACATTGATCAGGCGCCCCGCAAGACCCGGGACGTGCGCCCCGAAACCCCACCATGGCTGGCCCACATCATCGATCGGCTGCTGCACAAGGACCCGGAACTGCGCTTCCCCGACGCGCGAGCCCTGTACGGGGCTTGCCACCCGCATCTGGACGACCTCAGGGGAACGGGTGGCCCCCGGCTCGGCCGCTTCGATCCGGCCCTGCTCTGGCGTGCCCCGTGCTCACCACCGCCCCCGCCGCAACCGTCAACGCCGCCTCCGCGGCGCTCTCCCGGTACCCGGATGGATGCCTTGGCCCGCAGCCGGACGCGGCGAACCGACCTGAGACGGGACGACTTGGCCCAGGTTCGCGCCGACGCTGCCGCACAGGCGGCCAATGGTGATCTGCGAGGCGCCGTCCAGCGCATCGAGGAGTGCCTGGCATCGGCCGTCGGCCACTTCGGTCGCATCGAGAAGGGTGTGGTCCGCTTGGGCATCGACCACGCCGGCCTGCTGTGTGAACAGGGGTTGTCGAAGCAGGCGCACGCCGCTTACGTCGACGTGCGCCCCGACGCCGTCCTCGCATTCGGAGAGGAGAGTCCAGAAGTGCGCGAGATCGACGAAGGCATCGAGGGATGCGAGGAGGACGGAACGTGGAACTGATCCGTGCCTCGATGCACTGCACGCGGTTCCGAGCGCGGTGCCGTCATCGACGCGTGAAGAACATACACGCACGGTAGAACGAAGGTACGCTTCACGCTCTGTCTGCAGAAACAGGGTAGGACGCAGGGAGCATGGCGTGACAGAAGAACCGACCACCGTGACGGCCACGGGCATCGCCAGGATCGCAGGTGTCGGCCGGGCCGCAGTGAGTAACTGGCGCCGACGCCACCAGGATTTCCCTCGGCCGATCGCCGGCACAGCCGCGAGCCCCGCCTTCGACCTGGACGAGGTTGAGCTATGGCTCGACCAGCAGGGCAAGCTCCGCACTGTCGGCCCGCTCGACCGACTCCAGCAGCGTCTGGAAGCGCTCGGGACGGCCGGGCAGTCCGCAGAGGCCCTCGTCCTGGTCGGCCTGACACTCCTGACGGCGCCTGCCGAAGTGCCCACCCCTCGCCAACTTGCCGACGCCGTGCGTCTGCTGACTTCACCCCGTCACGCCGACGTGCTCTTGACGGACCTCCCGGTCGCATGGTCACCAACGCACCGAGAGATCCTCGAGGTCTCGTGCTCGTTGAGCGACCAAGAGGACCGTGTTGGAATTCTGGAGCACCTTCACGCGCAATACGTGACAGCCCGAGGCGCGGCCGGCCTCACCGATACGCCTGTGCCTGTCGTCAGCCTGATGCTGGATCTCGTCGGCCCCGCCGCCTCTGTCCTCGACGTCGCCTGCGGCACCGGCACATTCTTGCGCGCCGCCTTCGACAGGGTGAACGCGGCAGGCGGCACGCCACAGCTTCTGGGGCTGGACGCCCGTCCCGAACACGTGCGCATCGCGCTGCTGCGCCTGCTGGTCTTGCGGCAGCAGGCCAGGGCCGCTTCGGGCACCGGCGACGAACTGTGCCTGCGCGTCGGCGATCCGCTCCTTGAGGGCGCCTTCCCCGTCGACCACGTCGATGCCGTCGTCGGCAGTCCTCCCCACAGTCCCCGCGACTGGGGCCACGACCGCCTCGCCTTCGATCCCCGGTGGGCCTATGGAGGTCTGCCCCCGCGTACCGAACCCGAACTTGCCTGGGTACAACACGTGTTGGCTCAGCTGAAGCCCGGCGGGAGGGCCGCCTTGCTCCTGCCGCCCGCAGTGGCTGCGCGTCCCGCGGGACGCCGCATCCGCAGCGAATTGGTCCGGCGCGGCGCCCTGCAGGCAGTCGTCGGGCTCCCCCCGACGGCGACCGTCGGCAGCGGCAACGGCGTGCATGTATGGCTTCTCCAACGTCCCTACGAGGACAGCACCCCACCTACAGGTGTGCTGTTCGTCAACGGCGACGACGTGCCTCTGGATGCGAACGTGCGCCCGAAGGTCCGTCTCGAGGCGCTGCGCCGCCACATCGCTCCGTTGTGGGACCGCTACCGTAAGGGACACGGACCCTTGGCCACGGATGCAGACTTCGCCCGGGATGTGCCGCTGGCCGAGCTGCTCGACGAGGACGTTGACTTCACCCCCCGGCATCGCGTGCCGAACCCGGACTCCATTCCGTGCCCGCCCGA
This sequence comes from Streptomyces sp. NPDC002888, assembly GCF_042888465.1. Lineage (NCBI taxonomy): Bacteria > Bacillati > Actinomycetota > Actinomycetes > Kitasatosporales > Streptomycetaceae > Streptomyces > Streptomyces sp. NPDC002888. The sequence continues at coordinate 570,756 of NZ_JBIAPU010000001.1, read as the reverse complement.
CGACCTGCTCAAGATGCCAGCGGTCGTGAAGGCTCAACTCAATTCCCTCCGAAATACGTTGCCAGAATTTGCCCCCGCCCAGGCGCCTACGGCGTCTGGCGGTCCCACTGCGACGCTGGGCGAACTCTCTCGGACCGGGGCGCTGAGCCTGCACCGCCATGCGGCCCGCGCCGCACACCGCGATGCCCCCGACCCTGATCGGCACGAACCAGCGCTGACGAGCCAGGACGTCATCGCCGGCCGACCCGCCAGCGGTTCAGTTCCCGTCAGCCCCGACGACGACCCGGCGGCCCGGGTACGGGCCCACGACATCCTCATCCCAGCAATCGCCCAAACCTTGGTCGCCCGGGTCGCGACGGATGAGCAGATCGGAGCCCGGCTGGGGCCGGGCGTGCACGCCGTGCGCGTGGATCTGGACTTCCTCGACCCGTGGTTCGCGGCCGGCGCTCTCACACGCTCCGAGAACGCCACGAAGGCAGCCCGAACGTCCACCGGAACAAGCGGAGCCCTCCGCATCGATGTGAAACGGCTGCGTCTGCCCGTGTTGGCAATCGAGGAACAACGACGCCGGAGCGAAAGCCTGCGTCGTCTTACCGAGTGGGATGCGGCGTTGTCCCGGCTTGCCGAGGCAGGACATGAAGCCGTTCGGGCCCTGACCAGCGCCCTGGTTGACGGGGCGCTCGACGCGTTGGACAAATGAATCGGACGCAGTAGCCGTGAAGAACGGATCCGGGAAGCCGTTCCTCGCCTCACCGGCGGGCACGTCCGCACGGCATCGGCCTGATCCAGCCAGGGCTCGAGTCCGGCGTTCTTGATCCGGGGCACTGGCAGACCACGACGGCGAGCGAGGGATTCGAGCGCCGACAAGGGGCGGGGATCGGCAAAACGCCGACGATCTCCGCTCGTGCCGGTAGACGTACGCGCAGTTTGGCAGAGTGCCCGTCGCGCGGGTCTGCTCGTCGCCTTCACTCCAATGTGCATGCCTGTTCGATGTCGTTTTCTGGCGTGTTCGCTGCATCCACGGGGGCTAGGAGAGGCGGCGGGCCCTGCCAGGTGGCTCCCTGTGCGAGGAGGCGCACCCCACTCTCGACTGCAGCGTCGCGAATTCGTTGACGGGCGGCGAGTTCGATGGAACGAGTCGTGAGTCTTGCCGGCATTCAGCTGAGGAACGGCTGGGTAGTGGTACTAACGACGCGCTGGCGACCGCGTCGGCTGGCTTACGGATGATCGTCGAGCGTTGCAAGCGACTTGTGCCGGAAAATCCGAACTGGAAGCGCCAGGTGCTTAGAAGGCGCCTGGCGCATCTCGTCGGCAGGTGCGTTGACCTGCCACTTTCTTCCTCACTGACACGCTGTCAGGGGTTTTGTGGGACGTATGTGGGACGAGGGCACCTCTGGGACGGATGGGATGCAGGGGTTCCCGACTGGGCCAGGTGGTCACCGTCTCAGATCTCCTCACCTGTTCGGTGCGCCCGCGCGGAAATAGATCTACCCCTCTCCTGCGTTCTCGATCTTTGAGCCGAGGAGGGGAAGGTGTCGGGCCTGAAGCTGTTCCACACGACGAATGGCGGCGTGACGGAGGTCGCGCCGCGTCTTGCCGAGGTCGAGGCGGATGTGCAGGGCCTCGTCGAGGCGCACATGGAGACGATGCTGGGGGTACGGTTCCTGGCGAGCGAGTACGTCATCGACTGTGCTGACGGCGGCCGGATCGATTCGCTGGGGCTCGATGAGAACGGGGCGCCGGTGGTCGTGGAGTTCAAGCGCGGTACCGCGGCCGGCGTGATCAATCAGGGCTTGTATTACATGGCGTGGCTGATGGCGCACAAGGACGCCTTCCGGCACCTGGTCCGCGACCGGCTCGGGGTATCGGCCGCGTCCCAGGTGCTGTGGAGCGCACCCCGGCTGATCTGTGTCGCCGGCGACTTCACCCGCTACGACGCGCACGCCGTACGCGAGCACAGACGCAGCATCGACCTGGTCCGCTATCGGTTCTTCGGCAAGGACCTGATCGGCCTTGAGACCGTGGCTTCCGTCACCGGCCGGACGCCGACCTTCAGACAGCCGCGCCGGGGCGCGGCCGGGCTGCCGCCTGTCCGCGCGCGGGGCGGGGCGCTGGCCAAGCTGGCTGAGGCGGTCGATGAGGTGCTGCTCGGCCTCGGGGACGGCGTCAGCCGGGTGCAGCGCAAGCAGTACCGGGCGTATCAGCGCCTGCGGAACTTCGCGTGCGTCTGCCCGCCACAGAAGACCAAGCTCCTCGTCTACCTCAAGGCCGACCCCAAAGAGGTCGACCTCATTCCCGGCTTCACCCGGGATGTGACGGAGGTCGGCCACCACGGTACGGGCGATCTGGAGGTGCAGTTGCGCTCCGAGCGGGACGTGGAGCGGGCTGTGGACCTCTTCCGCGCGAGCTGGGCGGCGGCGTAACCGCCCATCGCGTCTGTGACGTCATCGGGTGCGGGACTGGGCCGCTGTGGATGTGGTGGCGATCGTGCCTTCCGACGTAGGGGGCAGGTAGTGGCGGTGGACGATCAATGATGCGCGGGATCGCCGGTTTGGCCAACCGGCGATCCCGCGCTATGTTGCCCCGCTTCGAAGCAGGCTGCGTTCACCTGCCCGAGCCGTCATCAGCTCGCCGCAATCGTCAGCGGTGCTTCGGGTGCCGGGCGGCCTGCAATGCCAGTCCGCACCGTCCCTGAGCCATCGGGGGACCGGAGAGGACCGAAGCCGTCACTGACCGCGCCGACCGATGCGGGTCAGTCGACGGTGCGTCGGCTAGGTCGTACTCGGGGCAGGGCCAAGCGCCCGGAGGCAGGCTCCGGCCAAACTCGTCGAGTGGCTCCGGGACGGAGTGCTCATCGTGCGCCAACTCGTGGATGCCCGGCTCTCGCACTGACGTCGGTCCGGTTCGAAGGCCAGTCCGGGCGCGACCGCCTACGTTGGTTCATCTTGAGATCACGCGGATCGCGGCCGGGAAACCCACCTGCCCGGAGGTTATGGCTCGTGGTCTACTGCCGGTCATGCCGTTGCTGATGCTGGATCTCGACAACACATTGGTAGACCGCGACGCCGCCTTCCGGGCCGCGGCCACCGCACTCCTGGCGGAGCATGCACTGCCCGAAACCGACATCGAATGGCTGATGACCCTCGACGCGAGCGGCTACACACCCAAACCGGCTGTCGCAGAGGCCATGGCGGACCGCTACGGGACGGCGCTTCCTGAGACCGCTATCCGAACGCTTCTCGATCGTGGCGCCGCTGATCGCGTCGTTTTGGCCAAGACCACCCGCGAGGCGCTCACGAAGGCGCTCACCGATGGCTGGACCTGCGTGATTGTCACCAACGGCCGCACCGTGCAGCAAGAAGCGAAAATCCGCAATACCGGGCTCGAACGGCTCGTACAGGGCTGGGTGATCTCCGAACGCGTTGGTCATAGGAAGCCGGACCCGGAGATCTTCCACGCGGCGGCGGAAGTCGTCGGAGTTCCCCTCTCCGGCGCCTGGATGATCGGCGATTCGCCGAGTGCCGACATCGGAGGCGCGAACGGGCTCGGTCTTCGAAGCGTGTGGGTGTCGGGCGGCAGGCCGTGGCCCGAGGACTCATACCGGCCCACCCACGTTGCCAGCGGCGTCTCCTCAGCGATCAACTTTGCCATCGGCACGACGTGATAGACCAGGGGACACGGGACCGTCTCAAGCCTCGCGGATCGGCGTGTCGAACACGGAGACGAGTGCGTCCACGTTGGCGGTGATGAACTCAGCGAGCAATGCTCAAGATCTGTGGATCGGACTCGGGAGAGGTGCCTCGCGGAACGCGGAGGGCGTACCTTCCCGAGTGATCGATTTCTGGTCATCGAGTAGGCCCGCGTTGCAGCGCGGGTCGGGAAGGCACGCCCGTGCTGAGCGTAGTCAACGAGGACGGCACCACCCAGAGCGGCTCCCTGATGGACGACATCGTCCGTGAGGGCGCCCGTCGGATGCTCGCCGCGGCCCTGGAAGCCGAAGTCAACCAGTACATAGCCGAGTTGACGGGCGAGCGGGACAAGGCCGGTCGCCGTCTGGTGGTCCGTAACGGCCACCATCGTGAGCGGACGGTGACCACCGCCGCCGGGCCGATTGCGGTGAAGGCGCCGCGGGTGAACGACAAGCGGGTCGACGGTGAGACGGGCGAGCGCAAGCGGTTCTCGTCGAAGATCCTCGCCCCTTGGTGCCGGAAGTCCCCGAAGATCAGCGAGGTCCTGCCCCTGCTCTACCTGCACGGCCTGTCCTCCGGCGACTTCGTGCCCGCGATGGAGCAGTTCCTCGGCTCGGCCGCTGGGCTCTCGCCGGCCACGGTGACCCGGCTGACCAAGCAGTGGAGCGACGACCACGCCGCCTTCCAGGACCGGGACCTGTCCGGATCCGACTACGTGTACGTGTGGGCCGACGGCGTCCACCCCAAGGTCCGCCTCGGCCAGGCCCGCTCCTGCGTCCTGGTCCTCATGGGCGTGCGCACCGACGGCAGTAAGGAGCTGATCGCGCTCGCCGAGGGCCTGCGCGAGTCGACCGAGTCCTGGGCCGACCTCCTGCGGGACTGCCGCCGACGCGGCATGCGCGATCCCGAGCTCGTCGTCGGCGACGGAGCCATGGGGCTGTGGCGGGCGTTGGCCGAGGTGTTTCCGCAGGCCAGACATCAAAGGTGCTGGGTTCACAAAACCCGGAACGTGGTCAACGCCCTGCCTAAATCGGCCCAGCCCGGCGCGAAGAAAGCGCTGCAGGAGATCTACAACGCCGAGGACCGCGATCACGCCGAGAAAGCGGTGAAGGACTTCGCGCGCACCTACGGCGCGAAGTGGCCCAAGGCCGTCACGAAGATCACTGACGACGTCGATGAACTCCTGGCGTTCTACGACTTCCCGGCCGAGCACTGGGTCCACCTGCGCACGACAAATCCGATCGAGTCGACCTTCAGCACGGTAAAGCTGCGGACCAAGGTCACCCGCGGTGCCGGCAGCCCGGCCGCGGCCCTGGCGATGGTGTTCAAGCTCGCCGAGTCCGCCCAGGCCCGCTGGCGCGCGATCACCGCACCCCACCTCGTCGCCCTCGTCCGCAACGGCGCCCGCTTCGAACGCGGCGTCCTGGTCGAGCGTGAGCAGGAGGCTGCGGCATGAGTGAGCGCAAGGAACCCCCGCTGCTGTTCCTGGACGTCGACGGACCGCTCCTGCCATTCGGCGATGGCCCACAGCGCGAGCCGTCAGGCACCGCGACAGATTCGCACCTGACGCGGCTCGACCCGTGCGTCGGGCCCCGCCTCGCGGCACTGCCGTGCGAGCTGGTCTGGGCCACCACCTGGGAGGAGGCGGCGAACACTGACATAGCACCGCGGCTCGGCCTGCCTCCCCTGCCGGTCGTGACCTGGCCGGTAACCTCCGACGCGCATGAACGCGAGGACCAGTGGTTCGGGCTCCACTGGAAGACCCGAGCCCTGGTGGCATGGGCGGACGGACGCCCGTTCGTCTGGGTCGACGACGAGATGACCGACGCCGATCGGGACTGGGTGTCCACCCACCACCCCGCCCCGGCCCTCCTCCACCACATCGCGTCGTCCCGCGGCCTCACCAGTGAAGACTTCGCAGTCCTCGATCAATGGCTGCGGGCCACTTGAGCCTCCTGCCGTGATCCACAGGAATTGACAATTGCTCGAACTCAGCCAACTGTGGTGGCATCAGGTTAAGTTCGTCGACGGCTTCCGCTGTGAACGGCACCCGGACCACTTCGTAGCCTCCTCGCTCTGGCTTGCTGAACTCCGTGCCGGTCCGCGCGGTCAGGTCCATCGACACCAGGTTTGCGGCGAAGATGTGCTGGATGCCGATGCCGTCGTCGAGTTCGTCGGTGATCAGGTAGACGAGTTCAGCGCGGCCCACTGTGCCGCCGAGTTCCTCGTACACCTCGCGGTGCAGGGCCGCCTCGATGGTTCTGTCGTCGGCTTCCACACCACCGCCGACCGTCACCCAATACGGCTCCCGGCCCGGCTTGGTGCGCTGGATCAGGACAAGGTCGTCACCATCGAGGAGGATGGCGCGGGCGCTGCGCTTGACGACGTCGATCATGGCGGGGGTTCCTTCTGGTCGCGGTACAGCAAGAAGCCGAGTCGGAGTGCCGCCTTGCGGCGACAGGATCTCCAGCTTGGCGGACTGAGCATGAAGCAGACCGTGGCAAGGGCAAGACGTACGCGTGCTGAACCAGTGCCGCAACTGCCGGCCCCACCAAGCGCCGGGGAAGGTGCACCAGTTCGACCAGCGCGGGTGCGGTGAAAAACCCGTGGCGAACCGTACGGCTTCTGCGGCAGACTGACCGATCCCCTGCGCCGGGTGTATCGCTCCCACACCCCGAGATCGTTTGGAGAAAGGCGATTGACTGAGTCCAATCAGCCACTGGCCCGGTGGAAGAGCGAACCGATGACGACGCGACTCATCGCCGCTGTTCTCGTCACGGATCCAGACAGCGGCAGACTCCTCGTCCTGCGGCGGAGCGCGCACTTGGATTTCGCGCCTGGCGAGTGGGACGTCCCCAGTGGCAAGGGCGAGCCCCGTGAACCGATCACCGCGACCGCGGTACGGGAACTGAAGGAGGAGACGGGCGTCGTGGCCGCCGAGGCGGACCTACGCCTGGTCCACGTCGTCCACGGCTCCTGGGGGGCGGAGGTCCCAGGGATGTTCATGGCCCTGGTCTTCCACACCGACCAGTGGAGCGGTACTCCCCACAACGCCGAGCCGCACAAGCACGACACCATCGCCTGGGTGCCGCCGGACGACCTGCCCCAACCCTTTACACACACCACCCTGGTCGCCGTCCAGCGGTACCTGGACGGCGGCCCGATCCTTTCACTCGACGGCTGGCCAGAGGCCGGATGACGGTCAGTCCGGGCAGCTGCCGCAGGGCCGTCGCCCGTAGTCGTGAAGCTCAGAAATGAGCCGCGCGGCTTCTTTCCTGGCCGGCTCCAGCCGTGGATCCTCGGGGCGCGCGTGTGGCCCTGCGATCTTCGCGCACATGAACAGTGCCATCAGCCGACCGGACCTGCTGGCCAGGTCCGGCCGACGCTCGCTCCACACACGTTCCGCCAAGGCCGGGACAGCGAGGGAGTGGCCCCATAGCGTTGCCGCGTCCAGCCCTCGTGGCGCCATGCCCCAGTCTTCCCAGTCGATCATGCAGAATTCCGGGCCGGTGACGTTCGCCCACGTCAGGTCGGCGTGGGCCGGCAGCCACTCCTCCACCGTGGTGTCGGTCACCTCGGGAAAGACTTCCCCGAGGGTAGCTGTCACCAGCTCCTGCCTGATGGTTTCGGTATCCGGCGTGGCGACGCGGGGTGCGGACTGGGCAGCGAGCGCGTCCAGCGAGGCGTTCAGCGCGGACCACCACGCATCCGCGAGACGAGGGTCCTCGATCACGAGAGCGGCTTGCCCGACCGGCGCGGCATTGACCAGTTCCATCTCATCCGCCCGCCACATCACCGGCTTCCCCGGCTCGCGCCAAGCGAGCCCTGTGTACCACCGCGGCATGACGACCCCGCTCAGGACAGCAGCCGATTCGGGGCCGTTCCACCCCTGGGTGCCGATCCGGTCGAACCCACGCCGCTCAATGCGCACCCATGTATTGCGGTCCGTCCGTGCCCCGACCGTCCGGCGCTTGCGCACCACTGTCTCCCGGTCGAGACATACCTGCAGCGACCGCTCCACACGCTCCAGCACCCCGTCAAGCGGTTCCCGGCGTAGATCAACAGCACGAGGCACAGGCAGCGTCATATGCGGGACCGTAGCAAGCACGCAGGTGCCGAATCCCGAGATGGGCAGCCGCCTCGGTCTGTGCGGCGGCGCCGGCCGTTGCCATCCGCCATACGGCCGGTCTGACTACCCCCAGCCCAAGCACTCGTCACCCTCAGGCATAAGACCAGGACACCGTTCGGTCGGAGCCACCTCGTCGAACGGGCCTGAACCACAACAATGGGCGGCATGACCACCTCACCCCTGCGGGAAGGCGCACGCGTCATCGCCCTTGACGATGCCCAGCGGGTCCTCCTGCTGCGCTACCCCGAGGGCGGAGGCTACTTCTCTGCACCAGTCAAGCCACGCAGCGCGCCAAATGTGATCCCAACACTGGTCCGGGCGATCCAGCTGCGCATGACATCCTCGTCACTGGCATCAGCGTCACCGATGTTTCTCCGTGGCGCCGTGAGTGTGCGGTAGGAGTTCACTCAGCCCAGAAGCGGTCAGAACGACATACTCGGCGCAACACCTGTGGTGCAAGGACTCGTCGAACGATTCGCTCAACGGGGCGGGCCTGCGCTGTTCCACATGGTCGGCCGGTCGCGGATCCTGTCCGTCCGGCGCGTTCTCGGGCGAAGTCTCCGTAGCTTCGGGAGTGCAGACTGCATACTTCGAGGCGAGAATGCCGTAGTTCCCCGAGCACGCCGGCCTGGGCACCGCGCGGGAGCACCACTGAGGAGAGATGTTGTCCAAGCTGACCCGCGTGGAACTCACCGCCCTGCCCCACAAGCCCCGTGGCGGTGGCCTCGAGATCCAGCGAAGCTGGTCCCGCTTGGTAGCCACCCATGCAGTCGTCTCCGGTCTGTTCACCACGCTCAACGACCTGCGCGCCGCCCAGGACGACATGCGCGGCGCGATCTCCGAGACGCATCGCGACCAGGCGCGCGCCGCCATCGTATTCACTGCAGCCGGCATCGACGCCTGCCTGCGCACCCTGCTGCGCGACGCCCTGCACACCCTGTTGCTCGCGGACGGCTCGGCGCACGGCGCATTTATCAAGCACTTCAGGGATGGCCGCCTCCAGGGTGAGCTGACCGAGGCCACCAAGAGGGCCGTCGTCGACATCGACCCGCGCTCCGCTTTGATCGACCTTTACGTCAACGACCTCGCGGGCTCCAGCATCCAGGGCGCCGAAGACCTCGCCAAGTGCCGCAACGCCCTCGGGCTGAAGAAGGATCCAGCCCTGGAGGGCTCGATACTCGAGAGCCACCAGCCCTTCTTCGACGCCCGCCACGAGGTTGTCCACGAACTCGACCTCATCGACCCTTCCGGCAAGGGCACCCGTGGCCGCCGCCACCGCGACATCGCTGCCGTCGGCGAACAGTGCGACGGCGCACTCCACCTCCTGTACGCCTTCATTTCTCCCACCGCCCGCGCCGTCAAACAGGCCCGGCGCGACATGGGATGGAACGAGACGTAGAACGGCCAGCCTACCGGCGGGTTACTTGTTCCCTGGTAGTTGAGCTGGGACTACGGGACGTCGTGGCTGGTCATCGATATGCAAACAAGGGCAGAACAAGCATGCCTCCAGCGCGAGTGCCGCACACTCGGCAATCGCGATCACGGGGAGAGGTTGCGGTGAGAGACGGAGTCCTCATCAGCTGCTCGGGTACCGCCGTGGGACGGTGCTTCAACTCCTACACTGCTATGCCTCGGCACCACACAATGGTCAGCTGTTGGCATTCTCTTGTGGATCCATGAACGCATAGGGGATAGCACCGAAGAGACTCAACTCTATGCGCCCGCGAGTTCGGAGCTCTGGGATTACCGTTGGGTCACGAACCTCATCTCTCGTGACTTGTCGAAAGTCCGCCCTCCGATTTTCCATCTCCTCAATTTTTCGCCACCCGAACAGGGTTAGGGCCGCACCCAACGCAGGGCCCACTCCAGGAACAGCTACAACAGTACCGACGGCACCGGAGCCGAGTTGACGCATGAACTGCCCCGGCTTAGTCTCCCATAGCAGCATTTTATTCCCTCCACCTTCCCAGTCGGTTAGGAATTCACCCGCACCAACTTCAAGGTAGCCTCGGAATTCTTCAAGCGCCTTCTCAAGAATCTCAGCAGCTGGATATCCTGGTTCCTGGTCCGCTTGTTGCGCCTTCTGGAGAAATTTCCTATACTCGTCCCTTTTTCGAATCTTGGACACTTGATCCGCCGTCAACAGTGCCGCGATTTCGTGAATGTCACGCTCTCTCTCGAGACACCTTGGCTCTTTTTGCTCAAATGGCGGAAGTAGCGCCATCCTCCCATCACCGCAGTCTTCCCAAGGAGTACGCGTGCCGTAGATGCGATCAACGTTACGCCCGTAGGCAGCTGGATAAATCGGAGGAATTCCGATCCCTTTCGCCATTGTGCCCAGTGAGGCAATAGACATATATGCGCGAATCTGCTGCGCTGACCTAGCTTCCCCTGGCGTACGCAGGTAATCGCGGGCGTACTCCCAAAACTCGCTCTGCCTCACAGCATCGAGTTTCCTGATCCGTATCTTCTTGCTGACGCTATCGGTCATCGCGACGGCCACATGCTCGGGTAGGCCGAGCTCCACCCAGTACTCCGGACGCAGGACGTACCCATCTCCCACTCTTCTCATTTCATCGCGAGTATCGGTGCGTACAATTTCAGGGCTGAGACTGTCCAGTAGGCGGGCAGATTCCCGAATTTGGTCCTCCTCCATTTCGGCGACGAAATTACGCTTCTCTATGATCAATTCGGCAACTTCCGAATAGTTGTTGGCTGCGGCCCGCATAGCCGTCACGATCACGCCGTCACGGAAGAGCTGCTGATACCCCGGGCCTAGCTCTTCGTCGTGCAGCAAAGCGAACATGGATGGACTAACAAGGATGCTAGTGTCCGCCAGGAAGAGGCGGCGATGCAATAGCAGATTATGGTTTAGATTGGCACGCAGACGCAGCGTGCGTTTCCTGTCTAGCGGATCCATGAGCTGAAATACTTCATCGCCGGCAGCCCAGTAGGCGTCGGGATAAGATGGAATATTAGTGATCTCCTTCAATTCCATCTTGCACCACTCCATTCTCCGCCATGCGAAGATTGAGGAATGCGCGACGCTTTGGCTGACGCCATGCGGCTGACCCGGATTCCGAGCGACCGAACAGGCAGACACACCGTTGCCCGCCTCCGCCTTCTTCTCCAGCGTGCGCCCGATGATCCTCTCGCTCAAGAGGATCACTGCAGCGGCGGCCCGCCGGGGCTCGGCGGCATTCGGCTTCGCGTCCGGTCTGCGCTTCCAGCTGGTAGCCATGCGGGGGAGACCTGCACCTACCACTCGCTGAACATCCGCGCCGTTTCAGACGCTGGTACTGATGAAGATGACCGCCCTGTGACCACGGTCAGGCACCATGCCTGCTCGTTCTGCTGGCTGGGCCGGCGGCGACTCACTCAGAGCGCTTACCCCGCCAGTTCAATCGGTGTGGTGGGCGGGCCGCTTCGGAGGTAGTCGATGATGAGTTTCGCGAGGCCGAGCGGATAGATCGTCTGAATCGTCTCCTGCATCTCGTGCAGACTCCACCAGACGCTGCTGGGGACGATCACCCGATGGACGCAGCACGGTGCCGATGCCGTCCAGCAGCAGACCGCCGGCCCGTTCTCGCTCGGTGTGGATGCCCGGCTGTCGTCGGGCTACCGGCTGTGGCCGAGCGAGGTGCAGCAGCTCCGCAAGATCGTCAGCGGACCACAACCACGACGCGCGTTCGTAGTCGACCGGGTGCCGGTGCAGCGCACCGACCGTGAGCACCACCCCGGCTGCGACTTTTTCTTCTCTCGCGGCAACGGCATCGACTGCTCGTGCGGGTTGAGCTGAGCGTCAGGCAGCGGGAAGCGCGGCGGCAGCAGCAGCGATCTTGGCGGCGACGGCGTCGAGCGACGATTCCTTTGTGCTCAGCCCGGAATGGGACGCGAGCATGGGGCTGACGTCGTAGAGCTCGTCGAAGGTCACCCCGTGCGTCACGGGCACGACGCGATTGGTGTTGAGCAGGACGGCGAGTTCCTTTTCGGCGATGCCCTCGTTCTTGATGCTCTCGAGTAGGGATGGCGTGACCAGCACGATGCCGATGCGGGAGTTACGAAGCCCCTTGTCGATCTCGCGCATCTGCAGCGAACCGAGCGGGATGTCTTCCTCGCTGAACCACACCGTCGCGCCACTGGTCTTCAGGTGGCCGTAGAGCTCCTTCGCGCTGCCCTCACGGTCGTTCCAGGCGTGGCACAGGAAGAGGTCTCGCTTGTCCGGGTACGTCTGGGCCTGTACCGCAGCCTTCTCGGCGTAGGGCTCGACCGCCTGCCACTCGGTCGGGGTGTACGACACCGTCCTGCCGGACCTGGTGCGACGCGAGGTCCCACCTCCGGACGAGCCGTACGACGAAGACCGGCCTCCGCCGCCGCTGCTGTACGAGGAGCCCGACGGGTATGACGACCGGGAGTACGACCTTCCCCAGTTGCTGCACGCTGGGCAGTTCGCGGCTCCACTCGCGGTGCGGTGGCCTCGGGAGGGTGCTGTGCATTGCGCCATGGCCCCATGGTAGGGGGAACCACCGACACAGTGTCGTAGTTACTGCACAGCCTTCCCGCCTGACGCCTATCCGTGACGGAACTCCACCACGTCGTCGGACAGGTATCGAGTCCTCCAACTGCGTCAAGTAAGCGTGCCCTGGCTGCCGCGATTGAGAACAGAGCAGGCGTCTCCTAACCTCGCGCTTTCGCGCGCCCAGCAGACTCGGAGGTCTTCGTGATGTAGCTGATCTTGAGTCGTAAGCTCGTTGTCGCCTGCCGGTGGAAGTCCGGTCCGGGTAGCTGCCAGGAGGCCCGGTAGCAGACTGGCGGCGTCGGGGGGAAACGCCCGGCGTCGAAGCCCAGTGTCGAAAGCCCTGTGAGGGGGAGCAAAGCAGCGGTCCGTAGCATCACGCGAAGCCTGCGGCGTCGTTAGAGGCCCGCCCTTTTGGGGCGGGGACAGGGAGTGCCGAGCCCCCGAAATCAGGGCGAAGGCCATGGAAGCGGCGAAGATCCTGGAGATGCAGCCGTGAGGGACTCCCCGGTGTATGGGGCATGGAACGTTGCGACGGTGACAGCGGGAACTGGGGAGGCCCTCCCCGGCCCGGCGGCCTGCGGACAGGTGCTGCCGGAAGCTGCGCGTCCTATAACCGGGTGATCCCCGGGAAGTGGGCGCGGGCCGGGTGGGCGTCGGAGGCGGCCGTAGTACCGCGATGAGCCGGCGGACAACACAACCGCCGGCCAGGGAAGGGCCGCTGCTTCGTCGATGTGCAGGTTGTCTGGAGGGGCTTGGTGAGTGCCGTTTCGGCTAGTTCCACCACGTCGGGATTCCTGAAGCTGGATCCGGTCCGAGCCTTGCAGCATGCGCTCTACCGGGCGGCCAAGGCCGGTCCCGGACGGCGGTTCCACGCGCTGGGGGACAAGGTCCACCGCAGGGACGTCCTGAGGCGCGCGTGGGTGACGGTGCGTCGCAACAACGGCGCTCCGGGCATTGACGCCACCACTCTGGCTGAAGTTGAGGAGTACGGTGTTGACCGTCTCCTTGATGAGGTGGCCGCGGAACTGCGGGAAGGCCGCTGGCGGCCGTTGCCTGCGCGCCGGGTGTTCATTCCGAAGCCCGGCGTGGCGGAGTAGAGGCCGTTGTCGATTCCTTCGGTTCGCGACCGGATCGTGCAGGCCGCGTTGAAGATCGTGCTCGAGCCGGTCTTCGAGGCCGACATGCTTCCGTGCTCGTTCGGGTTCAGGCCCAGGCGCGGAGCACACGATGCCCTCCAGGTCCTCGTGGATGAGGCGTGGCGGGGCAGGCGTTGGGTGGTGGAGACGGATATCGCCAACTGCTTTGAGGCGATTGATCATGAGAAGTTGATGCAGGCGGTCGAGGAACGCGTCGTGGACCGGTCGGTCCTCAAGCTCCTGCGCGCGATGCTGAACCGGCTGGCCACGCTGCCCGACACTATCGGCCGCCTCCGCAACCTCCGTGAACTCTGGCTGAGGGGCAACGTGCTGGAGAGCTTGCCGCCGTCTGTAGCCGACCTACGCGAACTACGCCACCTGGACCTGCGGGAGAACGCACTCGCCGAACTGCCGGAGATGCTGGCGGGCCTGCCCCGACTACGCCAGCTGGACGTAACCGCACTCGACTGCGGGACGCCGAGACGAAGCTCTCCGGGGCCAAGAGCCCGGAGGAGTTCGAGGCCGCCCTCGCGGACGTGAAGGCCAAGAACGCCGACCTTGAGCGCTCGATCCTCGAGTCCACCGTGGCCCGCAGGTTCGATCTCCCCGAGGCCCTGGCGGGTCGCCTGCATGGCAAGACACCCGAGGAGTCGGAGGCCGACGCGAAGGGCCTTCAGGCTCTTGTCGCCCAGGGGTCTCCAGCCACCCTCGGCGGTGGTCTCGACCCGTCCGACGAGGACGACGGAGAGATGGACCCACGCAAGCTCGCGCGGCGCTCCAGGCGCTTCTAGCCCCGCAGCTCCCATACGGTCATGTCAAACGTGACAGGCCCCTTCGGAGGCGCCGAGGCTACCCGCAGGAAGGCAACCCGGCCTTCGCTTGTTTCCACGCAGATGCCGCGCCCTCGTTGCAAATTGTCTATCGAGTCACTGGCGTTCCTCTGTACGGCTTGCAGGCAGTCGGCTTCCTGAACGGCCCCGGAAGTCGCAGCGATCGGGGCAACCGTTCCGCCGAGGTAGCCGTAGACCTTCGCGTTCTCCATGGCCCCGGACGCGTCCGTGTTCACGAGGATGTCGACGCCCTTCGGAGCTTCGCCCTCTACGAGCGGTGCCCTTGTATCTAGCTCCAGATAGCTGCCGTTCACGTCGACCTCAACGGCTTTAGGGCCGAACATGATCTTCGACGCCGCCTGGCGGGGCGTGGGCGATGCCCCCGAGGTATCCGCTGAGCCTCCTCCGCCCGTCGAGGGCCTTCCCGCGGCTGAATCTTGATCGTCCGAGGGGGCAAGTGCGAGATATACGGACACGAGAATCCCAACGACGGGAATCACGATCCCGATCACCCACCATGCCCACTTTGGCTGTCCTGCTCCTTGCCTCGGCTCAGAGGGCCTCGTACTGGGCCTTGTTCGTGGTTGATGTCCTTGCGTCTGCACCAGGCACCCCCGTCAGGCATCTCTCGTCGCTTGAGGCGATCACGCTACGACAGCCTCACAAACCTCGGCCAGCTCAGCCGGTAACGATCCACCCGCCAACCCGGCGCCAACCCCTTGTAGGGGTAGTCCAGTTGCCCATCACGCAGCATCAGGTCGTAAAGCCCCGGAAGCTCGTGAACACCGCTGTCGGGATGCTCGAACAGGAGCTGTTGGTCCCGAACCTGTTCCAGGAGCAGGGTGTTGACCAGTTCAAGGGTGCCGAGAACGACACCATCTCCATGAAGGTCGAAGGCATCCTGCCGTTCCACGACTATGCGTGGCGCAACGACCGCTGGAACCCGATCGTCTTCGACGAGAACGCGGGGCGGACCATCGCCGTGACCTTCGGCGGCAACGTGTACTCGGCCGTCAAGCTCACCGTGTGCCGCGGGCTTGAACGCCGGCCCGCTGTCGTTCGAGGCGGATTTTCACCAACGCGGCACACAGCAGCTCCACCAGCAGGTAGTCGTCCTGAGCGGTCCGTGAGTCTCTCTCCGCCGAGGCGGGCGTCCCGCGATGCAGGGACCACAGCAGCGGGGCGGTGGTCATCTGGAAAGTCGCCGTCAACCGATGGTGCCTGCGTACCCCCGGAGGCCGACGCAGCCGCTTCCTGAGCAACATTCATAGCCGACCGGTATACCCGACCGCACTGACAACGCCTCTCAGGATTCGAATGTCTATGCGATTGACCCGCTCATGATTTCGATCATTGTCGGCTGGCGCTGCCGGACGGCACTGTGGGCAGCGGCGCTACGGCCTGCGGGATTCTTCGATGGGGATCTCTGAGACCGCGTTTGAGATCTGCGGCGTGGGACGATCGACCGGTGACTCGACGCGTAGACCGTGACCGCTCTCTGGAGGAGCTTGAGCGCGACCGTTGGCCGACCCCGTCGGCTGAGGCAAGTCGCCTTGTTGCGACGGTGCACGCCCTTCGGCGTCGGCCGATCGGCGAGCTGACCGTCGAGGACATGCGTCTGTTGATCGGGCAGGACGTGGGACTTGCCTATCTTCTGCCGCTCGCGCTGGAGGCGCTGCGGGACGACCCGATGGCCGAGGGCGACATGTACGAGGGCGATCTGCTGTACGCCGTTCTGACCAGAAGTCCAGCAGTATGGGAAGAGTGGCCCGAACTCGGCCGGGAGCTGGGCGTAATCGTCTCGGAGCTGACCGATCTGCCGCCGTCCTTGATGCAGGAGACCGCGAGGTTCCTGGCTCGGTAGGCGTTTCGGCGCGGGCCGGTGCGATCGGACTGCCTAGGGCTGCTGCCGCACGAGTGGGCGCGGTCCTGGCCGTGTCGCGGGGCGGCCGCGAGTCAGGCGGCGAACCATGATGCCGATCATCGCCCAGCGGATCATCGTCTCGGAGCGGGCCGGACTGGTCTCGTAATCGCGGGCGAGGCGACGGTGGGCGGTGATCCACGAAAGCGTGCGCTCGACCGCCCACCGCTTCGGCTGTACCTGGAACCCCCGCTGATCAGAGTCTTTGCGGACGATCTCCAGCTCGCGGCCGAGCACGGTGGTGGTCCAGTCGACCAGGCGGCCGGCGAAGCCCTGGTCCGCCCAGATCTTCTTGACACCCGGGTGGTCGAGGCGCGTCCACAGCAGAGGTCGGCGGGCGCCATCGCGGTCCTGCACGCTCGCCGCGACCACGTGCACGGCCAGCAGCAGGCCGAGGGTGTCGGTGACGATGAACCGCTTACGGCCCTTGACCTTCTTGCCCGCGTCGAATCCCCTGGTGGCGGCCGGAACGGTATCGGCGGTGCGGACGGACTGCGAATCGATCAGGCCCGCGCTCGGCTCGACGTTGCGGCCGTCGGCTTCACGGATCTGGCCGCGCAGTGCGTCGTGGATGCGTTCGACCGTTCCGTCGTCGTGCCACCACGTGAAGTACCAGTACACCGTCGGCCACGGCGCGAAGTCCTTCGGCAGCTGCCGCCAAGCGCAGCCCGTCCGCACGACGTAGAAGATCGCGTTCACGATCCGCCGCCGCGGATGCTTCTCCCGCCGCCCGCCCTTCGGCAACGCCCACTGCTCGTCCGTCAAGTCCGACGGATACTCTCCCCCAGCACCGCTCACATGAGGCTCAACGACCACGCACGCACCTGGGCACGGCAGATCTCAAACGCGGTCTGAAAACCGCTCTGCCTTCGGCTCCGGGAAGGCGCGCGGCCCGCGCTGTCAGTGGCGGGTGGTGGGATATGCCGTAGCACCGTTGCCGATGTCTCCGGAGTCGCCCGCATGAGCTTAGATATGACGGCCCCTGCCTCTCGCGAGCCGAAAAATGGCATCGGAGCGAGCCCAGTACCTCGCTCGGGTTGCACCGATCGGACACGAGCAGCGAGCCATCGGGCTGCATCCTGGGAGGTCTGGTGCGGGTTGCTCTCGAGCGATGGGGTCCGGCAGGTGAACCTCGCAGTGGCGACAGGGGGTGTGCAGGGCGCCGTCGGCTACCCGCGCGCATATGCCCGAGGGCACCGCAAGGTGCGTCCCGATGGCGGCGTCGTTTGCCGTTTTCGTGGTTTTGGGGAGGCGGATATCGTCTGTGAGTCTCCCGCCCACGGGGCGCGACGCTTCGCGTGTGCTCACCCGGCAGGCCAAGCCTGGTGTGTACATGCAGAGCCCGCCCTAAATAGGGTGACCAGCAGGATTTCACGGCCTTCGGGTCGCCACCTTTTGACGAGCAAGGACACCCCCGACTGATGGCAGTGACCCAGCAGGAGATCGAGAACCGGTTGTGGGACGCCGCCGACGAGCTGCGCGTGGCGATGCCCGAGGCGCAGTACTCCTCGGTCGTCTTCCCTCTGATGTTCTGGAAGTATCTGTCGGATACCTGGGAGCACACCCACCAGACGTTCCTCAAGGAGAACGAGGACCTCGACCTCTCGGCCGAGGAAGCCGACGAGGTCGAGTACAGCAACTACCAGACGTTCAAGATCCCTTTCATCTTCCCTGGTACCGTCGCCGAGAGCCGCGCCTCTTGGTCATCCATCCTCGCCACCGTCGCCCAGCACGGCCTCGGCCAGCGGGTTCGCGCTTCCCTCCAGGCCATCGAGTCGGCCAACCCTGACAAGTTCTCCCGTATTTTTGGGTCCATGACCTGGACCTCCGAAGCGGTGCTGCCAGGGGAGGTGCTGGCGTCGGTCATGCGGACGATGAACCGCGTCCCCAAGATGCACGAGGGCAACATGTCCCACGACGTGCTCGGTGGAGCGTACGAATACCTGCTCAAGCGGTTCTCGGACGGGTCCGGTACCCGCGCTGGCCAGTTCTTCACGCCGCGCGAGGTCGTCGAGCTGATCATCGAACTGCTGGGCCCCAAGAACCACGAGTCGGTGTACGACCCGACCTGCGGGTCAGGCGGCATGCTCATTGCCGCCGCGAACCTTCTGAAGGCCCACGGCGGGCGGGGGTACACACTCAGCCTGAACGGCCAAGAGGCGGTAACGGACACTGCTGGCGTGGCCCGCATGAACCTCTTCATGCACAACCTGACCGAGTTCAAGGTCGAGGTCGGCGACACCTTGAGGGACCCGCGTTTCAAGAAGCCGGACGGGTCCGTCAAGCAATTCGATATCATCGTCGCCAATCCGCCCTACAGCCTGAAGTGGAAGCCCTGGACCAACGACCCGCGAGCCATCGGCGGGGTCGCCCCACAGTCGTCGGCGGACTGGGCATTCGTGCAGCACATGATCGCCAGCATGGACCCGCAGAAGGGCCGCGCCGGCGTCGTCCTGCCGCACGGCGTCCTCTTCCGAGGCGGCCAGGAAGCAGCCATCCGTCAGCGCGTCCTGGACCACGACCTCCTGGAAGCCGTGATCGGGCTGCCCGCGAACCTCTTTTACAGCACAACGATTCCGACCTGCATCCTCGTATTCCGTGCCCCTGGCACCAAGGCCCCGGAGCGGAAGGACGGCGTGCTGTTCATCGACGCCTCCGCACGATTCACCAAAGCCAAGAACCGCAATGTCCTCACGGACGTAGACATCACCAACGTCGTGACCGCCTACCACTCGCGCTCCGACGGCAGCGAAGAGACTGACCTCTCGGCACGGTTCGTCCCCACCACAGAGATCGTGGCGAACGGGTACGACCTCAATATCGGCCGCTACATCAAGCAGGCCGCCGCTGAGCAAGAGGACCTCGGCACGCTCATCGACGCCTACAACATCGCCCGGGCCGAGCGTCAGAAGGCCGAGCAGCGCATGCTCGCGGTCCTCTCTGCCGCCGGGATCGAGGGCTTCGATGAGTGACTGGCAGCAGATCAGCCTCGGTGGTCTGGAGTCTCCCGTGCGTCGCAAGGTAGTAGCCGTTCCGCCACAGGGATCGAGGGCTTCGGCGAGTGACGGCTATCCGCTTCGTGCGCTCGGGGAAGTGATGCGTCTCGACATCCAGCGCACACCGATGAAGCCTGCAACTACCTACCGTCTAGCCGGTGTCCTGAATGCAGGGAAGGGCGTTGTCGCTAAGGGCGAGCTCGACGGCGGAGATACAGAGTACGCAGCAATGAACGTGCTGCGCGCCGATCAGGTCGTGATGCGAAAGCTGACTGCGTGGGAGGGCCCGATCACCGTAGTACCTGCCGAGTTCGACGGGTTCGTCGTCAGTAACGAGTTCCCGACGTTCACGCTTGGCCCAGAAGTGATGCCCGACTGGATGAGGCATGTCTGTGGCTCACCGCGACTGTGGGCAGAGATGAAGAACCGAGTGAGCGGGACGGTTCAACGGCGCAAGCGTCTCAACCCAGAGCAGCTTTTGCAGATTCAACTGCCGATCCCGCCCCGTGAGGTACAAACTCGGATCGTAGAGGTGCTCGACGCGGTCGATGACCAGATCAACGCACTCCGCCGGGAAGCGGAAGCGCTCGCTCGGATTCATGACGCAACACGTGAATCGCTACTCAAGGATGCGCCCTTGACCCCACTCTCTGATGTCTGCGAGCTGACCGCTCGGCTCGTGGACCCGAGGTTGGAGGAGTACGCGGACTTGACCCACGTTGGTGTTGAGACGATCGCCAAAGGCACCGGGGAGATCGTCGGTGCACGAACCGCTCGGGAAGACAAGATCATCAGCGGGAAGTTCCTATTCTGCGAAGGTGATGTCATCTACTCGAAGATCCGTCCCGCGCTGCGGAAGGTTGCTGTGCCGGGATTCTCAGGGCTGTGCAGTGCGGACGCCTATCCGCTCAGGCCCAAGGGTGATATTCCCGCCTCCCTGCTACGTGAGGTACTGCTCCAAGAGCGCGTAGTCGAGTCAGCGGTGTCGATGGCTGGGCGGACCAAGATGCCCAAGGTGAACCGCAAGCAGTTGTTCTCGATCCGGGTAGCAATGCCTTGTCCGGATAGCATCGATTCGGTAGATGCCGCGTTGTCTGCGCTCCGGGGGCATCGTGAGGCTGTCGTCGCTGAAGCCGCGCGCCTCCGTGAAGTTCGGGTTGGGCTGCTGGCGGGACTACTGGACCGCGCCATCGACATCGTGTCTGCCGAGTTGGGGGTCTGAGCGGTGGCAAAGGGCATTCGAGAGCGTGAGTTTCAGAACTCGATGATCCAGTGGTCCCTTCCGATGGGGTGGGGCTTCATAGCGGGCAGGTCGCTGCCGCGTGAGACGACACAAACGGTGCTCGCCGGCGAGCTGCGGGACGCCATCGTCCGGCTCAACCCTGAGGTGATCGACGGGTTCGACGTGGACGCCGTGGTCGAGGAGATTATCGCTACGGTCAACGCCGTCGATGGCGGGCTGGTGCGAGCCAACGAGCAGGTACTGGAACTGCTGCGCGGGCACAAGGAGTTCCGGGGCGCCGACGGCGTGTGGCACGCCTTGAAGGTCATCGATTTCGAGCACCCGACCACCAACACCCTGGTCGTGTCGGACGAGGTGACCATAACCATCCCCGGCAAGACCCCCCGCCGGTTCGATCTCGTGTACTGGGCCAATGGCCTGCCCCTCGTTGTCGTAGAGGTGAAGTCACCGACCGCTAAGTCCGGGTGGGCCGACGCCGCACGCGAGATCAACGACGTGTACGCCACCGAATATCCATGGTTCTTCACCCCCAATGTCTTCGCTGTCGCCTCCGACGGGCTGAAGCTGCGGTTCGGTGCCGCTGGTGCGCCCCTGAACCTGTGGCAGCCGTTCCGATCCACTGACGACGACGAGAACCTGTCCGGGCAGGCCGACGTGCAGCGCTCCGTCGAGCTGCTTCTCAACCCAGGCACGGTCCTGGACATGCTCGCCAACTTCACCCTCTTCGACACCTCTGGAGGCGGGGCGGACAAGAAGTACCTGCCCCGCTACCCACAGATGGAGGCCGCCCATCTGATCCACAGGCGGGTCCTGGCCGACGGCAAGAAGGGTCTGGTCTGGCACCACCAAGGCAGCGGGAAGACGCTGCTGATGGTGTTCGCTGCTTCGCTGCTGCTGGCTGACACCCGCACCGATTCGCCCACGATCATCTTGCTCTCGGACCGAACCCAGCTCGTGCGGCAAACCTCCGGGGTATTCACCTCCGCGATGGGAGACGCCTACTTCCACCAACCTTCCACCAGCAAGGAGTTGCGCTCGCTGCTGGCAGACGATGTGCGCGGCGTCATCTCCACGACCGTCCACAAGTTCGCCGACGCCGGCAAGAACCTGTCGACCCGCCGCAACATCATCGTGCTGGTCGATGAGGCACACCGCACGCAGTCATCCGAGGAAGAGTCCCTGGCGGGGCAGATGCGCGCAGCGTTGCCGCACGCGAAGTTCTTCGGCATGACCGGCACACCCGTCAGGAACCTCGCCACCAACACCTTCGCCCTCTTCGGTGAGGAGACCGACCCGAACAGGGTGCTGCACCGGTATTCGGTGTCCCGGTCCCTTCAGGACGAGGCAACCGTCCCGGTCATGCTGGACCCACACCCGGTCACCTTCGAGATGAACGACCGGGCCCTACAGGCCGAGTTCGACCAGTTCGCCGACGAATTCGATCTCGACGACCCCGACCGGGAAACCTTGTCCCGCAAGTTCGGGCGCCTCACCTCAGTGTTCGCCAACCCCGAACGCATCCACACGGTCTGCCAGGACATCGTGGACCACTACCTGGCCGGCACCTATCGCAACGGCCTCAAGGCGCAGGTCGTCGCCTACAACCGTGAGCTGGCCGTGGCATACACGGACAAGATCAACGAGCTGCTGGCCGGCTACGAGGCGTCGCAGGTACTCGCCGAGGTCGGCAAGCACGGTCGGATCACCGCAGAGGTGAATATCCACGTCTCGGACGCCAAGACCGAGGAAGCGGCCATGCGGCCCTACCGGCTCTCCGAGGTCGACGAGGAGGACCAGAAGCGGCGATTCCTCACTCCCGATGACCCACTGTGCTTCCTGGTCGTGACGGCCAAGCTGATGACTGGGTTCGACGCCCCCAACGAGGGCGTCCTCTACCTGGACAAGCCAATGAAGGCTCACAACCTGTTCCAGACGATCACCCGCCCGAACCGCACCTGGATCTCCCCGGCCGGATTCGTGAAGACCACCGGCGTGGTCGTGGACTACATCAGCCTGGCCGAAGAAGTCCAGCGTGCCGTCGTCGACCCCACCTCGGAGGGGTCCGCAGGCAAGGGCGGCGGGTTCGTCACCGACCTGACCGACCTGGTCGCCGAGTTCCGCACCACCTTCGCCCGCATCGAAGACCTCCTCGCAGATGTGGACGGCCTCGACCTCACGGCACACGGATACGAGTCCGTACGTGCCATCAACGGCTTCCTGGACGCCAACCCTGACGCCGCCGAGGTCTTCAGCAAGAACTACCGGCTTCTGGCCCGCCTGTACCCACTCATCAACACGGACAAGCGGGTCGCCAAGTACCAGGACGGGTTCGGGCTCTTCGGGTCTGCGTACACGACCCTGTTCAAGAAGTCTTCCGACGAGGAAAGGAAGGAGCGACTGGGCGAGCTGGGGCCGATGGTCCTGGAGATAATCAACGCCCACGTCCACTCCTTCTCGGTGGCCGCCTCCCAGGAAGAAGCCCTCGTCCTGGACGCCCAGGGCATCACGATCCTCAAGGAGCTGCTGGCCCTCGTCCGTCCCAAGCCCGACAAGGACGACAGCGAGGACAAGAGGCCGCCGTCTGCGGCGGAGATCCTGGATCACATCAAGGCGGCCCTCGAGAAGGGCGTCGAACCGGGGTCTGCGAAGTACACCGCCCTGGCAGAGCGGATCAGGCAGCTGCGGGACCGGATCATCCAGAACGCCCAGGACGCCTTGGAGTTCCTGGCCGAAGCACTCCGGGTCGCCCGTGCCATCGTGAACGCGGAGAAGCACCCCGACGAAGCCGTCGTGCTGGACGACGACCACGTGGGTGTCCTGTCGCGGATCATCCGCGACCACGCGCCGCCCGGCCTCACCGTCACGGAGCAAAATCTGGCCGAGGAGATCGACCAGGTGGTCAAGCGCACCCTCGCCCAGTCATGGGACAACGCTGAGGCCCGCAACCGCGGCGTCCGCCGCGCCACGGCCGCTGTATTCCGCCGGTACATGTTGAAGCCGGTGGGCGAACCGTACGGCTCCACCGTCGCCTACGTTGAAGCCCACTACCTCGTTGACTGACGAGTGCATGGAGGCCCGGCAACGTGTGACGGTTGCCGGGCCTCGTCGCGCTGCTCGGGCCCCGATCTGTCCCCTGAGCGACCCCAATTTTCGTCGTCGTTCCGGCTGGCGGGGATGCTACAACGGGGCCAGGGCTGCGATGCTGCGCACGGTGATGTGGAGGGCGTGAAGCGGCTGAGTCCGTGTGGGGCGCACGACCTCCAGACTTTGTGCGCCCTCACGAAGCCGGAAGACGAGCTGGTCGAAGTGGTACCAGCCGAGGTTGATCCACAGGGCGTCGGCGCCGTACTGGTCGCGGCGGTGGTCGAGTGGCTGTCCCTGCACCCATACGGACGGCGGGGACATGCCGGAGTCCTCCGTATAGCGCACGGCGGCGGCGGCTGCGCGATGCAGTGGGCTGTCCGTCTTCCATCGGCGCCCCAGGGCGGCTACGGCGGCCGGGTCGGTGGGGTCGGCGGACGTGAGGGCGATGCGGCTGATCTCGATCGCGCCGGTGTCGAGCAGTTCCACTAGCCGGACGCGTATGGGGAGGGGGATCCACCGGTCGAGTCCGTCGAACTGCTCGATCATGGCGTCGCGGGGCGCTCGGCCGGCGTCCGGGTCCGCCTTCATCGCCTGCAGCCGTTCTTCTGCGGTGGCGCGGGTGTCGCCGCGTTTCCACAGCAGTTGTGGCTCGGAGCCTTCGGGGAGGCGGTCGTTCTGGTTGAACTGGAATTGGAAGCCGCGCTTGCTGCCTTTGAGCGCGCGCTTCATGCCCGCCATGGGATCCCGCCCGTACATGAGGGCGCCGACGACGTGTTCGGTGAATTCGGCGTCGGTCCGGTGGATCACGGCCACGTCGAGGTCGCCTGGCTGCAGCGCGCCTCGGGCGTAGGAACCGAATACATAGACCTCGTCTACGAGGTCGAGGGGGCGACTGCCTGCGTCCAGATTGTCGAGCATCTCGTGGAGCATCGCCGTTGCCCGTTCACGTTTCACTTGGACTCCCTTGCCGCCCACGAGCACTGCTTGGACCTTAGGGGCCACAAGCTAAGGAGAGAGCGCTCTGCAGAGTGAACCCACGAGCGTCCCGCGCTGGGTTGCCGATGGCGGGGGCCTCATCGGCATTCAGCGAGAGTAAGCCCCCGTGAAACGGACAGACGCGGTACGGTGCGAGTGAGTGTGGCCCTGCGGCATCCCCCGTCCGCAGGGCCACACTGCTGTTCGCGTGCGTGAGTGTGCTGGTCAGCGGCTTCGGCTCGCCTGAGGTCTGGCGACGGTCGTCGCGATGGCCGGTGCGGTAGCGGTGAGACGCGGAGGCTGCCGCTGGACGCTGGGGCTGAACTGCCGCGTGCCGGTGCCGTGCGCGAGTTCCTCGGCCAGGTCGGCGATCATGGGGGCGGGTGTGTAGGGGGAGGCGTGGATCGTCCAGGTGGGCTGGTCGATGGTGGGGCCGGCCCAGATGGTCCAGGTGGTGAGGGGGCTGTTCGGTTGCTGGGCGGCGAAGGCGTCGAATTGGACACCGGCATCCTGGGAGGCATTCGTCCAGCGGAGCCAGCGTCCGTCCACGGTGTGTTTCCATCCGGCGTCAGCGAGGGGTCTCGTGGCGGCGGTGACGGTCTTCTCGTCAACGGGGCTCCCCAGGGCGGTGTCCCATCCGTCACCGTCGGCGAGGTGGTTCAGCAGTGCCTGGAGGATGGGG
Source organism: Streptomyces sp. NPDC002888 (assembly GCF_042888465.1). NCBI lineage: Bacteria > Bacillati > Actinomycetota > Actinomycetes > Kitasatosporales > Streptomycetaceae > Streptomyces > Streptomyces sp. NPDC002888. The sequence continues at coordinate 545,552 of NZ_JBIAPU010000001.1, read as the reverse complement.
GCGGGGGCAGTGCCCGTGGCGGTCAGGTGCCACATGCGGTCGGACACTGGCGTCTCGTACGCGGCCACGGTCCAGGCGGTTTCGAGGGGGTGGGCTTCGTGGATCCGCTCGATGCGCAGGGTCTGCGATTCGTGGATCGCGTGGGTGGTCTCGTCTGACCAGGTCCGCCACTTCTCCCATTCGCCGTGTGCGGTGAGGAAGGTGTCGAGGAGGGCGTCGTGGTTGCCGGCATCGGCCAGGTAGGCCGCAACTGTCTCGGGCTCCGGGCGGGCCGGTTCGGGCTTGGCTGCGGTGAGGGCGAGCGGGGTGCGGGCTTCGGCGGCGGCGCGTTCGGTGTCGGTCAGGGGTGCTGGGCCGGGGCGCATGTCTGCAGCGTGAACCTTCTCGAAGGCGAGCAGGGCCCCAGCGGGTGAGTCGAAGGTGTCTGCGACTTGCCGCAGGTGGTCCTCGCCGTGGAGGTAGACGGATTTGCCGTTGCGGCCGAGGTAGGTGCCGACGGCGACGGTGGTGTGGCCGTCGTGGGCGTGGGCGTGGATGAGGAGCTGGCCGTGGCGGATGTCGTCATGGATCTTCTGGGCCTCGTTGGAGACCTCTCGGATTTCGCTGCGGGTGCACCAGGGCATCGGGTAGTTGGCCCAGGTCCATTCCTCGTCCATGGCCTCCTGGAGGCGAGGGGTGATCTCGGCGGTGATGCCTTCGGCGGTGAGGTGCTTGGCTGCGTCCTGGGCCCAGTAGGGCTCCTCGTGGTCGATGCGGACCAGGACCAGGACGTTGTCGGCGACGACGGTCCAGTCGGCTGCCTCCAGGCTCAGGTGGGCGATGTGGGCCTGGGTGCCGGTCAGGGCGGCGGTCACGGCGCTGGGATGGGTGGGGTGGATGTCGAGGTGGACGTGGGCGTCGATGGGGAGTGTGGTGGTCACGTTGAGGTGGTCGTCTCTTCTGCCGGTGGCCGGGTCTTCGGGTCCGGCCACCGGCGTATGCGGGGTGCTATCGGGTTGCTCGCGCGGCGCGGGCGGTGTGGGCGGCCGTGGTGGTCGGCGGTCCGGCGCGAGTGGTGGGCGCGGGCCGCGGTCGCTGCGGCGGGACCGTTCCGGTGGCGTGTTGCCAGCGGGTGCGGACGGCGCCGATGTCGGCGAGGGATCGGCGGGCGCCGGCGACGAGCTGGAACGGGGTGTTCGCCGGGTCGCCGGCGTATGCCTCGATGCGCCGGCCGGCGCGATCGGCGGTGGCCAGGAGGGAGCGCTGCAGGGCGCGCTCGCCCCAGTGCTCCACGGAACCGGCCGGTTCGGCCAGCAGGTGGAGCACCTCGCCCGGTTCGCTTCCGTCGTCGAGCAGGCCGCGCTGTTGGGCCTCCCACAGGACGGTGACGGGGTCAACGGGCTCGCGGCGGCGGGCCAGGGCGGTCAGGCACTGCCACAGGCCGGCGTGCAAGGGCAGGGTGAGGTCGTCGGGGAGCAGCCATCGGACGGACTCGATATCGGATGGGTGGGCGGTGGCGGTTGCGAGCAGCAGCCGCTCCTCCTCGACTGCCTCGATGTAGTCGGGCGGGATGGCTGGCGGCGGTGCGGGGGCGCGGGGCAGGACGCCGGCGCGCGGTGGGAACCGGCTCGCGATGTCGTCCACGACCGCGGCGAGCGCGTCGGCCTCGGCGAGCACCGTCTGGACGGGGTGTGGGAGGGAGGCATCGTGGACGGTCTGGACGAGGAGTTCGGCGGCCGTCTGTAGGCGTCGGCGGGCGTGTTCGGCCTCGACCATCCGTGCGTAGGCCGGTGCGTGGCGGGGCCAGGGGCAGACCTGGATGAGGGTGTGCAGGTAGGAGGCGGTCAGTCCGCGCGCCTGCTCGCGCCCTGTGGCGAGCACCTGGTCGAGCCACTTGGTGTTTTTGGCGTGCTCGGCCGGGTCGGGCGGGGGCTGCGTGCTGATCGCTGCGTACAAGGCGGAGTGCGCGGCAGTGGAGAACGAGTTGCCGGCGATGCCGGTCACGTCGGCGAGACGGTGCGGATCGAGGAGGAGGGCGCCGAGGAGGGCCTGCTCGACGTAGTACACGGGCGGCGGCGGATGCGTGTCGGGCAGGTCGTCGAGGTCGCCGTCCTCGTCAGGTTCGGGGGTGCGGGGCATCAGGCGGTGAGGGTGAAGTCGTTGGGGTCGAGGGTGACGCCGAGGTGCGGGGCGAGGAGGTGGCCGGCGAGCAACGGCGGTACGGCGTTGCCGATCTGGGAGAACTGCTGGCCTTTGTTGCCGGCCCACGGGTAGTCGGCGGGGAAAGTCTGCAGGAGGCCGGCCTCGCGGGCGGTGATCCGGATCGGCTCCGGCACCGCTGGCGCGTCCGTGTCCTCCGTCGGCGCGAGGGCCGGTGCGGCGACCCAGGTGCACTCGTTCGCCCGGTGACCGAAGAACAGCGTGCCTGCCGGCTCGGACAGCGGACGGATGGTGGCGTTGGCCTGGTTGTTGCTGCGCAGGGACCAGGACCAGCGGTGCGCCTCGGCGGTGAACGTCGGTGCCGGGGCAGTAGCGGTCCGGTTCTCGCGGGTGCCGTGCCGGGCGGCCCATCCGGCTCCTTCGCGGCGGGACTGCAGGACCACAGCCTCCGGTCGCGGCATCCAGGTGCCGCGCTCCCGGGCGTCGGAGAGCGTCTTGCGGGAGCCTGAAGGGAACGGTTCGGGCCCGCCGCCGGGTCCGCCGCCGGCGCAGACGGTGGGGACGGGTCGGTCGGTGGCGCCCCAGCCGAGGGCCTCGGCCATCGACACCCATCGGTCACGGCCTGGCCCGAACAGGCTTTCCGGCTCGGCGGTCTGGGCGTGCGTGGGTGGTGGGGGCTGGGCGGTGCGGACGCGGGAGGCGAGCAGGATTGCCCGCCGCCTGGTTTGCGGTACGCCGAAGTTGGCGGCGTTGAGGATCCCGTACCAGACCGAGAACCCCCATCCGCGCAGCACGGAGGCGTACTGCTTCCACAGCGGCAGGACGTCCGGCACTTCTTCCATGGCGACCCATTCGGGCTCGCCGACGGTGTTGAGGGCGTGGAGGTAGCGCATGGGCTCGGCGGCCAGCAGCGAGCGCTCGTCCCGGCAGGCGGTCAGCAGCTTCTCGCGGGTGTCGCGTCCGGCGGCGAGGTCCGCCACTGCCTGGTGCACGAGCGGCTGGTCCACCAGGCCGAGGCGCTTGCCGGCCATGGACCATGCCTGGCAGGGCGGGCTCGCGATGAGCCCGGCGGTCTTGCCGAGGAAGGGCCAGACGGGATATAGCGCCACGTCGGTGCGAATGGTCAGCTGCCCTGCCGCCGCACGGGTCTTGCAGGCCCACTCATCCCATTCGAGGCCCACGTCCCGTGCGCCGAGGACGTCAAGTGAGTGGCTCCATCCGCCCGGTCCTGCAAACAGGTCCAGGATGGTCAAGAGGCCAGCCCGAAGTCGTCCTGTGCCGGCTCGACTTCACCGCGGCACGCCCACGGGGAGCAGCCGTCGGCGACTCCTTGCTCCAGCTCCTGAAGGTCAGGTCCGCTGTCGGTGAGTTCTTGCTGCATCGCTGCCCATTCGGCGGCTGTGACGTGATCGATGGGGGCCTCGCTGAGAGGCACGCGGGAGCGGTGGAGAAACGCCTCACCAAGCAGCCGGTTGCCGGTGGCGTTCGCGCGGGCATTTCCCTTGCGGATGGCCGCGTCGAACTCCACCACGTCTTCCCATTCCCTCGGAGAGTTGTCGCGGATGTTGCGCCACTGGGCGTTTCCGTGGAAAGGGCAACCCAAGCAGCTCGATTTCGGGGTGTCGGCCAGGCCGAGCGACGCCAGGTAGCGGACGCAGTCGGACCGTGACCAGCCCATGTCTATGAGCGGGTGCCGGTTGCGCATGTACTTGACGTCGGCGTCCTTGGCCCGGTGGAATTCGTCGGTGGAGATGCCGACCCACTGCTCGACGAAGACGCTCTTGGGGATGCGTGTGGGATAGGGGTAGCCGAGTAGTTCGCGAACCTTTTTCTTGATCGGCTTAATTTTATATTCCCCGGTACATTGCCGCCTGGTCATACCCGGATTTCCGTCCTTGTTCAGGACGTAGAGCGGCATTGACGCAAACCTGTGGTCGGGGTCCAGGGCATCGTTGCGTATGTTTCCGGACGATACACGGAGAACGGGTATGCCTGCGGGCCTGGCTATTTCTCGCTCCAGCCGGTCGAGATGGGAATAAACGGCTCTCGGTTCCCAGCCCGTGTCGGCGAAAATTGCGTAGTCGACCTTCGGGAGTATGCCGTGTGCGGAGAGGGTGAGCATGGCGCTGGACTGGATACCGGCACCTAGTGAAATTGCCCGGAAGGCAGGGAGTTCGGAAATGATCGGTCCTGGGGGTGAGGAGGGTGGTGGGGGCTCGGTTCGGCTGCGAGGCGGGCGATGCGGTCGCTGATGAGCGCGGGGTGGCGGATGGGCAGCGCGTGCGTGGTGCGGGGGAGGATCTCCAGGCGGGCGGCAGGGAGTTGGGCGGCCAGCTGCTTGGTGTGGGCGGCGGGGATGTGCCGGTCGTCCGCGCCGGCCATCAGCAGCAGCCGCTCGCCGAACTGGTTGAGCACGGTGGCGTCGCGCGGCTGGTAGCGGCGCAGGCACTGCCACAGGTCGGCGAGATCGCGGGTGTGGGTGTGGCGGATGCCGTGGCGGCACCGCGGTGGCCCGTCGGCCGGCCGGTCGGGGTGGGGCGCGAGGCTGTAGGGGTGTGTGGTGGGCAGCCGGCGCCGCAGGAAGTCCACCGTGCGGGGCGCCCGGGTGCAGGCCAGAGCGGCGAGGCTGCGTCCGGCGGCCAGGAGCCAGGCGCGCGGGTCGCGTCCGGGCAGCACGGTCGCACCGCGTGCGGAGGCCGACAGCAGCACCATGCCCCAGATGCGGGCCTGGTGTTGGGGGTGCAGGGCGGAGAGTTCCTGCAGGACGAGGGCGCCCAGGGAATGGCCGGCAAGCACGAGCGGCCCGGCGGGGACGACGTGGGTCAGGATCTGGTGCAGGTCGTCGGCGAGCTGCCGGATCGTCAGCGGTGCCTGGCCGCACGGGGTGTGACCGTGCGCGCGCTGGTCGTAGCGCACGACGGTCAGGCCCAGGCTGGTCAGGTGCCGGGCGTGGACGCGCCACAGGTCCGCGGTGACGGACGCGCCGTGCACCAGCACGACCGTCGCGCCGCCGGGACACGGGCGCGCAGGGGTGTCGCGGTAGGCGGACAGGCGCGTGCCGTCCGCGGCGGAGACCGACAACACCTCGGTGGCAGAAGGCGGGTTGCGCACAGGTAGGACTTCCAAAGGGGGGATCAGTCGGGGGCAGCCGTTCGCCGTCCGGGCCGGGTTGGTGGACTTGGCCGTTCGGCACCTCACTGCGCTTGCCGCCGTACAGGGGGCGGGCGGATATCGGGGAGGCGACGCCCAGCGGCCGGGCGGGAAAGTCAGCGGCGTGATCATGTGGGGTTGGCAAGGCGCAGGTGCGCCCGCGTTCGGGCCACGGGTACAGCGCTGACCGATGACCGGGCGGGCGGCGCGGGCAGCTTGAGTTCGGGGGCCGGCCGCCGCAGAGCGAATGGTCAAAAAGGGCAGGCCGCGCTTGCGCATGGTGCAGTGCTCCGGGTGGAAGCGGGTGGTGGTCAGCGGCTGCGCCGCTGGACCTGTGTGGCGGCGAGGTCGCGGGTGATGCCGGTGGCGACGTAGTGGCACCCGGTCGCACTCAGGTCGAGCTGGTGGGCGGCGTCAGCGAGGTGGCCGGTCATCTTCGGGATGGCCTCGGCGTGGCGAGCGGTGCGCACCGACGCGTCGTCCGCCGGATAGCCGGGGAACGACGCCCCTTCATAGGGGTTGGCGTGCAGCGCGCTGGCGAGGTCGTTGCCGGCCAGGGAGGAGGCGACCACGACCGAGGCCAGGCACTCCAGGCTCGCGCGGCTGCCGGCGACGCTGGTGTACGTGCTGGAGTCGAGCGCGCCCAGGCGGACGAGGACGGTGGCCGTCAGGTCCTGGGTCATGAGCAGAAGCGGGCTGATCTGGCGCAGCGCGTCGGTGCCGGGGGTGTAGGAGACGTCCCGAACGCGAGCGTGCAGGGTCTCGAAGTCGCGTGCCAGAGTGCGGAGTTGTTGTGCGTGTTCTGCCAGGTCGAGCAGGGGCATGGGGTGGTGTGGCTCCGGAGGGTCGGTCAGCGGCTTCGGGTGGCCGTCGTCGCGGCGGTGGGGGCGGGCGCGGGTGTCGTGCCGGGTGGCCTGGCGGTGGTCGGGCGGCTGATGGCGGCGGCCAGGGCGGTGGTGCCGGCGGCGGTGAGACGGACTCGGTCTTGAAGCGGTCCGCCCGTGTAGGCGGAGGACGCGGAGTTCGGGACGCGCTCGGCCAGAGCGTTCGCCTCCAGCGAGCGCAGTGTGCCGATGAGCACGCGCTCGTCGCGGTAGTGGACGTACTGCCGTCCCAGGGAGCGGGTGGCCAGGACGTGCCCGCAGGCGATCTCCCACAGGGCGGTGCGCTGCGTGGCGGTCAGCTGGTGGTCTGGAGCATCGGTGGTGCTCCAGCGTCGGCGTCGGATTTCGTGGGCGATGCTGTCGGCGCAGCTCATGGCGGCTTCGGGGGCCAGGGCGGTCAGGGTGCGCGCCATGGGAAGGCGGTGGTCCGTGGAGGCGCTGCTCAGGAAGGCGAGCTGCTGGAGCCGGACCACCGCGTCCGACAGCTCGTGACTTTCGTAGAGGCGTTCGTCGGTGACCGCTTTGATGGCGGTGCGGGTCGCGGAGGCGAGTCGCTGGGCGGAGGCGACGTGGGCGTCGGGTTCGGATTGCGATTCGGCTCGCAGGAGGCGGTCGAGCGTGTCGTTGTGCTGCACGTACTGGTCTGCGAGCAGCATGAGCCGTTCAACCGGCGTCGGTGGCGGGGCCACTTCAAAGAGAAGGCCATCGGTGGGCGGTGTCGTCATGCGCGGCGCCGGATAGCCGGGGCGGGCAACGGGGCTGGGGTGGGTGCGCTCGCAGCAGCGGGGGTCCGCGGTACCTCCAGTGCGGTGCGGGCTGCTGCCAGGGCCCGCCTGGCGTCGTCGAGGTGGATCCGCAGGCGGCTGTGGTGGTCCAGCGAGTCGAGCTTTTGCTGGAGGGTGTCCTGCGCCGTGGTGGTGAGGGTGATGAGCGGGGCGAGGGCCTGGGTGTAGTGGGCGATGGCCCGCCCGACGTGGCCGGCGCTCTCGCCGAGGGGCTCGGCGGGCGGGAGGTCGGCGATGTTCGGGGCGAGATGGTATTCGACGTCGGCGGCCATGCGGGCGGCGAGGTGGCACAGCAGGTCGATGTGCCGCGTGGCGTTGAACAGGCCGGTGCCGTCCACGGTGATGTGGTGGTCGCGGATGTCCGCGGTCACGGCGTCTACGGCTTGGCGCGGGGACATCTCGTCGAGGTCGGTGGGTTCGTAAGTGTGCAGGGCGTCTCCGGACATGTGGTTCAGGGGGCTTGCCACAGGAAGCGGGCGATGTGGTCGTTGCCGTGGCCGGCCCGTGGCCGGCCCGTGGCCGGGAGGGGGTGTGCCATCCGGCCCGGGGCGGGCGGCTGGCGATCAGGTGCCATCCCACGCCGCGCAGGGACGCGCCGCTCTCGCCCGCCTGGGTAAAGGTGATCAGGCGCTGGTAACCGAGGGCTTTCGCCGCGCGCCACGATGCTCCGTACAGCAGGGAGTTGGCGTTGCGAGCGCCGTCGCTGGCGGTCCGGGTGACTTCCACGGTGGTGCCGTCATCAAGGTGGCGGGCAACAGGCCGGCCGACGATGGCCACGGCGCGCAGCGTGCCGGTCTCGGTGCCGGCGCCCGACGGCGAAGATCTGACCGGCGGGAGGCCGGTGGTGGCGGTGCCCGGCGCGCACGAAGTCTTTCGCCTCACGTGAGCGCACCGGCACCAAGTGCAGCCGGACGGCGCTCACACGGCCTTCCCGAAGTCGGACTGCGTCGGCGCGTGCTTCGCTACGGCGCGGGCGGTGATCGCCTTGGACGCGCGGGACGACGCCGCGGACAGCTCCTCCGCTCCGGGCTCCAGGTACCACGGGCGCAGGTCCAGCATGGCGGCCCTCATGCCGGTGGCGAAGCAGAGCGCGGTGCCCTTGGGGAGGGCGCGGATGGCGTCGGCGGGCAGGATTCGTTCCTGCCGCATGCTGACCGAGGTCGACTTGCCGGACTCTGAGTGTGAGGTGGAGGTCGTCTCGACGTCGTGGTCGCCGATCAAACGGCTGAGCTTGTCCGCGAAGTCCGGGTCGTCGATCCCGGAGCCGATGACCTTGACGGTCGAGGCGGACCACATGGCGTCCATTCCGGCGTCCGACCACACTTTCTGGCCCTGGCGGTAGGACTGCAGGATCGTGATCGGGATGATGCCGCGCGACCCGAGGTGCGAGTACAGGTCCGGCAAGTCGCTGATCTTGCAGACGTTGGCGGCCTCGTCGAGGATCGCGAGCATGGGCGGGTCGAGGCGCCCGCCGGCGCGTTCGGCCTGCGCGGTCGCGGCACGCATCACCGAGTCCGCGCACGCGGCGATCAGCGCCGAGGCGCCGCCGCCGCCGTCCTTGCTGAGCAGGAAGAGCGTGTCGGTGGAGGTCACGAACGCAGACGGCTTGAACTCAGCGGTGTCCTTCTGCGGGGTGACCCACGCGGCGATCTCGCTGTTCAGCAGCGCGGCGGCGTACTGGCGGGCGGTCTCGTAGATGCCGTCCCGGGTTTCCGGCGGTCCCTCCACCGTGCCCTTGAGCTGGGCGGCGACGGCGGCGAAGCCGTGGTCGCGGAGGATGTCGAGCGGGGTGCGGTCGGCAGGGAAGGCCAGCCACTGCATGACGTCGGTGATCGGCCGCTCGTCGAGGGCCGCGGCCAGGAACAACTGCGCGAGGATGTTGGACCCGGCTTTGGACCAGAAGTCACCCTGCTGGCTCGCGTCCACTGAGGCGGCGAGGAAGTGGCCGGCCAACCGCCCGGCTCCGTCCAGGGTTTTGGCGTCCGCCAAAGGGTTCCACCACATCTCGCGTGCGGCGTGCGCGATCTGCTGCGGGTCCATCGACCACACCTGTCCGACGCGGGCACGGGCGTCGTAGGTCGCGGTGAAGGCGTCGCCGGCGGCTTTGTTCGAGGTCAGCAGGACCGGGCCGGGCGCGGCGAGAATGGAGGGGATCGCGAGCGAGGTGGTCTTGCCCGAGCGGGGCGCCATGATCGCGACGGCCACGTCCTCGTAGCCCATGCGCACCTCGTGCTTGGTGCCCTGCAGGTTGCCGAGCAGGATGCCGGTGTCGCGGGCCTCGATGTGCTTGGCGTTCTTCAGGCTCGGGCGCAGGGAGCGGGCCTTGTCGGTGATCGCCTTGGCCATCAGCGGTTCGATGTCGCGGGCCTTGGCCATGCCGGTGATCTTTTTCTTCCGGCCGCCGCTGCGGTTCTTGTGCCGGGCCCACAGGACGCCCACCCCCACACCGAGGGCCAGGAGCAGGACAACAGGGACGACGCGGGTACCGATCAGCAGGGACGTCTCTCCCGCTTTGGGCCACAGCTGATCGGGGTGGAGCAGGGCGCTGGTCGGCTGGTAGGGGGCCCAGTCGGCGCCGGTGAGGTAGGCGGTGACGTTGCCGGACAGCCAGGCGAGGTGGGCGAGGGGAACGACGACGGCGAGGACGCCGATCAGGAGGCGCAGGACGAGGTCGTACCCGTCCGTGTTGCTGTTGGAGGAGGAAGGGGGCAAGGGCTACGTGCTTCCGGGCGGGGACGGGGGCGGAGGGATCAGCGGCTGCGGTGGTTCTTGGCCGGCGGCTGTCGCGAGCGGATCGGATTCGTCGGCGCGGTGGCGTGCCGGGCAGCGAGGGAGTGGACGCGTTCTTCGAGCGCCCCGGCCACGTACACGGCGAGCACGTCCGTGGTCCTACGGGTGACGACGTGCGGGTCGCGGGTCGGGAGACTGCGCTCGCTGTCGATGCGCGGTACGGGCTTCGGATCGGCGAGCGCAGCGGTGAACGCGGCGACCAGGTACGCAGGAGTGTGCGCGCCGAAGCGGGCCTGCCACACTGGCCGGTCCGGGCCGAGTGTGGCGGTGACGAACCAGGCGCCCGGTTCCTCCGCGCTGCCCAGCCGCTGGACGTACGCGGTGCCGTCGGGCGACACGAGGCTGTTGTCCGCGGAGGCGGGCGACCAGCCGATCTGTTGGAGCGGCTCGTACGGGTCGGATGGTGTGCTCGCGGTTGCGGCCGGATCGGTGAGGGCGTCGGTAACGGCGGCGATCAGTTCGACCGGGGTGAGGGCGCCGAAGCTCGCGTACCACGCGGGCCGGTCCGGCTCCGCCGCGTGGTGAAGGGTCCACCACTGTCCGTCGGGTTCGGGCTCCAGGCGCAGGAGGGCTTTCTGGTCGGGGCTGGAGAGCAGGACGCGCGCCATCAGGGGGTCGTTGCCGTGGCTCCAGCCGCAGGCGCGGTGGAGGGGGATGGTGATCCAGGCGGGGTCACCGCCACCGGCCAGGTGGCGCGGGGTGATGAAGTCGACCTCGACAGTCTCGGGAGCCAGAGGCATGGTCACTTCCGTGCCGGGGTTCGCCGGTCGGCCGTGGGAGCCGGCGATGGTGCAGGTGCCAGCGGTGAGGGGGCTTTGCGGGCAGCGGCGTTGATCTCGCGGAGTGTCTTGCCGTGGGTGGCCCAGTCGTCGAGGTAGCTCCACGATTCGGCGTGGTACTCGGCGAGGGCGTCGTCGAAGGCCGTGGTGCCAGGCGTAGCGGTGGCGGGAAGGGCGTCTCGGGTTTCCAGCCACTGCTCGTGCAGCTGCTCGAGCCGGTCGAGGGCGGCGTGCAGGACACCCAATTGGTAGACCCAGCGGCTCTGCACGGTACCTTCCGGCAGGCGGCCAAGTTGCGTCTCCGCTGTGGCCAGCAGGTGACGGGCGCCGTACCGGAGCGATTCGAACGCCTCGGCGGTGTCGGCGTCGCGCCGGCTCGCGCGCAGGCCATAGGCGTGGTCGTCGTAGGGCCATCCGTCGAGGTCGGTGTGCTCGTCGGAGTAGGCGTCCCAGGCGTCGAGGATCTTCTTGCTGTCGCTCACGTAGCGGTCGAGGTGACGGAGGGAGTCGCGGTGTGCGCGGTGATCGGCGGAAATGGGGAGGGGTCCTGTCGGTTCAGCGGCGGGCGGCAGGCTGGGCGGTGTGGGCCTTCGCCGGGGTCGGTGCGGGTTTCGTCTGCTGTCGGCGGGTGGAGCGTGCCCGGGCGCGGAGCGACTCGATACGTGCGGTGTGCGCGTCGACCACCTGCTGTGGGCGCAGCGGGCTGGGCTCCTGCACGGCGCTGTAGTGGCCGGTGCGGTCGTACATGCCGCGTTGGAGCGGGCTGGCGTCGACCAGCGCGGTGAGGAACGATCCGACGAGGTGGGCGGGGGTGCGCTCGTCGAGGTAGGCGTGCCAGATACGCGGGCCGGGGAACTGGTCGTAGCCGGGCTCGCGGGTCTCGACATGCCAGGACGGCCGGTCGCTGAATTCGCTCAGCGGGCGCAGTTCGATGTGGCACATGGAGTCCGGCGAGTGTGCCGTGCCGCCTGAGTCGCGGTGCCACCCCGCCGAAGGCACCGCCTGCCACGGGTCGGGCTGCTGTGGCGGTGGGGCGACGAGGGCGTCGGTGAACCCGGCGAGGACCTCGGCGGGCAGGAGTTCGCCGAACTCGGCGTACCAGCCCGGCTCGGTGTCGGTGGGCTCGGCCCGCAGCCGCCACCATGCGGAGGTGGTGGACTGCGGGTCGAACTGGAGGCGGTGGCGAAGGTCGGGGCTGCGCAGCACGATCTCGGCGCTCAACGGGTCGGAGACGGCGCTCCATCCGGCGGCGGCCAGGCCGTGGGTGACGTGGCGGGCATCCCCGGGGCCGGCGAGGTGGCGGGGGCTGGTGTCGAAGGGGATCTGCCTGGCGTGCTTGTCGGCGAACGCGGCGAGCTGTCGTTCGCTCAGGGGCACCGGGCGTCTCCCGGCTCGCTCGCGGCGGTGCTGCCATACAGGTCGCGGAGGTCGTCCAGGACGTAGTGGAGGGTGTGCTGGTCGGCCTGCTCCCACGCGGCCGTGCGCAGTTCCGCGATCAGAAGGTCGACCTGTGCGGTGCGCGGCGTGTCCGGGTGTTCCTGCAGGGTGCGGGCGAGGGCGCGCAGGGTGTCGGCGAGTTGGACGGGTAGGCCCGTGTATTCGTCGAGGAGGGGCTCTACGAGGGCGAGGGCTTCCACGGGGTCAGGGTTCTCGCGCAGGTAGTCGGTGAGTTCCGACAGGGTTTCGGTCGCGGTGTGGATGGTGTCCGGGGTGAGTGCGGGCATGGGGCTCCTCGGGACGGGTGCGGCGGGTCAGCGGCGGGTCCGGGCGCCGCCGGCCGGGGTATGGGCACGGGCGGTGGTGCGTGGCCGTGTGCTTCGAGCACTGTTGCGGGCCCAGGTGGCGGCGCGGGCGGCCGTGGTCCGGGCCTGTTGCCACGCACTGAGCTGGGAGGGCGTGACGGAGACCGACCAGGTGCGGATCTGTGCGCTGTGCGGGACGCGCCCGCGCGGGCGCATTACGGGATCGGGATTGGCGAGTTCGGCCGAGAGGGCTTGTACCAGGTGCATCGGGGTGTTGGGCGTGAAGTTGGCTGTCCAGCCGTTGCCCTGCTGGTCATTCGCTCCGGTCCACCACATCGCTGTGCCGTCGGGGCTGTGGTGGTACTGCATCCACGCGGTGCCGTCGGGGCTGGTCGCCGTGTAGTGCTCGCCCTCGGAACGCGTGTGCCAGTTCTGCTCCTGCAGGGGCGCCCAGACGTTGGGGGCGTGGGCGGAGCGGGGTCGGGTGAGGGCGTCGGTCATACCGGCGACGATCTCCACCGGCGTCTGCCGGCCCAGGTTCGCAGTCCATTCGCCGTTCCGGCCGTCCCCTCTGCCGTGGATGGTCCACCCGCCGGGCAGGATGTAGGGGTCGTAGGCGACACGGACGGTGCGGTCGGGGCTCTCCATGAGTAGCGGGCCGTTCGTCTTGGACTTGTCCCGCCAGCCCGAGGCGCGCAGGAACTCCGAGACGTGCCGGACGTCGCCACCGCCGGCGAGGGCACGGGGCTGGACGAGGTAGTGCTGCTCGGCCTGCTCGCCTGGCCCCCAGCCCTGCCAATGCTTCTTCTTCACCGGTGCCGCCGGACGACGAGCGGTGCGGGTGCCGGAGGCTTCGCCGCGGTGGTGGCGGGCTGGGTGCCGACGTGCCGCAGGGTGTCCTTGTGTTCGTCCAGGTCGAGGGTGATGTCGTGCAGTTCGTTCGAGGCGCGGCCCAGAGCGAGCCACACTTCCGCGGGGAGGGCGCCTCGTTCGGCCTGGTCCTTGGCGAACACGCTGCCGGTGGCGACGAGGTGAGTGATGCCGCCGAGGACTCCGGTGTCCGGGTCGAGGACGCGGGCGATGACCTGCGCGGCCTGGGGCGGGGGAAGTTGAGAGAGGTGGCCGGCGAGCTGGCCGAGCTGGCGGGTGATCTCGTCGGCCAGTCTCACCGGGTAGGGGGCGGGGTGGGTCATGCTCCTCCGGGGTGGGAGTGCGGTCAGTGGTGGTGGCGGTGGCCGACGCGCTGGGTCTCGGCGAGGACGGCCTCTGGGCGGGCGCCGGCCAACGGGGAGGCGCGATCGGGGCCGGTCGGGATGCAGGCGCGCAGGTAGCGGCGGAACAGGGCGGTCGCGAGTCGGGGTTGGAGCCGGTTGCTGATCGGTGGGGGTGTGCGGGCTGTTACAGGTTTCTCCGGGAATCGGGGTTGCGGTGGGCGGCGCCGAGGGGGCCAGGGCCGCCCGGGCCGGTCTTACGGGGTGCGGCGGGCCGGTGCAGGGCGCGAGGGAGAGTTGGCCGGTGCCGGATGCTCCGTGGCGGGGCGGGCTTCTCGGGCGCGGGCGTCGTGCACGGCGTGCCGGTAGGCGGTTTCGTCGAAGACGTCGGGTGTGCAGTTGACGTCGTAGCCGGCCAGGAGCAGGGCGGGGATGGCGCGGGTCGCCAGGCGTTTTTGCTCGTCGGCACCGAGGTGTTCGGGCACCGTGTGCCAGATGTACAGCGGCGCGCCCGTGGGGTATTCGTGGCGTTCGAGGCCGAGCTGTTCCAGCAGGTCATGGAGCTGGGCCGGGGCGCCGGTGGGGGTGTCGGCGTGGAGGGTGGTCGTCAGGGCCTTGATGTAGATCTCGACGTCCGTGCCGTACTCGTCGGCCAGGTTGGCCATGTGTTTCCCTCTGGGATCAACGGTGGCGGAAGGCCGAGGGCTGGGCGGAGCTCGGCGGCGGTGTGAGGGCCGCCGGCTGCGGAGCCCGGGCGGCGTGGTTGCGGGCGTGGAGGATCATGCACGCGTACTTGCTCATGGAGTTCGCGGTGTCCCTGAGCCGTGCGAGGGGTTCGGGTTCCTCGCCGGGGGCGGCCCCTGGAGGGCACTGGCGGCGATCCAGGCCCGGACGACCACTTCCCTGGTAAGGGGCAGCAGACCGTTGACCGGGGCGGCGATCTCGGTGAGCACCTCGGCTACCGCACTGCTGGTCTTGGCGGCAGAGGCCCGCTCGGCGAGCTGGGTGAGGAAGCGCAGGGCCGCGCTGTGTTCGCTGTCCGGTGTGACCAGCGCGTTCAGGGCGGGGTCGAGGTGGACGTTGTGACCGGCGGCAAGCAGGGCGTGCGAGCCAGCGGTCGCCTTCAAGCGCTGGTGCTCGACGGGCAGGCCGTGGGGAAGCCGGTGGTAGTCCCCGCTCGGTCCGGGAGCGGTGAGGAAGCCGCCTTCTCGGTGCCGCCGATGGCGACGACCAGGCCGGTGCGAGGGTCCTTGGTGATGGTGATGTACTCCAGCACCCCGAACTCGGGCTCCGCCTGCTTCATCGAGCCCTGCTGGCCGGCGCACGACTGCCAGCCGGGGAGGGCGGCATGGAGGCTGGGGCGGAGGTGGGCGCGGTCCGGCCTGCGGGGTGCTGGAGGGCGGTGCCGATGCCGAGTGCGTCGAGTTGCGGGCCGAGCTCGCGCAGGGCGCGCGCCTGCGCTCTGGTGTCGTCGCCGCTGAGGCGGTAGATGCCGCTCTGCGGGTCCTGGACGAAGCCGTGGGCGACGAGGATCGCGCCGGCACGGTCGTCGACGGGGGCGGTGGCGACGCTGCCGTCCGGCTGCCAGGTCAGGACGACCCGGTCCGGCTGGGAGGGCTGGATGCCACCCAGGGCGTTGTGCCGGACCTGGGCGAGGGCGCTGTCGTAGCGGGCGAGCAGGTCGCCGGCTATCTGCTGCGCGCTCAGGAACGGGTCGTCCGCCAGGGCGATGCCGTTGGGCTCGGGGACGCCGCGGTACGCCTCGTCGGGCAGGGCGCGGGGGGCGACGGCGGCGATGAGGAAGCCGTCGCGTGCGTCGTGCCGGTCCAGAAGGACGAGCTGGGCGCCGTCGGGGCGGCTCAGGACGGCTGCCTGATGAAGCGGGCGCTCGGCGAGGGACGCGGCGACCAGGTCCAGGTCCCAGATGCGGTCGGCCAGTTCGGCGAGGTCGTCCTTGGCCTCCGGCGGGAGGTGAGTGCTGGTCCAGGTGTCAGGGAGTTCGCCGGCGAGGACGTCGGCGTACGAGGCGAGGCGCTCGGAGGTGTCGTAGTCGTGCATGGTGTCCTTGGGCGAAGTAGGGTCAGCGGCGCAGTCCGGCGGCCACGGGGGGCGGCGGGACCGGGAGCGTGCGCGGCGGGGGCGGGCAGGCGCACACGGCGGAGCGTTCGCGTTCGGGGACCTCCCCGGTGCAGGTGCTGCGGCCCGGGTGCGGGGCGTGCCGGTCGGCGAGGGCGTTGCGGGTGTGGGCGACGTCGGTGCGGATGACGTGCAGGTGCTCGTCGACGAGGTAGCGCAACCGCCGTGCGATGTAGGGGTCGGCCGCCTGGCCGAGTCCGTCGTGGAAGTCGGCGGTGGCGGTGAGCACTTCCTCCAGCGTGGCGAGGATGCCGTCGTGGGCTGCGGTCAGCTCGGTCAGGGCGTCGGCCGCCTCTTCCGTGGTGGTGGCTTGGCGTATGCGTTCGGCGATGTGGGCTACGGAGGAGCCCAGTGGGAGGTAACTGGCCGGCCGGTAGTCAGTGTCGAAGTTCTCGTCGCAGTCGACGTGGTACCCGGCGGCCCGGAGGCGGGCCACGGCGTCGATGGCGAGATCGGACTGGCCGTCCTCGGTGAGGCCGGTGGGAGTGCGGTGGTAGGTCTCGTGGAGACGGACGACGGCGATGAAACCCGCGCGCTGGAGGATGCTGTGCGCCTCGGAGTCGCCGCCGCGGGCGAGGAGTTCGGCGGAGTGCGGGTCACGGCGGATGTCCAGGAAGCGGTCGGTACGGGGCAAGGAGACGTTTCTCCTACGGCGATCGGTGGGCGGTGTACCGGGCGGCGGGTGGTGCGGCGGCGACCCGGGGCTGGACCAGGTGGGCCGCGGTGGTGTCCAGGTCCTGCTGGATGGCGTGGAGGCGGCGGGCGATCAGCTCCAGGCGGTGCGCCGTGTCGGTGCCGGCAGCGCCGCGCTGGCGTGCGAATCGGTGCGCGGTGTGCTCGATGAGTCCGCGGACCGTGGCCAGCGGACCGACTTGCTCGTCGGCGAGCTGCGTGAGGACGCTCGCGAGCTGGGCCGATGCCGTGGGCGCTGGCCGAAGGGCAGGCCGCGCCGTGGGGCCGGAGCGCACGGGAATCAGGCGGAGGTCCTGCGCGATGCGGCGCGCCTCGTCCGCAAGGCGCCGCACGATGTCGGCGGGCGGTGCGTGCCACGCGCCGTCGAGGCTGATCAGATTGGCGATCAAATCGAGGCGTCCGGGCTGCGCCTGAACGGCAATCCACCGGCAGCCGCGCTCCTTGCCGGGAATCTCGATGCCGGCGGCCCGCGCGAGCCGGTGAGCGATTTCAGCCCACTCGGGGCCGGTCAGCTCCCGGTCGTCCGGGTGAAGCCGGATGTCAAGGTGGAGGATCGCCCGCCGGTCGTCGTCCGGGCTGGCAGCGAACGGATACTCCAGATACGGGTCTTCGAGGTGCTCGGCCCACTGGACGGACGTCCAGATCCTCTGCTCGTCGTCCAGGGTGAAGTAGTCCAGGCCGGGCCAGTGGGCGACGATCGTGTATTCCGTCAGGCCCTCGTGAGGCGAGACCGGCCGCCCCAGCGCCTCGGCGAGCGGGTCGTGCGGCGTGTGGGTCCGCTCGTGCAGGCGGGGAATCACCGGCCGCCCCGAACGTCGGCGATGTGCACCAACTGGTTGAGGGCGGTGGTGGTGTACCAGCCGCAGTCGATCAGCTCGTTGCGGTCGGCGTACCGCGGCAGGAGAGCGTCTTCCATGGCCCGCAGGTAGATCAGGCAGTCCGGGCAGCGGCGCGAGAGGTGTACGAGGTAGCGGGGGTGGCCGGTGACGTAGGACTGGGCGCCGCCGGTCGCATCACGCAGCCGCCACCCGTCCTCGTCGGTCGGGGTGTGCCAGGACGGGGCAACGATGCGCATCGCATCGCCCCACAGTTCCCCGCCGGCCACCCCCTTCAGGACAACGACAGTGTCACCGGCCTGGAAGTGCTGGTGCGTGATGTCCCGGGCGGGGGTGAGCGGGTCGGGCGTAGGCGCGAAGGCCGACGTGGGCGGGGGCTGGGACATGGGTTCCTTCCACGCGATCGGTGGCGGGGTGGGAGGAACAATGGTCCGGAGAAACGCCGGTTTGGCTAACCGGCGTTTCCCGGCTATGTTCCCCCGCCGTCAGCGGAACGGGTTCTCCGTCCCGCGGTCCGCCTCGGTGGCTGCGTCGAGGAGTTCGAGCACGTCGGTGCCCTCGGCGTCGCGCTGGTCGATCCACCATCCGGCGGAGGTGATGGCGCGGGCCTTCTCCTCCAGCTCCGCCCAGTCCGCCTCGTCCCAACTCCCCTCCACCACCAGCGCGGTGTGCGCGGCCGTCATCAGCTGGTGGCGGGAGCGCTCGCCCCAGTCCAGGGCCTTGGCCGGGCCCTCCAGCTGCGGCATGTCGAACTGCCTCGCCCACGCGACGGCAGCCTCCTGCTCGGCGGCGCGCTTGGCCGCGAGCCACTCCTCCTTGGACTCCGTGTCGGCGTGACGCGATGCCTTCCAGCAGCCGGAGCAGTCCTTAGCCGCGAGCCAACGGGCGAATCCGGCCCGCTTGTCGGCAGGACGACCGGACAGATCATGAACCACCTGGTGGGAGCAGGCGTGCTGCACGGTCCAGTGCGTACTCACCCCCGGGGAATTCCGTTTGATGGGCGTTACGTTCGAGGTCGGGCTGCTGGTCTGGGGCTTCAAATCGAGTGCCTTTCGTTGGCGGTTGGGGTGGTGGCCTGCGTCGTTGCGGAGGGTCGTGCATCAGATGCGCGATTCATGCGGTGGACGGAGGTGGTCTGGAGTGCTTGGCGGTGGTCTCGGGGACGCTTCCGCCTTCTGCGTCGTCTCAGCGTGTCCTGCGGATGGCGTCTGTGGCCGCCTTGGCGATGGCGACGGGAGCGCTGGAGGGCCGGGGCAGGTGCAGCAAGGTGGTCCCCGGCAAGTGCTGGGACTTCGCGGTGAGGGTGAGCTGGAGTACGGCGCAGCCGGCGGTCGTGAGCTGCTTGACGCGGGTGACGGCAGAAGCGGTTTCGTCGCTGCCGTACCGGGCGTCGGTGACGATCACGAGGAGGCGGCCGGCGCCGGGGCGGCTGAGTTCGAGGCCGTGGTCGAGTGCGTCGATGGCGTCGCCGAGGTTGTGGTGGCCGCCGTTGGCATCGAACGTCGTCACGCGCTCTGGCGCCCGGTGGGTGGGCCGGATCAATGCGGTCAGGTGCCTGTCATAGGCGATGGTGGCGGTAAGGGAGTCGGGGTCGGTCAGGGCTGCTGCGCGTGCCACGATCCAGGCAGCGGACGCGACGGGCGCGCAGGCGGCACGCATGGAGCCGGAGACGTCGACGGCGATACCCACACGCAGCGGTGGGGTGGGGGAGTTCCGGCGGCGGGTGTGAGTGAACGGTTCCGCGGTGGGGACCGACCCGGCCGCGCGCTGAGCGTCGCGGGCGAGAGCCGCGCGCATGTTGAGGCGGCCGGGCGGGGTGGGGCTGGTGGTCCGCTCCTCGGTCCGCTCGCGGTAGGCGGCGGCACGCAGGGCGCGGCTCAGGCGCGCGGCGGCACTCTGCTCGGCGGCGGTGGGCCTGCGGGTGCCGGTGACCGGGTTGCCGTAGGGCGCCGGTGTGCCGTCGGGGGCGACGGTGGTGCCACGGGCGTTGAAGACCGACTTGGCGGTGGCGGCGGCTTTGCGTCGCTGGCCGGCCCGCTGGGCGCGGTCCTGAGCCTGCGCCCTGGACTGCGCGGCCATGGCGTTGGCCGCTGCGGCCTGTGCCGCGACGTCGGCGGCGTCGGTGGCTGCCGTGCTGTCCATGACGACCCCCACGGCGCCGGACAGCAGATCGGTGAGGTTCTCCGGCACGGGCAGGGCGGGGGCCGCGATGTCCAGAGCGTCGCACCATTCTTGACCGTGCGCGAGCATGGTCGTGGCGTCGTGGTCGGCGCACTGGTGGGCTGCGGTCCAGATGCGGGTCAGTGTGGCCAGCAGGTCTGCGCCCAGCACCTTTTCGCACAGATCGGCGACGGCCCGGGTCTCGCCGGCGTCCAGGATGCCGACGTCACGGCGGCCGAGGACCAGGGCCGCCACGGCGGCGGCGTGCTCGATGCCCTGGAGGCTGGGGTAGGCGATGTCGGGCATGACCAGGGTTCGGGCACTGGTGCGCAGGTACGTGCGGTCCGTGGGCCGCGTGATCAGGTGTGCGCCTTCGACACGGCTCTCCTCCAGCAGGAGCGCGGCCTCGACAATACGGGGGTTCGCTCCGCCAGGCTGCGTCCAGACGGAGTGGGCCGCGTGCGCGGCCTCGTGGACGAACACTCCCCAGGCGGCGGGATACCGCTCCTCGTCGCCCACGATCCGCGGATGGATCTCGTGGGGCTTCAGCGGGGCGAACAGGCCGGCGTCGAACTCGACCTCGCCCAGAGTGGGGAAGAACGCGGCCGGTGCGCCGCTGCGCGTGCCGGGGCGGCAGGTGACGAGGAGGTCCTGGCGGCCGGAGAGGGCGACCAGCCGATCGCCGAGTTCGGCTCCCACGCGCAGCCACAAGTGCGGGGAGGAACGGGGCAGCGCGGGCGGGGCGCCGTCGTCGTCCCATCGCGCGAGGTCGGCGTCGTCGTCCGGCAGGGTGGCGGGGGACTGGACGTGGTGGTGGGCGCTCATCGCGAGCGGCCCCGGTGCGCGGAGCCGGTGCTGCCCGGGGGCTGCCGGACGGCCGAGGCGGAGAGCTGCTTGCCGAGGGTGAGGGGCGCGACCTTCTTGACGCCGGCAGCCTTGATGACGGCAGCGGCGACGGCGTCGCGATCCTCCACAGGAGCGATGCCGACCAGGTTCGCGAGCGCGGCCTTGGTGCCGAGGACGGCCTCGGTCTTCTGGTAGCTGAGCAGCTCCCGCAGTTGGGGGGCCCAGCCCAGCTCACCGAGTTCGACCTGGTGGGCGAGGTGTCGGGCCACCCGGACCACCCGGGCATCGATCCTCAGCGCCAGGGCGAGGTCATAGTCCGTGCCGATCTGTATCTGCACGCTGAACCGGCTCGCGAGCGCCTCCGTCAACACCGCCCCGTGGACGCCGGGATTGTGGCCCGCCACCACGTAGAAGCCCGGCTCGGCCTTGATGGTCTCGCCCTTGTGGGCCTTGACCTGGATCTGCCTGCGCCCGTCCATCGCGGGATACAGCGCCGCCAGGACCTTCGGTGAGATCAAGGTGGCATCGTCGATCAGCAGGGCGCGGCCCTCGGTCATCGCGGTGACCAGCGGACCGTACTGGAATACGTAGGCTCCCGCGTCGTCCTGTGTGTACTCGCCGATCAAGTCGCCGACCGTGGTGTCGCCGTCACCGGCGACGGTGAGCAGGTCCGGGAACGCCGCCTCGACCAGACTCGTCTTGCCGGTGCCCGGAGGGCCGTAGAGCAGCACCGGCACGTCGGCGTCGCGCAGACGGTTCAACGCCTCGACGTCGGGCAGATCGGCCAGCTCCCGGGGGTGGTAGAGCTGGCCCCCCGCGCGGCGGATCGGGCCGGTCTGCCTGGGCGTGGCTGCTGCGGGAGTGGTGGTGCGGGCCGTGGCCGGCTGGGCGCGGGGAGAGTGGGTGCCTGGTGGGCTGATCACAGCGGTCTGCGCGGCTGCGGCGGTTTTCGCGTTCGCGCGGAACTCCGGTTGTCCGGTCCCGCTTTGGTCGGCTTCGCCGCGTCGCACCAGGGTGAGGGCGGCGTTGCGGACGGCGCCGTGGGAGTGGCCCAGCTGCCTGGCCATGTCCCCGATGGTGAGCGTGTCCGCCGGCCGGTCGGCCAGCAGTCGGGCCACCTTGGCCCGTAGTTCGCCGCCCTTGGTGCGCGCTGGACTGGTAGGCGTTCCGGGTGTGGTCAAACGAGGATCCTTCAACAGGTGCAGGTGCAGGTGCAGGTGCGGGTGCGGGTGCGGGTGCGCGTGCGCGTGCGGGTGCGGGTGCGGGCGGGGTGGGCGATGCGCTGGAGAGGCTGGCCGCTCTCGGAGCGGATCACGGACTGTGCCGACATCGGCGACCGGGCCAACCGGGGCGTACCGTCGGCGCTCACCGGCCGACCGAGGGCTCGGTACAGGTGCAGGGGACGGCCGGCGACGAGCAGCTCGCTGGCTGCCGAGCAGGCCCGTGCGTCCGCTCCATATCGGGTTCCGTCGCTCTGCAGGCGCAGCCTGGCGTCTCTTCGAAGCCGTCCTGGAGCAGGATCCGCCGGGCGGCGGCGTTGTAGCCCGTGGTGGTGATCTCGCCGGTGATGGTGTGCCGGATCGGCATGAACGGCTCTGCTGGTGCTTCGGGCAAGGCGGAACTCCTATCGGTGGTGGCGGGAAAGCGGTGGGGTGTTGCGCCCGGATCAGGGCGTCTTGTGCCGGCCTCGGAGCGGGCGGCGGTGCCGGCCGCACTGCATGTGTCCGGTGGGGCCGAGACGTCGGCGAGCGGCGAGAAGGACGGTGAGAGCGAAGGCCGCGCCGGCGGCGGGGAGCGCAGCGCTGGCGAGAGGCTGCTCGGCGAGGCGTCCGGCGAGGGCGGTGCCGGCGGACTGCCCGGCGCCGATCGCGAGGATCAGCCACGCGTACGCCTCGCTGGTGCGGCCTGCGGGGGTGAGGGCGTCGGTGGTGACGTAGGCGCAGGCGACCACGATGGTCAGGAACGCACCGGGCACGGTGACCGCAGCGGTGGCCGCATACGGGGCCGGAAGGGCAAGGAGCGGGAGCCACCCGGCCAGGAACGCGGCTGTGGCGATGATCAGTCGCCTGGTGGTGGTGCCGGTCCAGGTGCGGATTCCGTAGATGAGGCCGCCGAGGAAGGCGCCTGTGGAGAACGCGGCGGGGATGATGCCCGAGAGCATGTCCTGGTGGTGGTGCTCGGCCATGGAGATGGACCACACGTTCATGGCTCCGATCGCGAACCCGATGCCCGTGAGGGAAACGAACAGCAGCAACGCGGCAGGGGTGGCCAACTGCCGAGCCGGGGCCGTGTCCTGCCCCACGAACGGTTCGGGTCGCCAGCGTCGCGACGGCGGAGCGAGGGCGACCGCGGCGGTGCCGGCCAGGCCGAGGGCTGCGGTGACGGCGAGCGCGACGGCGGGGTTGTACGCGGAGGCGAGCGCCGCGGAGAGCAGGGGGCCGACGATGTACAGCAGGCCCTGCGTGCCGGTGTCGAGCGCGAGCGCGGCGTGCCGCAGCCGGGGGTCTGGCAGCACGCTCGGCCACAGCGCCCGGAGCCCGGCCTCCAGGGGAGGCGTGGTCAGGCCGCCGACGACGACGATGGCCGTGGCGAGGCCCGGTCCGCCATACGGTCCGGCCAGGGGCAGAGCCACCAGGAGGGCCGAGTTGAGCAGGGCTGCCGGAAGATGCACCGCGCTCTGGCCGTGGCGGTCCATGAGGCGTCCCTTGACCGGCTGGGACAGCGCGGAGGACAGCCCGTACAGGGCGCTGAGCAGCCCGCCGAAGGCGATGCTGCTGCCGCTCGCGGTGGCCAACAGAAGGATGGCGACGGGCGCCATGCCGTTGGGAAGTCGGCCGGTGAGGGTGCCGCCGAGGAGGCGGGCGACGTACGGGCTGCCCAGCACCGCGCCGTAGGAGATGCGCGGGGCCGGGGCTGGGGAGGCGGTCAGGGACAACGGGTGCTTTCTCGGTGCTTAGCGGTGGTGGGCGGGCGTGATGGCGCGGGGTGGCGGCGTGGGTGGTGCGGTGTCCACGGCCGGACGCGGGCGGACGCGCGGCACGGGGGTGCGGTGCGGCGGCAGGACGGCGACGGTCGCGCCGAGGTCCTCGGCCGCCTCCTCGACTTCGCGGGTGAGGAACTCGATCTGCCGGCCCAGCGCCGAGAGGCGGGCGGCGATCTGGCGGCCCTGCACGGACTCGAGCGCGCTGGCGAACTGGCTGCTTGTTTCCAGGAGTTCCTGGAGACGGACCATCGGGCCCGGGGTGTAGCCGCGCTGGACGGCGCCGAGAAGAGCTTCGGAGGCGTCTCCTGCGGTCTGGCCTTCGACGACGTCGCGGATGAGTTCCTGCAGCGACACCTCCGGGACCGGCACTGGGCGGTTGAACCGGGAGACGTCCGCGCGCAGCACACCGGGCGGGACCGGGGCAGGCAGTACCTTCCCTGCCTCGTATTCGTGGGCGTAGTGCCCGATCACCTGCCACCCCGGTGCGTCCGGGTCACCTCGCAGCGCGACCAGCGTCGAGTCATCGTTCTCGATGAGGTGGGCGAGGGTGATCGGCTGCCCGTCGGCGGCGTACCACGACTCGGTCAGCTCCAGCTCGCCTCGCTGCCGCGCGGCCTGGGCCCTCTCGGTCCACATCCGCTGTTCCTCGTCGGTCAGCGGGGCCCTGTGATGACGGTGCTTGGTCTGGTCGGCGTGGTCACTGGCGATGAAGCTGTGATCCGCCCAGGCGGCGAGGTGCGGCCACAGGGCCGAGTGCTGCGTGCGTTCGGCCGGGGAGCCGGGGGCGTCCGGCCGGTCGAGGGCCCGGCGGATCTCGGCGGCGGAGGCGGCCAGGCCGTCCAGCACGGCCCGCCACCCGGCCAGGTGCCGGGCGGGTGGCAGCTCGTCGAGCGCACGGCGGGCGACGTCGAGCAGAGTGTCGGCATGCGGGGCGAGGTGTGTGGTGTACGCCTCCACCGCCGCCCTGTTGCGGTGGGCTCGTGCGGCTGCCGCGACGCCTGCGTGGACGGTGCGACCGTAGCGGTCGCATGCCATGTCGAGCGCGACCTCGCTCTCGCGGTCGATGACCGCCATCCGCAGCCGGAAGTTGCGTGCACCGTCCGCGAGTTCCGGTGTCACCGGGACGGAGCCGTCCGGGGTCGGATTCCTCGCGGGCGTCATCGGGACCGTCCACTGCCCGAGGCCGTCAGGTGGACGGTCGGTGCGTAGGCGGGCTTCGGCGGGATCGGTCGGGCCGAGGGCGAGGAAGTGGTGGGCGGTGTGGCGCGCTGCGTCGTTCGGCCAGCTGCTGCTTGGGCGAGACGGCTGCGGCGCTCCGGGAACCCGTTCGGCCGGTCCGGGCGTGGTGGCCCGGCGGAGAGGGACGGGTCGAGGCGAACGTCGGCCTGCACGCTGTAGCCGAGGCTGCGCAGGTCGTGGACGGCTTGGCGGGTACGGCGCAGCCCATCGCGTTCCGGCTTGGTGAGCCGGTACAGGCCCGGCGAAAAGGGGACGGGCTCGAACTGCTCGCGGACGAGGAACCACTCGGCCAGGTGAGGGGTGAAGCTCGGTGCGGCGGTGGCGACGAAACCGTGTTCGGGATGGTCACGGAAGCGGAAGTGATCGGACAGAGAAGGATCCCTTCTTTCTACTGGTCAGCGGCGAGGGACGGCGGATGGGTCGTGGTACGCCGGGCTGGTTTCAAGGGGGCGGGTCCGCCGGTGGCGGGCTGGGCGAACGTCGGGGCCGGGCATGCTGTCGCTTCCGTCGTCCCGTTTGGTGAATCGGGCCTGGTCCAAGGCGGCGTTGGCCCACTGGTACTGCTCGCCGTGGGCGATGACGGCCAGGGCGGCGGCGCGGCTGTAGGCGAGCCGGATCTCGGCAAGAGGGTTCGGGGGCATCCCGTGGTCTGCTGGCGTCGTTCAGTGGCGGTTGGGCTGCCGTGACTGGGCGGCGGCAGCTGGCTGGGCCCGTGAGCCGGTCGTGCGCGGTGTGGACGGCCCAGACGGTGCCGGGGTGGAGGCCGCGCGCAGGGCGGCGGCGGTGTGGCGCAGGCGTGCGCGGGCCGCGACGTACTTCTCTGCCGTCATGATCCGCAGGACTTCGGGGTCGTTGCGCAGAGGCGAGTGGGCGAGATCCTCCACGGCCTCGCGCTGGAAGCCGGTCGTGGCGTAGGTCAGGGCTTCGGCGAGCGTGTCCAGACCTCGCGTGATACCGGCGGCGGCCCGGGCGAGCTGGACCAGGGCGACGCGTTCGGGCGGGTAGACCGTCTGCGGTGTGGTGAACCGTTCCTGCGCGTGTTCGATGGTGTGCTGCAGATGGTGGGCCAGCACGCCGATGTCGTCGGTGAGCGTGACCAGGTCGACGGCTTCGGGGCTGGTGGGGAATGAGGCGGCCAGTTCCTCCAGACGCCTGGCCAGATAGTCGAATGTGGCCGCAGTGACGGAGGAAGACATCAGACCACCCCGGCCGCAGCGCTTGTCTCCCGGGCGCGGAGGGCGGCTCGCAGGCTGCCTCCGTAGTTCCACGCATGCCGCCGAGCCTCCGGCTCCAGGACGTCATAGGCGTCCTGGCGGGTCATCTGGCCAGGGTGTTTGCGGTACCGGTAGACCGGCAGGGGAAGCAGGATCCCGGGGGCGAGGCTGGTGACGCCGAGGGCGGCGCAGTAGTCCTCGCCCTGGACGAGCCCGCCCATCGGAGCGGCGCGCACCAGGTCGGTGCGGGCGAGGATCGTGGTCGGCCCGATGGGGATGGTGTCCGCCGGGGACTTCCAGTACGTCCACACGTCGCCGGCCTCGTGCCGGCCGGGCGGGGCGGGGCATCGCCACAGGGTGGTCGAGCCGTCGGGGTGCAGGTCCTCGCTCCATCCCGCGCACCAGCCGACCCCGGTCGACTCCAGGATGTTCAGCCGCACAGCCATGGCGTCGTCGGTGAACTCATCATCGTCATCAGCCCAGTTGGTGTACCGGGTGCGGACATGGGCGAGGGCCAGGTTCCGGGCGCAGGCGGCGCCGACCGGGCGAGGCAGAGCAAACGTGCGGACGCGGGAGTCCTGCGCGAGCGGGTCGGGCAGGCGGTCCGGCGAGGCGCCGTCGAGCGCGATCACGGCCTCCCACGGCACGGACTGCCGGGTGAGGCTGGCGTGCATGGCGGTCAGGTAGTCGAGCCGGTCTTCGCACAGGCGGCTGGCGATGACGACGGTGATCAGGGGCAGGGCGTGCGAGGGCAGGGGAGGCTCCGGGAAGACGAGAGTGAACTAGCGGCGCGTGGCGGGACGCGGGGCTTGGGCCTTCGCCGGGGATGCAGCGGGAGCGCCCGGGGACGGCGTGCTGCGCGATGCCCGGATAACCGGTGCGGGGTCGAGGGAGGACCAGGCCGCCGGGTGGTCGTTGAAGGCGGTGCGCGGGTCGAAGGCCCAGTCCACGACCGGGCCGATGTCCTCGTGGAGGAGGCTGATCACCTCGATGCCCTCCTTGTGCAGGATGTACCCCCACTGCATGTCCTGCTCGTCTGCGGTCTCGTCAGTGACCGACATGCGCCGCGGCGGGGAGCCGTCCGGGGTGATCAGATGGTCGAGGTTGCGGCTGGGCCACTGCTCGCCGCCGGTCAGCGCGGCCACAAGCGAGGGCGGGGCGCCGTCGAGGAGATCGGTGCCCAGCTCGTCCCAGCCGACGGCGACGTCGTCGATGAGGTGACGGGACATGGCTTCCACGTCGCGTCCGAACTTGTACTGGTAGGCGGCCAGGAGCAGCGGCAGGTGGTGGCTGGGTACGCCGTCGAGCTGGACGTGGATGCCGCTGTATCCCGTGCCGGTGGTGGGGCGGGCGATGAAGGAACGTGTGGACAGGGAGTTCTCCGGATCGAGCAAGGAAGCGGGGACGTCGGGCGGCCATCAGGGGCGTGCGGCCCGTCAGGGGTCGTGCGTTTCCACGCGGTCCGATCAGGAGGCGACCGGGGGGCCGGAGGCGTCGGTGCGGGCGCAGGTATAACCGATCAGTCGGGACGGCTCGGCCTTCGCGGGGACGATGGCGGCGTCGTTGCACACGAACGTGTACGTGATGGAGGTGCGGGGCACGTCGTGGAGCCAGGCCCGGTCGTCCTTGCCGGGGTCGATCTGCAGGCCGGAGTGCGCGACGGCGTCGGTCTGGGTGTGCGTGTGGGAGAAGAGGATCAACGCGCCGCCGTCGGTGGTCCTGAGGGCGTAGGCGTCCGTGTAGCGGTTGGCGGCGCCGGCGAAGACGGTGGTGCCCTGGTTCCCGTAGCGGGTGCCGGTCTTGTCGTGAACCTCGATCTGCCGTTTGCTTGCCTTGGTCGGGGCGAAGACCTTCGTCCCGGTGTCCGTGCCTCCGGTGGCGAAGTTGTCGAGCACGGCTGCGCGTAGCAGGTCGGCGTCCGCTGCCAGCCGCTTGTTGCCGTCGGTGGGAACGGCCGTCGCGTACCCGTTCCGGTCGAGGGCGATGTCCGGCAGCTTCTGGCTGTCCAGGTCGACGACGGAGACCATCTCCCAGCGCTTGTGCTGGGGGCGTTCGGCGAACACTGCCAGACGCGAGGGCGCCTTGCCCTTCTGATCCGAGAGCGCGGCGGCGAACCACCGGTTCTGCCCCGCTTCCAGGCGTGGGATGTACAGCTCGGCGTTTGCCGAGTCGTAGGACCACGGCTTGTACGGCTTGCGGTCCGCTGCGGGAAGCCCTTCGGTCTCGGTGTAGTCCGAGATGGACATCGCGTACAGCGGGCCGTCCTCGACCGTGTCGAGCAGGCGCCGGTCGCGGTCGGTGTTGGCCTCGTTGTTGATCTTGGAGTAGTGGGAGATCTGGGCGAGGGCCTCCTTCTTCGTCAGTGCCGGCTCGGCGGTCGGGGTGGGGGAGGCGCTGCTGCGGGTGGCCCTGGCTGTGGTGTCGGCGTCCGGGCTGCCGGCAGTGGCGCAGGCGGACGCGGTCAGCGCGACGGATACGGCAGTGAGCAGGAGGGCGGTGCGGCGTGCGGAGGTGTGCAGGGGAATCAGGAGGCTCCGGGAAATAGGGGGTTAGCGGGTGCGGGATGCGGTGGCGGATGCGGTCGGCGGGGACGGCGCGGTCACGGCCGGTGTCGCTCGGGTGTCGGCGGCGGCACGTAGTTGCTTCGCGGCGCGGGCGAGGCAGGTGCGGCTTTCACCGAGCCGGTCCACGAGACCCGGGTACGTGGAGGCGATCGCCCGGGTGCGGGCGGGACCAGGTGCTTGGTGGGTGAGGTCGGCGAGGAGGCCGAGGTGGTGCACGGCCGAGCCGAGGGCGGCGCTGGTGGGCTCGGCCGCTTGGGCGAGCGCGAGCGTGGTGCGGCGGTGGGTGGCCGTGACGCGGGTCGGGTAGCGGGCGGCGGCCCGGTGGCGGAAGGCGCTCTCGCCGACGAGGTAGGTCAGCAGGCTGGCCAGGTGGCGGACTTCGTCGTCCAGGATCTCGCTCAGGGCCGGGTCCGGTTGGATCTGGTCGGGGAGCGGGAGGTGGTCGGCCACGGTGTTGAGCCGGTCGGCCACGTCGTGCAGCAGCATCCGCTGGTCAGGATCGGACAGCGGGAACTCCAGGAGGGGTGGGGGTGTCTACCGCCGTGCTGAGGACGGCGTGCTCGCGGTCGGCTGTATGCCGGGCGCTGCTGTGGGCGGGCGGGTCGGTGGGCCCTCGGAGGCGGACAGATCGGTGCGGGACGCGGTCATGGGTTCCTGAGGCGCCGGGCGGCCTGGCGGTAGCGGGGCAGGAGCCGCCGGGAGACCGTGTGCGCGGCGCGGACTGCCTCGGCGGGGACTGCGATCGCGTGCGGGGCGTTGGCGTCGCCGAAGTAGTCGTGGGTGATGCCGTGCAGGGATAGCGCGCCGACGAGGACCTGCCCGCGATGCAGCGGGCGGTCGATCACGACGAGCTCAAGGCGGTTGGGGCCGGTGAGGATCGCGGCGCGGGGAACGCGGAATTGCATCCAGGCACTGGCCAAAGACGCATTGTCCCACAGGTCGTCGAAGAAGTCGAGCTGGCTGTCCGGATCGGTGAAGTCGGTGATGCAGGAAACCCATTCGCCGGGCAGACGGTGACACAGGCCATGGGCGAGGGACTCCAGATCGCTGCCGGAGGTGGCGATGCGGACGGCCTCACGCTGTGCACGGCGGTACTCCCGTTGCTGGTTGTCGCGCCACAGTTCTTCGACGCGCTTGCCCGCAGCGGGAGAACCGGCGTTCGCGAAGATGCGGGGCAGGTGGTATTCCACGCCGATGCCTTGTCGGTCGGCATCGGCGAGGAACCGCGTGAGGCGGGCCGGAACGTCGTGGTCGTACCTGTCGTGGAGCAGGATGGAGCCGAAGACGCCGCGTGGGCGCCAGAAGCCGTGGTCGGTAAGGAGGGTGTGGGCTGCCGCGGGGGCGTCGTTGCTGGTGAGGGCGATGACACCGATCTGGTCGTGATCGCCGAGGCTAATGGCGGGCATGGGCTTGTCTGCAGGTCCGTCAGTGTCGAACAACGCCAGGCTCGTGCGAGTGGAGTTGATGTCGGACGACGAGGCTCCGGCCGGTGACCCGCCATCGTCCGGGACGTGGTCGGTGTGGTCGAGCAGTTCGAGGGGCTCGGAGGTACTGCGCAGTTCGAGGTTCTGCTGCTGCGACCGGTGCGGCGTCGATTGTTCAGCGGGTTCTGGCACGGGGACCTCGTGGTGTCGGGAGGGCGGGGGCTACATCGCTTGTCGCCGTGGGCGGGTATTTCTTCGATGTCATGGCAGCCTCGTGACCTGGCAGTACACGTCGTCGGAGGTCTGCTCGCGCAGGCGGAGCCGTCGACGGAGTGTCGGGGGCGGCGAAGGGTTGTGTGCCGCCGACGAGGGAGGGTCGGCCATCGAGTTCGTCGAGCCAGCTGAGGAGCTTGGGCAGGTTCTTGTCGGGCCCGAACGCGAGGTAGGTGCCGTCGGCGCTGTCGCAGCCGAACCACTCGGCTATCCCCAGCCTGATCCGGGAGTTGACGCGGCCCATGTGCACGCCTTTGCCGCGGGCCTTCGCCTCGCGGGCTAGCCGTTCGGCGACGGGGCCGAGTTTCCACTCGGTCGATCCGGCCAGGAACAGCACGTCGAAGTCGTCCCAGGGCAGCAGCCCGGGGGCGTCGCAGCCGTCCTGGGCCGCGTAGGCCGCGGGCACGCCGAGTTCGCGGATGCGGGCCAGCCACGGCAGGGACTCGGTGAGGGTGCCGGCGGCGTCGAACGGCTGGTCCGGGGCGAGCGCCCACAGGCAGCGATCCGGCCCGTACCGTTCAACGGTACGGTGCAGCCACGCGAACCAGGCTTGGGCTCCGGGCCAGTAGCGGCCCTTGCCGTCGCTGCCGAACTTGGAGTTGTCACAGGCATACAGCGCACCCTCGGGGATCCGACTGCCTTGCGCCGGGGTGGTCATACAGCCGATGCGTCCGGCGCTCATCGCAGCCCGAATCTCAGGCCCCGAGGGAGTGCCGAGATAGCGCACCGTGTACCTCCCCGGAGGCGACGCCGACCGCCGTCCGGGCCACCTGCCTGCCGGGCGGAAGTCCACGAAGTGGGGCCTGCGGCTGGTGGACCTCGCCATTTCGGGAAGGCGGCACGTTTCTGGTCTTTGAGCCGGGCGAGGGGGCGGTGAGCGTCGGGTGTGCCTGGTTCACCGGGTGCGGCCGGGCACGGGGGTGGTCGCTGTCGGTGGCCCCTGGCTCGGGCCCGGCGGGAGACCGGCCCGGGTGGTCCGGCGCGCGGGGGCCAGGGCACGCATGCGGTCGACAGCGGTGTGCAGGTCCTCGCCGAGACTGCGCAGGGTGGTCGCCGCGTCCTGAAGGTCGTAGTGGAGGTCGAATCCGTCGTCCTGCTCGGATTCCTTGGCCTTTTCCGCGGCTGCTTCGAAGAACTCGCCGAGCCGTTCCAGCAGGCCGCTGGTGGGGTCCAGGATCTGGTGCAGCAGGGCGGCGTCCGTAGGTGACTCGGTGGCGTTGAGCCGGTCGGTGAGAGCGAGGAGTACGTCGCCGTAGACGAAGGTGCGGTCCGCGTTGCCGGAGACGTCCGCGGGCTTGGGGGTGAGGAGCGCCGGCTCGGCTGCGGACACGGGCGTACGGGCGGTGGGCGAGGAGGGAGTTGGCAGCAGCCCGAGCTGCGCGAGGCGATGGTCGATCGACTCGATCAGGGGCTGGATGCTGCCGCCGTGCCGGGCTTCGGGCCGCTGGGGTGCACCGGGGTCGTCGCAGGGCGCCGAGTCGTAGAGGACCTCGAACAGCGACGGGTTGTCGGGGTGCTCGCGGGTCGCGATCCAGCCCTCCGGGCTGCCCGGCGGGCGGTCGGAGGGGGGCTCCTGCGGCGGACCGATGATCAGGTAACTGTCGTCGGGGAGGGATACGCGCACGATGTAGGCGCTGAGGCCGAACTCGATGTCGCACTCCAGCCCGCGCTCTCGCAGTGGCGTGGTGATGTGCGCGTGGCGGCGCCACAGCTCCTGCCACCACGGGGTGTCCACGTTGCGGTGGTCGGGAAGCGGTGCGAGCGCAGCCGCGCGGCGGGCCTCTGGAGGGTTCTCCTGGTCAGCGGCCACGGTTCCTCCTGCGGGAGGCCGGCGCGTGGCGGGGCGGAGACATCCGGCGAGCGGGGTCGGCTTCCGGCTTCGGCACCGGAGTGAGATCGAGTTCGTACTCGTCGTAGGCGGCGATCAGGCCGTGCTCCATCTGGGCTTCGCGTTCGGCGACTTGTGCCATGAGGTCGTCGTGTTCGGCCTGGCACTGCTGGTAGTCGGCCCAGTCGGCGTCGCTGAAGTGGGCGGGGCGGTTCAGAGGACTCCTTGAAAGGGGGTGGGGGCGGTCCCGGGTCAGTGGTGGCGACCGCCCGGTTTGGGCGGCGGTACCGGGCTCTGGCGGCGGGAGGGAGTGAGGAAGAAGCGGTGGAAGTCGAGGTGGTCGGTGAGTTCCTGGACTGCGTCACCGAGCGCCTGTGCCGCGCGCCGCAGACAGGCACGCGCCGTCGCGTGTTCGACGACCATGCGGTTGTCACGGAGGTAGCTGTCGTTCTCGCTGTGCGGCCGGGGCGGTGAGAGCGCGGTCTGTGCGGTCTCGGCGAAGTGCGGTACGGCCTGGCTCGACAGGGTGACCGCCGACGCCAGATGGGCGAGGACGGCGCTGCCGGCACGGTTCGTACTGGAGGCGGTCCGGGCGAAGTCCGCGGTCAGCTGGACGACATCACGGGCGAGCGTCTGTGCGCCGGTGACGTGCTGGAGAAGCGCGGTGTAGGACGGCGAGGCCGGGACGTGACCGGTGTCGTCCAGCAGCTCCCACTGCTCGAACGCGCCGGAGAGTTTGCCCTACGGCGTTGAGCGCGTCGATGAGGTGGAGGGTGGCGGCGCGCGGGATCAGTTCACGCTGGATATCAGGTTTCATGAGTCTTTTGCGGTTTTTGTATGCATTCGAGCGTCGGTGTCGAAGAGTGCCAGCTCGTACGCGTGCAGGAGGTGCTGCACGATGAAAGATCGTCCGGCGACTTTCCACAGGCCACGCCCTCGGTTGAGGTGGGCGATGGCGTCCATTTCGACGGAGGTCAGGCCGAGGAGCGAGGCCGCGGCGTGGAGTTGGTCGGTCTCCTGGCGGTAGATGATGCGGGTGCTGCAGTCGGCGAGGAGTCCTTCGGCCAGAGCTCGGCCTTGTGATCCGGCGTCGCCGGCGGTGAGCAGGTCGGACAGCCGGTGGATCACCATGAGGTTGGCGATGCCGAGGCCGCGTGAGAGTTTCCACTGGGCCTGCATGCGCTGCAGCAGGCCGACGTGCCGCATCAACCGCCATGCCTCGTCGTACACGATCCAGCGCCGGCCGCCGGATGGGTCAGAGAGGGCGGATTCCATCCACGCGGAGGCGCAGGTCATCGCGAGGACGAGGGCGGTGTCGTCGCCGGATCCGCCGAGACGGGAGAGGTCGATGGTGAGCATCGGTGCGTTCGGGTCGAAGGCGACGGTGGAGGGGGCGTCGAACATGCCGGCCAGGTCACCGTGGACGAGGCGGCGCATGGCGTGGGCGAGGTCGCGGGCGGCGTCGCCGAGTTGGCCCGACATCATCCCGGCGGCCTCGTCGAGCGCGCTGGGGTTGTTGAGGGTGGCGGCGACATCGCCGAGCAGCGGGGTGCGGCCGGTGGCGGCGGCGCGGGTGACGACGGCGTCCAGGGCGACGTCCAGGGCGGTGTGCTCCATGGGCATCAGGTCCCGGCCCAGGACTGTCCGGGCCAGGGAGCCGAGCAGGAGGAGGCGCCGTTTGCGGATCTCGCCGACCCAGTCGTCCTCGGAGACGCTCTGCGGGCGCGGGGCCGCGTCCAGGGGGTTCAGCCGTCCGGGCAGTCCGGGACCGAGAGCGACAGACCGGCCGCCGAGGGCCTCGGCCACCGGCGTCCATTCGCCCTTCGGGTCACACGGGACGTAGACGCGGTATCCGAAGGCCACCGAACGCAGCGCGAAGCTCTTGGCGAGTGCGCTTTTGCCCTGGCCGATGACCCCGGCGAGCAGGAGGTTGGGGTTGGTGAATCCCTCGACCTTGCCGTACAGCGCGAACGGATCGAAGACGAAGGACGCTTCCGCGTGGACGTCGCGCCCGATGTAGATGCCCTCGGCGCCGAGTCCGCCTTCGGCCAGGAAGGGATAGGCACCGGCCGCGACCGCGGTGGTCATGCGGTGGGCGGGCAGCTTCAGCCGGTTCCCCCGCGCGGAGGCGGGTCCGGGACGTCCGTTCGCCGGGTAGAGCGCGGTGGGCATCTCGTGGGCGGCGGATGTGCTCTCACTCTGGTGGGCGCTGGCTTCCGCGCGGGCCTTGGCGGTGGCCTCGGCGAGTTGGCGACGGGCGGCCTTGCGGCTGGCGCGGTCGGTGCCGTGGGGGGTGAAGAGCGGGCTGGCGGAGGCGCGGCGGGCGGGCCGGTGGTTCATCGGTGGCCCTCGTTTCTGCGGGTGGTGCTCATCGCACGCAGGCCGTGGTGTGCGGGCGGAGGTCAGTGGGGGTGGTCTTGCGGCGGATGCTGTGTCCGGCGGCGAGGTGGCGCTGGCAGATCGTGAGCACGGGCGGTCCCTCGGGCAGCCGCTCTGGATGGCATGCGCTCGTCTCGGCTTCTGCTGCGGTGTCGTTGGGCAGCAGGTGGAAGGCGGAGTGGACCTCGCTGGTGGCCTGCCAGAGGCGGGTGTGCGCGGTGGCGAGGCGGCGGCCGGCAGCGGGGTGCGCAGGCCGGGTGTTGTCGGCAAGCCGGTCCAAGAGCTGGTGCAGGGCGGTGAGGTGGGCGTGCAGCACGTCAAGGTGCACGCGGTCCGCTGGCCGGGGCGGGTTCGCGTCCGACGGTGTCAGGGCCCGCGTGTGGTGGCGTACTCCGGCGCTCGCGGCGCGGAGGTAGGGGTGCGCGTCGTCCGGAGGTGTGGGAGCGGTCAAGGGTGGTGGTCCTTCCTGCCGGCAGGCAGGGGCGGTGACGGATGATCGAAGAGCGGCGGGCGCCACGGCGCTGACCGGCGAGGACGGGCCTGGTTCACAGGGCGGTCCGGGCGAGCGGGAGCGCGCTGAGGGCGAAGGCGTCCGGCTGCTGGTAGTTGAGCCGTCGCAGATCGACACCGGAGGTGACGGCGTGGGTCTCGATCTGTGCGCAGGCGGCGTCCAGGAGGGCGTCGGTCTCGGCGGTGACGGTGACCAGTCCGGTCAGGGCCACGTCGGCATGTCCGGCGATGAGCTGGCGCTCACGCTGCTTGACGTCGGCGTACTCGACGGAGTCTTCCTCGCTGTCGACCTGCCCCCGGCGGGCCCTCTCGTTGGCGTCGGCGATGATCGCCGCCTTCTTCCGCTGCACATCCCGCAGCGCGGACTCGAGTCCCTGCGGCACGTATATAAGGGACAGGCTGCGCCGCACGCCGGCCGTGAACATGATCCCGTGCAGGAACCCGGCCCCCATCTCCGTCCTCGGCCAGTTCTCCACCCAGTACGTCGCGTGCCGTGCGCTGTCGGTGGCGAGCCGGTCGTACTCCTCGAACTGGACGACGGGCCCGGCGGCTGCGGGATCGGCCTCGGCGCGGCCGGTCTCGGACCACTGCTGGAGGGAGGCGAGCGCCTTTGGGTCGTAGGCGGTGCGGATGACGGCGGCGATCTCCCGCGCGCTCAGCCACCCGGTGACCTGGAGCCCGGCGTTGCGCGCGGCCTGGGCGATGGACGCGGAAGTCTGCTCCATGACGGTGAACGCCCCGGGCAGCCCTCCGCCGGCCTGCGAGATCAGGCGCCGGGCGGCCTTGAGGTCGAGGGAGATGGCGAGGTAGGTCTCGTGCGGGGCGGCTGCGGGGCCGGCAGAGGAGACCAGTTCGGAGTAGATCTGCCCGGCCACCGGGGTCTGGGGCTGCCCGTTGTGGGTCCAGTGGCGGGTGAGGGTGTCGCCCGAGTCGGGGACGGTGCGTTCCAGCACCTGGACGGTGGCGACGTGCCCGGTGCGGGCGATGCCCGCGAGCGCGCGTCCCCAACTGCTCACGTTGTGGTTCTGGGTGGCGGGGTCGAGGAGGGCGAAGGCGCGGCTGGTGACGCGGGCGATGGCGGTCAGGGTCTGCTGTTGCGGGTCGTGCACGGCCGCGGCGCCGTTGGCGGAGTCGCCGGGGGTGACCACCTTGAGGGAGGCGGTGGCGCCGGGCAGGTGGAGGATGCCGTCCTGCCGGGGCCGGGTGACGGGCCGGGCGAGCCAGAGGGTCTGGCCGGTGCGGCGGCGGTGTGCGTAGCGGGCGACGATCGGCGCCCAGTCGATGAGGGAGCGGCCGTGCCGGCGGATTGTGACGAGCGCACCGGATGCCGCCCACAGCGGGGCCAGGGCGACGGCGCCGAGCAGTCCGGTGGAGACCACCGTCATCAGCAGGAGCGCCAGTGTGCAGGAGACGAGGATGAGTTGGGGCAGGGAGAGGCCGAGGAGGATGCCGCGGCGGGACCGGTGCGGGAACTTCACCGTGACCGGGGCGACGGAGAGATCAGTCAAAGGGGCGGGTCCTGGAGACGCGGGTGAACCAGGGGGCGGGAGGTGCAGCGCACGTCCCGCCCCCGGTGGACGGGCAGGGGATCAGAGGCCGGTCGGCGGCGGAGAGGGTGATGCCGACCCGCTGGACGTGGCGTTCTGCGAGCCGGAGGGCGGGGGTGCGCCCTGCGGCGGCGCGGTGGTGGTCGGCGCCGCGGACTGCCATCCGCCGCCCTGGCCGGAGGCGGCGTTCGCTCCGGACCCGCCCGGCCCCGGGCTGCCGCCCACCTGGCCGCTGGTGTCGTCGGACACGCTCGTCGGCGCGGGCTGGACGGCTTTCTCCAGACCGGACTTGACCGCGTCGCCACCGGGCGAGATGCCCGCACCGCCGTCCTGCGAACCTTCCTTGCCCCCTCCGCCGCCGGTCGGGTTGGCGGCGACGTCGCCGGGGAAACCGCCACCGCCAGCGGCGTCGGGCCCCTGCGGTGCGGCGCCTGCTCCGGCTGCAGCGCCACCGGTTCCGGCAGTGGCCGCAGCCGCGGCGGCCTTACGGGCGGCGTTCTCGGCATGCGCCTTGGCGATCTGCGCTCCGGCGCCACCGGCACGGTGGATGGACTCGCCGTCGGTCCCGTCGGCCGCCCAGTGCACGAACTTGAAGACGGCGTACGGGCACAGCAGCACCAGAATCATGATCACGATGCCGGACATCACGTCGGCCAGAGCGGCGATGCCGTCCTTGGCCTCGGTTTCGCCCATGGCGGCGATACCGAGGACGAAGATCACGGTCATCAGGAGCTTGGAGACGACAAGGGTGGCGGTGGCCTCGATCCAGCCCTTGCGCCAGCGCCGCGCGACCTCCCACCCGCCGCCGGCGGACGCGAAGACAGCCAGCGTGACCATGACGAGGATGCCGACCTTGCGGACCATCATCACGCACCAATAGAGGAAGGCACCGACGGCGGCACCAAGGCCGGCGACAACCGCAACAAGCCAGCCCATCCCGGACAGGCCCGCGATCTGGTTGACCTTCACGATGCGTCGCACGGCCGACTCGATGTTCAGGTGGGCGGTCTTGAACAGGCCGTCGCTGACGGCATCGACCACTTCGACGGCGACCGTGGTGAAGGCGATGGCGCAGAAGGCGAACAGGACGCCGCTCATGGTGCCCGTGAACGCTTGCGCCAGGGCTTGTCCGTCGCGTCGGACGGCGGCCCGGACCAGCTGTGCGCAGAAGGTGGCGACCAGCAGCACCAGGCCCAGCGGCAGCAGCATCTCGTAGTTGTCGACGAACCACGACGCGTTGAGATCGACCTTCGTGGTGGTGTTGACGGCCTCGGCCGCCAGATCGGCTGCGGCGGCGGCCAGTTCACCGGCGGACTTCGCCATCCAGTCACCGATGGCCTTGCCGGGGTCCGAGGCGAAATCGACTGCGTCGCCGACGGCACACAACTTGTCTGCCAGGGGGAAATCACAGAAACCCACGAGGAGTTACTCCTCCTTTCTTGAATCAGGCGCGGGTCACTGCGTGACGCTCGGTGCGATAGCGGCCAGGGCGCAGTCGTGATTCGGGCGGCACTGGACGGCGAGGGTCACGGCCCGTTCCTCGGCCCCTCCGCCGCCCTTCTTCCAGGCGATCTGCTGCGTGCCGTTGACAGTGACGACGTAGATGTACGCCTCGGTGATCGCGGACGGGTCATCGGCCAGCGCCTGCTTGAACGCGGAGGGGTAGTGCCCCTCGGTGACGCCAGCGGTGGCGTGCTGGTCCTGGTCGGCCATCCGCGACCACAGCACCGGATCGGGCACCTGACCGGAGACAGAGACCCAGTCGGCGTACTTGGTCTCCGTGGTCATCCAGGCACGCATGCCGGCAAGCTGCTGGTCGCGGCTGGTGTCGCGGGTGTCGTACGACCACAGCATCTGGGCCGCCGCCTTGGCGTAGGCGACCGGTTCGGCGATCTGCGGAGGCTGGGACACCGACCCGGATCCGGAGGAAGGCTTGGGGGCGGCCTCGGACGAGGACGGGCTGCCACTCGGGGCGGGCGCGGCGGTGTCCGGGGCCTGGTGGCCGTTGCCGCCTCCGGTCAGCAGGGCGACGATCCCGGCGATGGCGAGCAGGACTGCGACGGCGGAGGCGACGATCGCGATGCGCCGGCTGGCCGGCCAGCCACTGCCATACGAGGACAGGGAGGGGAGTCGTTTCTTCATCAGTGCACCTGCGACCCGAGGGTCGAGAAGAACGCGACGATTCCGTTAGCGGCGCCCAGGCCCAGGGCGGCGCTTGCGGCCACGACCGCGCCCTTCTTCCCGTTGGCCTCGGCCTGGTGACCGCCCGTGTGGTGGCCCCAGGCCCACACACCGAGCGACACGGCGAGGGCGCCGACGACGGCGATGATGCCGAACAGGTTGATCGAGTTGACGACGTTCTTCAGCACGCTCAGGCCGGGCAGGCCACCGCCCGACGGCGTGATGCCGGGATCGTAGGCCAGGTACTGCACGGTTTCGAGTAGGGGCAAGGAGGCTCCTTGGGCGCGCCAAAATTTGGCGCGCGGGAATCACAGAAGGAAAGGGAGGAACGAGGCAGCGCCTCGTAGAAAGGGAGGGCAGACACCGTGGAGGCACGGGCTGGCCCGGGCGGCGTCCGCGAAGAGACGGCATCGCTCGCACGGGGACGCAGCAGGTGCCGCGCCGAGGCTGCGGACCGAGCCAGTGCTCCCGGCGAAGGCGCTGGCTCAGGGGCCGAACCGGCCGTGGAAGACCCCTACTTCGGGATCGGCGGCTTCGGAGCGGGGTTGGTCCTGTACGGGTTCGCGCAGTTGTAGATCATGTAACCGCGGCCGATCTTCTTGCCGTCCGACTTCCGGGTGACGGTGCCGCGCGTGTACCAGGTCTTCTCGGCCTTCTTGTAGACCCACTGGTCGTAGACGACCTTGTCGTGCCTGTAGCCGATGCCCAAGACCGTGGACGTCTTCGACGGTGCCTTGCGCACCTTGACCGCACTGCAGCTGATGGTGGTGGTGCCGGTGTCGTACGCCTGTGCCGTGGAGGCGGTGGCCAGGCCGCCGGCGACGACGGCCAGGCCCAGAGAGGCTGCCGCGAGGGCACGCTGGGCGCGGGGGCGGGATACCAAGAAGATGCTCCGTACTGATTAGGGGAATCTCGGTCAGAGATGTGCGCCGGGGCCCCTTGCGCCCCGGCCGGTGTCACCGGACGCGGCGGGCGGCGAGAATCGTCCAGTCCTTGATCGGAGTGATCCGGACCGGCTTGGTGGTGCGCGGCGCCTCGATCACGAGGCCGTCGCCCATGTACATGCCGACGTGCTCGGGCCGTGCGGCGGTGCCGCGGCTGAAGATCAGGTCGCCGGGCTTGAGTTGGGCTGGCGAGACCGCCTTGCCCTCGTTGACCTGCGTGTACGTGGTGCGGGTGAGCGTGACGTTGGCGTGGGCGTACGCCTGCTGCATGAGGCTGGAGCAGTCGCAGCGGCCCATGGGGTCGGGGCCGTGAGCGTTGGTGCAGGTGCCGCCCCACTGGTAGAGCGTGCCGAGCTGGTGCATCGCCCACTCGATGGCCTTGCGTGCCTTCGGATCGGCGTCCTTTGGGATCGCGTAGCCCTTCGGGACGCTTCCCTCGGGGATACGGCCGAAGCCGGAACCGTCCTGGCCCGGAGCGCAGCCGCTCGTGCCGGTCGATGCTTGCTCGCCCTGGTCTGTGTCCTTGTTGTCCGCGTCGGTGCCGCCGCCCGGGAAGGTCTTGGCGATGGCATCCTGCAGCGCGGTGGCCAGGCTCTCCCACTGCGCATACGCGTCGGGGTAGGCGGATCTCTGCACGGCTTGGGCGGCCTGGGCGACGGTCATCTGCTGCCAGCCGCTCACCTTGAGCAAGTGCTTGTAGAACTGCTCGGAGGCGTAGACCGGATCGCGGATCTGCTGGGCACTGCCCCAGCCCTGGGAGGGGCGCTGCTGGAACAGGCCGAGCGAGTCCCGGTCCCCGTAGTTGAGGTTGCGCAGCCGGCTCTCCTGCATCGCGGTGGCGAGCGCGATGATCTGTCCCTTCCTGGGGACGTCGAGCGAGAGGCCGGCGGCCACGATCGTCGCCGCGTTGGGGACTTGTTCGGCGGGCAGGTCCAGGCCCTCGACGTGGACGTTCTTGCCGGACGCGCCGTCGAGAATCTTGGTGACCTGCTCGGCGACCTCGTCGGTGTCGATGTCGGTGAGGCAGCTGCTGAAGGAGCTGCTGCTCTGCACGGCGTCGGCGGAGGAGGCCAGCATCATGCCGGTGCCGGCGATCAGGATTGGGGAGAGGAAGACGACGCCGATGCCGGCGGCGAGCGCCTTCAACCGGAGCGGATCGCTCGCCGGTCAGGGCTTTCGGGCGTGGGTGGGTGGCGAGACGTCATGAGCGTGTCCTTCGGGGTGCAGTGTCCGGCCGTGCCGCGTGCGAGAGGCGGGATGGGAAGGGCGCGGCGGCGGGGGTGGGCGATCAAGGCGGGCCGGTGTGGGCGAGTTGCCGCTCGCTCCGCGTGGCCGGGCGGTGAGCTAGGTGTGCCGGGGCAAGGGGGTACCTCCGTGAGGTGGGGCAGGGAGTAGTCAGCGGCGGTGTGCGCCGGGCGGTTCAAAAACAGTAGGCCCAGATCGGCGGTTGACCAAAAAGCTGGCGTGAGGTATCGGAATCCGGCACCTCACGCCAGCTTTTTGGTCGTCGGCGTTTTCGCCTCTACAGTTTTTGGACTCCCCCTCGCCTTCCTCGGTCTGTGGCCCTGGGCTTCTGCATGCCCACTCCCGGCCCGCGAGGATTTGTGTGCGAGGCGGTGAGTTCTCTCCGCGACTCCGCACCCGAATAGGGGTTCCTCTTTGCCTTTTTCTCTGCACCAGGGCGACGCCCTCAGTGTTCTCGCCGGCCTTCCGGACGGCTGCGTCGACTCCGTCATTACCGATCCGCCGTACAACTCGGGCGGTAGGACCGCGAAGGAGCGCACCACCCGCTCCGCGAAGCAGAAGTACACCTCCGCCGACGCCCAGCACACCCTGCCGGACTTCACCGGCGAGAACATGGACCAGCGAAGCTACGGGTTCTGGCTGACGCAGATCATGACCGAGGCCCACCGCCTCACCAAGACCGGCGGGACCGCTCTGCTGTTCACCGACTGGCGTCAACTCCCGATCACGACGGATGCGATCCAGGCGGCAGGGTGGCTGTGGCGCGGGGTACTGGCCTGGCACAAGCCGCAGGCCAGGCCCCAGAAGGGCCGGTTCACCCAGAACTGTGAATTCATCGTCTGGGCCAGCAAGGGGGCGATCGACGGCTCCCGGAACCCCGTCTATCTGCCCGGCATGTACTCGGCCTCGCAGCCCTCGGGGGCGAAGCGTCAGCACATCACGCAGAAGCCCGTCGAGGTGATGCGCGAGCTGGTCAAGATCAGTCCTGAGGGCGGTACGGTGCTCGACTTCTGTGCCGGCTCCGGCTCCACGGGGGTGGCCGCACTGCTGGAAGGCAGGGACTTCATCGGCGTGGAGAAGACCGAGCACTACGCGGCGATCGCGGCTGACCGGCTCACCGAGACGATCCGCGAGACCCTCACGCAAGACGACGTGGTTCTCACCGCCTGAGCCGCGAGCGCGCTTCCCGTCAAGGCGACCGGCGCCCTAGTGGCAATCCGGCGAAGTGGACTTGTCACCCGTCGGCGGTCCGAGCATTGCCGCTTCCGTCTTCCTTACATTCCGCGTCTCGTAGGAGGCCCAACTTCTTCATGCCCGAACCCATAAAACCCCCTGACGATGGGGAGTTGGAGCCGGTACGCATTCCCGATCCACAGCTGGAAGGAATCGAGGCGAGCGTCCGACGGCTCATGGAGCAGTCGGCGCAACAGGCGCAGCAACTCGACCACCTCGCGTCCGCCCCTGAGCCGAGCGGATCGCCGTTCGCCGCGTTCGGCATGCCGGGGCTCGGCGGGCCGCCTGCCGCCGCTCCGCCGGAGCCCCGCCCGATCCTGGAACTCGACGGGGAGGAACGCGAAGACGAACTCGACGCCTTGTCGGACTGGATCGACGACTTCTTCCTCCCGGTGTACGGGGCGGAGGTCACCACCGCAGCGCCCTGGTGCCTGCAGTGGCAGGAGCACGACGACGTCGTGGCCTGGCTCCACGCCCTGTGGCTCGCCTACCAGCAACACAAGGACCCCGAAGCCGGATTGAGCGGCCTGTTCGTGTGGCACCGGGACTTCCTCACCCACGCCCTTGCGGCCGTCCGCGCACCGGGCGGGCCGCTGTCGGCCTGCATGACCTCTCCCGACCGGCCAGCGCACCGTCTTCTGCCCGGCCCGCCGCCGTCCGCGCGCACGGAGACGGCGGCGGCGGAAGCCGACGGGCCCGCAGAGCCGACGTCATGACCGCGGGACAGGGACAGCCCGCCTTCGGACTGAGCTTCGACCCCCGCGCGCTGACCGATCTCCTCCAAGCCCCCAGCGATATCCGCGACCTCACCCTCGCCTACCTGCAAGAAGTCGTGAACGCACAGCGCTTCGGACTGCGCCTCGACGGTGACCTGGAGGGCTACCGAAAGCTCTTCGTGGACTCGCGCAAGGACTGGCGCGTCGTCTACGGCGTCCGCCCGGCCCCCG
The DNA here is from genome assembly GCF_042888465.1 of Streptomyces sp. NPDC002888. Lineage (NCBI taxonomy): Bacteria > Bacillati > Actinomycetota > Actinomycetes > Kitasatosporales > Streptomycetaceae > Streptomyces > Streptomyces sp. NPDC002888. Next base: position 502,890 of record NZ_JBIAPU010000001.1, on the reverse strand, counting down.
CGGAGTCCGCGCACTCAAAGGAGATCCACGTCGTCGCCATCCGGCCGCGTGCGGGCAACGACGTCTACGACGAGGTCGGCCGCCGCCTGGGGATGACCCGCCGGCCGCTGAGCGCCCGCACCCACGCGGCCCGCTCCCGCTCCCCGCAGCTGACCACCCGCACTCCGACGCCCCGGCCCGGTCCACCGTCCACCGCAACGCCGGGTCTGCCCCGTCCCGCACACAACCCCGCGCACCACCACACCCGCTGAACGCACGGAACCTCGCCTATGCCCCCTGAACCCGCGCCGACACCAGCCCGGCGTGCGGTCTCCCCGCTCGACCACTGCCTCGAAGCCGCCACCGGCCACGACATCGACACCCTGTGGGCCTACCGCGACCGCGGCATCCTCGACGAGCCACACGCCCACCTGGTCGACCGACACCGCGAGCTGGCCAAGACCCAGACCGGCGTCACCTTCTACCGCCGCCTCCTGAACCGCCTTTCCAGCGGCGAGTTCGACGTCAACGACGCCCTGTTCACGCGCATCCACCGCACCGTGGACCAACTGGAGGAGGCCGCCGACGCACGGAACGCCGCCGCCGGGAAGGTACTCGCCGCCCTGGAGCCCATCGAGGCCGCCGCAGCGGCCCCGGCGCCCGAAGCGCAGCCACTCGCGACGGACGACCACGCCGCGCTGCTCGCCATCGCCGGTGGCGCCAAGCTCTACGAACACCTGCTGACCGGCCGGATGTCCGTCACCGCCGCCTCCGGTACCCGCATCCCACACGCCAAGCTGCAGCGACTGGAGGACGCCGGCCTGGTCGTGAGGGATACCGGCCACCCCGTGCACGCCGGCCAGCCGGTCGCACTCACCGACGCCGGACGCGCCGCGCTGTTCGCCGCCCGTCGGACCCCCACGACACGGGCACCCACGCTCCCGGCTCGCCCCGGCACGTCGCCGTCCACGCCGGTGCAGCGGCGCTGAACTCCACCGAAAGGCCCTTGTTGCCCCCTACCGAACCGGCGCCGGCCCGGAAGCCCATCCCCCAAGTCGACTTCGAGCTGGACGACTTCGATGCCGACGAGGAGATGTACCTCGACTTCTACCGCCAGGTCGCCGTCCACGAGGGCATGCTCGTCCCCCTCGCCGCACACCACACTCCCAACGGCGCGCACAGCTACTACGTCCTCTTCGACCGCACCGCCACCTGGGGACACCCTGGTATGCCGCAGCTGCTCGCCGTGCATCTGCAACGGGACCGAGAGAAGCGGACGTTCACCTTCGAGCAGGCCGGCGTGCCGCTGCCCGCGATGGCGCAGTCCTGGCTCGTCCACCGCGGCTGCCCGCAGGACGCCATCGGCCTCGACCCCGAGCTGGGGCCACATCCGGCAGACGAGGCGACTCGTGCGCTGGAGCGACGCCTTGGGGGCGACGGCGACCACTACGCCATGGGCTACTCCTACACCCGCGACGACCCGGACGACATGGTCACCGTCGTGGCACTGCGCGCCCTGGACGAGCGAGCCCCCAGCCCGTTCCGCGTCGTGGTCGAGGAGGTCGACACCGACGCGTGGACGCACACCCTGCGCGAGGGCGGCTTCGACACCGTGGGCGAAGCCCTGCAGTGGTGCGACGACCGGCTTACCGGCGAGGCCAGCCCCCTGCCGCCGGTCCGCCCGGCAGCCGCAGCCAGCCGCCCGGCCGTCCTGCCGAAGGCCCCTGCTCCACGCCCGCCCGGCCGCTCGCGCTGAGCGCCAAAGCCGACGCTGGCGGCGCAACATAGCCGACGATCGCCGGTTAGCCAAACCGGCGATTCTCCGGACTCTTATACAGCCGCCGGGACAACTCCCGCGGCGCCATTCCACGCAATCCCTATGCCTTCACGGAGGCTTCTTCCGCATGCGCTCCACACGAATTGCCATATCCGCGGCGATGCTCGGCACACTCGCCCTGCCGGTGCTCTGCGCCACCACCGCCAGTGCGGCACCCGCCGCGGTATCTGCGGCCCCCGCGAGCAGCTGTTCGTCCCTGCCGCCGCTGCCGTACAAGGTCCACGCGTCGGCTGTGACCATCCGGTCCAAGGCCACCACGAAGTCCACCGCGCTCGGCGTGCTTTACAAGAGCCACAAGTTCACCGTGCACAAGAAGAGCGGCAACTGGCTCTACATCACGGACAGGTCGACCGGCGTCAAGGGCTGGGTGTCCGGAACCTACGTCTACCGCGATACCCGTATGTGCCTGGACTGACAGGTATTCAGCAGGTGCCCGTAAGCGGCTGAGCCGCCGGGTACGGCCGCCCCCTCGCATTCCCCCCAGGCACCGGTCTTTCTAGAAAAGGAGTTTCTCTTTTGTCCGACGGCATATCCGATGAGGCTGAGGATGTCGTGGGCGTGCTCACCGAACGGATCGAAGCGCGCTTCGCCATGGACATGGACCAGTTGAAGGCCGCGGTCGCCGCCGCGCCGACCGTGAACCCTGACGCCACCGACGTCGTCAAGTGGCACGGCCTTCTCGTCGAGGCCCAATCCCTGCTCGAGCGCGCGGAGGACGACCTCCTCGCCGCGCTGGAAACCCAGCCCAGCGAGGTCGACGACCCGACGATGGGCCTTGCCCACAGCGTGAACGCGGCTGTCACCGCACGCGACGGCCGGGCTCTGGTCGTGCGGTGGCTCCTCGACCTGGACGCTCCGGGCAAGAAGGACCTCGCCGCCGAACGGCTCGCCCGCCTTCGCCCCCGAACCGGGCCCGCGGTGCAGACCAGCGCTCCCCACCGACCCGCGGGTACACCCGCGCCGGCGTCGGCGGGGCGGACAGGAAGGCCCGTCCGTTGAGGAGGGTCAAGTCCAGCACGATGGACGGCGACCTGGAGAAAGTCTTCGGGAGCCCCGTTTCGAAGCTGTACGAGGCGGCAGTGGGCCACGATGCCTCTCCCGCCCTCGCCCGTGCCCTGGAACTGCGTTCCTTTCTGGCTCTGACCGAGGAGCAGGTCGCCCGCGTCCGCGACCGCGTGTGCGCGGACATGGATCCGGACCGCGACATGGGCGAGCTGTCGGCCGACAAGCTCCGCTTCGACGCGCAGTGGCTGGAGGCGGCGCTGGACGCCCGCGACGGCTACCGCGCCGCCCTCGGCGAGCTGCTGCGCACCATGCCTCCACCCGACCAGCGGGCCCGTCCCATCCGCACGGCACAACTCAGGGTCACCGCAGCCCTACCCCCGTCCGCCGCCCCGGCACCTCAGCGTGCCAGGGCGGCCCGGGCCCGCCGACCGTGAAAGCCCCCGCTTGTCTCACCTCACGTCCACCGAGATAGCCGGACGGATCGAGGACCTCTACGGCGCGCCGCTCGCCGACCTCGAAGCCCACGCCCAGGACCAGCCGCCCGGCATGCTCTCCGCCCTGCTCGGCATGCACCACGATCTCGCCCTCGCCGAGCGGAGCATCGACTTCCACCGCGACCACCTCGCCCGGCTCATCCACCCCGAGCGGCAGATCGGCCGACACGAGGTCTCCCATCTCCTCGATGGCTCCCGCCGGCTCGCCGAAGCCGTCGCAGTCCGCGACATCCAGGCCAAGTCGGTCGCCGCCGTTCTGCAGAGCCTGGCCCGCGTCCCGGCCCCAGCCCCGACCCCGCCGACTCCCTCGCCACCCGTTCCGGCTCCACCACTTCCGGCCCAGAGCACCGCACACAGCCGCTGATCCGCTGGCGATTTCCCTTTACTCACCCAGGAGTTCCTCCCCTTGGCCATCACCGCGCTGCCTCCCGACACCGATGCCGACATCGCCCGGGTCACCGAGGCCCTCGCTATGATCACCCCGCGCTGGAACGTGAGGATCCTGCTGGCACTCTCCGGCCCGCCACAGCGTTATAGCGAGCTGGCGGCCAAGGTGTCCTGGTTGCAGAACGGCCAGCTCCATCCCAAGCTCAAGTCGCTGTGCGACGCCGGGCTCGTCGAGCGCACCGAACACACCGCACGGCATGTGACCTACGGCCACACCGAGCGTGGGGTCGCCCTGCTGCCGGTCCTGCCGGTGATCGTCACCTGGGCCGAGGAGCATCTGGAGAAGGCGGACCGCCCGCTGCCCGCGATCGAGCAGATCGAGGACAGCCTCACCCTGCTCACCCGGCGGCACGCCGCCGCCATCCTGTGGGTGCTGAAGTCCCGCGAGGAGGTCAGCGGGCGGGCCCTGGCCCGGATCGTGATGCCCAGCAGCGACTGGACCAACATCTACCCGCCGCTGCGACAGCTCGTCGCCGACGGCCTGGTCGACACCGAGGGCCTCGGCCTGCCCTACCGGCTGTCCGCGGCGGGCGACGGCCTGAGTCCCGTTCTCGGCGCCCTGTCCGCATGGTGTGCCGGACAGCCCCTCAACCAGGCGGCCCAGCACCCGGTCTGGGGGCATCCGCAGGCGAAGCTCGCGCCGAGGCCGTGGGTCAGCAGCCAGTCCCGGCCGGCCCCCGTAACCCTCCCGCAGGCCCGGACGGGTGAGTCCTCTCCGGCGTGGCACAACCGCGATCTCTTCTCCCATGCCACGGCCGCCCGGCCGAAGGCAGCCATCCCGGCGGGAGGTCCGCGCCGATGACTACCTTTTTCACCTCTGCCGAAGTACGCAACGCGGTCGAGCTGCTGGCTTCGCGTTCCTTGATCCGCCTGGTCACCGAGATCGACGACAACGGGGCGATACCGCCGCGACGGCTGGCCGGTACCCTCCCCGACCTCTCCTCGCACCAACTGCGCCGCGCTGCCGAAGCGGCCCGCGCCCACGGTCTCGTCCGGACCGCGCCCGGCGCCGGCCTGGAACTCACCGAGTCGGGTTCGGAGTTGGCCGACCTGTACGACGCGGCTGCGCGCTGGGCTCGACGCCATGCCTACCCGGCACCGGTTTGCGAGTTCAGCAGTCGTGTCCGCCACGTCCTCGACCTCCTGGCGCCCTCGCTCGCGACCGAGCGCGCCGACGGCCTGCCGCAGCGGGCCGCCGCCGCGCGGCTGCCCAGCGACGAGGCCGAAGCGGACCTTGTCCGTCCCCGCATCCTCCTGATCCAGTGGCTGGCCGGCAACCCCCAGATCACCCAGGTGTCCGAGCCCGAGCCGGCCGCGTGAGCACAGCGGCTGCACCCCGGAATGCACGCCACACCGCCGGGCTGATGCGCAACATCTACCTGCCGCGCACGGCGGACGCTCTCGCGTTCGCGATGTCCACCTACGGCATCCCGCTGCTGGTCCTGGCCACCACGCGCTCCGCCGCGCTGACGGGCGCCGCGTTCGCCCTGGAGTGGATCCCGCGGCTGGCGGCGTTCGGGTGGGCCGGATCCATCGTCGACCGGCGCGGGGCGGCAGTCGTCTTCCATCTTGCCTCCCTGGGGCGCGCGCTGGCCCTCGCCGCCGGCGCGGTCTTGCTCCACTGCCACCCGTCCGGCACCGTGGCGACCGCAACGGTGTTGGTGCTGGCGGCTACGACCGGCGTGCTCACCGAGTTCAGTTACATCGCGGCCGAGACCGCGGGCGCCGCCGCCGGCCGACGGGCAGGAAAGCGGGCCCACCGCGTCCAGGCGGCCCTGCTCGGCATCGACCAGACCGCGACCCTGGCCGGCCCCGCCCTCGCCGGACTGCTCCTGCTCGCCGGGCCGCCGACGATGCTCGCGGTGATCACGGTGCTCTCACTTCTCGCCGCGATGCTCGCCCTGCGCACACCCCCCTCACCCGTTGCCCCGGCCCGCGCGCCGAAGGGACAGTCCGGCGCCGGACTACTCACCGGGTGGCGCACCATCCGCTCTCTTCCGGCGCTCGGCTGGCTCGTGACCGGGCTGACCCTGTCCAACCTGGCCACCGGACTCCTCCAAGCGGCCGGTCCGGTAATCGTTGTCAAGCACTTCGGGCAGTCCACCACGGCCGTCGGCCTGGTCTGGTCCGCAGCCGCCGCAGCGACGCTCCTCAGCGTCACGCTCTGCCGCTTCGCGCTCGACCGGCGGGGCCTGTGGCCGGTCGGCGCCGCCTGCGCCGCCCTCGCCTCGCTCGCCTGCCTCGCCGCCGCCCAGGCCCCCGACTACCTGTCCTACCTGGTCCTGGTCGCGGTCCTCATGGCGGCCGACGGCGGCATGACGGTGGTCCTGCGCACCCTGCGCTCCCGCCTGATCCCCCCGGAGAAGTTCGGCAGCACCCTGTCGGCGACCGTCCTCGTCCTCCTGCTGCCCTTCCCCGTCGCCGGCGTACTCACCGCGCTCACCCCGCCCGACGCGCTGGGCCACGTCATCACCGTCTGCGCCGGTCTGCAGGCCCTCGGCCTGTTGTACGCGTTCGCCCGCCTGCGCACCGATCCCGCCCTGCGCACCTGACCCTGCCGCGCTTTCCCCTCCTGTGGAGAACCTCATGCCCACCGCCGTCCTCGGGACGAACCGCGCGAGCGGTCGCACCATCACCGAACAGTTCCACGCCTTCGACGCGCACAACCCGCACGTCTACCGCGCGCTGGAACGCATGGCCGCCCGCCGCCTTGCCGCCGGTGCCACACGGGTCAGCCTCAAGGACCTCTTCGAAGACCTGCGTCGCCAACTCCCGTACGGGGTCGCCGGGCTGAACAACAACTACACCGCCCTCTACGCCCGCCGCCTGATCGACGACCACCCCCACTGGGCCGGCGTGTTCGAGCTGCGCCGACGCCGCGCCGCCTGAAACACCCCCTTTCCCTTCCCGCGTCCTGCCGCCTACCGACTCGGAGAACCCCTTCTTGTCCGCTCGCCCCCTCGTACTCGTCGTCTCCCCGGGCGATGAGGCGGATCGCGGCTACTGCCTTGAGCAGGTCGCCGCCGCGTACGACATCGTCCTGCTGACCGGCACCGAGCCCTCGTGGGAGAAGCCGCACATCGTCGACCACGCCGTCGCCGATCTGAACGACACCACCGCGCTCCTCTCCGCCGGCCGGGCTCTGGCGGAACGACACGACCTTGCCGGCGTCGTCACCTGGGACGAATGGAACCTCGTCCCCACCGCCCGCCTCGCCCGCGCGCTCGGTCTGGCCGCGAACTCCGTCGAGGTGATGAGGGCCTGCCGCAACAAGGCCACCGCCCGCACGTTGTTCGCCCGCCACGGAGTGCCGTCGGCAGCCTCGATGACCGCCCGGACCCTGCAGGAGGCTGAACGGGCGACGAGGACCCTCGGCTTCCCCGCCGTCATCAAGCCCGCCGCAGCGGCCGGCAGCATCGGCGTGATCCGCATCGACCGGCCCGAAGAGCTGCCCGCAGCCTTCGAGTTCGCCTCGGCCGGCGCACGCCGCAGCCGCGAGGACAGTGGCGTCCTGGTCGAGGAGTACCTCGACGGACCGGAGGTCTCCGTCGAATGCGTCACCCACCGCGGCACCACCACCGCCGTCGCCGTGACCCGCAAGCGCCTGGGCCCCGCCCCCTACTTCGACGAGACAGGTCACACCGTCGACGCCGCCGATCCGCTCCTTTCAACGGTGGCGCCGACCGCCGCTGCTGCCATCAAGGCCCTGGGAATCACCGACGGCGTGCAGCACGTCGAGATGCGCCTGATCGGCGACCGGCCCCGCCTGATCGAGGTCAACGCACGCCTGGGCGGCGACATGATCGGACACCTCGTCCACCTGGCCACCGGCGTCGACCTCGCCCGTGCCGCCGCCGACATCGCCTGCGGCCATACCCCCGACCTGACGCCCAACCGCCACCAGGGGGCGGCGATCCGCTTCATCTACCCCGCCTACTCCGGCACCCTCACCGCCCGCCGCCTGACGGCACACGTCGGGGGAGTGGAGCGCGTGCGCTTTCAGCGACAGGCCGGCGACCCGCTCGTACTGCCACAGGACGGCGGCGACCTGTACACCGCCCGCATCGGCTTCCTGATCACCACCGGGCCGACCGCCGCTATCGCCGAAGCCCGCGCCCAGGAGGCGTACCGCAACCTCGACGTCCAGGTCGCCCCGGTCCCGCCGACGGCCCTTACTACCGGCCAGGGCGCCGCGTGAGACAGACCGCAGTACCCGAGCTGGTGCGCAGCCGCCGCCTGCTGACCGGGTACTTCGCCGGACTGGGTGTGGTGATGGCCGTCTGGGGCGCGCGCATGCCCGCCGTCCAGAACGCCGCCAAGGCGAGTACCGCCGGGCTTGCCCTGGTCCTGCTGGCCGCCGCCCTCGGCATGGTCACCGGACTCCAGGCAGGCGGACGTCTCGCCCGCCCGGCCCGTCTGCCCGCGCTGCTGACCGGCGGTGCTATAGCCCTCGCCGCCTGTCTTGCCGTCCTCGGGCTCTGCTCCAGTCTGGAGAGCCTCCTGGCAGCGGCGTTCGCCTTCGGCATCGGGCACGGCGTGCTTGACGTCGCAGCCAACGCCGCCGCGGTCCGGTGCCAGGACGTCCACGGCCGCCCCATCATGGGCCGGCTGCACGCGAGTTACAGCCTCGGCGCCCTCCTCGGCGCCGCACTCGCCGCCACCACCGCCCACACCTCACACACCGTTCTGTTCGCCGCAGTGGCAGCTTGCGCCGCTGCTGCGGCAGGCGCGACCACGCGACTCACCCGCACCGTCGCCAGCCCCGCACTCGAGCCCGTCCACCACGGTGCTGCACCGGGCTCACCCGAGCCGAGGAGGTTGTCCCGGCACCGATTGTGGCTGCTCGGCGCGCTTGCCGCCGCCACGCTGCTGGGCGAAGGAGCCGCTGCCGACTGGGCCTCCGTCCACCTGCACGACCTCGGCGCGACAGCCGCGACCAGCGCCGCGGCGTACGGCCTCTACAGCGCCGCCATGGCCGTAGGCCGTCTCGCCGGAGACCGGCTCACCGCCCGCTTCGGGGCGGACACCGTCGTGCGCACCGGCGCCGCTTTGGCCGCGCTCGGCCTCGCCACCGGACTGGCCGGCTCCACCACCGCCTCTGCCCTCCTCGGCTGGACGGCCTTCGGCCTGGGCATGTCCGTCACGATCCCCAGCCTGATCACCGCCGCCGGCACTGGCGGACCCCGCGCGGTCGCCACCGTCGCGGTCACCGGCTACGTCGGCCTGCTCGCCGGCCCCGCCCTCATCGGCGCTCTCACCACCGTCACCGCACTGCCGCACGCGCTGCTGCTGCCCGCCCTCCTCGCCGCAAGCGTCGCCGTGCTCGCACCCAAAGCCTTGGAGAAAACGACCCCTTGACCCGCACCTCCGCCTCCCCGACCGGCGTGGACGCCCTGATCCTCGACTACAACGGTTAGGTCCAGTGTCTCCACCTGTCTCAGCTCGTTGACAGCGTGAACGCCGAGGTAGCACTGGGCTGTTAGGTTCCGCGGTCGTTACGACCAGCCGCAGGAGTGCGATGCCTTACTTCTTCACCTCGTCCAGCCATCTGGTCCGGCACCAGAAGGCGTTGGGCAAGCTCGGTTTCGATGTGTCTCAGATGCTGTCCGGGCCAGCGACATTGCCGGAGGACACGCCGTTCTTCGTGGACGAGGACATGCGTCCGGTCGAGCCGATGTGCTCGTACTTCTTCGATCTCGCCCGGCACGTGGGCTCGGAGAGCCTTCGGGACTACGCGTACGACCTGATGGGGCTGGAGGACTTCCTGGCCCGGGTGCTGGATCCGCCCTCGGATCTGCTGTCGGCGTCCGAAGCAGACCTGGTGGCCTTCCGGCGGTGGCGGACCCAGCTGGCCCCGGTACCGGTCGGGCCGGCGACGTGGCGGCGCAACCGTACAGCGATCAACGGGTTCTATGACTGGGCGGTCGGTACGGGTCTGCTGGAGCGGCGACCGTACGCTCGGCGTCGCAGTGGGCGGGATGCCTTGTCGTGGGGAGCGGCTGCCGATCTGGATGTGCGGCATCTGTCGCGGGCGCAGTACGTGATGCTGCACCGGGTCGGTCTCGGGGGTGATCTCCCGGACGGCAGTGCGGATCCGGGTTTCCGGCGTGCGGGGCGGCTGCGGAACATGGCGGGCGCGGACCTGGCGGTGACCACGGGGATGCGGTTGCGGGAGTTCAGCTGCCTGCTGGACATCGAGGTGCCGCGACCATGCCCGGGGGACAGGGCGGTTTCGGTGGCGCTGGGGGCGATCGCGAAGTACGGCTTTGCCCGGGTGGTGATGGTGCAGCAGGCGGTCTTGCGCTCGTTGGAGCTGTACCGCCGTACCGAGCGTGCCGCCCAGGTCGCGCGCAGCCATGGGGCGCTGTGGCGGCGGCGCGCGGAGCTGTTCGTGGTGGATGACGTCGATGAGCGGCGGATGCGGGTGTCCGGGCTGCTCCATGGTCGTCGGCGGTCGTTCGAGGTGGTGGCGATGCCGGCGCCGCTGCGGCGGATCGCGGTGCTGGAGGGGGAGCGGGGGCTGGAGCCGCTGGGGTTGTTCGTGGGCCGGGGCGGTGGGGTGCTGTCGGCGTCGCGCTGGCAGCAGGTGTTCGATGCGGCGGCCGGGCGTGCTCGTCGGCTGTCGGAGGAGTGGGGCGGGGTGGAGATGCCTCGCAGGGTGCGGCTGCATGATCTGCGGCACACGTTCGCGGTGTTCATGCTGCGGCTGCTGACGGAGGAGGTCATTGAGGACGAGCGGCGCCGCCGGGAAGCGGGCGGATCGGGGGTGTGGCTGATGCAGCACGTGGCCCGGTCGCCGTTGATGATCCTGCAGCGGCTGCTGGGGCACCGTGATCCGCGGTCCACGATGAAGTACCTGCGCTACCTGGAGGACGTCAGCGCGATCGTGGCGCGGGCGGTGGAGGAGTGGACGCGGGAGGACCGCACGTTCGCCGACTACGCATTGTTGTGCGCTGGCCGGGACGGCGGTGGTGTGTGATGCCGCGGCGTGGGGAACGGCGGCAGGTGCCGGGGCAGCGGGTCGAGCCCGTAGCGGTGGTGGCGGAGCCCGCGCGGGTGGGGGTGCGGGAAGTGGAGCGTGCATCCCGCCGGGACGGCGCGGTGTGCCGGGTGGATCCCGGCCGGTTCGCCTGTCGGGCTCTGGCGGCGGAGTTGGCCGACGAGTGGGTGCTGTACTGCCGGGCGCGTGCCCTGCGGGGGCCTGACCGGGCCGCGCGGGCGGTGCGGTCCTTCGCCGCATTCGCCGACGCATGGCTGGCCGAACGAGGGCTCAATCCGCAGCTCGTGCGGCTGGCCGGGGGACCGGCGGACCTGACGGAGATCATCTATGAGTGGGAGCACGACCTGCGCCGACTTCACCCTTATCCATCCAAGCGTGGCTACGAGCTGGCGTCGAATCTGCTGGCGCTGATCGAGCAGCGGTCCGTACGGGAAGGGGACCTGCCGTCCAAACTTGCCGCCCGGGCGCAGGCGGCGCCACTGTTCGGGAAACCGGCTGAGGGACCGCCGCTCGAGGAGTTCAGCCAAGCCGAGTGCATTGCGCTGCGGGATGCCGCCCGCCACGACATCCGGGCCGTCGAACGCCGTCTGGCGGCAGGCCGGGCCTTGCTGGAGACAGGATGCGATCCCCGGGAGGGCGGCTGGGAGAACGTGGCGAACCTGGTCTGGGCGATGCACCAGGGCCTGCTGGACACGACGGTGCTGCGTGCCCATCTGCCGATGTCACCCGGACACTGGCCCATCGAGATCCGGCCGGTCGCCGGGGACGCAGGCGCAACATGGGCCCCGCAAGCGCTGCTGGCGGGCCTCGCGGCCATGGTGTTCCCGCGTGAGCTGGATCTTCAGCCGTTTCGCGTGTTGCTGCTCCTGTCCATGGACGAATGCGCACCGGAAGAACTCCTCGATCTCGCTCTGGACGACGTTGAGTTCACCGACGGCGGAGTGCGCCTTGCGCAGACCAAGCGCCGCGCCGGGCGGATCCGGCGCCGCCTGCACACAGATACGGCAGCGGCCGAGGCCGGTGATGGATCCACGTTCGACGGGGAAGGCCGCTGGGACGTACCCGGGCTGCTGCGCCGCCTGTTCGCGCTCACGGACCCGGTCCGGCACGCCTATCCGGACGTCGCCGACTGGCTGTGGGTGGCGGTGGAGCCCTCCGGCGCCGGCCGGGCGCGGGTAGGCGGGCGGCGGGCCGAGTTCGTCCTTTCGGGACGCCGACTGACCGACTGGATCACCCGTCAGCGCCGGACGGACGGACGCCCACTGGAGATCACGGCGCCGCACGATGTACGGAGACTACGCAAGACGGCCAAGATCGGACGGGTGGTCGCGTTGGGCGGCGCAATCGCCGACCTGGCGGGCGACGATCACCACGTGGAAGTCTTCCGCCGCCACTACGCGCACGGCACCACCGCGCACGTCCTGGCGGGGCGGGCCGTCACCACGGCCCAGCAGAAGGTGTTCGGGTCGCTGACCCGACCGGTCTTCACCGACGAGGAAGTCGTGGCCGACCTGACAGAGCCTGAGGTGAGTGCCGCGCTGGGCCTGGATGTAGACACCGCCGAGGCGATGCGGGACGGGCAACTGGACATGGGCCTGGTCAACTGCCGCGACCCTTATGCCTCCCCGCACACGCCCGCGGGCTCGGCGTGTCATGTCGCGCCGGTGATGTGCATGCTCTGCCGCAACGCGGTCGTCTTCCCCTCCCACCTGCCCCGCCTGGTGCTGCTGGCCGAGCACATCGAGCAGATGCGCAACCGGCTCACCCCGCCCCAGTGGCAGGCCCTCTGGGGCCGCCAGGCCGCTGCACTGGCGCAGCTGTTCGACGAATGCGCCGCGTCAATGCCGGACGCCCGCCGCGCCGCCCAACAGGGCCAAGCCCGGCTCGACCTTCCCCTCGGCATGCGAACGGAGTACGACCGATGAGCGCCCCCGCCTGCGAAGAGGCAGGTCTGCCGACTCCCCGGGCGGCGTTCGGCGACGACCACCCGGTCTTCACCGCCGCCAACGGGCTGCTCGAACAGCACCAGGATCCAGTGCCCCTGTTCGGCGAGCGGGAACGCTGGAGCGGCTCCTGCCTGCGCCGGCCGAGCAACGTGATTCCGGGCAACTGGCGGATCGTCTTCCCCACCTTCGACGCGGCATGGAACCTGCGGGCCAGAGAGGTCGCCTTCGCCCTACTGAACCCGACCCACCCCGTCCTGCGGACCGCCGGAGTCTTCCGTCCCGCCCAGCCGGCCCACCTGTCCACGGTGCGACAGCTGATCGAGCGCCTCGGCGTACTGGGCCGCTGGGCCATCGCCCAGAACCAGCCCAGCCTCCTCCCGCAATGGAACGACGACACGCTCACCGCGTTCCTGGCCTCCCGCCTGCAGGCGGGCGTGACCCGGGAGCGGTCCCTGGTTCCCTACCGGTCCATGCTGACCGCCCTGTACGACCTGCATCCCGTGCTGACCGGTGGTGGACTCGTCACCGACCCAGCACGGTCCACCGCGGTAGGCGCGGCGTGCACTACACCGACCCCGACCGTCGATCCGGCTGTGTGGTGGCCGTTGCTACGGGCCGCCTGGACCTACATCGACTCCTTCGCCGACGACATCCTCACCGCCCGGGACGAGGCTCTTGCCCGGCCCGCACGCCGCGCCCCGGCAGGTCGGTCACCTGCGCGGCCGAGCATCGACGAACGGCTGGATGCCTGGCTCGCCGACCCTGCGACCCGGATTCCCGTGCACGCTGAGGCGTTCCGCACCAGCCCGGCGGGCACCCCGATGTGGTCGGTGATCAGCTTGCTGATCACCGACGGCACCAACGAGCACGCTCTGGGCCCCTCTCGCCCATCCGCCGCCTCGCGCCGCCGCCGCGTCCTGGCCGAAACCGCCCGCGGACGCGCCATCGCCCTCACTCCCGGCCAGGCGGAGCAGATGCTCGGCCTCACCCGCCAACCCAACGCCCCGTCCACCCAGACGCCTCAGCGCTCACAGGCCGAACTCGACGCCGCTTTGAAGACATGGCTCGCCGAACCCGGTCACCTCGTCCCCGTCCAGGAGACGACCCGCACCACCGCCCAAGGAGACCAGGTTGTCCGCACTCCCCGCTGGTCGCTGCTGGCCACCCTCGTTTACGGCCCTGGCGGCCCGCGCAGGATCTCGCCGAGCTCGGCGGCCTCCCGCCAACGCCGCGCGATCGCCCAGGCCGCCGTTGACACAGGCCAATACCAGGTCCTGGCGGGGCAGGCCCGCGCCGCCGACCTGCCCCACCCCACACCGCACTTCACCGTCGTACGACGCTCCGACGGCACCAACGGCCCGTGGCGCACCCGGCTGACCGACCGCGACCTCGGCGACGAACTGCGTGCCCTGCAAGGCGCCGTGTACTGCTTCGTGGCAGCGCTGTCGATGATGCGCGACTCCGAAATCCAGGAGATCCGCCGCGGAGCCCTCACCCACCACTACGGCACACCCGCCCTGCGCTCGCACAAGCTGAAGAACGAGCCCGGGCCCGTCGAAGAGAAGTGGTGGATCATCCAGCCCGTCGCCACCGCCCTGACCGTACTCGAACGCCTCTCACAACACCCCACCCACCTGTTCACCACCCTGGCCACCCCCGGCACCTCGGGCCACGGCCGGGGAACGGGCCGACGCGGCATCAGCGCCCCGTACGTCATCGACACCTTCATCGCCCACATCAACGCCCACCACCACACCACCGGCCTTGAACTCATCCCCCATGCCCGGGTCCGGCCGCACCAGTTCCGCAAGACCATGTCCGTCATCTGTGCTCAGGAACCCGACGGCGAGATCGCCCTCGGCATCCAGCTCAAGCACGCCGCCCGCCGCATCCTGGCCAACCCCACCACCCACTCCTACGCCGCACCCGACGGCGCCTGGATGCGCGAGTTCGACGACCGGCTCGCCACCGCCGCAGCCGCCGAACTCACCGGCCTGCTCACCGCCCGCACCACCGGCGCCACCATCGCCGTCGGCCCCGCAGCCGCCCGCCTGCACGCCGGCCTCGACCGCGCCGCCGCCCGACTCCCCGACCCCGCAGACCCGCAAGAAGCCCCGCCGGGGCTCCAGGCACTCGCCGCCGATCCCCGCGCAGCCGCCGACCTCATCCGCAACGAACTGCCCGAACTGCACTTCGGCACCCTCAACCACTGCCTGTGGCAGCCGGAATGGGCCGAATGCACCAAACACCTTCCACAGAACAAGGGCGGTGCGCCACTCATCGGGGCCTGCCAGCCGGCCCGCTGCCGCAACTCCGCCGTCACCCCCGACCACGCCCCCATCTGGCTGGCCGAACAACACGACCTCACCGAGCAGCTGCGCGACCGCCGCCTTCCACCCGCCCGCCGAGCCGCCCTCCAAGCCCGCCTCGACGACGTCAAGACCATCGCCACCGCCCTCTCCCAGGACCTGTAAATGGCCGTCTCCCCAGCCTCCGAAGCCAAACTCCGCGCCGCCATGACCCGCCTCCTGGCCGGACAGCCCCAGCACACCGACGGCGCCCTGACCAAGGAAAACCTCGCCCGTGAAGCCGGTGTCAGCCACGCCACCGTCCACCGCGCCACCGACGTCCTCGCCGAATGGAACGCTCACATCCCCCAACCCGTCCTCCGCACACCCAGCGAGAGGGCCCGCGACGACACCATCACCACACTGCGCACCCAGCTGACCCAGGCCCGTGAGCAAGCACGTGAACTCCAAGGCCAGCTCGACGCCCTCGCCACAGTCACGGCGAACCTGTACGCCGAAAACCTCGCCCTGCGCCGACGCCTGCACGGCCCTACTCCGACCGCTGCCCACGGAATCGCCCGGGACGAACAACCTCCAGCCGTGATCCTTCCGAGAGCTGCGGTTGAAGCAGTCGAATTGCGATGACTCCACAACTGTGGTGCGCTGGAAATGCGGAGGAACGATGCTCCGGCTGGGGCAGCTAAGGCTAGGGCGGACACCGCCCAGCAACGGAGGGAACACCCACACCGCGGTCGGATGCCGGTGCACAACTTTGCACGACATCCAGGGGAACGGTCCCGTGGCAAGTAACACGCCGTCAAACCACGGCACTTCCCTCGCTCACCTCATGACGACCTGACACCTTGGGGAGAGGTCGACCATGGTTGAGAATCCATATCGGGACATGGAAAATCGGAAGGCCGACGAACAATCCGAGCCAGTCCAATGGCCTAGCCGACCGAGCTACACGCCCTCGACCCCGGTGGCTCCTGCCGCATGCCCTGCATGTGGGCAGGTGGCGACAGGCGAGCTTTCCTGTCAATTCTGTGGACAGGTCCTCTTCCTTCCCAAAGGGCTTCCCTTGGCTACCATCGGTCTGCGGTTTGGTGGATATCTATTGGAAAGCGTCCTGATTGTCTGCACCGTCGGGATTGGGTGGCTCATTTGGGCGCTCTTCCTGTTCCCGCAGGGCCAAACACCCGCCAAACAGTTGCTCCAGATGAGAATAGTTCATATTGCTGAACCGCGCACCGCTCGGTTTTGGCGGATGTTCTTTCGCACATTCATCGCCATGCCGATCGTCTCAGTTCTCGCGACCTTCACATTCCTCATCCCCTATTTCTGGCTGTTCTGGGACCGAAACCGGCAGGAATTGTGGGACAAGCTCGCCTCCACACTAGTGGTGAAAGACCGACAAGGCTTGCTCCACCCTAGTCAGCGCCAGGGAAAAGCCACGGCAGTGGGGAGCGATGCGTGGTCACACCGAGGTCGCCCACCTGAAGCAAGTGGTGGATAACGACGAGTGCGTGCAGCGCGGCGTGGCGGTTGTGCTTATGCGGACTCTGTGGAGCACGAACTCTGGAGGTAATCCGGATGCGACGTTTTCTCACCGCCGTAGCGGCCCTAGCTCTTCCAATTTCCCTTGCAGGAGCACCTGCTGTAGCGGCGTCGCACGGCATTCCTGCGACCGTCTCGGTGACCAGAGCCAATGCCGCACACAAGTTGATGCTTCCAACAAGCTTCGTGACCCAGGGACCGGACGACGTATGCAACTACACCAGTAGCCGGCCGAGTCTTCACCTGGGGTCATCCGGGCCTGCAGTCCAACAAGCCCAGTGCTACCTGAATCAGGCCATAGGTGCCGACCTGGACGAGGACGGAGACTTTGGCCGGGTCACACAATCCGCAACAAGAGACTTCCAGCGATGTGCCGACATCGTCGTCGACGGGCGAATCGGAGCCCAGACTTGGTCGTTCCTTTCCTTCTGGGCCAACGCGCCAGGCGCTCCCTTCTGTTGACAGGCCCGAGGCAGTTCCGCCATCTTTTCCGGAGGGAAAGACCGATGTGGGGAAGCTCATGGCGGTTCGCCTATATAGTTTTGGGTGCAGTCTTTGCTTTGATAAGTGGATCGACCCTGGCCACGGGTTCGACTACGCAGGCAACACACCAAGCCCGGCGCAGCGGAGACTTCCCAGAAGCGGAAAATGCGTATCGCAATCCGCCGGCGTCTAAAGCGGTTGACTGGGAGAATCGTGATTACCGTCTCACATGCGATGACATTGTTGACAAACCGGTCCAAGCGGTCATCCGTAACGCTAAGGGCATCGTGAAAAATGGGGACATTGGCGGGTATGATCACTGGGAAGTTGAGGTTCAGCGGGCCGCCCGAGGCAGATTGCCACGCCTTGGCGATGTGACTGCCGTGCTGTTTTATTGCTCCCCTCAACCGAGTAACTTCTTCATGCAGGAACTGCGCGTCTACCGCACCGATGATGGCAGCGAGATAGGTCGCACGCCCACCTTCGATGTCCCCGAGTTGCCGCCGCAATACCAACCGAAGTCGCTAGTGATAAAAAACAGTCGTCTTGCCGCTGACGTCAAGTTCTACGGACCTGACGACAGTCACGCGGATGGACCCTCAATACTTCGCCACGTCACCTGGACATGGGAAAACGACCGCTTCGTCACACACGGGTCGGGTACGAAGTCGGAGGCCCAGGGCCGGTCTGACCTGAGCCGTCAACCCATCACCGTCAATGGGATGGGTCCTCTAAAGATGGGCATGAGCCGGAACGAAGCGTCGAAAGCAATCGCCATGCCGATCCCGGGGGAGGAAGGCAGAAGAGTCTGTACAGACTTCACCGTGGAAGGAGGGCCAGAGGGGCTTCTCCTACGCTTCACATCGGACCGCCTCGTTGCAATCTATGTCACACGGCCGGCGACGACAATCGCGACGCGCTCTGGCATCCATATCGGCAGCACTCGAGACAATGTATTGAATACGTACGCCGACGAGATCACAGCCACCACGCCCGACTACGGTGGTGAAGAGCTGGTCTTCGCGCCATCCGCGCCAGAGTTCGCCGGAAGAGTGATCAGGTTTGGGATCAGCGACGGTGCAGTAGAAACATTCATCGCCGGAGAACATGATTGGGCTGTATTCGCCCCCTCCTGTGGAGTTCCCGAATAGAAGTTTCGCCGACTAGCGAAAACTGCACCTCTGTTGTGGTGGCCGGATAGATGGTTGCCAGGTCCCGCCCCAGGAGGGTTCATGGCATTTGGAAAGTTGACCACTTACCTCGTGGCGGTCTCGCTCTTCTTTGGGCCGACGATTCTCCAGCCACCCACCTCCGATGCGCATACCGGATCGCCATCCCAAGCCATAGAATGCAAGGATATATTCTTCTTCGGTGCGCACGGCGTAGGAGAAGAAGGGTACGGTCCTGAAGTAAAAGACGTATGGGCCAAATACAAGCAAGGTATGTCAAGCTCGGTCTTGACGCTAGATGCCGCACCGATCGACTATCCTAAGCAGACTCTCCCGCAGTTCTTGAAGCCGCGAACTATCAGCAATCTGGAAGCGGTGACTAACGGGGCCATAACCTTGAGTGCCCAGCTCAGTAAACGGCGTGCCGAATGTGGAAACGAACGGTACGTTCTAGTCGGATACTCGCAAGGCGCTTGGGTTATTCACAAATTCCTCGCACTGGCTGGCCCCACGGTCCTGGAATGGATCGCAGGCGTGGCTTTGCTTGGTGATCCCCAATACCCAAAGACCGGAATCGTTCGAAAGTTGGCACCGGGTTATGCAATCAGCCCATATCTTCCCCCTTCCATCAAGGAAATAGCTAACAGTTGGTGCGTTTCCTACGACTTTCCACCTGCAGGGCGTGCTGTAGCTGACCCGGTCTGTCAACTTCGAGACTTGCGAGATATCGATGCCTGCCTAAAGGCTAACGATGGAAAAAAGCCTAGAGAGTGGTGCCCGCACTTCCGATATAAGGAGACAGGCGGAACCAAGCGTGCCGCTGATTTTCTTGTAGACATAACCAAGGCGGAGCCCGCATTCCGCTACGAGGGCACCTGGCGGGGCACAGTCAAGCAAGGCGAGAGCAAGACTTATCCCGTCAAGGTCAACTACAAAGGCGGCGCAATCGGGGAAACCGTGGCCACGGTCGAGTATCCAACGCTGAAGTGCAGCGGCAACTGGGTGCTCACTTCGCATACCGGCCAAGGGATTACGGTGAAGGAGCAGATCACTGAGGGAAAGACCAACTGCGCCGATGTGACCGTCACCCTCACGCCGTCGGCCGACGGGACACTGCAGTACGCGTTCGAACCCCATGAAGGCGGCCGGGCCACGCTGCGGCGTGAATGAGCCGGGGACAGGCACACACGTACGGGTGATGTGTCTCCTGCGATACCTGCCGCGTTGAGACAGCGAGCTCTGCCTAACAACGGAGTCCTCGGTCTCCAGCCCAGCACCGCCATGTGGACCCGTCTCGCCGACCTCGCCGAGTGGCCCGACCGGCATCTCCCCTCGTTCCAGGACGCCTTCTGGGCTCCCCGCAACGCATACGACGCAGGGGAACTGAGCGATCTCGCCTACTGGGCCAAGGTCCTCGGACACCACCCCGGCCCACGGTGGCTGCGCACCCTGCGGGCCGCCGACACCGCCATGTGGACCCGCACCGATCCGTGCGTCCTCGATGTCCTGTACCGCGCCCGGGCCGCGGAGCTGCCGATGGTGCTGCTCTCCAACGCCCCGGCCCACCTCAGCGACGTCCTGGACGCCACCGTCTGGCGGCGCGAGCTGATGGACGACGCCTTGTACTCCGCCCGCCTGGGCCTGTGCAAGCCCGACCCGGCCGCGTACGAACACGCCCTGGCCGCCACCGGCGTCGCCGAGCCAGCACGCGTGCTGTTCGTCGACGACCGCGAGGACAACTGCCGGGCCGCCGCCCAGCTGGACCTGCGCACCCTCCACTACACCGGCCAATCCGCCTCCCTGGAACGGCAGTTGCTGCCTGCCCTCGCGGCCAGCACCGGTTCCTGACTGCGCACCGCGCCGCTCACCCCTCGGCCCCAACCCTCAGGACTTTCGTGCCCGACACCGAAGAGATCGACGGCGACGTCTACGTCTCCCCCCGCTACCTCGCCGCCAGCACTTACACCGGAGACCCGGCTCTGGAACCGCTGCTCGCGCTCGGCTTCGACCTGCGTCACGACGACCTCGGCAACGTGTATGTCACCGCGCCCGATCACCGCGTCCGACTCGGCTATCTGCCCGAGGGAGACGACGACGGGCTGTGGCGCATCAACGCCTACAAGGACTCGTTCGGCCCGCCGGAGTGGGGCGTCTGCTTCAACGACCGCGTCCCCACCGAGTTCGTCCGCGCCTTCACCACCGCACTCGCCGAGGCGTACGAGCGTGGCCCGGACGCCTACCTCGCCAGGCCGGCCGCCGGGGTCGACGAGCACGATCCCTTTCTGGCTGTCGTGCCCGTGCTGAAACAGGGCTGGGAGATCGACCGCCCGCGCTGGGGCGTCTTCGCGGTCCAGTCCCCCGACGGGTTCGCCGGCCTGGAGTTCACCACCGGCGACCTCGATCCGGAAACCGAGCTGACCACACGCGACGCCCGGTGGCAGATGTGGGCGGGCAAGTCCATCGACCGGCCCGTCTGGTACGCCACGGCCAGCACCGACACTCCCGTCGCCCTGCTCACCGCCATCACCGAGTGCGTCGCCGATCCGGCTCCCCTGCCCCGGTGGCGCGAGGAGACCTTCAGCTACATCAAGGGCATGGCCCAGCTCACCCCGATCCTTCCGCCCGGACCGCCGGCCCCGACCCCGCTCGACGTGCGGAGGGCCGCCGCATCCCGCCGCCCGGCCGCGCTCCCCGCGGCCAGCGTCCCGCGCTGGAGCACCACCAGCCGACCGGCCCTGCCCCGTCCACGCCGATAGGACCAGCCCGACCCCCATCGGAGACCCCTCTTGTCCCTGCAGGCCCCCGAGTTCTTCGCCGAGCTGTGCCTCCCGTTCCACAACAGCACGGTCGTGGGCAACACGTACTTCGCCGCCCCCGTCCCCGGCACACCGCTGCGGCTGCGGATCGACTTCACCGGCACCATCCACGCGGACACCTACGGCGGCCTACGCCTGGCGGTCGTCCACCCGGCCCGCGGCGAGATCGACGCCGTCGCCCTCAGCTTCCTCGACCACGGCACGTTCCACCGCCGCGACGAAGCGACCAACACCCGGCCGAACACCAAGCAGCACGGCACCTTCGACAAGTACCACCGCCCCGGCCGGCCCCCGTGGGAGGGAGCCGTCACCACCGGGCTGCGCGACGCCATCGAGCAGTACACCGCCGTCTGGTTCCCGGGCGCCTGGACCGCGTCCGCGCCGAGCCGCGCCGCAGGCCGGACCGCGCAGACCGCGCCCGTCGCGCCGGTCACCCGCAGCGGCACCCGCGCCCGCTGAGCCGCGCCCCACGGCCAGGCCCCGCGTTCCGCACCCTTCCAGCAGGAGCCCTGCCCGTGATGAGCCACCCCTTTGAAAACCTCGACCCCGCCCAAACCGTGCAGGTCCTTCCCCGCCACCTCGCCGGGCCCGGCGCCGTCGACCCGCGTACCGCATGGGCCTTCCCCTACGACGAGGGCTGGCCGTTCGCCCAAACCGACGACGGCACGGCCGCGGCGTTCAGCCCGTGCCTGCGACTGCAGACCACCTACGACCCCCAGCCCGACCAGCGCGGCCAGGGCACGTGGACCGTCAGCGCGCACCGGGCCCCGTTCACCCCACCGGCCTGGCGGATCACCTTCGACGCCGCCACCCCCGTCGAGCTGCTGCACGACGTCCACACCGAACTGCTCGACCTCTACCTCGAAGACCGGCACAGCGACCACGACCGGCTGTTCCGGGACGAGACGGCACCGCACGAGGCGTACGTGCCGCTGCTCACCCGCGGGTGGAGCCACGACGTCAAGACCGACGGCACACAAACGTTCCTCACCCCGGAAGGACTCGGCGGCCTACGCCACCGCTACGCCATCAGCGGCTCCAGCGGGCCGGCCTGGCGGGCCTGGGGCGGACACCCCAGCGAGCCGCACTGGACGGCACGCTTCTCGTTCGGCACGCCCACCACGCTCGTCGCAGCCTTCACCGCCTCGCTGATCTCCACCGAGCCACTGCACCGCACCGTCCAGGACGTCCCCGTCCACACCCGCAGCGCCCTCTACATCGCCACCACGACACCCAAGCAGCCTCACGGCAGCACACCTGTCGCCCCGCCACCTCCCGCCCCGGTTGCCAGCCGAACCCGATGACCTTCCCCACCCTCTGATCCAAGGAGTCCTCCTCCTCGTGCACGCTCTCTTCGTTCGATCCGCCGCCGTCGCCGTCGCGGTGACCGGCACCCTCACCTGGGCGCCGGCCGCGAGCGCCCAGCCCTCCGAACCGACCCCCTCGGCCTCCGCCGAGACACCGGCCCCGGACGCGGGCAGCGTCGAGATCATCACCAAGGACCCGGCCGGGGACGCGCTCCTCGGCGCCGCGTTCCTCCTGCTCGACTCCGCCGGCCAAGAAGCTGGACGGGGCAAGACCGACGCACAGGGGAAACTGACCTTCTCCGACCTCGCGCCGGGCGTCTACCGCCTCAAAGAAATCTCCAGCGGCAGCAGCCTTCACGACACCGCCGATGACCAGGACGTCATCGTCACCCCGGGCAACGCCACCCGGCTCACGGTCGTCGACCCGTTCAAGGCCGCCTCGGTCCTGGTGAAGGGCAAGGACGACAAGACCGGCAAGCTGCTGCCCGGATCCACGGTCAACATCGGCAGCGGCGACAAAACCATACTGACGCTGACCACCGGCGCCGACGGAACGGCCAGCGGCAAGCTGCCCATCAACTCCCGTACCGGCACGGACTTCTGGGTCAAGCAGGTCAAGGCACCTGCCGGCTACAACATCTACAAGCCCTCGAAGGCGTTCAAGGCCAAGCCGGGCGATCCCGTGACCGTGACCGTCACCAACGCCAAGACCGCCACCACCCCGCCGCCCTCGGAGAAGCCGACAGACAAGCCCACCGAGAAGCCAAGCGACAAGCCCTCCCCGGACAAGCCCGGCAGGGATGAGGACACCCCGGCGCCGTCTGCCTCGGGTACTCCGACCTCCAACGAGTCCGCGTCGCCGGCCCCTTCCGGCTCGCTCGCGCACACCGGCGCCGACGCCACCCCGTGGCTGATCGGCGGCGCCGGAGTCCTGATCGTCGCTGGCGGAGGCGCTCTCTTCGCGGCCCGTCGCCGACGCACGGACGACTCCACCGACGACGGCTCCTCCGCGAGCTGACCCACCCACGGCCCTCCGCAAAGCCCCTGGAATTCACCCACTGATTCCGGGGGCTTTGTCATGGGCGCGTGTCCGATGCGAACGGAGGCGGGGCGCCACCCGCCGCACACGCGTGACCCTTGCGTAGAGGGACGCCGAACCGTGAAGGCCCGTACGGATATTCGCCTTCAAGAGTGGACTCGCCACCCCGTGGGGGTCGGCCGGTGTCGAACGCCAGCGCGATGTCGCCTGGGTGCGGCACACTGCCGCCGGTATCAGCTTTCCCGGACCAAAGGAGCCGTCCCTGTGGCCGAACGAATCGTCGTCCCAGACCTGTGGACTGGGCGTTGCCAGTGTGGCGATCACGCGTACGAGGCGTCCGGTATTCCGGACGACCCCCACTTGTGCTCGTGCGAGCACTGCACGCGCCTGTCCGGTTCTCCCGCGATGGCCTGGGTCGGTTTCCACAGGGACGCCCTGAAGTGGACGGGCCCGGCAGGAGAGCCGGCCTACTTCTCCACTTGGCCGACTCTCCACCGAGGATCCTGCCAGCGCTGCCGCACCCAGCTCACCTCTGTCGCGGACGGCTCGGACATGATCATGGTGACGATCTTCAGCCTCACCCGCAGCGCCGAACTGGTCCCGGTCGGACACAGCTACCGCGAGGCGGCGGCGCCCTGGATGACCATCACACTCGCGCCCGACCCGCAACGCAGCACGTACGGTCGGCGGCTAGCCTCCACGCTTGACTCACGCGCTCATGGGATTGGCGGATCTGATAACCGACCCCCACGACTGTGACCACCACTCATGAAGGCATACCGCCGTGTTGTGGTTCGAGCCCTGCGCCGGTTCCGATGACGGCCGCCGCTTCTACGCGTGCGATGGTCACGCGGGGCTGTTCGCCTGGAGCGTGGCTTTCGCGTCGGCCGCAGGCGGAAAGGTCGTCTGAGAGAGGCTTTCCGTGCTCCCCGCCCTACTGTGGAAGGGCAACGATCTCTCCTGGGAGCACAACGAGTGACAGCGTCAATGGAGCGACTCTGCGACTGGGTCGTCAATAAGGACAAGGTCTGGGTGCACGGCGACCGGATCGCCGACGGCCACGTCGCTCTCGACATGCGCCTCACCCCAGGGCTCGACCCTGCCGAGGTCGGCAGGGACGGGCAGTGGGTCCTCCGCAAAGCGCAGCCCTCGCGCTGGGTGGCTGAGCAGCACCCCGACCTCTCAGACGTCATTCCTGACCAGGCCGACGGCGCGGACTGGAGCGAGGTCGCCTGGTCGGCCTGGGTGACCCGCGGCCTGCGTATCGGCGCGCTGCGCGGCGCCGCGGTGGCAGTGGACCACGGATGGCTCTCTCGCCTCCAACCCGGCTACCGGATCGAGGGGGCTCCCGGACACGGGCTCCTGCGGATCGTGACCAAGAACCCCGAGCCGTCGCTGCTGTCGGGCGGTGCCGTGCACAGAACGGTGATCGGTGTCGTGATGCCCACGCCCATCGAGGGTTCGGGTGCTGTCCTTGAAGCCATCGTGCAGGACCTTGCCGGGTGAGTAAGCGGCCTCAGCTTCCAGGGGATCCCTCCGACCTGTACCTGCGCATCTCCTACGACGACGAGCTCTGGGACACCCCGCAGGCCGACACGCTGGAGCGGTGGAGTGTGTCCGTCCTCCATCGTCGGCGTGCGCACGACGGAGGCCAGGGGCCGGCGGCCACGGGCAACTGCGTCACCGTAGAGTGCCCCGCGTGCACGGTCGAGGACGCCACCGTGGGGTCGATGACGTTCTACCGGGTCCACCTCGACCGCGGCCGGAATGCGTTCCGGTCTATGGAGCAAGAGTCGGAGGAGCTGTATTAGACCGCCCAGGTCCTCCTCGATCCCGAGACGGGCTCCGTCACCAGCGAAGTCAGCGAGCTGCTTGAGTACGTCGGCTCCGGGCTGCTCGTCGTGGACCGGGTGACCTTGGATCCACCATGGCGTGGGCACGGCCTGGCGGCCGTATTCGGCTGTGAGGCAAACTCGGCGGATTTGCCAAATACCTCCAGCGCCCGCCCACCGCGAACAGTGTCGCCTTCGGCGCACTGGAGGACGCGAGCGGCATGGTTAGCCTCGTCTTCTCCCCCACCGGTGCGGGAACGCTTCCGCCGCATCCTGCTGGAAGCCTCCGTCGTCCTCCTGGACGGGCACGTGGAGCGGTCGTACGGCGCGGTCAACGTCATCGTCCACCAGGCCGAGGCCATGGCGGTAGCGACGGCATCCCGCCCCCGTCCCCGACGGCGATAGACCCGGGCGGGACTTCTCACGTCAGGGCGAGGCGGCGACCGACCGGGGAGCCATCAGGTCGGCGAACGGGGTGCGCACGTCGGGCGTCGTCAGCGGACTGATGTCGGCGCCGGCGTCCCGCGCGGCTCGGAGGACCGTGACGAGGTCTCCGCTGGCGATGGTTTCCACAGGGCACCGCTCGCACTCTCCGGTCCGGTCATGCCCGTTTGCGGCAGTCGACGCGGCGCGCGCGTGTGCGAACACCTCGGCCGGGCCGTCGGCGCGGACCGCGTACCAGGATCCCTGCTGCTCCGCGGGCAGGAGCGCCGCGGCGACGCCTGGGTACATCGGAAGGTGGATGCGGTCGTCGTGGACGCGGATCACGAAGACCTGGTCCAGGCTGTCGCAGCTGTCCGGCTCGGGCGCTTCCTGCTCAAGCCAGGCGATGGCCTGCGTGCGGCTGCCGGGGCCCCACAGGTACTCCGCCGGAAAGTGCGTGGTGGCGTTCCGGGCGTCGTACTCCATCAAATTGGGATCCTCTCGCTCCCCGGGCCAGAAGACCGCGCGCACGAGTACGAAGGTGAATCCGTCCTCCTCCTCTTGCTCCTGCTGGTCGGCGAGCTGGGCTGCGTGCCCGGCCCTCACGGAGCCGGTGGTGGTGTTCCACCGGATGGCGACCACGTCGCGCGGGATCGGTGCCGGGTAGAGCCGGCCTCCCGGTGTCGCGTGGCCCCACAAATGGTTGATGATCTCCGCGAGGTCGGACAGATCCCTGTATACGTCGACGGGAGTGATGAGGTGGAACATGCCGTGGGCGGTGACGTTCCGCAGGTTCTTCTTCGCCCTCTCGATCCCGCGGTTTCGCTGGCCACGCAGCAGGCCCTCTCGCCGCGCCCACTTCAGCAGTCCGTCGAGCATTCCGTTGAACGGGGTCCAGGTGTTCGAACTGCCCATCCGCATCTCGGGCTTGCGGAGCCTCTTGTACTGATCGTGGAAGTCTGCATAGCTGGTGTAGGCGATCTGGCGCTCGCTGCCTGCCTGGTTCCGGGCGGTGATGGTGCCGTTGTGGTGGGCGGCGAACCGGTCCCGCAGCGCCTGCTCCAGCGTAAGTTTGGCGGCGTCCGAGACCAGCGTGAACAGGTCGTAGCACAACAGGCCGTGGGCGTAGCCGGCGCACAGCTGCTCGAACTTCTGGCGGGTCGTCTGTGCCACGTCGTCGGCGAGGACCAGGTTGCTGATCAGGCGCTGCTGATAGTCCGCGGCGTCCTGGGGCCGCATGGGTCCGCCGAGGCCGAACGGCGTGAAATGCAGGACGCGCGGGTCCACGGCCTGGAGCGCGGCGAGGGGGTCGTTGGTCGTCGAGGTCACCGGTGCGGCCCTTCAGATGTGAATGTGGCGAACCTAGAAGGATCGGGCAGGGAAAGGGGACCGCGCAACCCGATTGGTTCGGCTCGCCGACCACGGACGGGAGGGACCGGCCTTGCCGTGGCCGGACGTAGGATCCTTCGACGTGACCGCTATTTCGTTCGATGACCTGATCGACCTGGAGCGCGCTGCCGTCGAGGCGAACGACGCGGTCAAGGACCTGCCCTACAGCGCGGAGTCGTGGAAGCCCTGGTTCGACGCCTCCGCGGAGTTCCAGATGAAGGTGACGGCGTACGCAAAGGCGGAGGGCAAGGACCGGGTCTCGGTCGAGATGGACGTGAAGAAGGCTGTCCGGCACCCGGTGTCGATCGGGGATGCCGCGTAGACCAGCGCGTTGCGGGGTCCTACGGAGCCAGAGGTCCGCACCGGCGGATGGCGGCCATAGGCTTCCCCCATGAGTACGGTGCGTGCCCGGGTGTGGCGTTTCACGGTTGAGAAGGGCATGGCTGGCGCTGACGCTGTCCAGGCCGTCGAGATCGGGCAGGGCTCTCTGCCGGTGTCGTTGGCTGCTGTGGTCAACATCAACGCCCTTGCCTGCGACCTGCGCAAGACGGTCGATCAGCGTGTGCGCGACCACGAGATCAGCCTCCTGCTCAGCTATATCGCCGGCAGCCCGGGTACTGGCCCGCTCGGGGTCGACTGCCTTGCCCTCGACTCCAGCTCCCTCCACATCCGGCGCTTCGTCAGCGAGTGCACCGGCCTTGGGGTGATGACCGCTGTCAGCGAGGCCCTTTTCGACTGGGAGCCAGGGGCCAACGGGCTCAGCAGCTTCGACGTCCTGCCCGGGAAACTAGTCGGCACCTACGCGAAGAAGGGTGTGCGGCCGGACCTGCTGTACGACCTTGCCGCCGGTCCGCTCGCCGGAGAGGCGCGGGGCCGCCGCCGCGACCACCAACAGATGTTCCCTGCCGGCAAAGGCACCCAGCCGCAGAAGACCCGCTTGGAGAAGCTCGCGCAGTGGTCCGTCGACCACGACGATCACGCCTACTTCATGAGCTGGGTCTGGCTCGGCACGGGCGGCGTCTACGTCGACATCTTCCTCCCCGACGACTCCCCGGCCACGGCCGGGCTCAGCACTGGGTGGATCGACACCCCGGGCGGCGCAACTCCCTGGCGATTCCGTGTTCCCCGGCCCGATCCCCGCCGACGCCCGAACTTGGAACCGGAGGAACCCCTCCTGAACTGGCCTGATGACATACCCGAGTCCAGCGGTGAGGGTCCGGCCGATGGAGCCGGGGCCTACCCTGAGGCGGCGATCAGGCGGGCCGAACCGCTGGTCGAAGCAGCCATGAACCGGTCCTTCGGCCGTGAGGACACACTCGGCACGTTCTCCGGCGTTGAGGTCCGCGGCCGGTGGATCCGCGGCGATGCTGTCGGCCCGGCACGCCAAGAGGTGCTGCTCGGCGTCCTGGGAGAGCGCCTGCCCCTGGACCACAGGGCCCAGCGCCGCCGGCTGGACTCTCCAACGGCTGACCGGCTCGACGCGTTCCTCGAAGGCCGCCTCCTCACCATCGTGCATCCGGTCGACAGCCCGCGGCCGAGCTGGGACCGGATCCAATCAGAGTTGCTGGAGTAGACAGGCCGCAGGTCCGGCCCGACGTCGCGAGGCTCGCGGAGGCGGTCAAACGCCCAAAACGCGGTCGGGGCCGCCCCGCGGCCAGGAGACCTGGATTCAGTGGGCCCGCCGCACGCGCGTCGCCCTCCGTCACTCCAGCGGCCGCAGCAGCGTCGACGCTGCTGCGGCCGGGCAGGAGCTTCTCCGCGCACGCGACGAAGCGCTGGTCGGGGCAGGGACAGCCTGGCAGGCCCGGATCCAGGTCATGAACCTCCATCAGACCAAGGGCCGGGAAGCCGACACCACGATCTTGTTCCTCGGAAGCAACGAGTTCCAGGGCTCCGAAGGGGAGCCGTACCCGACTGGCTCCGAGCTGCTGTACGTCGTCTTGACCCGCGCCAGGAACGGACACACCGCGTTGTTCCCCATCTGGTCCACGGTCTCTGGGAACCACTTGTCGCGGCTCTGCGATTGAGGCGGCCGACGCGCACTGGTGACTCGGGTGAAAGGGACTAGAGAACGGCGCTCACTCAAAGCAGGAGGGGTGAGCGCCATCGCACGTCACGACCGGTCAGCCCCATTAGGTCCAACGGGGGCAACTCGGTGACGAGTGAGGTGTCAACGCAGGCGGTAGCCGAGGAGGGCGAGGCCGGCGGCTGCCGCGCGGCGTTGGTAGGCGCGCAGTCCGGGGGCGCCGGGGGGCGCGGGCCTGCGGGCGTTGCGGTGCCAGTGGCCGGTGAGCGCAGCGAGGAACGCCGTGGTGGTGTCGGGACTGCTGGCGGTGGCGGGGTGGTCACGGAGTAGACGGGCGATGTCTGCGGGCGCGTGTCCGGCGAGGACGAGCTGCGGCGCGAGGGAGGCGGCGTCGACGCAGGCCGGGCCGGTGGTGGCGTGCGCCCAGTCCACGAAGGTCACACCCTGGTCGTGGTCGCGGACCATGTTGTCGGCCCGCAGGTCGCCGTGGACGATGCGGGTGCCGCAGGCCAGGGCGGGCCAGGTCGCTTCCAGTTCGGCCAGCTGCGGCAGGTGGATGCGGGCGGCGGGGGCGAGGTCGTCCGGCGGATCGGCGGCAAGCTCGTCCCAGCCGTGCAAGGCCGCCGCCGTGGAGGGCACGGCGCTCACCGCCGCGGTGTACGGCGCGGGGGCGGGGCTGGAGGTGAGCTTGGCCAGCAGGTCCCAAGTCTGTTCGGCGTCGCCGGAGGCCGCAGAGAGGTCCGGGTGGGGTCCGTCGAGGTGGGCGATGACGACGGCGGTCCAGTCGGCGGCGCGGTGGATGCCCAGCAGGTCCGGGGCCGGAGCGCCACGCGGCAGAGTGTCGAGGACGGCCGCCTCGTGGAGGTTGGCGGCAGTGAGCGGGTCGTCGTCGGGGGCGGCCTTGACGAAGACCCGTCGGCCGCTGTCCAGGCGGAGGGTGGCGGCGAGCTGGTGGCCGAAGCCGCCGCCCGGGGTGACCGCGTCGGTGACGGGTGCGCCGAGGGCGGTTTCGAGGCGAGCGCGCAGCGGCGGGGGGACGTCAATCCATTGCAGACGGCCGCTGGTGGGCGGTACAGGCATTAGGCGATAGGGATGGCGTAGGCGCGGGCGAAGTGGGTGCCGACGACGGCTTCGTGGAGGTGTCCGGCGATGGCGCGGTCGCCTTCGACGCCCATGACGACGTGGAGGTGGACAAAGCCGTTGCGGATCTCGCCGGTGCCGGTCATCTCGCCGGGCAGGTCGTACTTCGTGATGTTGTCCTTGAGGGCGTCGCCTTCGGGCATGGTCGAGACGGTGAAGGAGTTGGCGGCCCCGATCAAAGAGACGATCGCCGCATCGGTGATGTCGGCCTCGGCGGCCTGGCGGCTCAACCCGTCGACTAGCTCACCGGAGAAGACTTCAAAGACGATCACGCGTGACTCCGTCCGATCATGGGGCTCAGCTCCCGCAGCATGACTGAGGAGCACCAGCGGGCGCCAGCGGCACGGGGGTCGAGGGGCCTCTCTCGCAAAGCGAGTGGCGAGGAACTCCGCGCGGTGCGTGGTGTCTTGGGTGAAAGGGACTGAGGAATCCGCTTGTATCCGTCCACTAAAGCACCCGCTGACGTGCAGTGATGTCTCGAAGGGGAGATTGAGGGGGCGGACGCCTTGAAGCGAAACCTCTGGACACTTGCACGCGAGTTACCAGGCCCTGCCGACGGGGGTGACACCGTGCACGAGGCCGGTATGGAATTCATAGCGGTGCGCAACGCGTTCCTCGGCACGGCGAGGAACGCGCTGGACGACGTGGCCAGGCATGGCCGAAGCCTTCCCTCGTCCTGGTCCGATGCCCGTGATCAAAGATCAAGCTAATGTCCCGCCCCACGAGTGCGTTGAAGAAGTCCAGCGAGGTGTCGGCGCCGAAGCCCCCTCGACGGCGGACGTGTTCGCGCCCCTCCCAGCGGAAAACCACGGGCGCACGCCGACGGCACGCGGGATCATGAGACATGA
Source organism: Streptomyces sp. NPDC002888 (assembly GCF_042888465.1). Lineage (NCBI taxonomy): Bacteria > Bacillati > Actinomycetota > Actinomycetes > Kitasatosporales > Streptomycetaceae > Streptomyces > Streptomyces sp. NPDC002888. The sequence goes on along the minus strand of NZ_JBIAPU010000001.1, from coordinate 471,865 downwards.
GTCCGGATGACTGGCACCTCACCGAAGACCTCGACGACTTTCTCGCTCGCGCCGGAGACTTCCTGCAGTCGCGTCCCGCCCTGCACACCGTCCCGCTGACGGTGACCGAGGCACTGCGTACGCGCGGGGCGGACGCGTACGGCGCCGACGCCCCCATCTTCGGCCTGCTGGAACGGGCGGGCGAGGTCCGTGCGACCTTCTTCCGTACCCCGCCCCGCCGCCTGACCCTCACCCCCCTCACCCCCGAAGAGGCCGACAGCCTCGCCGCTCAACTAGCCGGCCTCGGCCATCCCCTCCCCGGCGTCAACGCGGACCACGACACCGCCAGCTTCTTCGCAGAGGCTTGGCAGCGGCGCACGGGCGCGATACCGACGCTGCACGAGCGGGAGCGCCTGTACCGCTTGGGCACGCTCACGCCACCAGAACCGTTCCCTGAGGGCCGGGGGCGAGTCGCGGGCGAGCAGGACCGCGAGCAACTCATGCTTTGGCACCGCGAGTTCGTCACCGACATCGGAGGAACCCCCTCTGCGGACAACAGCTCGTGGGCGGACACGCGCATCGCCCACGAACGCGTCACGCTCTGGGAAACCCCGGACGGCACCCCCGTCTCCATGGCGGGCAGGACCCCCATGGTCGCGGGCCAGATCCGGGTGGCCCCCGTCTATACCCCGGCACACCTGCGCGGTCGCGGTTACGCCGGCGCCGCGACAGTCGAGGTGAGCCGGGCCGCTCTAGCCGCAGGCGCGGCGGAGGTCCTGCTGTTCGCGGACCTGGCCAACCCCACCAGCAACGGCCTCTATCAGCGGATTGGCTACCGCCCGATTACTGACTTCGCGCTGTACGACTTCTAGCATGCCGCGCCAGAGATCCGGCGAAGAACTCCGGAGCGCCCCGTGGCGGGCACCACAGCGAACACATCTCTCAGCAGGGGACTTCTCCGCCGAACCGCGCTGGACTTCTTCGACGAACTTGCGGCGCAGGACACCAGATCCGCGACTTGCGCAGCGAATGCCACGCAGCTCCCGACAGGGCCAGCGTCGACCGAGGAGCCGAGAGTCGTTCGTGATCGCGGTAGAGCTTCCAGTTGTAGGGAATGAGCGCAAGCTCGGTCGGGCCGCCCTGCACGCAGCCGTCATGTACCCAGGGCTTCGGCGTAGGCGGTAGGGGGACGGAGTCACCAACATCGCCGCTGGCCTCCGCCACGACTATCGAAACCCGAGCCGACCCCTTCAGCTCCCCGGGCTCACATGATCACGAAACAGACGTCAGCGGACTTCGCCGAAGCCCTGCGCGCTGACCTGCGGCGACTAACTTGATTGGCAAGGGTGTTGGTGAGGCCGTCCCAGGGCGAGGAACTGGTGCGCGCCGCGCAGCGTGGTGCGCAACTTGCGCTGTGTCGAGCGGCTGTCCAGGCGGACGTCGAGGGGCCCGGGCAGGGGGCTGTCGGCCCGTAGGCCGGTGGGCAGTCGCGATGCGTCGAGTCCGTCGCGTCGGGCGATGAGCACGCCCAGCTCGTGCCGGCTGAGAGCCTGGTTCCCGCCGAGGTGGTGGACGCCGGTCGTGCGGCCCGACGCGAGTTCGAGGAGCGCTGCGGCCAGATCGCTCGCGTGGACCGGGCATCGGAAGTCGTCTGTGAAGAGGACGCCATCGCGGGTGCCGGTGGCCAGTGCGTGGACGGTGCGTTCTTGCTCGGACTGGCCGTCGCCGATGATCAGCGAGGTGCGGGCCACGACGGCGTCCGGATGAAGCAGCAGCACCGTTTCCGCGGCGGCCTTCGCCGCTCCGTACGGGGTGATGGGGTCGGGCCTGCAGTGTTCGTCGTAGGGAACGTGGCTCTTGCCGGAGAAGACGGCGTCGGTGGAGACCTGGATCATTCTGCTTCCGGCCTTCGCCGCGGCGATCGCGAGGCGGACGGGTCCCTCGGCTGTGACTGCCCAGTCGGCCCCGCCGCTCGACGCATTGACGATGACGCGAGGGTTCACCTCGGCCACGGCCGCTTCCACGCTCCCTGGATCCCGCAGGTCGAGACTGCGCCAGGTAATCCCCGGAGCACTGCCGGGCCTGGTCGTATAGGTCGCGGCTGTCGGGCGCCCCGCCAATACAGCTTGCCGGACCAGCTCGGTGCCCAGGAACCCGGACCCACCTACGATCAGCAGCGTCATGAGGCGACACCCTAGATCGGTCAGGGCCCGGTGATGGCGAGAATGTGGGCAGAGGCATCGGTGAGGGCCGCGTGCGGTTCCGCGATGCGGGCCGCGGCGAGGGCCGCTTCGTACATGTCCGTGCCCATGAGGTTGGCGCTGGTGTACTTCTCGATGGCCTTGACCGCCACCCAGCCGGGTCCTTCGATTCCGTAGAGGCTGGGGTCGGTAAGACCGGCCTCCGTGACCTCCGCGCGCAGCTCGGTGGAGGTCTGGAAGTAGGCGACGGTGAAGCCGCGCTGTCCGGCGTAGCGGCCCCGGGCCAGGGTGTCACGGACCCCGTCCTGGATCGCGGACTCGGTGATACCGGTGGTCGCGATGTAGTCGAGGAGGGGCGAATAGCGGGAGATCGCCGCCGCGGCGATGAGCCCGCCAGGCCGGGCCACGCGGGCCGCCTCCGTCAGCGCGGAGATCCGGTCGGTCTTGTCGTGGAGGTGGTAGAGCGGGCCGAGAAGCAGAACGACGTCGTACGTCCTGTCCGCGGCGGTGAGGCAGCGGGCGTCGCCCAGCTCGGCCGTCACGCCGTCGATGGCGGCTGCCTGGGTGACGTGCTTGGGGACGGGGTCCACGACGTGCACCGTGTAGCCGTCGTCGGCCAACCATCGGGCGTGCGTTCCGGGACCACCGCCGACATCGAGCACGCGGGCCGGTGCCGGTGGGAGGTGGCGGCGCAGTAACTCGCGGGTGCGCGCGAACTCCAGGGTGCCTGTGGCGGTGGTCTGCAGCCGTGCGGCTTCGTCGGACCGGCTGTAGAAGTCGATGATCTCCGGGCGCACGGCGGGGTTGCTCGTCATCGGACCGTCCTTGTCAGGAGGGGCTGCCGGTGTCCGGCAGAGTAGGGGAGACCAGGAAGTGATCACTTTGATTTTCGGAGCCCTGTGACGGTCCGGCCCCCACCGCCGCTGCCACAGTGCCAGGGGATGCCTGCGGAGGGTGTGGGGTGGGTGGCGGCCGAAGTCACCGCGAGACGGTCAGGCGGCGGGCTGCCGGCCCTGGTGGTCGAGGTGGCAGCGGGCGGTCAGGCGTCAAAGTTGACTTCGGGGTGCGTGAACCGCACGGGCTTGCCCAGCGACCGGGCGTAGGCGATTTCGGCCCGGGTGCTGTCTCCGATGTAGTCGCCGACTACGAGCACCTCATCAGCGAGCCGGATCTTCGCCCGGTGCAGATCGTCGAGCCGAACCTTCAGCGCCTCGGCCTCGCCAGGATCGGACCAAAGTTCGTGCGGCGACTTCATATCAAAGCCCGGTTTGACGACAATCTTTCCGGCTTTGGTCTCCCGCAGATCGACCTCGTTCATCTCGGTCATGAAGCGGGTGGAGCCACAGATCACGACGATATGCGGGAGGCTCAACAGCTTCTTCGCGTCGGCGAGCTTCTCCTCGGGGGTGAGCAGTTGCGGGTATGACACTGGTTCCTCCTGGTGGTGTGGTCCAAGGGCGACTCCGACTTCAGGGGAGCCTGTTCAGATCCTGCAGGCACCCCTCGTCGCCATCATGTCTCTGAGCCCTCCGCGGGAGCCGGCCATATGCCGTCGATGAGCCAGGGTCGGACAACCGGCTCCAGGCCGCGGGAGAACTGGTCCCCGCCGCCACCTGCCATCCACTGCGCCCACTGGCGCGTCGCGCCCGCAGCCCAGTCCGCCACCTGGAGCTGCGGGTGGTCCTTGCTGTCCGCGAACTCGATGCCGCCCATGAAGGGGTTCATGAACTCGCCCGGCCGCGCGGGATCGGGGAGGAAGTGCACGGTGTGCAGGCGGGTGGTGTTGCGGTCGACTACTTTCGATGCGTCGTGCACCAGGCGGAACTTGCCCAGGGTCTGACCGAACGTGGTGGCGAGGCAGTACAAGCTTGGGATAGCCGGATCCAGCTCGTCCCGATGCCCCTGGGATGCGATCTCCGCTGCGGTCTCGTCAGCGACGGGCCGGCCGTATTCCAGGACCTCCACGTACTCGGCGAACTGCTGGCTTTGCACGGAGGTCTTGAGGGCGACTATGGCCGCGTACAGCTCGTCGGTGGTGGCCTTCTGCCGGACCCAGTTCACGAACGCCTGGAGCATCCGGTCGTAGGCGTCCGCATCCCCCATGACCGGGCCGGCCAGGTGCAGCATGTTCGCCAGGGCGAGGGTTTCCTTCCCCTCGTACAGGTTGTAGCCGTCCCGGTGCGCCATGGGTTCCACGATGACGTCGACCATCTTGGTCATCACCATGAATCGCTTGTGGACCAGGTACGTCCGCACGCTCCCCTCGGGCAGGCGCGCGAAGGCGTTCATCAGCGCCTTCCGTCCGCCGCTGGAACCCGCCAACGACGTGTACTTCGGCTCGCGCAGATTGCGCGGGAGCTGCCCACGGACCTCGTCGACGATGGAGGCGGCGAGGTAGTCAGGGAGGTGAATCCCGGCCACCGTGAAGACAGGTTGGTGCGGGTCGAGGAGGTTCTGGCCCGAGTTGGCGGACTCGTCGACGTAAACGACGGGGCGCTCCATGGGTGAAGCGGACATGTATGGAGGATGCCCGCCAGCGTCGGGGCGGGCCAGCCGCAGTCGGCGCTGGCACCCGCGGCGGTCGGCTATCCCCTCAACCTCGATCGTGCCGACCGGTGAACATAGCCACAGGGGAAGCAGTTGTCCGCCGACATCGAACCAGGTCCGTGGAGTTCCTTGCCATCCAACGTAGTCGTCGCAGGTCATAGCGTTGGTGAGCGTGGACGGCCACACCAACGCCCTTGTCAATCAAGTTAGTCGCCGCAGGTCAGCGCGGGGCGGACGACTGGATTCACTGTGTAGGATCTCGCGGCTCGTGGTACGGGCCGTCCTTGCTGACCAGCAGCTCTTACGCTGTCTCAAGTTGATGGCTCAGCCGGTCCGTCTCACGGCAGGGGCATTTCCTCAAGGTGTAGTCGGCCCGCCGGGACCGGTGGGCGGGAGGTCCAAGTTGGCGGGCTGAAGTCACGCCTGCGGGGTGGCGCGATCTGCTCCACCCCGAAATCTGGCCCCCTTCGCGAAGTGATCAGACCTTGGTCTTGCGCCACGGCGCGGCGGGGTCCGAGAGCGTGTCGAGGATCAGCTCGCACCAGGTCACGGCAGCATTGACCGTCAGGCGGGCATGACGCACTCCAAGCCCAGACGGTGCGCTCGCCTGACCGTGACCGCTGCCGAAGCCCTGGTTGCGCAGTTCGGCGACGCCGACTGCGATGTTCACCGAGCCCGAAAGGATTCTCTTCACGGCCTTGCTGCCGTCCGGCCCATCAGGAGCCGAGCCAGCGTCGAGCTTCAGCGCCTTCTGGACCGTGCTGATCAGGGCTGGGAGCGCCGCGTTCCGGTCGACCTCGATGTTCAGCTCCCCAAGAGCGGTCTTCGCCGTTGCCTCGATGAGCTGCTTGGCCGCGCCGATGGCCCCATGGGGATCGGTGGTCAGGTCCCTCCGAATGCGCTCCAACTCGATCGTGATGCCGGAGGCGTCGCTCAGGGTGCTGAGGTCGCGGACCAGCACTGGCGGGTTGGACCAAGAGATCCTCCCCTCCTTATCGAGAGTGAAGCCATCCCGCTCCAAGCGGACCCTGATGTCGTCAAGCCACTTAGGAGTTCCCTGATCGTCCGGGTTCCGGTACGCGCGGATGAAGTCCTCGAAGACCAGGAGTACACGTCGAACCTGGTTCGGATCCGACCAGTCCACGCCCTCCGCGTAGAGCATGAATTCAGTCCGCCGCTGGCCTGAGTCCTGGTACTTCAGCTCATCTGGCGGGATGGGCGCGAACCCGTGGTCCTCCCACAGTTCGGCGACAATCCGGACCGTCAGGTCCGTGGCCAGAGAGCGGAAGGCGTTGCGGGTCGCCGGGCTCACCAGCTCCCGCCGTGCGGTGACGGTCATGGTCTGAAGATAGGAGCAGACCCTGACACCGTCACTGTCTTTTCCCAAGGTGACGTCTGATCCATGCCGCGCCCGTCCGACCAACTAGCCTCTGGTTGCGGCTGATCGGCCACTGGGTGGCCGTTGGTCGTGAGCGGTCGGCTGTGTGGGGTGCCGTATGGAGGGGGAACTGCCCGGATGCTCGACCGCAACATCGCGCTGCGTGGGGGCATCGCCTCGGTCCGCGCCGGCATTCCCAAACTCCAGTCAGATGTGCTCTCCGGGGCCCGACTTCGACCGCGCCATCCCCCCTGGCCGAGGTGATGTCAGGCGGCGCGCTTCACGTGGCGGACCAGCCACATCAGGAGGGCGTCCAGGTCGGCGGCGGCCGAGAGGACCCGTTCGACCGCCTCGGGAGTGTGCAGCCACTCCTCGCAGCCGAGGGGGCGGGCGGCGATCAGCGAACGGTGGCGCAGCAGGTCCATACGGGAGTGGTCCGTCGGATAGCCGCGCGGGGGGCGTTTCATCACGTCCCCGGAGATGTCGTAGCCCTTATTCCGCACGTCCTCGACGATGGCGGACAGTTCGCGGCCGCTCCCCTCGGAGGCCACGGCTTTGCGGAACATGTCCACCTGGCCGGGATCGGGATACCACCAGGCGCCCTGGATCCGCAGGCCGTCCAGGGCGAACCGGAGACCGATCTCGATCTTGCGGCCGAGTCGGATCACCGCGCCCTGGTGCTGCCACCACCAGGAGTCGGTGCGGTAGTGCCAGACGGAGAAGTCCTCGTACCGGGGGTCGGTGTCCGCGACCTCGTTGAGCAAGGCGATCATCGGCTGCCGGACCAGACGTTCGCGGTCCGCGCGGTGGCGCTCCCGGATCGCGTGAGTCGGTTCACCCTGGAGCTGCCACAACACATCCATGGCCTGCTCCGGCCAGCCGGTGAACTGTCCACGCATGCGCGGAGGATAGCTCACCCATGATCCGCGTGCTCGGAGAGTGAAACAGGCAGGGAATAACCCCAGACAAGGTGGGAGGTGCTGAGGTGGGCCTCGCCGACCAGTTGGATGCGCCGTGCGCGGTGGGCGAGTTCGTCGAGAAGCACGGAGCGTGCAGTCGAAATGAAGCGGGCGGTGAGATTGTGCAGCCGAACTTGAGATCCCACACACTGTCCAAGGACAGCAGTTCGCCGGGGGCAGACAGGAAAGATCGCGGAATGACTGGCCAACGTGCGTGAGGGCATGTCAACCTAGACGACCTTGCAAGAAACCCCAGGTCAGAGAGGTGATTGCCCGTGACCGTAGCGCCCGTGGGCTCCGGTTTCGCTACCACCGTTGAAGCCCTGCGGCTGCGTGAGTGGCAGCTCGGACCCGGCCAGCCCACGCTGGTGATGGACCAGTTCTCCGCAGAGGACTTCCACCTGATTGTGGACGACCGTGCGGACGTGCACGTCAGCTCGAAGGACGGCCGGTTCTACCTCGGTTGGTTCCCGCTCGGCCGTCCCGGTACGGACGGTGAGGGATGGAAGATCGCTGTGTCCGGCACGGCCAAGGTGCGTGGTTACCACCTGTCGTTCGACATCGAGACGCCGGCCGACATCGTCGCCGCCGCCGTGGCGCGTGTGCTGGAGACCTCACGTCGTGTACGACAGCGCGCCCACGAGTAGTTCTCGCCCGGGCGGCCGGTCAGATGTCGGGCCCCGCCCTTTTCACCGCTCACTGTTTCCGCTCACCCCAGGAGGCTGTTCGTGACGACCCCGGAGATGACCGTCGGTGATCTCATCGACCTGCTGTCCGCCTGCGACCGGGATACTCCGGTCCGACAGGCCATGAACCCCTTCTTTCCGATGGCGCACCGCCTGGCGCAGGTCGTGCAGTCCGTGGATGAGACCGGCCGGACCGTCGTCTACCTCGCCGAGGGGCGGGACGAGGACGCACAGCTCGGACATCTGCCGCCCGAGGTCGCCATCGCCCTGACCTGGCAGGGCCCCGTCCAGGCACCCCCGCGCCGCCCCCGCCGCCGTGCCGGCGGCAACTAGACCCGCACCGACCCCTTGGAGGCGCCCCTGTACCCCGACTTCCCGCCCGACCCGTCCATTCCGCCCGGCGGCCAGCCCGCGTTCTGGGTCGGCCCCCGGCATCTGGCCGGTGACGACGGGTGCCTCTACGACGGCGTTGCCGACACGCTCTCCGGTCTGGGCTGGACGAGCCTGACGATTGTCCGCGGACGTCATGAGCCGGACGAGGAACCCCAGGACCGCCAGGTCCTGCGCAGCACCGTTCTGCACATCAGCTCCGACACCCTCCGATGGGCGCAGTGGAGCCTGGCGGACGAGCCGTTCCACCTGGGAGACCTGCCGATCGCCTGGCAGATCTCCGCCCGCGCGGACACCAGCAGCCCGCTCGCGTCGTGGTCGTGCTACTTCACCACCGACGTCCCAGGCGAGGCTGTGGCCGACTTCCTCGTCGCGCTCGACGCCCGAGACCAGCCCGCCGTGCCGTTCGCCGGACCCGAACTGGTCCTCGACGCCGTAGCCGCACACGGCTGGCTCCGCGACATCGACCAGCCCGACGCGGCAGCGACAGACCCGACGTTCACCTCGCACATCAGCCTCGGCGAGGTACCGCCCCTCATCCAGGACGCCGACCCGCGCGCCCTGACGACCGAGGCCGACGAGCCAGGACCAGTCGGATGGCAGGCATGGGCCGAGCCCGCGCTCGGCGCCCCCTGCCTGTGGGCGGCCTCCTTCGGAGCCAGCGCCCCGCACGACCTCGTGGCAGCTTTCGCCACTTCCCTCAGCTCGACCGCACCGGTCCTGCGCCGGGTGCTGCCCGAGGCCACCCGGGAGCGACTGCTGCGGGCGCCGGCCTAGCCATCGACGGCGCACCTAACCAGACGGAAGAAACCCGGTCCCCGAACAGGGGCCGGGCTTCTGGTATTTCCCTCCGGGGCTCGGGCGAGCCATCGAGTCGGAGGACGGCGACCGGGGCGACGAGTACAGGGTGTCGGGCCTGCCCGGCACCGGTGATCGTCTCCGGCCCCAAGGCGGGGAAGTGCGGTGAAGCGGGGGTCTGCTCGGTGTATTGAAGCGGATCGGGTGATGTCGGTTGATTGCCTGACAGGTAGCGGCTGGGTCCGATAGATGTGTGCACATGGACGACTCCACGCCCGGTGAACGCACTCCCGCAGATGGCGAGCCCGCGCCCTCTGACGAGAAGTCGAAGAGCTGGTACGCGAAGCACAAGCCGAAGATCCGCGTCATGGGCGGCGTGACTCTGAGCGTAAGTCTGGCCGTGGTCGCTTACCTCGCAAGGCAGGGCTCCACAAGGCATGAGGTCGAGGACATCGCGGATTACGAACCGGCCTCCGACGATGAAGCTACGGAGCAGCCTCGCCAGTCCTCGCCTGCCCCTGACCGCGACCCCTTCCTCCGAAGGCTCCCTCCCGGTCAGCACGCCAGCGAAGAGGCCAAGGCGAGGTATAGGGAGTTGACGGGGAACGAGCTTCCTGACGGTTACACCGTGGTTCGCCGGTGGATGTACGGAACCGCAGCCTGACCACCGCACTGGTGTCCGTCAAAGCGGAACAAGCACAGCACTGCTGCCCCCGACCGTCCTGGTCGGGGGCAGCAGTGTGTCGAGGTCGGTCAGCTGGCTGCCGTGGCCTTGGTGAGGGCCTTGTCGAGGTGGCGGTCGACGAGGGCCGGGGAGCCGGAGACGATCAGCAGCAGGCTGCCGTCGCGGATCGCGGTCTGCTTGACCACGGTGCTCCGTCCTCCGGCGGAGAACGTCAGGAGCTGGCTCCACTGCTCGTCACCGAGGCCGTGGGGCGCGGGCAGCTTCTGCGAGGCGATGTCGATCGGGGTGCCGCCCGCGACGACCTGGTAGGTATGGCATCCGGTCATGGCGTCGAAGATCCGGCCGATGCCGTCGGACAGCTTGTTCGCGCCGTCGCTGTACAACTCCTCGGAGATCTCGGAGGAGCTGCCGCCGTAGGTGAAGGCCGTCTTCGCTTTGCGGGGGAAGGTGAGCGTGGCGCCGGTGGCCGCGTCGCCGCCCAGTTCGCTCAGGGCCGGACAGCCGTTGACGGTGACGTCGTCGTGCTGGGTGAGGCGCTCCGGCTTGCGCAGGTAGCCGCTGCCGAGGTCGCTCTGGTCGAGCAGGCGCGTCTCCAGCGCGGCCGACGTGAGCGGAGCAGCCTGGGTTGTGTCGGCCGGCGACCCGGTCCGAGCGGTGGCGGCGGTGGCGTGCTTGGCGCCGGTGGTGTCGGTGGAGCAGGCGGACACGGTGAGGAGGGCGGCGGTGATGCCGAGGACGGTGGTGGCGACGCGAACGCGCATGACGGAACTGACCCCTTGGTGCTGGACGACGGGTGGTCAGTGCGGGCCCGCGGGCCCGGCGGGGTCGTAGGAGTGGAGGTCAGTGCCCGAGGTGGCGCAGGCATTCCTCGAACGTGGCATGCGTCGCGTCCGCCGGTCCGCGGTTCCGGTTGAACCAGGCGGTGTCGAGGCGGGTTTCCTGCTCCTGGTGGCCGACCCGGCACCGCAGCCAGATCTGGTCGCGGGTGGAGAGGATGAGCCAGTCCCGGTACGCGCCGCACTCGGCGCAGGCGACCATCTCGCCGTCGAGGACGAGCGGCTGCTTCCACGGCATCATGGTGCCGCCGACCTGGTCGTGGCTGGGTACCCGCAACTCCGGCGGAAGGAAGTCGTCCACCACCGCGGTCGGCTCGATGTGTTCCGGCTCGGCCGGCGGCACCCCGATCCCGGGCGGGACCTCGTTCTGCAGCCGCGCCGACAGCTCGAAGAACCGGCGCTGTTCCTCGCTGGGCTCCTTGGCCCGGCGGCGTATTCGCTGAAACACCCTGGCGTCCTCCTGTGCCTCGTCCTGCTCGCTTCATGATCGTGCCTTACGCCCCTGGCGGTTTCAATTCACAAAGTCCACAGTCGCCTTCGGGCAGGTCATCAGGCGGTTTCCGCCTCCTGGGGGCGCGGATGACGAGTGGGCACGGCGCGTGTCTCGAGCGGATGAGTGATGTCCCCTCGGCGTGCCCGAACACGTCACGTCGGCTTCGACCGCCCAACTTCGCGTCGCCTACTGGCTCGAGTCGCCGCACCTGCGCCCTTGCGTTCCTCCTGAGTGTGCGTAGCGCCCGTGACCCACAACGCGGGCCTGAACGCCGCCGGGGTCCGCTGTGGCGTACGGCCATGCTGTGGCACGCGAGCGGGGAGGTGGCGGTGCGCCTGCTCCTGGTCGTGCGCTGAGGCTGCACCCCGGCTGGCAGGGCTCACCGGGTTTTGCCCGATGTCTCCTCCCCGCTGCGGCCGCGGCCTGGCGCGGAAGTCTGGGGTGCCGTCCTGTGCGTTGGGGGCTGGACCCCAGCGGTGCCGCTCTCGGACAGGGGCGAGGCGTCGGCGGGCAGATCGGCCGTCCGCCGCATCCGCCACACCAGCACGTCGCTCACCGACTCCGCGGTGTCGAGTTCACGACGCCCGACCGCGGCGGACAGAAGAGCGGCCGGATCGTGGCCGGCGGCTTCGGCTTCCGCGATGGTCGCGGCCAGGGCGTACCAGCCGGGCTCGGCGAGGATCCGCTCGGCGAGCCCCGGCAGCGCTTCGCGCAGCAGCACGGTCTGCCGCTGGAGCACCGGCCGGCTCAGACGTCGGCCTCGCTGGTAGAGCACGCCGAGCGGCTGAGCGGCGGCGGCCCGGTAGGCGGTGCGCAGGTGCCCGGCCGCCTGGGCGGCGGCTTCGGCCTGCTGGGCATGGCCCTTTCTCGCGTGCCAGTGGGCGGCGGCGGTGATGAGGAAGAACAGCATGTCGATCGCCATCGCGGTGGTGGCACCGTCCTCACCGCGGCCGAGGGCGGGCCCGCCGTGGACGAGGTCGCGGGCGGCCTGCCGCAGCGCGCGGTCGTGCCCGCGTACGGCGCGCACGTGGGAGCGGGAGGCCCGCTCGAACGCTGTTGCGGAGTCTCGCAGTTCGCGGCGGGTGTGTGCGGCGGAGGTCTTCGCGAGCGCGTCCAGGACCTCGCCGGCGGCGGCGATGTGGGCGGCGGCGACCGCGTCGTCGCCGTGCTCGACGATGAGCACGGCCTGCCACGCAGCCGATGCCGTCCCGCGGCGGGCGGAGGCCGGGGCGCCAGGCCCCGTACGGACCGTGTCCTCCTTCCATGACGTTGGCTCGGTCCCGGTGTCGCCGGACCAGCGCTCCCGGATGCGGGGCAGCGACAGGTCGGGGGCCAGGCGCGCGCCGGGGTAGAACACCGGCTCGCCGTCCTTGTTCAGGTCGTCGGGCAGAGCGACCTTGTATCCGAGGAGGTCTCCGGAGGGCGCGGCGCGCTTACGGATCAGGACGCCGGCAGCGGCGAGCCGGTCGAAGAACTCCTTGTCACTCCTCGCACCGGATACCGCGCGCCGTACCGTCTCGCGCAGCTCCTCGCGGGCGGTGCGCTCGCGACCCTGGCGTTCGGCCTTGTGGCGTTCGGCGCTGGTGGGTCGCTGGGCGGCGGTGCCGTCGCCGGGGGCGACCTGGTGGAGGCCGAGTTCCTTCTCGATGAGGCGGCACTCGGCCTGCGCGCGTTTGCCGGAGCGGAAGTCGTCGGGGTGGCTGCCGTCCTCGCACACCAGGGTGGCGACGATGTGGATGTGGTCGTCGGCGTGTCGTACGGCTGCCCAGCGGCAGCCAGGCTGCCCGTCGCCGGGGTCGATGCCGGTGGCGGCCACGATCCGCCGGGCGATCTCACCCCATTCCTCGTCGGACAGGATCCGGTCGTCCGCCGTCGCGCGCACGGAGGTATGCCACACGTGCTTGGCCGGACGCGCGTGCTTCGGCAGGGCCATCACGGGCTGGTCCAGGAGCTGCTGCAGGTCCTTGAGGGTGGCGTTCGGGTCACGGCCGGGGTCGGGGGCCATGCCGTCGAAGGAGGCCACGAGATGGGGGTCGGTGTGGTCCTCGTACTTGCCGGTCTCGTAGAGGTATTTGAGGAGACCGAAGGTCTCTGATCCGGCGTTGTTGACGCTGGGGATCATGCGCCGTGGCGTTCGATCAGGCGTGTGGCGGCTGCATGCGCGGTGTCGGCGGCCCGCTGTACGGCGGCGACGGCCGCATCGAGCTGGGGAGCGTCCGCGCCGGAGTTGAGTGCCTTGACCGCCTGGTTGAGGTTGCTGCCGGCCCAGCCGAGCCGACGCCGGCTGTCGAACAGGGCTGTGATCACTTCGCGTTCGTCGGCTATCTCGGCGCTGGTTCGGTCGAGGTCGCGGGCTGCGGCGAGCGCGGCGCGGGCGAGGAATCCGGCGACGGACAGGTTGCATCGGGCGGCGGCGGACTTGATCAGCGCGAACTCTTCCTCGTTGAAACGAGTGTTGGGCTGGTGCAGGCGCTTCGTGGCGCGAGGCTGACGCGGACGCTGACGAGCGCGCACAGCACGCTCGCGGTGGCTGCGGCGCTCGGTCGGCTTCTTCTCCTGTCCCGGCTTCGATCCGCCCTCGGTCGAAGCCTCCTGGACCTGCGCCCCCCGGTGCAGGTCCTCCCCGTCCCACTTTGGGGCGGGGTTGGCGGAAGCTACGCTTCCGCCCCAACTTGCTCGCCCCGAGACCGAGTTGGAGTCGAGATCAGGTTCCGGGGTGGTGCCGTTCTGGGTGGGGTTCGTCATCGGGTTTCGGGCCTCATGGTGCGGGTGTGGTGCTGGATGGTCGCGGCCAGTGCGACGACGTCGGCCGGTCCCAAGAGGACGCGGACGGGTCCGTCGGGCCGGTCCTGGACGAGCCACTGGCCGTTCGGCGCGAGGACGGCGGCGTGCAGGAGTCGCCGGCGGACCAAGACGTCCGCCCAGGCGCTGGCCTCGGCGGCGTTGGGCTCGGATGGACGAGGGGGACGCGGAATCACGGCTTGCCTCCTTAAGCGGGGCGGTGGCCCGGCACGGAGCCGGGCCACCCGTTGCAGGTAGGGGCGTTGAGCTGGGGCTTTGACGATTCAGCCGCACTCGGGGCAGCGCCCGACGTGGCTGTTGAGCGCCCGGGCCATCCGCTGCTTCGTCGAGGCAGCCTGCTTTGCGCTGGACTTCGCCGCCGGCCTGCCCTCGTGCCGCTTGGAGTGGGCGAGCATGAAGCCGATCTCCCGCTCGTACTCCGCACGGACGGTGTCGAACTGGTGGCAGGTCTTCATTGGGCGGTGCTCCTTGTCTTCGTGGTGTCGTCGCTCCGCAGTTCCTGGAGGACGAGGCTCAGCCGGTCGTTCCGGCCGCCCTTCAGGCCCTCGCGGCGGAGGATCTCCCGCAGCTGGACCCGGGTGACGAACTCGTTGCCGTCCCGTTCGAGCAGGGCGGGGACGTGGGGGCGGACCTGCTGGACGAGCTGGTCCACCGACTGCTCCAGCTCGCGTGGCGGGCGCTGTATCTGCGGGGTGCGGGACCGGCCGAGCTTCCCCTTGTTCTTCGTCCTGGTCTTCGCGGTCGTCTTCCGCCGGAGAGGGACGTTGTGTCCCCGGTCCCCGGTGGGCTCGGTCCCCGTGTCGGTGTCGGTCGGTCCCCGACGTGAATCAGGGCCCTGAGCAGTTATTTCTCGCGTCAGGCGCTCAGTCCCCACGCCTCGGGCGTCCCCCTCCGAGGCTTCCGGATTGGCGGGACCGGTCCCCGGGACCGCGCCTGCTTCTCGGGCCTCGGTCCCCACCCCGGTCCCCGCGTTCTCGCCTTCGGTCCCCGCGCCTGCCGACGTCTTCGAGCCCGCAAGCTCGGGGACCGGTCCCCACGGGGCGCTCGGTCCCGTGCCCCCGTCCGACTCGTCGGGACCGTGGGGACCGGCTACGGGGACCGGCGCCTTCGAGGCCGACTGCGAGGGGACCGTGGCTGCCGTTGCGGTGCTCTGTACCGGGGACCAGGGCGAGGGCAGCGGGACCGTAGCGAGCGCGAGTGCGTGCCGGCGGGCGGCGAGCTGGTCGAGCAGGTTCGCGCGCTGGAGGGGGTCGGTGCCGACCGAGGCCCTGCCGACCGCCTTCGACAGGCGCCGCGTGAGCCGTCGGCCGCGCCAGCTCCGCTGCTGCTCGGGTGTGCGCTCGGCGAGGCGGGCGGCGAGGGCGACCGCGCGGGTGGTGGCCCGGTCCCGGGTGATCTGTGCGGCGTCGCGGTCTCGCGCGGCGATGCCGAGGCGGGACAGGAGCCGCTCGCGTGCCTCCCGGCCCAGGACGGCGATCAGTCCGTGGGAGGCGGCGCCCGGGGTGCGAAGGCGCAGCTCGATCCCCATCGCGAGGTGCCACAACATCGCCGCCATGACGGGCCCGACGAAGGCCCGGACTGTGCCGCCGATGGGGCCGCTCTCGGCGTAGGCGGGGATCACCTGCACTCCGGTGATCACCCAGACCAGGGTGCCCGGCAGACCAGGAGCACCCTGAGTGGCCAGGTTCTGGCGTGCCATCAGCGCGGTCGCGAAGAGCGCCAGCTCGGCCGCGGCGAACATGCCGGCTCGCTCGGCGGTTCCGGCCATGTCGAGGTAGTCGGCGGCGAAGCGCCACGAGGTGTCGGCGCTGTAGGCGGTGCAGCCGAGGGCAGCAAGGGCAGCGACCTTGACCGCCGGACCGCCGAGACGTTTCTGCGGGCGCGTACCCCGGCGCCGGATCGTCCAGGCGGCCAGCACCAGCACGAGGGCGGCGGGCACACCGACGGTGAGGAGGAGAGGAAGGTCCGGAGCGGCGCTGAGGGCGAGGACGGGGTGGGTCATGCGGCCTTTCCGAGAGGGGCGTGCGCCGGAGTCGACGCCGCCGGGCGGGCTACCGGCTGCTGTGTGCCAGGTGCGGCGGGCGCGGGGCTGCCTGTTGCCGGGGTGGTCTTCTTCCGCTTCTTCTTGGGCCGCGGCACGCCGTAGGTGCGGTCGCGGTCGAAGACCTTGTTGGCGGCCTGCCGCAGCAGGTCTCGGGCGTGCTTGTGGCTGATCTGTAGGGCTGTGGCGAGCCGGTCGGGCCGCCAGCCGCGTACGTAGGCGTGGTCGATGACGACCTGCCGCTCGGCCTCGGTCAGGTGCACGTCGCGTCCCTGGAAGAAGGCCGTCACGCGCCGGTAGTCGAGGCGCCGGTGCAGTCCGTCGTGCAGGGGGCGCCGCTCGGCTTCGGTGAGGCCGCCCCAGATGCCCTCCTTGAGGACGTTCTCCAGGGCGAAGTCGAGGCAGTCGCGGCGTACCGGGCACCAGCCGCACAGCTCCGTCGCCTCGGCGATGTCTTCGTGGTCCCGGGGCCCGGGGAAGAAGACGGCGTCGGCGTCCTCGACGTCCATGCCGTGGCACGCTCCGCGGGTGTGCCAGCTTGTGTCTCCGATGCCGCGCAGGCCGGTGGCCGGCGCGTCGTGGGTGGTGATGTGGCGCAAGGTGATCTCCGATGTGCTGCCGCGTCGGCCGACCGGGGCGGTGCTCGGCGGGCGCGGCGTCGGGTGCCGGCTGCGGTGCGCGGGCGTGCGCCGCACCCGGGGCGGGACGATGGGGTTGGGCAGCGGTGCACCGGACGGGATGCACGCCCCGGATGCGCCGGTCAGGCCATCGCGGGTTGCTGGACCTGCTCCGTCTGATGGGCCTGCTGGGCGGCGGCGAGGTCGAGGCGGCCGGGATGTGGGGTGGCGCGCGGGGCAGTGGTACGTACCCCGTCGTCGGGGCCGATCCGGCGGCGACGGCACGGCTCGCCGGGCGGAGCCAGGCACCACTCGCACCGGACGCTCAGGGCGTCGGGCTGCCCCAGGGCGACGGCCATTTCGCGGGCTGCTCGGGCGGGCCGGTAGGGCGCGAGGGCGGCTCGGGCCGCAGGCGGTATGCAGGAGCCGATCTCCCGCAGCCGCGCCTCCAGCTTCGGGTCGATCCCGCCGCGACCGCTGGTGATAGCCCGGGCCTGCGCGGGCTGCGCGGTGCCGGCGGCGACGGCGCGGCGGGTGCCGACCAGCTCGGCGGTCCAGGCGGCCTGGTCGTCCGGGTCGACGGACGGCGTGGGATCGGAGTGCCGCGCCAGGCGGTCGCGCCGGTAGCTCTCCCAGGGACGGGCCACGTCCGCAGGCAGGATCTGGTACGGCGAGGTGCGGATGTGCTGGCGGGCGGCGACGCAGGCGTCCCACCCGTGCGGAGTGGCCATCGGCACATCTCCGAGCAGCTCGTGCCACTGGGCGAGCTGGTCGCGGGCCTCGCCCTGGTCGGTTCGGATGGTGCGGGGGTCGAGTCGGCCGATGTAGGCCAGCAGGGCGGCGATTTCGCGGCGGTCCACGGTCAGCCCTCCGTTCCGGTCGGCTCGTCGAGGGCGGCGAGAAGGGCGGCGGTGTGGGCCTCGGCCCGCGTCATGCCGCCCGGCACGGCGGGGCCCTTGCCGGGCACGGCGTAGAGGTTCGGGCGACCTGGGGCGTGCTCTCGGGCAACCCAGGAGCGCCAGTCGGCAGCCCAGGCATCCGCCGGTCTCGGCTTGAAGGCGGCCCGGTGGGCACGCCACTTCGCGTCGGCAGCTTGCAGACCCTGCTCGCCGAGGCGGTCGAAGTGTCCCTGCTGGCGGGTCCAGGTGTGGGTGGCTGGGTCGACCTGCCACTCGGCAGCCGAGATGACGCCAGCACCACCACTGCTGTACCTACGGTTCAAATCCGGTTCACTACGGTTCTGTGTGCCGGTTTCCGGTACATCGCTGTGCCGGTTTCCGGTACGTCGAGGTGCCGGTTTCCGTCGGGACCTGCCGGGTTCCGGTACTGCCGGTTTCCGGACCCTCGCGGCGGATTCCGGCACCTCACGAGGGCGGATTCCGCACCGTCGCAGGGCCGAGATCCGGAGCGTCAGCGTGGCCTCGGCCGCCTGGTCGGCATTCTCGTCCTCCGCGGTCTCTGCCACGGCCTTGGCGGCGAGGGGGAGGCGATAGACGGTGCTGCGCTGCGGGCCGGTGAAGTCGTCGAGCTGCTCCAGCTCACCGGCGTGGACCAGGCGGTCGATGGCCTCGCGCACTGTGGAGACGGAAGCGCGCGTGCGCTTGGCCAGGCTGGACAGCGAGGCCCAGGAGACGCACTGCTCGTCGGCGACCCGGTCGGCGATCGACAGCAGGACCAGACGCGCGGTCCCCCGGCTGGAGCTGTGCTCCCACACCCACTCGCGGGCTTCACTGCTCATCGGCCGCTCCCGCTCACGAGGCAGGACCGGCGGCTTTCCGAGGCCGTGATGGCGTGCTCCGGGCCGGGGCGGTAAGGCGCCGAGACGAAGGTGGCTGCCGCGCAGGCCAGGCAGTTCGGCCTTTTGCGCAGGGCAGGAGGCATGCAAGAATCCCCTTTGCAGTGTTGCCACGCTGAAGCGACCCGTGGAAGGGATCAGCGTGGTGATGGTGGGCAATCTCCGCCCTTGCCGGGGCGGTTTGTGCCGTTGAGCGTTCGGCGTCCGGGAGTTCGCACCTCTCGGACGCCGTCGCTGTCATGCGGGCCTACGAGGCCCGGAGTGAGCGCATGCGCTTCTCCTCGTTCGTCGTGCGGGCCGGCTGCCCGGCGGACGACGAACATACGCACGACCCTGCGTCAAGATCCAGACTTGGTTCTTAAACTCTGTAGAAGTCGCGCGGCCGAGCGCGACGCGGGGCGGGTCCTCATGAGCGGTCCTCGGGCCTAGGGGTATGGCGAGCCGCAGGGAGCGATGCGCTCTGCCGCCTCCTCCGACGTTGCAACACTTTGGTGTTGCCGTGGCTGGAACATACGCCAAAGTGATCCCCGCCTGTCAACACCGTAGTGTTCCGTCTCGCGGGTTGGTCTCACATCAACACTGGAGTATCGTCAGGTCTTCAGGGCGTAGATGGGAGGAGCCGGGTGATGGTCGAGTCCAGCGGATCGGCGGAGGTGCCCTCGGGGCCGTCCGGCGGTCGGCAGCTGAGCCTCGCCGACAAGCTGAACCACCTCTTCGAAACGGTGAAGAACCCGGCGACGGGCAAGAGGTACACCAACGCGGAGGTGTCTCGCGCGATCCGCGAGGCCGGCGAGGCGGACGGCCTCACTGTCTCGGAGAGCGCCATTTCGCAGCTACGCTCCGGAGCCAAGCCGAACCCGACCGTGAATACCGTCGAAGCGCTGGCGCGCCACTTCAATGTCACGCCCCAATACTTCTTCCCTGACTTCGACGCCGAGGAGTCCGAGAAGATCCGGGCCTCTATGGAGCTGATCGCGGCAGTGGGGGACAGCAGGGTGCGAGGGCTCGCGATGCGAGCCAATGGACTCTCGGCCGACAGCCTCAAAATGATCACGACGGTAATTGAACAGGCGCGTCGACTAGAGGGCCTTGATAAGCCTGATAATCCCTCAGTAACGTGACCTCCCTCACCCGCTATCCCGTTTTGACGGATATGCCTTCAAGATCCTCTTGGTCGCTCGGCGGGGCTGTGTAAAGCTCCGCTTGGCCGCGGGGAATTCTCGTGTGCCGGTGAGTAAGAGTCGAGTAAGAACTGCGTACTGCGCTTGCTCGGGGATCACAGCAAGGATCTCGTTCATGTTCAATCGGCGCTATGCGCGAAAAGAAGCGCAGCTGAGGCGACGGTGCGAGGAGCAACTGCGGGGAATCGAAATATCCGACCCCTACGCGGTGGATGAAGTATGCCGCCAGCTGGCGGTCAGACGTGGGCGCCCGCTGCACCTCCACGAACTGCCCGACCTGGGGGGCGTCAACGCCCCGTGCGGCCTCATGATCTCATTCGACAGCGGAGATCACATATTTCATGTGACGGCGACAAGTGAGCGGCACCGCGCGCAAATAGTCCGCCACGAATTGGCGCACCTACTCCTCGGGCACGCGAGCGAGAACACGAGCGTCGTGGAGTCGCTCCTGTCGATCATGCCGCAGGGCGTCGACCCCTCGGCCGTGCTCACAGCGCTCGGACGGACCAGCTACGACAGCGAGACCGAGTACGACGCCGAGATGGCTGCCTCGTCCCTCGGCGAGCTGTTCGAGGAACTGGCCCACTCCGGCCGAGAACCAGGGCGGCCAGGCGCCATGACGCGTCTTGACGACGCCCTCGTCCATCCCCGGAGGAACCGCCGCTCATGAACACCCCGACCCTCGTCGCCGGCTCCCTGTGGCTCGTGACTCTGTGGCGTCTGCCGGCCATCCGTCACTCCCACAAGCAGCGGAGCCTCGCGCTCACGTTCGCGGCCCTGGCCGCGGCCATGACCTTCGAGGTGCCCGCCGTCAAAGCCGCCATCAGCGACAACGCCGGCGTCACCAGCCTTACTCCGCTGCTGAAGCACCTGCTCGGCGTTACCTCCGCGGCCTTCCTCCTGGACTTCATCGTCGCCGTCGTCCGTCCGCAGGGCCTGGCCCGCCGCACCAGGCTGGCAGCGATCGCAGCCACGCTTCCCCTCATGGTCCTCTTCTATGCGCTGGCCAACTGGATGCCAGGTGGGCCAGTACGGGTCGGCGACGGCGAGCGCGCCATCTATCCGGTTCTCTACACGGCGGTCTTCACGCTGTACATCGGCATCGCCATGTTCGTCGCCACCTGGCTTTTCCTCAGCGGCGTCCGGCACAGCCGCACCCTCCTGGGCAGGGCCGGCCTCGGCCTCATGGGACTCGGCACGCTGCTCGGCAGCCTCTATGCCCTGCAGCGCGTCGGCTTCGTCACGCTGGACCTCACCACCGGAGTCCGGTATCCCACGCTGGAGTACCAGATCTCCACTGCACTCAAGCAGTTGGCGATTCTGTCGATCGCGCTCGGCAGCTGCCTGCCACCGCTCTCCGTGGCCGTGGAGTACGTCAGATCCTGGATCATGCTCAGACGGCTCCAGCCTTTGTGGAAGCGCCTGACAGACGCCGCTCCCCACGTGGTGCTCTCCACATCGGTTCCAAAGCAGCGTGTCGGCTTCCGACTTGAACGATGCGTCATCGAAATCGAGGACGCATGCCTGGCACTACGTGAATACGTGTCAGCAGATGTCCGCGAGCGGGCTCGCGCCCTCGGCTTCCAAAAAGGCGTAAGCGAGCAGGAAGTTGATGCTGTGGCAGAAGCCGCCTGGCTGCGCGTGGCCGCTAGCGCCGCTCGAACAGGAAACCAACTTGAAGATGTTGAGTACCCGCCCCTCGGTGTCACTGGAAGGGACCGGCCGAGTGAACTCGCGTGGCTCCACGCGGTATCCCGCGCCTACGTTTCTTCACCCGTCGTAACAGAATTCACCCGCCAGGAAGTCGCGCTTGCGCCCTTGCCGACAGGCGGACCGGAAAAGGACTCCTCCCATGACAACTGACGTGCACCCCGCGGAGTCCAAACTGGCGCGCCGCATCACCGACTGGCTTGAGCCGAAGAACTGGATTATCGCCGTCACTCTCCTGATCGGCTGGCACACGGCGCAATGGATTGGCGTCGCCTGGGGAGCGGTCGGCGCACTCTTCGCCGCCATCATTCCCATCACCTTCATCAAGTACGGCATTCGGAAGGGCCACTGGGGCGATCGACACGTCGGGGCCAAGCCTGCACGGCTGGTCGTCATGGCCGTCATCCTGCTCTCCGTGGCCACCGGAATCCTTCTCATGGCCGCCGCAGGCGCCCCGCGGACGATGACCGCCCTCATCGTGTCGATGCTGGTCACCCTGGCGATCCTCGCCGTGATCACGTTCGTCTGGAAGATCTCCGTGCACCAGGCCGTCTCGGCAGGTGCCTGCGCGATGCTCGTACAGACCTACGGTGCGTGGATGGCCCTCGGGTTCCTCCTGGTCGTCATCGTCGGATGGTCCCGGGTCGAGCTGCGGGACCACACACGCAACCAGGTCATCGCCGGCACAATCCTCGGCACCATCGTGGCCGCGGCCGTGTTCCAACTGGCACGCTGATCAGCCTGCCGTCGGCCTGACGGCGGGCGATCGGCGCCCGCTACTCTCGGCGCTGTGACCCAGCAACCGCTTCCCGGAGACCCCTGCCGCACTGTGGCCTGCTGGTGTACTGGCGCTGGACGGTGACGGTATGGCTGCCCTTCTTCAGGTCGCCGGTCTCGTCCACGACCAGCACCGCGGCATCGTCGTGGAGATGCTCGAGACGTATTCACGCACGTCATCGCGGACGGCGTTCGGCGTCCCAGACGGCCCGGCACAGCAGATAGCTGCATGCCATGCGGGCCGGCCTCCCCGGCCCACTCCACGCTGGTCCAGGCCCAGCACCATCTGCCCGGCCCGGAGGCGGGGTTCGGCCCGGGGGAACCGGCCCGCAATCCGTCCCATGGCCACTCGAACACCTCCCGCCATCGGGCGGGATCTATGCTGTGGCCTGCGGCCACCGTCTCATCGTCAGTCCACACAACTCACGATGATCACGGTGGCCGCACCCGTCTCTGCACCGGTCCCGGACCAAGTGCCCGGCCAAGAAAGCAGCTCATGATCGCCACTGTCCTTGCCGTCATCGGGACGCTCCTGGGATCGATTGTCACCGGCACGTTCCAACACCTGGCGGCTGGCCGCGCCGAGCGCGCGGCCGCCGCTGAGCAGTTGCGCCGCGACCGGCTCGACGCGGTGACCACACTCGCCTCCGCCGACTCCGACCACCGACGGGCCTTGTGGATGCGTGGGGAGGCTCGGCTGCGCGGCGTCAGTGACGTTGAGCTGGAAGAACTACGAGCCAGGTCTCACATCACCCGCTCCGCCATCACCTGCCCCCTGGTTGCGCTGCGGCTCCTCGTGCCCGACCCGGCTGTCCACGCCACCGCACAGGCGATGGTTGTCGCCACCTACAACATGGTCGATGCCGCCACGAGCATCGAGGAACTCACCGCAGCGCAGGACGCTGCACGGGCGGCACACGACCGCTTCGTCGACGCTGCAGCTGCGTACTTCAGCGCCATCATCTGACAGGGCCGATGCCCCATGGCCTGAGGCGAGTCGCCCTATGCCGACGGCAGTCAGACACCAAGATCACGATCTACCACTGGAGTATTGGTCGCGACTCCGTGATCTGGTACGGCGAATCTTCTCGCCTGGGGAGGCGACACCCCAGAGGGCGACGGGCCCGGCGAGTGCTCGACTCAGCGGCAACAGCGTCGCCTTGTTCCGCTGCCCATCAGGACGCTCTCCCCGCCGTGGGTGAAGCTGGACTGCGTGGGCCGCCGCGACGGCGTCCTTGGCGATCACCGCGTGCTGCCGAGCCCAGGACCGGTCGGACAGCACCGTGACCGTAGTCAGGGGAAGACGACCTCTTGGGCTGAGAGGAACGGTGGCCTGGCTCGCTGTTGGTCCGGCCATCGGGTCCGATGACCTCGCCCGTGTCCTCACCGCCGCCGGCCGGCCTGAGGAAGCCCAGCCCCTCGCCGCCCAGGTCCCTCCCACCGCGGTGCGCGTCTTCGGCGACGCCACACACCCGGCATGACCTGCGCCTTCCACCATGCCCGCGCGCCCCTCGCGACCAGTGGCGGAGGGTGCCTGGGTCCCTTGCCTTGTCCAAAGTCCCGAACGAGGTCAATCTGTACACGATGAACCACGACCTCGCCGCTGAGATCCACCGCCGCGCCGAACAAGACCAAGCTGCACGGTGCGTCGCGGCCAATACTCGTGACGGACGCGAGATGTGCCGGATCGACGCCGAAAACACCGCCTGGCTCAAGCAGGTAATCGCCGAACACGGCTGGCCAGGTGTCGCGTTAGTGGGCGCGCAGGGAGCCGAGGAGGCGTGGCTTCTTGCCCAACACGCCGACCTCGCTCCCACCTTCCAGCGCCAGGCGCTCGAACTCCTGAAGGCTGCGGTCGCGGCCGGAGACGCCTCTCCACGCCAGCTCGCCTACCTCACCGACCGGGTCCTGGTCGCAGCTGGCGAACCCCAGGTGTACGGAACGCAATACACCGACGACCCAGACGGCTCGAACCTGCGCTTGCAGCCCGTTGCCGACCCTGACCGGCTCGATGAACGCCGCGCCGCGATGGGCCTGGAACCAGCGGCGGACTATGACCAACGCATGCGCGGTCACTGACCGCCCCCGGGAAGTTGGGCGCAGGAGACCATGGTGAAGTAGTGCGGTGTCAGCGTGCGTTTGACCGTCAGCAAGCGAGCGGCGAAGTCTCGCAGCCGCTCGTGGACGCGGCGGCGAGGGCGTCAGCTGTGTTCTCGTCGATGAATACGTGCTCGCCTGTGGTGTCGGTGAAGGAACGCCTCCGGGGACCCGGGGGTTACGGGTGGCGTAGGAGTACACCGTCCCCCGGGGCACCTCGTCGGCCGTAGCGCTGAGACGCAGCATGGCCGCTTCGACAGCGGCCGACGGGACCGGGTGCCGGTGTGGCGGGCGAGGGAAGCGGTAATCATGCCAGGTTCCGTAGCGCCACCCGGGCGGGGGCGGCGTGCCGGGAGAGGCGCTCGGCTCGGGTACGCAGCCAGGTGGTGTCGGCTGCGACGTTGGGCCTCGGGCAGGGCCCTCATTACCGCGTCGGCACCAAACGGGTCGAGCGCGGCCGTGGTCGAGTCAAGGTCGCGGGTGAGCGTCATAGGTCCTCTCTCTGCTCCCGTGGCCGGCTCCCGTGCACGGTCATTCGATGAGATGGTCGTCCCGGTAGGACCACACGCGGCCAGCGCTCAGGGTGTCGAGGTAGTCGATGTCCGCATCAGGTGTCCCGGCTGGGGTCACTGCGTCGTGCTCGGGATACCGAGGACGTCGTACAGGTGCTGGCCGTGGGCCCATTTCTTCAGTTCGGGACGGCCCATGAGGATGAGGTCGTGGTGCGCGGCGAAGTCGATCGCAGGCTGAGTGAAGCCGTTGAGGCCGATCATGATCGGTACATCGGCGCCGTGGTGGAGGCGTGCCGTGCCGTTGAACTTCTGCACGTGCCCCGAGCCGACGGGGTTCTGGTACTGCTTGCATTGCAAGATCAGGAGCCGATCGTCGTGGTCGCGGGCGGTGACGTCCACGCCGAGGTCTCCGGCGCCTCCCACCCGCCGTGTCCTGCGGAAGCCGTCACGGGCTAGGAGATCGGCGCACGCCTGCTCGAAGCCCGTCGCGGTCATCGCGGCGAGTTGCTTCATCTTGAAGGTCAACACATCCGGATCCACGGCTTCGCCCGGTGCGGCGGTGGACGCGTAGTCCTCGCCGTCACCGACGTAGGCGTACGTGCCGGCGCCGAACCGGAACGACAGCAGCCTCGTAACGAGGGTGAGTGTGGCCAGTGTGCCGACGGCGATGAAGCCGGTCCACCAGGGGTGATCAGCTATCAGCCCCCACAGGTCCACGGTGATCCACCGGCTGACGTCGTCCGTGAGCCACTCCCACACCATCTTGCCGATGGCCAGCGCAAGGACGGCGTACAACAGAAACTTCAGCAGCGGGTCGAGTGACCCGTCTTCATCGAACACAACACCTCCAAGACGTTGACGATGAGGGGCGTGTCAGGCGGCGCGCCTGAACCGGGCACGGCGGGAGCGTGCGGACAGCCCGAGGAGCTCGTGCAGCGCGGTGCCGGTCTCCGCCCAGCGCCGGAGTCTGTTCCGGTCGACCCAGTGGACGCTGTGCCGGTCGCCCCAGGCCATGGCGTCTCGGGTGAAGGTGCCGTTGGTGACGACGACGGCGTGGTCGGCGCGGTGGGCCGGGCCGGCCGTCCCTTTCACCGCGTACATGACTGAGGACCCCACTTTCCCGCCGACGCGGGTGTGCTTGGCCTGGACGACGATCCGGCCAAGGTGCGAGTGGTCACTGATGACGTCAGCGGCCTGATCGCCGCTGCCGCCTACGCGGCGTGCCGACCATCCGTCGCGGACCAACAGGTCCCGCAACGCGTGCTCGAACTGCCGGTCGTCCATGGCGTCGAACTCGGCCAGGGTGAGCCGCAGCGTGGCCAGCCGCTCGGCGGCACGCCGTCTACCGTGCACCGTGCGCGCGATCCGCCAGGCCCCGACGGCCCCCGCCAGCAGAACCAGGGCCAAGAGGAACGGCCAGGCGTCCTTGAGCGCTCCGACCGCCGCGGCGGCCATTTGGAACGTCAGGACCAGGGCGGCCAGTGCCACGACAGTGGCCGAGAGGACCTCGGGCGCGCCGCGCGGGCGGCGAATGCATAACTGCTTTCGCCCCATCAGCGGGCGGCCGGAGTGGAGACGGCCGGCTGCGGTTGAGCGGGCGGCGTCGTGGAACTCGCCTCGCCGAACCCGAACACCTGCCCCCATAACCAGATGCCGGCCGCAAGGCCGGCGATCATCCAGCCGCTCATCCGCTTCCCGCTGCCCGGCTTCGGATTGCGGCGAATGTGGCCGCGTACGTAGTGGAAGCCGTTCGGCGCCTTCGACATGGTGTCCCCTCCCGTATGCGAGCCGCGGTCGCGGCCTGTCCCTCGAAAATGGTGTAGCAGCGGGCACTGACAGAAACTGATGGATCATGACGAGAGCGAGCCGGGGCAGGCCGTCATCAAGCCAGGCGCGCCACTCCGAGCTGTCAGCCCACCAGGATGGAAGCCTGGGCTGCTGACCTCGGCGGATGAACCTGCCGACTCCTGAGCGGTCAGGAAAGTCCCGCCCCGCCGAAGCGCTTCGAGGTTCACGACAGGGTGTCTCTCACCTGCGAAGAACCGCCGCGGTCACCACCGGCGGTCCCGCGATGGTGAATGGCGAAATGCCGCAGGAGCGCACTCGTTGCTGTTCTGCGCCGGGGTCGCCCCCGGCCTGGGTTCTTCGCGGCCTTCTTTATCGCGCCGTCCTCTCAACGGCACCCAACGGAGCGGGGCTTGCTGGACTCGGTCTACTGAGATGACAGGGGCGGACGGGTCAGCCACATCTTGATCAGCACGCCGGGCATCTGACCGGCTCGTAGGGCGCGATGGCCGCACTGATCACGTCAGCGAGCTCATCGACGGTCTGCACAGTGTGCCGGGGCGGGGTGATCCAGATCCGCGGCTCGGCGTCCGGCCCGCCCTGGTTGGGGATCAGTTGCGCGTACAGGTGCTGTGTCCGCCGGGGCCCTGCCCTTTGCCCCACGTTGCTTTCTCTGTCAAGTTCAGTGTGTTGAGCTGAGGTGTTCCTCTCCAGCGGCCGGCCGTGCGACGGCGCGCTGGACGTGTTGAAGGATGTTGACGGAGCCCGCGAGCGACGGCATGATGACCGACTGCGTGGCCTACGCCGAACCTCCCGCGACCGTCCCCAGCGCGGTCTCCCATCGGAGGCAAAGGGACCAGCGTCTCAGGTCGTTGTTGCAGCCCGATCGCCTCGGGCGAGGTTGCTGGGGAGCCGTCGCTCAAGGCGTGGAAGGCCGCGATGACAGCCCGTAGGAACTTCAAACGACAGGTGCGTGCCCGCGCCGCCAAGACCGGCGAGTCCTACACGTCCGCCCTGCGGCACTTCCGTCCGACTCCATCAGGAGACGTCATGTCGGAAGCAAGGAATCCCAAGAGCGTGCGGCTCGCCGTAGCGCAGACCCCCGTACGCGAAGACCCCCGAGACGTAGAAGCGCTGCGCGAAAGTGGGCGTGCGGTCCGTGCTCTGATGCGCGAGGCCAGTGCTCAGGGAGCGAGGATCGTGCACTTTCCGGAAGGAGCGATCTGCTTTCCCAGCAAGCTTGTCATGTCCGTCGACGGCCCCGACATGGTCGGCCCGGCGGACTGGGACCGGTGCCAGTGGCCCGTGCTCCAATCGGAGTTGGCTGCAATCGCCGAGCTGGCCCGCGAGTTGCGGTTGTGGACGGTGATCCCGTCGGTGCACCGCTTGAGCGGCCCGAACCGTCCGCACAACAGCCTCTATGTCATCTCCGATCGCGGGGAGGTCGTCACGCGTTATGACGAGCGCCTGATGTCGAAGACGAAGGTCTCGTACATGTACTCGCCTGGCGTCTCACCGGTGACCTTCGAGGTCGACGGTGTGCGCTTCGGCTGCCTGCTCGGCATGGAGATCCACTACCCGGAGTTGTTCGCAGAATACGAGAAGCTGGATGTCGACTGCGTCCTGTTCTCCACCAGCGGCACCCCGGGTAACACCGCCGCCCAAGCCCAAGGCCACGCCGCGGTGAACAGCTACTGGGTCAGCCTGTCAGGGCCGACACAGCAGAGCGCCACCGCACCGTCCGGAATCGTCGCTCCCAACGGCGACTGGCTTGCGCGGTGCCCCGCGGACGACTCGCCATCGGTAGCCGTCGTGAACCTCGACGACAGTGCCGAGGCCGCCACATGGGCACTGACCTACGCGCGTCCCTGGCGTCGTGAGGCGCGCGCGGGCGTCTACACCGGCCACCAAGTGATCGACCCGCGCAGCGAAGACCGGACAGCAGCCTTCTAGCCCAGAAGCAGAATCCGAGGTGTTCGCGGCGCACGAGATGGCTCCCGGCGCCGCGAACACCTCGGTGAGAGCACACCGTCCGCGCCGTACCCGAGTAACCCGACCTGCGCCCAACGGCGAAAGGCCCGCGGTGTCAGGCAACGGACATCGCTCAACGGACCTCGCTGCTCCGGGCGTTCCTCGTCCGAGCAGCCGGGATCAGGACCCGCTCGCCGTTCCTACCGAGGGCCGCCCTCGTGCTCACGGATCAGCGCGGCCGGCCCACGGTTCCGCCGCGCCCCACCAACCCGACGTGGATTCCGCAGGGATTGGGTCCGCCAGTTCTCGAAGTCCCACAGATCGTCGGCCGTGGCTTAGCTCCGCGCCTTCCCGCCACAGGAAGTCGAAGAACAGGCACTCGATCCCCTGCCACCCGGCGATCCTTCGGCGCTCAGTACGTACGCCGACCTGGCACGCATCCGCTCTTGCTCGATCCGCTTCAACACGTCGATCCAACAGGGAAGATGGGGTACTTCTCCCAGCCCGGCAGCCAGAACGGGTGCGGGCCGCCTCACGTCAGATCCGGCTGGCCGGTGGGTCTGTACGGTCTTCGGTGTAACTCCCGATCATGGAAGTAGCACCTGATGAGCGACGTGACTGTCTCTGCTGAGGCGGTTGAAGAGGTCCGGCCGGCCGAGTTGTCGGCGGACCTGCTGGATGACCAGTTGATCGGGCAGCTGGTCGACCGGGCCCGCGCGAGCGGGCTGCAGCTGACCGGCGAGGGCGGGCTGCTGCATCAGCTGACCAAGCGCGTGCTGGAGTCCGCCCTCGAAGGCGAGATCACCGATCACCTCGGCTATGAGAAGCACGACCCGGCCGGTGCCGGCAGCGGCAACAGCCGCAACGGGGCCCGGTCCAAGACCGTGCTGACCGACGTCGGCCCGGTGGAGATCACGGTGCCGCGTGACCGCGACGGCAGCTTCGAGCCGCAGATCGTCAAGAAGCGGCAGAGGCGGCTGACCGGCGTCGACGAGATGGTCCTGTCGCTGTCCGCACGTGGTCTGACGCACGGCGACATCTCCGCCCACCTGGCCGAGGTCTATGGCGCGAGCGTGTCCAAGCAGACTATCTCGACCATCACCGACAAGGTCATGGACGGGATGGCCGAGTGGCAGAACCGGCCGCTGGATGCGGTCTATCCGGTGATCTTCATCGACTGTGTGCACGTGAAGGTGCGCGACGGGCAGGTGGCGAACCGGCCCGTCTACGTAGCACTCGCGGTCACGGTGGACGGCACACGGGACATCCTCGGCCTGTGGGCCGGCGACGGCGGCGAAGGAGCCAAGTACTGGCTCCAGGTCCTGACCGAGATCAAGAACCGTGGCGTCGAGGACGTGTGCATGGTTGTCTGCGACGGGCTCAAGGGCCTGCCCGACTCGATCTCGGCGGTCTGGCCCCAGGCGGTCACCCAGACGTGTGTCGTCCACTTGATCCGGGCGTCGTTCCGCTACGCGGGCCGCCAGGACTGGGACAAGATCTCCCGCGCGCTCAAGCCGGTCTACACGGCTCCGACCGCGAGCGCGGCGGAAGACCGGTTCCTGGAGTTCCAGGAGGAGTGGGGGGCCAAGTATCCGGCGATCGTGCGGCTTTGGGAGAACGCCTGGGCTGAGTTCGTGCCCTTCCTCCAGTTCGACACCGAGATACGCCGCATCGTCTGCACCACCAACGCGATCGAGTCGGTCAACGCTCGCATACGGAAAGCCGTCCGGGCCCGCGGGCATTTCCCGAACGAGGCCGCAGCCCTCAAGTGCGTCTACATGGCCGTCATGAGCCTCGACCCCACCGGTCAGGGACGCAAACGCTGGACCATGCGTTGGAAGCCCGCCCTGCAGGCTTTCGACATCGCCTTCGACGGCCGACTCTCCGTCGGCCGCCGCTAACTCACATCACCCGAGTTACACCGTTGGCTGGACAGACCCGGGCCGGTCGCGGCTTCGGAGGCCGTGTGTGTAGGACGGCCCGTAGACGATCGCCCAGAGTCCGTCGGAATGCTCGAGGACGTCCGTCGTCTACAGCAGGGCAGCATGATCCGCCGCTACATCGTCTGGTGGAACAACCACACCGCCGACGAACGACTACGCAAGGTCGTCGACAGGGCGAACGTTGCCTGAGGCGGCACTAGATCCGCCGCTGGGCTCGACGAGGCGTAGGCGGTCTTGGCGTCTCTCCCCGGGAGCCAGTCCGGTGAAGCCGAAGTGATCGCCAGATGTGGGGTCGGGCTAGCCTCTACCCTGATGCGGTGAGCCATTATTCGATGTCAGCCAAGGATGTAGTTGCGCTTGTGGAACGGCTCGACGCCCACGGCGTAGATGCGTGTGT
The DNA here is from genome assembly GCF_042888465.1 of Streptomyces sp. NPDC002888. Lineage (NCBI taxonomy): Bacteria > Bacillati > Actinomycetota > Actinomycetes > Kitasatosporales > Streptomycetaceae > Streptomyces > Streptomyces sp. NPDC002888. The sequence continues at coordinate 441,285 of NZ_JBIAPU010000001.1, read as the reverse complement.
TGGCGGCGGGTGGGGCGTGGATGCGCTGCTCGGGGAGCAGACGCGAGAACATTCAGACCTTGACGTATGGGCGCCGGCCGCCCATCTGGAGTCGTTGTTCGTCGCGTTCGCTGAGGCTGGTGTCGACCGGATCTTCCCGTGGCCTGGTGACAGGCCGTGGAACTTCGTCTTGCACGACGGTGTTCGGCTGCGGGTCGACTTGCACCTCTACGAGCCGCTCGCGGACGGATCGCTGCATTACGGATCCGTGGTGGAGGGCGGTCCTTTTCCGGCTGAGGCCCTCGCCGGACGTGGTTCGATTGCCGGAACTGCAGTGCGGTGCGAGTCGGCCGAGTGGGCGGTGCGCTGGCATACCGGCTATCCGGCTCGTGATGTCGATCGCCACGACGTGCCCTTGCTGTGCCAGCGGTTCGGGATCCCTCTGCCTGAGGGCTTCGAGCCGCTTGAGGAGCGTTCCCCAAGCGGCCCGGCGTAGACGCAGGTGACCCTTCTCGATCGGTGTCTCCTCGTGCCCGACGCTGGAAGCTCAGTCTTCTCAGTCTGAGGAGACGTCGGCAGGGTGCCGGGCCTCGCGTAGCAGGGCGAGGAACGGCAGCCAGGTGCAGGTCGCGCACCGCTGCCGGACTTGCGCAGGGGTGAACCATCCGGCAGGCCCGCACTCCGAGTCCCGGGGTGGGGCCACCGGCGGATCGGCGAGGCCGGTCTGCGCGGTGAACATCAGCGTGTACGACACTGGGAACGGGTACGGATAACTGTCCTGTGGCTTCTCGTGCAAGGTGAATCGTTGCCATCCGAGCAGCGTCAGTGTCTCGGAAGGTACGAGAAGCCCGGTCTCTTCGCTGATTTCTCTCGCTGCCGCACGCCGGGCGTCCTCGCCCGGGTCGATGTGGCCGCCGGGCACGTCCCAGCCCCGGCCGGGAAGGTTGACGTGCGTCAGCAGCAGGCGGCCTTGAGCTTCGGATACGAGGGCGAAGGCCGCGGTGGTCAGGTGCTGGGGCGGGGAGAAGTCTGCGGGGACCACCTCCATCAGATGCGGCACCGGGATCCATGGGGCGCTGCCGGTGGCGATGACCTCCTCCGTCATAGGTTCGCTCGCAGGGTGTCGACCAGCGTGGTCGTGGAGTACGGCGCAATCCGGTCGATCGCGTGTACGTGTGCCGCGACCTCGACGGCGGACGCCACTTCACTCGGGTACGCGGTGATGCTGGCGCGCGCGGTGGCGAAGACATCCGGGCGCAGGAGGCGGATCTGACGGTCGGCGGTGGGCTCGTCGTAGAGGAACACCCGGTCGACGCACCGCAGAGCACCCACGAGGACGGCGCGTTCGCGTTCGCCGACGATGGGCCTGCTCGGGCCTTTGAGGTCCCGGACCGACTGGTCGCTGTTCACCCCGACGACCAGGAGGTCACCCAGCCGGCTCGCCTCCTCCAGGAACGTCAGGTGTCCCGCGTGCAGGAGGTCGAAGCAGCCGGTGGCGAGCACGACGGTCCGGGCGGCGGGCCGGCTGCTGAGCCAGTCCCGGATGTCGTCGAGCGGCACCGGGCCGGTTCCGCCGTCGCGCGGCGCCGTCATCGCGCGGCGCCCATGAGCAGGTCCCGCGCCGGTGTCAGCTCCACCCACCGGCCGTCGTCGGCGGCCGAGGCATAGGCGCCGTCGATCACCAGGGAGGTCGTCAAGGACTCGGCCAGCAGCGGTGCCGCCTGTTCCGGGTGCCGTGTCTTGGTCAGGAAGTCGGCGAACATCGCGGCGAACCAGTCGGGGTGCCTGGGGTCGTCGAAGTTCGACCGCAGGGCCGCACGGTGCGGCCGGCCGCTCAGGCTGTACTGGACGTCGTCGTTCTCCACAGTGACCCAGCCGCCGCTGCCGATGATCGAGTAGTAGCTGTTGCGGTATCCCGCCGACCAGGTCACATCCAGTTCGATCTGGACATCGCCGTCGCACCGGATCATCAGCTTCGCGGTGTCCTCCGTGCCCGTGTGCCCGTCGTGGCGCAGGGAACCGGTCAGGCAGGACACGGCCAGCGGCGTGCGTCCGGTCAGGTGGGTCGCCAGGTACACGCTGTGGGGACCGTGGTCGCGGAGGATCCCGCCACCGGCGATGAGCGGATCGCGCCGCCAGTGCGGGTTCCACTCGGGGACGCCGACGGCGTGGCCCTGGCGCAGGGTGCGGAAGCGGGCACTGAGGACGTCGCCGAAGCCGGGGCTGCGGACGACCCGTTCCATCTCCGTCAGGATGGGCGCGAACTTGTAGTTGTGGCAGGGGTAGAAGACCTTGTCCGAGGCCGCGATCTGGTCGAGCATGCGGTCGTAGCGGCCCTCGTGCGGCATCAGCACCGGCTTTTCGCACAGCACGTGCAGACCGTCTCGCAGCCCGCGCTCGATGTACTCGGCATGGCTGTTGGGCGGCGTGCAGATGTCGACGAAGTCCGGGGCCTCGCGGTCGATCATCTCCTCGTAGGTGGCGTAGGCGCGCAGCCCAGCCCTTTGGGCGGCTGCCGCGCGTGCCGGGGTGGGGTCGACGGCGGCGATCACGTCGATGCCCGCGGTGTTGCGGTATCCGATGGCGTGACCGGTCGCGATGGTGCCATAGCCGATGAGGGCGCCCCTCATGATGTACCTCCGTCACAAAGCAGTTGGAGAAGCTGGTCGCGGTGTGCGGTGAGCTGGACGTCCGAGCGCACGCGGTAGGTGGGGCAACTGTTGACGGCAGCGTGCAGCTGCGCGCGCATCCGTACGTACTGGGTGGAGAAGGCCCGGTAGTCGCCGCCGTACAGGTCCAGCAGGTCCTCTTCGAGCCGGTAGACGTTGAGCCCGAAGGCGAACTGCTCGACGATGCCGGCCGCCTCGTCGGGGGGCAGTTGCTGCACGTCGTGTTCGCCGGGGGCGCGGAAGTCGGCGATCCATACGGCGCGCAGCGGCATCGCGGCGCCCGCGTGGTGGGGGAACGCGTCGTACGGGTCGACGAGGCGCTCGCTCGGGTCGAGGGCCGCCGTAGTCGCCGCCTGGTCCAGCCAGGGGCCGGGCCGCATCCGCATGGTGCTCGCGACTCCCTGGACGGCCCCGTCTGCGAGGACCACGTGTGAGTTGGTGATGTACGTCGCGCCGTTGCGGCACAGCCCGGTGACCAGGACGGACTTGCCGGCGCCACCGCGGCCGACGACCAGCGTCGCCCCGTCGCCGACGGCGAGGGCGGCTGCCTTGAGGAAGAGCCCACCCGTGGTGGCGGTGTGGCGAAGGAGCAGATACTTCACGATGTACGGCCAGACCAGCCGTTCCAGGTGGTCCCCCACGAGCACGATCCGGTTGCCCGAGGTGGACATGCGCACCGGGGGCCCGAAATGGTCGGTCACGTAGTAGCCGGAGGCGAAGTTGAGGGCGCGCGCCGTGGTGTCGGCGGGCAGGCCGGGATCGGCCTCCGACAGGCACCACAGTTCCACGTCGGGCACGGTGGCGACCGGCATCCGGGCGGCTCGGCTGAAGTAGCGCAGCGCGGGGAAGTCGGCCTGGTCGCTGGCGATGCGCAGGGTGAGCGGGCCGATACGGACGACCTGATCCGTGCGTAAGGACACGGACCGGAGTAAGGGCGGTTGCGTCATCGTCCTTCCTTTCCCAAGGCCGTGCAGGCCGACCGGAAGGTGCCGGGATCCTGCCGGGCGGTGTCCAGGACGTCGATGCGGTCCACCAGTGCGCGGATCGCCGCGTGCGGCGCGGTGACGGGCCCGGTGTCGTTGCCGGCGAGAAGCCCGGCGACCTCGGCGACGACGAACTGCCGTTCCGCCTCGTCCACCGCGTCGGCCACGGCCCCGAGCGCGTCGTCGAAGCAGCCGTGCCGTCGGCCCGCGATCAGGATCTCGGTGGTCTTGCGGTCGTAGTCGTCCGCGTCGGTGCGACCGGCGCAGCTCAGGTAGTGCTCGACACGGAAATTGACCAGGCCCGGATAGCGGGGCTGCCCGGTGACGGGGTCGAGGTCGGGTGATCGGACCTGCCAGATCTGTCGGTCGGTCCGGTTGTAGGTGCCCAGGTCCGGGTCGGTGACGCCGCGCCCGGCGAGCACCGCCGTCACCTCCGGGCGCGGCGGGAACGGCACCGGGCCCGGCGCGTTGACGTCCCAGGTGTCGGGGTCCAGGTAGCCGTGCAGGCATGTGCGGACCGCGTCTTCGGGGCACAGGACCCCGAGTTCCTCGACTCCGATCTGACCGCGGCAGTAGGCGCCCCGGTCCCCGTGCGATACGGGGGCTTCGCCCGGGGCCTGTGTCTTCTCGAAGTCGACGAGATGGTGCACGGGGCCGTGCACGAGGATGTTGCGGGGGCTCAAATCGCCCCAGAGGATTCCGCGGTCGAGCAGGGCGTCCATCAGATCCCGGTAGTCGCGCAGCAGCGACGCGTGCTCGCCCGGTGCCAGCAGCATCGACTCGGCGGTCTCACCGGAAACCCACTGCAAGATGGCGTAGACGTGCCCGGATGCGCCGTCCCGGATGGTCGCGAGCAGGGGTGCGAGCTGAAGGCGCCTGTCCCGGCCGAAGGTGACCGGGCCGGCCAGCCGGGAGGCGATGGCGCGATAGGCGAACTGTTCCTGGGCGAACCGGCCAGGTTTGGCCGGGTTGGCACGTTTGCTGATCACACGGGTGCCGTCGGGCAGACGCCACGACTTGACGAGGCCCTGGCGCAGACGCGCGTTCGGTCCGGGCACCTCGTGCTGGCTCTCCACGAAGTCCGAGAAACCCGTGCCGAAGTCGTCCAGCAGGGAACCGATCATGTCCCGATGCCCGGGATCAGGTACGTAGGCCCGGGTACGGTCGCCGGCCCCCGTCAGCACCTGTCCCAAGTCGCCCGTGAGGCTCACCTCCGCCGTGCCGGGGCGGGCGAAGCGGAGCCGCCCGATCTCGTGATGCAACCGGGCGCGCTCCCGAGCGCTCTGCGTGGACGCGAGGCGTTCACACAGCCCCACGACGGCGTCGGGCGAGTCCGGCCGCAGGTAGACCGCAACCAGGCGGCAGTCCCCGGTGACCTCACGCAGCCGGGCTGCCACCGTGGCGGCGCGCGCCGGCAGCTCCGCCAGCCGCGCACCGATCAGGGCCTGGATACTGGCTTCGACCCGCCCGGTCGTGTCCCAGGAGTATCCGGGAAGTTGAGCGGCGCGGATCACCGGACACCCGCCCGATCCGACGTCTGCCAGGTGGCGGGAAGCAGCACGGCCGACAGCAGCGCTCCGGACGCGTTCTGCTCGGCCACGCCGACCAGCAGCTTGCCGCCCGCACGGTCGACGCGGTAGCGCAGCCGGACGCGACGTCCCGAGAGCAGGTCGCAGGTGTCATGGCCGCCGACAGCGGTCAGCTGTCCATCGGCCAGGACCCACTCCGTGCCGATCGCTCCGAAGTCGACCCGGCCGCGTTCGGTCGCCGCGTCGGTTGATTCCGGCAGGCCGACCGTGATCGTCACTTCGTCGCCGTCGCGGCGGACCTCGACCGTCCAGGGCGGCGCCGGGCGGCCGGTGTCCAGTTCGATCCGGCTTCCGAGCAGGGGCTTCACGGTGGCGAGGTCGAACCAGTCGGGTAGGAGCAGCGCCTCCTCGTCGACCGGAAGCCGCGCCCAGAAGTCCCACCACAGGCAGCGGGGAAACGGTCCGGTGCCGGCCGGTACAGGTAGCGGATTCCTCCGGAGGAGCACGGTCGAGGCCCAGCCCGCCCAGCTCACCGCGTCCCCTGCGTCCAGCTCCGCGACCAACGCGAGGAACCTCTGCGTATCGAATGCCTCGTGCTGGACCAGGGCGTGCAGGTCGGCCAGCTCGGCCAACTTGACGTACGGCTTGGCGCGATGCGACAGCGACCACATGTTGGTGAAGTTCAAGAAGGCGTGGGCGCAGAGCACGATCGTCAGCAGGCAGGGGTCGGGAACACTGACCCGGCCCACCGTGACGGTGCCGCCGTCGACCAGCTGGCCGTGCCGGATCGGGTGCATCGAGGGAGCGCGGCGCGGCTGATACCAGGTCCCCCGCTCCGGGGGTGTGAGGTCCGCGTGCCGTACCGCGCCGTACCCGGGTACCGGAAGGTAGGCGTGCACGTCGATCTCGACGCCCGCACGGGTGAATTCGCCGAGTTCGTGGAGGAACGGTGCCCGGGTGCGCTCGTAGCCGAGCCGGGTCAACGTCTCGATCAGCGGCCCCCCGTCGGCACAGACCAGGTCGATGTCCCCGCACCGCAGCAGGTGCTTCTGGCTGGTGAGTAGCCCGGTCGCGATCCCCTTCACCACCACCGGCGGTGGCTGCTGCTCGCCGAGCGCTGTCACGATGCGATCGACCGCACGGATGTGTGCCTCGGCGAGCGCCAGGGTGTCGGCATGCATCGCCGCTACGGGCCCACCGAGCCGGTCACGCAGCCATTGCGGCCCGGTGGGAAGGCGCCGGGCCAGACGGCCGCTGAGCGCGTGCTGCCCGATCAGATCGAGCAGCACGCGGTCGTCGAAGTCCTGATCCTCCGGGGTGTCGTGTGCATCGGCAGCCCACCGCAGGACCTGCGTGAGGGCGCCCATCACAGCACCACGAACGCGGGGTACGGCGACTGCGGAAACCGCTGGACGCGGTGGCCGGTGAGGTCGATCGCGTTCTTCAGCGCGATGGTCTCGCCGGGGAAGTCCGGGTGCGTCAGCTCGTCGAAGGCCAGGACACTGCCAGCGGGCATGTGCGGGCGCAGCAGCTCCAGGCACGCGCGGGTCGGATCGTGCAGGTCCATGTCGAAGTAGGCGAGCGCCACGATCGTCTGTGGGTTGCGTTCCAGGTAGGCGGCCAGTTGCTCCGGAGCGTCGCCCTTGCACAGCTCGAACCGCTGGATGTGCGCCATCGGCGCTTCGGCCTCGTGCAGGCGCAGGACCTGTTCCAGGTAGTTCTCGTAGCCGGGCGTGACGCTCATGCTGCCCGCGAAGACCCGGTCGGAGTCGCCGTCCTGGGGGGCCGGGTCGAGGAAGCCGGTGAACGTGTCGAACCCGACGATCTTCCGGTACATGTTGGTCGGCTCGTGGCGGGCACGCAGCGCGTTGAACACGGACAGGTGGCGGCCCCAGCGGACACCGAACTCGACGATGATCCCGTGGACGCCGAGGATCTGCTGGTAGAGCTGTTCGAGAGTGAGGATCTCGTTGATGCGCTGCGGGCGCATGAAGACTTCGAGGTGGTCGAGCAGCGCGTCATCGGGGATCGGCCGTTCGGCGAACAGGCCCATGAGCCGGTTTCTGGTCGTCTGCTCCGTGTCGGAGGGCGCGATCAGCCGGGTTGTCGTCACTCGTGGTCTCCTCTAGTTTCGGCCGAACTCGTCGGCGAGTTGCGAAGGAATCTGTGCCGTCGTCGGCGGGCAACCGTCGACGGGCACGCTCGCGCCGGGACGAAGGGAGCCGCTTCGGCGTTGATCAGGCGGCTTGCGTTGCGAGCACCGGTTCGAGCGCGGACAGCGCCTGGTTGCAGCCGTGCAGTGCGAACTCGATGTCCTCGCCGGTGTGTGCGGCGGACAGGAACCACTGGTGGCTCGGATGCAGCAGAACCCCGTGCTGCGCCGCCTCGGCGGCGAAGGCCGTGCTCATCCGCTCGCGCATGACCGGATCGGCGTGGGTGAACTGAAGAAACGGCATCGGCGGGTACCCGACCACCCGGGCTGGCACACGATGCTGGTCGACGAGCGCCGACAGGCCGTCCTGGAAGGCGGAGCCGACCTTCCACATCCGCTCGAACGCGTCGGTGTCACGCAGGATCCGGATCGTGGCCAGTGCCGCGGCCATCGGTGCGGGGTCCGCGTAGAACGTCGACGAGATCCGGGTGCGGGCCAAGGTCGACAGCACGTCGGCCCGCCCGACGACGGCGGAGATCGGATGCCCGTTCGCCATGGCCTTGCTGAACGTGCTGACGTCCGCCTGGACGCCCAGGAGTCCCTGAGCACCGGACAGGCCCAGCCGGAACCCCGAACGCATCTCGTCGAGGACGAACAGCGCCCCGTGCTCGTGCGCGATGTCACGGATCTCCTGCAGGTGGCCCTCGGGAGCCGTCTCGTCGCCGAACGGCATCATCAGCACGCACGCCACCTGCCCGGGATGACGGGCGAACGCCTCACGCAGCGTACTGAGATCGCTGTACTCGAACAGCAGCGTGTCGGCGCGGGTCCCTTCCGAAATGCCCGCCGGAATACCTGCCGCCCAGTCGTGCCAGCCGTTGTAGCCCCAGCGGATCACCTTGTCGCGTCCGGTGAAGATCCGGGACAGCCGTACCGCCGTACTCGTCGCGTCGGACCCGGTCTTGAGCAGGTATGCCATCTCCGCGCCGGGCACCACCGAGGTCAGCAGGTCGGTGAGCTCGCTCTGGCGACGGCTCCACAGCGGAGCGATGCAGTTGCCGTTGCGCAGTTCAGCGAGCACCGCCTCGGTCACCCGTTCATCGGCGTGCCCGAGGACGACGGGCCCGTACCCGAGGGTGAAGTCGACGTACCGCCTCCCGTCCAGATCCCACAGGTAAGGCCCGGCAGCGCGACTGAAGTAGCGCGGGTAACGGGTCTGGCCGCTCGCGCACGGTCCGACCACGTCACCTCTGGTAGCAGCCCGCGCATCCGTACGAGCACTCTGGGCGTGCCATCGGTCGTCGAGCGCCATCCCCCCGCCCGTGGCGGTGAACCTCCGCCCAGGGCTGGGAGGGGAACTGCCCGTCGGCGGGGCCAGGGACTGCGCCAGGTGCGAAGAGGCCACGGCCTCGTCGGTGGCGGTCATTTCGTTTCCTCCCGGTGTGAAGCGCAGGGCGCAGCGATGCCGCTGACCCGGCCTATTCGGCGGTGCAGGACAAGGGGGGCGTGGGCAGGCTCATGGAGTGAGCGCCGGCGCCGGTATGGCATGGGGCTCCAGGCAGCGGATCCAGTCCGCTAAGCGGTCGACCCACCCGCCGGTGGCGACTCCGGCTCGGATCCGGTACATCGGGGTCCGGGCGATCAGGAGATCCGCCACCGTCCGGACAGGGACGGGATCGGGCTGCCAAGTCCAGCCGGGCAGCCCCCGGTCGGCGGCCGATCCTTAATCAGCCACTCGCCGATGATGGCGCGGGGTCTCGGCCGTTCCAGACCCTGAGCGTCCAGCCCGTACCCGTGGTGTCGAGCCCGCGACACTGCAGAGAATCGGTAGGTTGATCCACTTTTCTCCCCCTTGCTCCTCGTTCGGTGCACGACAGAGAACCGCAAACGGGGCCCGGGGAGTAGTCGTCCGCGCGGTTTACGGGGTGGACGGGGTGTACGCACGCAACTCGGTGTACATACACCAGGTTTCACCCGCGCCAGGTGCCACTCCGGATCGCCTCGCGCTAGCGTCGACAGACGCGTTGTGCGCCCGGAAGGAGTGCCGTGGTGGAGCCACAGCCGGTAGGTGCAGCAGCGCTTGCCGTCCTCCTGACGCAGCTCGGGATGAAACCCGAACAACTCGCCGCGCGAATCAACGAACTGCGTGCCCGTCGCGGGTTATCGCCGCTGCACCTCAAGAGCGCATACCCGTGGATCCGGCCGGTGCCAGTCCGCCCCGACAAGGCCAATCAGGCGGACGCACTCGCCGTCCTCAGCTTCCGAGCCAGACGCCGCGTAACAGCCCAGGAACTGGGCTGGGACGGGCCACGACGCCGCCAGCACAAACCTGTCCGCCCATACCTGGACACCCCCGGCGACGCCGCCTTGCCCGACCTGCTCCATGAGATCAGCAAGGGAGACCCCAACTCCATGGACCGCCGTACCCTCCTCAGCGGTGCCGCTGTCACAGCGCCCGGCCTGGCACTCCTCATGTCCGGCGGGGTTCTGAGAGCCGCACAAGGCGGCGACCGCCTCTCCCTCCGCTTGGTCGCCAGCATCGAAAACGGCGTCCAAGAGCTACGCGACCTGGACGACACCGAAGGCAGCTCCAGCAATCTCGACTGGGCGCACGGACTGTGGCAGAGCGTCGCCCGCGTCGTCATCAACGCCCGTTACCGCAATGGCGAGGCCGACCGCCTGCACACAGCCTTCATCGAGGTCTGTGAGCAGTACGGGTGGATGCTGTTCGACGCGGACCGCCACGCGCAGGCGCAACGCGTCTACCAGACCGGACTACGCCTGGCCCGCGAGGTCGGACCGGCCGGCCCCGCCCGCTTCGCGGCACACAACCTCCTGGCCTCGGCTGCCTACCAGGCATCCTGGATCGGGCAGCACCAGGAAGCCAAGACACTCCTCGACGTCGCCTCCCACGGCGATCTCCCACCCCGCGTGCGCGCGGTCATTGCCGACCGGGAAATCTTCGCCGCAGGACGCCGCGGCGACACCGACGCGCTCAGCAGCGCACGCGACCGGGGCCACGAGCTCCTCCAGGACGCCGGCACAGATGGGCCCTGGTGGTCACAGTGGCTCACTCCACACGCGCTCGATGCAGCGACCGGCCGCGCCTGGCTCGCCGCGCGCAAGCCAGAGGACGCAACGCCCTACCTCAAGCAGCGCTTGGCCATGACCGGCCCTGCCTACCCCCGCGACTACATGCTCGCGTCACTTGACCTGGCCGATACCTATCGCGTCTCGGGCGACGTCGACGCCTGCACCGCACTGGCCCTGCAGGCGGCCCACCTCACTGATGGCGTCGAATCGGCCCGTGCGCTGTCCAGGCTCCGAGAGGTGGCCGCCGCACTGCAACCGTACGAGGACCATCCAGGAGTCCGTGATCTCATGCACGTCGTGTAGAGGGCTCAAAATGCCACACCCGGACAGTTGCCCCTGTTAGGCGGGACGGCCGACCGCCGAGAAGGGCACCGAGCACCTGGTCCAGAGCCTGGCGTGGCTTCAGGAACGAGAACTGGCCCCACTCTCGCGCGGGTTTTGGCCCCACCTGGCGGCTCCGATGGGGTTGATCGGGAATGAGCATTGGCCCCACCCCAGACGTGGCTGGCCTGGTCTGGGGGTGGGGCCAGAACTCACTGGAACTGCCTCCCGCGAAACGGCGGTGGGGCCGGCGCTCGTCCGTAGGTGGAGCCAGGAGTCGCTCCCGAAGCCAGCCTGGCGCCGATCCCGGGTATCGAGTTGAGCGTCGCGCCCTCAGGAGCCCAGTTCCACGCCCTGTCACCGCTGTTGTAGCGGCCGGGATACCGGCCCGCTACCTCGGCTGGCTCCGCCGTCCCCAGCTGTGGCGGGCGTTCACCGAGCACGACGTGCCGGTGATGCCCTCGACCACCCTGGAGGGATACGCTCCATGCGCGAAACTCGACAAGCTGATACGCGACAGGTGGCTTGCCTAGTGAACAGAGGGCAGATGTCACATCCCGGCCGCATACACGGGTCCGGCCCGCCGGGTCAGCAGCACCTGCTGGCCCTTGGGACTGTCGCGCAGCAGGATCAGGTGTACGTCGACCGGAAGTGTGAACCGCCCAGCGGCGGCCTGCCCGCTCACGCGGTTCCTCCCGGGCGGCGGGCCAGCAGCACCGTGAATTCGACCTGCTCGGTCAACCGTCCGTTCTCATCGGCGTGTCCTTCGAGCAGGTGCAGCGCCTCCGCTTCGAACTCGGCGTGCCGCTCGGCGAACAGGTCGGCTCGGGCGAACGAGGTGGTGCGCAGATAGCCGATCACTTGCTGCGGCGTCCAGGCCCGGGGGAAGCGGAAGAGGTGCTGGCTGACGTCGCTGAAGGCGGAGTCGGCGAGGTCGTCCTCGTAACGGCGGCTTGGCTGGTTGTAGGTACCGCAGCTGCCGACACGGCGGCCAGGCCCGAGATAGGACTGGATCAAGCCCTTCAACGCGCCTGTCCAGTCGGCTTCGTGGGTCCACAGGCTGCCGTCACCCATGAGTGCGAGCGTCGCGTGCGGGGCTGCGACCCGGGTGGCCATCGCCAGTACGGCGGGGCGGTTCATCCAGTGGAAGGCCCGGCAGCAGGTAATCAAGGCAGCCCCGTAGTGAGGCCGTTGAGGGTTGAACTGGTCGGCCGGGACTTCGTGGCAGGACAGAGCGCGGTTCCCCAACAGAGGGTGGAGGGGTGACGACGGCTTCACGGAGTTGGGCCCGGCTGGGGTCGACCAGATCCACGTGAGTAATACAGGGAAGCGCTGGGAGGAGAGCTGCGGCAACTTGCCCGGTGCCTGCTCCGAGGTCGAGCAGCGTCACGTCCGGTACGCCCTTCACGGCGTCAGCCAGTAGCCACGCAACCTGCTCGGGTACACCCGGCCGGAAGCGGGCGTACTCGTCGGCCGCCGCGCCGAACAGCAGATCCTCGCCATCCGGAGCCGGAGTGGGTGGGTGATCGGCGGGTGTGTTCACTGCGGGTCCCCTTTCACCGGGCGTTCGTCGCGGAGCGTCCAGCACAGCTCGTTACGGCCGGATCCGGCGACCGCCCACTGCTTTCCGTCCGCAGAGAACTCGATCCGGTACGCGTCGGGTTCGCCGGCCGCCTGCCACTGGGCCGCGATCTCTTCGATCTCGTGCCAGATGCCGCGAGGCCCGAACTCTGTGACTGAGCACGTGCCGTCACCATCCGGGCTCACGCGCACCCAGGAGCCGCACTCCGGAGCGCCGATCTGAAGGTGCTCGGCGCCGAAGTTGCAGACCAGTCCAGGCCGAAGGTGATCGAGGGCCAGCCAGAATCCACGCGCCTCTCGGGGTGGTGGCAGGCGGTGCCCGCGTACGGTCACACCTTCGGCAGTGGCCATCTCCTCGCGGAACGCGGCGGACAGGAAGAGACGGTCCCAGCCCCACCCGGCGCGGTGCCCGAACTCGACCGCCCGCAGCTCTCCCTCGATGCGTCCCTGAGCGGTTTTCGTGATCACAGCCAATCCCGGCCACGACGGCGAGCTGGTGCCGACAGTCGCCAGCGATAGCCCCTGCGGCGCGAGCTGTTCCACCAGCGCCGACGGCACACGAGGCACGGCGAACGAGACGAACACCCGGTCATACGGCGCCCGGTCGGGCCAGCCCGCCTTGCCATCTCCCGTCACCACGGTGGGCCGGTAGCCGAGGTCGGCGAGGTGGGTGGCGGCGGCCGAGGTGACGTGTTCGTCGCGGTCGATGGTGACGACCCCGGCGTCGCCGCTGAGGAAGCAGGCCACCGCAGCGGTCACGGCGGCGCCCGTGCCGACATCCAGCACCTGCTGCCTAGGCTCCAGATCCAGTTCCTGCAGGAGCCTGGCGGTCATCCCCGTCACGCTCGACATGGACGTCATCGCCCCGCCCGAGCGCGTGCCACGCGCCCGGCCCAGGAGCGGTTCACGGTCATGCTGGATGGCGACGCTGTCCCCGCTGTAGAGCACGTGCAACAGTTCGTCCCGGTCCGCGGGCGCCGACCAGTCCAGCAGATCCCAGCGTGGTGGGGTCTCGTCCGGTGCGCTGCGTCGTACGTACGCCTGCGGCATCAGTACCTGGCGGGGCAGCGCCAGAAGTGCCTCGGACACCGGGCCCGGGGGCAGATGCCCGGCCTCGTGGAGGTGGGCGACCATGGCCGCACGGGCTCTCGCCGCGTTGGCGTCGTCCACGGCTGGGGTGGTGGGGGAAACGGGTGGGGCGGGTTTGGGCATGGTGGCGATCTCCTAAAGAAGGCGAGGGGAAAGGCACAAGGGTCAGGTCCAGCCGAGTTCGGTGTAGAGGCGGCCGCGCCGGATGCCGTCGATGGCGGCCCGGGTGTAGGTGACGGTCGGCTCCGGCAGAGCGTCGGCGGGCCACCAGCCCCAGCTGACGCACTTGTCCGGCTCGAGGACCTGGGGTTCGCCCTGCCACGTTCGGGCCCGGAAGACCAGCTGGAGGCGCGGCTGTGCGCCGGGGGAGTCGACGAGGTGGACGACGTGCACGAGTTCGACGTCCTCAGCCTTGATCACCAACCCGGCCTCCTCGCAAGCCTCCCGGATCAGGCAGGCGATGGCGGATTCTCGTTCGCAGTGACCGGCCAGGAAGTGGTGCTCCAGGGGCGCGTAGGCGGAGTCGGGATGCCGCAGCCCGAGCAGGATCTCGCCGTCCCGTTCCAGGTACAGATGGACGCCGATAACGTTCGGCACCGTCTTCGTGCCGGCATCGCGTAGGCGCAGCACCGGCAACGCGTCGGTGGCACCACCGTCTGGGCGTGGGCCCTCCTGGTGGTGGCGGATGACGGCCGTGGTGCCGGGGTCCATGGTCAGATACGGGATCTGCTCGGCATCGGTGAAGCGCAGCATGATCCCCTCGGTGAGGGGCAGCAGGGCGGGGTCGCCGTCCCACGTCCCGGCGTACACCTGGACCCGGCTGGTGGTCCGGCCGTCGGCGTCGGTGTCCTCGACGACGGCGAGCGGGACGAGGTCGGGGATGTGCAGGCCGGCCTCTTCCATCAGTTCGCGGGCGATCGTGTCGTCGAGGCTTTCGCCGGGTTCGGGATGGCCTCCGGGCAGGGACCACTGTCCGGCGCAGCTGATGTTTTTGTTGGCGTCCCGCAGATGCAGCAGGTAGTGGCCGTCCGCGCTGACGAGCAGCGCCGCCGTGGTCGTGGTAACGGCTGGTGCGGTCACGGAATCCTCCATCGGTACGGCGGGCAAGTGGTGGGGTCGTCGCGCCCCGGGGGCCAGGGCGCGTGTAGGATTCGCGACTTCGTGCGCACGGGTTCCTGCGGAGACGCCGGAATCCGAGCTCGATGCGCACTCGTCCGGACGGCCGGAAGTGCGCACTTCTTCCGCCCCAGCGTGGTTCAGGGCGGGATCGGCTTCGACACCACCGCAGGTCCTGTGATCCATTGCGCACCCAGACCCGGATTTGCGCATCGAGTGCGCGTCCTCAGCCGACATTGCGCATCGAATCGCGGACCCTACAGCGCGGCGTAGTTGGGTCAGCGGTCGGTGGACAGGGCCAGAAGTTCGGCGAACAGGCCGCCTCCGTGGGCGAGTTCGTCGTATGTTCCGTGTTCGGCGATCCGGCCGTGTTCCATCACGATGATCCGGTCGGCGATCTTGGTGTTGACCAGCTGGTGGGTCACTACGATCGTGATCCGGCCTGCCGCGACGGTCTTGATCTCTTCGAGGATGGCGTGCTCGCCGCGGGCGTCCATCTGGCTGGTCGGCTCGTCCAGGATCAGCAGGCTTGACCTGCGATACAGGGCCCGCGCGCATGCCAGGCGCTGCCACTGCCCGCCGGAGAGTTCCGTTCCGCCCCACAGCTCCCGGGCCAGCAGCGTGTCCAGGCCGTCGGGGAGTTCCTCGACGGCGTCCCGCAGCCCGACCTCCTCCAGGGCCCGCCACACCAGGTCGTCGCCCGCCTCGCGGGGCTGGCCGAGGGTGACGTTGTCGCGGACGGACAGAGGCCACTGCGCGAAGTTCTGCGGCACCAGCCCGGACAGGTCCCACAGGCTGTCGGGGTCGAGGTCGGCGACGTCGCGGCCGTTCCAGGAGACGCTGCCCTTGTCGGCCAGGAAGATGGCGGCGAGCAGCCGGGTAAGGGTGGACTTCCCGGAGCCGTTCTCGCCGACCACGGCGAGGATTTCGCCGCTGCGGACCGCCAGCGAAACTCCCGCCACGGCCGGAGTCTCCTTGCCCGGATACCGGTACGCGACCTCGTCGAGGCGGATCTCTTCCACCGGCCGGCTCGGCGTGAACTCGCCTCGGTTGGGGGCGCGTTCGGCGGCGTAGTCGAGGAAACCGCCCATGTCCGCGAGGTAGAGGGAGGTGTGGAACATGGCTGCGCCGTAGATGACGAGTTGACTGAGGGCGGCGAGCGCGGTCTGCACCGCGATGACCGCGGTCGCGGCGATCGACGGCTCGATCCGTCCGCTGGCCGCCAGCCAGGCGAGACCCGCCCAAGTCGCGATGAGGAAGATGCCGCCGATTGCCGAACTGATCAGCACGATCCGCAACATCTTCGGCGCCGCGGCGAGGGTGCGTGCGTCGATCCGCTCCGAGATCGACCGGTACCAGAACACCAGGTACGAGGTCATGCCGTTGGCGCGGATCTCGTCGGTGAACTTCACGCTGGTCGCCCAGCCGCGCAGGTTCTGCCGAACATTGCGGTCGCCCACGTTGGCGTAGTGGGTCTCGTAGCTGACGCGGGCGTGCAGGACGGCGCCCACGCCGGCGGGGACGACGGCGAGCAGCAACAGCGGCAGCAACAGCGGGTGCAGCACCGACAGCACCCCGCTCGCGCTGACCATACGCACGATGGCAGCGGTGAAGCGGGTGGCGTCCTGCACCATCACGTGGCTGCGGACCACCCCCATCTCCGCGGCCTCCTGCCGGTCCGCGCAGCCGTCCTCCGCCCGCGCGGCGGCCTCCATCCGGCACACCGCCGCCACCAGGGCGCAGTCGGACTCGGTCGTCAACCGTGGGGTGATCCGGCCGTCCGCGTATGAGGACAGCGCGGTCGCCACCCGCCCCACCGCCGACGCGCAGGCGATGATCAGCAGGGCCGGCAGCGCCTGGTGGAGCCGGTCGGCCACCTCGCCGTCGGCCAGGATCCAGCGCATCGCACGGGATGTGGCGGTGAGCAGAACGGCGGCACTGATGCCGATGGCCAGCTGACAACCCACCAGCAGCAGCACAGCCCGTCGGTCGATCGCCCACGCCATCCGTGCGGTCTGCGCCAGCACCGACGGAAGCCGCCGGTACATCTGCGCAAACGATGCGTCCGTCAGGGGATTCTTGGCGTGCCGGCCGCCGTAGCGCAGCTCGGCAGGCGGTGGAGGCGGCAACCGGCGCGGCGCCGCCGTATCAGGCGCCGGAGAGGCGGGCTCGGCGCTCACCGGCCACCTCCCCTCGCCCTGTCGGTAAACCGGGAGGCAGACGCAAACGGCCATGCGGCCGTCGGGAGTTCATTCGGGGCATTCTGAACGACAGGCAACTGGGAACCTCCAGCACCGACTTGGGGGGATGGCTGATGATGACCGGAACAACGACGCGACGCCCGTCTTCGAACACACGTGTTTGAGTCGTATCCCCAGCCGCCCAATCTCGCGGTCCGCACGCTCGTGGCCGTTGATTCAGGCGGGTCCACCACATGACGGCGGTGGCCGAAACACCGACGGCCGATACGGATGAGGCCGATGAGGTGGGTGGGATGACGGCATGTTTGGGGCGCGATCGAGCTCGGAGCGGCTTGATCAGCATGGCGGGCTGACCGGTCAGGCATTGGCGCGCCCGCGGCGGAGATCTTCACTGGGCACAGCCTCTCCTGCTAGTCGGGGAATTTCATTCCGAGGGCCACGAGTTGCTGATGTCGCTCCGGTTTGAGTTTTCCTTTCCGGTATTTCTGGATGCATGTGTTCATCCAGCTGCGCGGGCGAAGAAGGACGGGCTTTTCGATCACATAGCTGCCTGGGATGTTCAGGTGCCCGTGTTCGGCCTTGAAGTCGGTAACTACCTTTATATGGAGGTCCCAGCGAAATTGCAGCGAGTCCCAGACGAAGCCTATGCGGTCGAGTGTTCTGCGCTGCTCAGGAGTTAGGCAGTCCGGATGCGTACGGAATCCGGAAACCTGCTGGCCGATGCTTCGACCGCGCAGGACGTAGGTCTGGGGTATGTCGAGGTGGCCATGCCAGATCATGAACTCGCGGCAGTCTGAGACGAATTGATTCCAGACGTACTCGGCTCGGTCCCAGATGAATCCCTCCGCGTTGAGGGCCGCGACCTTGGCATCCGGCACCTGTCCGTATCTGTAGGAGGTACGCAGGCTGGCATATGTCTGGCCGAGCGGGTACGCGCGGTCGCCGCTCTTGGCGACGTAGGTCTTCGGGACGTCCAGGTGTCCGTATTCCTTCTTGAATTCTCTTAGCTCGTGGATCAGTTTCTGCAGTTTCTGATCGGGAACTGACCATGTCATCCCGAGGGCTTCCCATTCTTCGATCTGGGAAGGTGAGAGTTTGCCCAGCCGGTGGAGTTTGCGCAGGTATGCGATCCAGCGCCCCAGGCCCAGTCCGGTGGGGGTGCGGTAGTCCTCGTGGACACGGAGGTCCCCGTGCTCGGCCCGGTAGGTTTCGGCGGCCTGGAGGTATTCGGGCCAGACGGTGGTGGCTGCGCGAACCGTCCGTACGGTGATGGCGTCGGCGAAGTCCGGAGGGACGGGAATGCCGGTGAAAGAGAGCCAGTCGGGCAGTTCACCTTCGGTGCCGGCGCCGAGCCGGACCTTTCCGGTAGCGGTGGGGGTGGCGAGGGAGCGGCGGGCGGTTTCGAGTTCTTGGTGCAGTGTCTCGTCGTGTGAAGCGAGGGCCCGCACCGTCTGCCAGACCGGGCCGAAGGGGGTGGAGCTCAGCGCGGTTTCGGGATCCTGGTCCTGCTGGAGGAAGACCGGCACCATGATGGTCGCGGTTTTGGGTCGGCTGCGGTCGCTGAGCCGCATGGCCCGGCCGGTCCCCTGGATGGTGTCGATCGTGCTGCGCGGGCTGAGGAAGCAGACGGCGTCCACGGCAGGGACGTCGACTCCTTCTGACAGGACGCGTGCGTTGGAGACGACGATCAGGCCGTCTTCCTGTCCGGCGAGCCTGTCCAGCGCCTTGCGCCGCTGGGCGACGGTCTGGTTGCCGTGGACGTGCTCGGCGGCCAGGGCGGTGGGGCGTTGATCGGGGGGCAGGAGAGCGTGGGCGTGGGGCAGGAGCGTGGCGAACCACTTCGCCTCGGCGATGCTGCCGTGATAGGTGATCATGCGCCGGATGCCGTGCTCGTGGGCGGCGCGCAGCACGGCTAGTTGCTTGGCGAGCATGGGGGCGGCCACGGCGGTCCTGCCGATGCGCAGGAAGGCGTCGTCCCGGCCGAGCAGTTGGTGGGCCTCGCTGCTGGTAACGACGGGGACCACAAGGCGGTAGCGGGCCAGTAAGCCGAGGTCGATGGCGGTCGCGAAGGGCAGCCGGTAGGCGACCGGGCCGTACAGGTGCTCGTCCGCCATGCTGATGACGTCCTCGCCCTCGTCGTCGAGGATCCGGGGAGTGGCGGTGAGATACAGGCGGCGTCGCGCCGTGATGATGTCGTCGTAGTGGATGGCCGCCCAGGCTTTGGTTGCGGCACCCGCGGTGCGGTGGGCCTCGTCGATCACGGCGATGTCCGGAGGCGCCATGCGGTGGTGGGCCTGGGCCTGGGCCAGGATGTGGAGGCTGGCGTAGGTGCAGGCGATGGTGAGCGGCCCCGGGTCTTTGGCGAGGGCTGCCAGCTGGGCGGCGTCGTTGGCGACGTGGGCCTCGGCGCTGGCGAGTTCGTCCTGCAGTCCGGTGCGGTGGGCGGAGAGGACCTCGCGGTCCGAGCAGACCGCGATGATGCGGCCCAGCCGGTGCCGCCCGAGCTGGTGTGCCCATTCCATCATCGTCTGGCGGACTAGTTCCAGGGTGGGGACGACCACTAGGCGGCGCCGGGAACCGATCTCGGCGATCTGGCCCGCGACTTCGGCGCCCACCCGCGTCTTGCCTGTCCCGCATGCCATCACTGCGGTGACCCGGCTGGAGTCGATCAGGGTTTTGGCCAGGACGTCCACGGCCTCCTGCTGGTGCGGGAACAGCGGGGGTGAGGTCTGGAGCTGATTCACGGTCGGTCGGTTCCTCGATGTCGTCGAAGAGGGATCGGAAGGCACTCGTTCAGCGGGTAGGGCGTGTCGCCCCGCCCCGCCGCGTCAGGCGGGCCAAACCAGCCGGGACTTCGGGGCACGGCAGGGGCGTCTTCGCGCGCCGTTGGCCCCGGTTATACGGCGGTGCTGAGGATCTGTTGCACGGGCGTGCAGCTCGAAGGTGGCGATGACGAGCGCCGATTGGCACCACGTGCAGACCGTTACCCCAGTTGGTTCGGATGAAATTCTTCGCTGCTGCGGCGCCTGGCGACGGCTGCCTGTGTGCGTCGACACGAGATGCCGTGCGCTCGCTCCAGCCAGCGCAGCAGCTCCTGCAACTGGCTGACCAGCACCAGCAGGTGTTCGTACGCGAGGTCCGCCCGCGGCCGGGAGTTGGAGCGGGCCTCGGTCCGCTCAATCAGCTCGTGGAGTTCGGAGCGTTCCCTGTCGCCGAGCGCTGCGGCGAGGGTGCGGGCGTGCGGGATCAGGGTGGGGGCGAGCTCCTTCAGTGTGGTGAGAGTGTCGGCGACGGCACGTGGGGCGGAGACGATGCCCCGGTTCGCGATGCTGTCCAGCTCCCGTCGCGCCTCGACCGACAGCGCGGACACGTCCGTGTCGGTCGTACGTACGGCGGGAGTTGTGCTGGTCATGGAGGTGCTCCGTGTCGGTTGAGCGGGAGATGGGGTGGGAAGGTCGTGGCGCGTGATCTGTTCCACGGTCAGCCGCGCTGTCGGCAGGCTCCACTCGACGGGTGGAGCTTGGACAGGCGGCAGGCAGATAGGCGGTCGGGGTTCCCCGAAGTTGGTTGTGGTGTTTGAGGGCGCGGGTGCCTGGGAGTTAGGCGGCTGTGCTGGTGGGGAGGAAGAGCGAGGTTTTGGCGGCGAGTCGTTCGGACCACTGGATGGGAGGGGCGCCGAGCTCGGTTTCGGCTAGACGTTGGCGCTGGACCTCGCCGGTTCCGGCGGGGGAGTAGGTGTGCTGGACGTCCCGCCAGAGCCGCTGGAGGGGGTAGTCCGTTCGTAGGGCGTGGGCTCCGTGCAGTTCCATGGCGTCCTGGCCGGATTCGACGGCCCATTTGTGGTTGAGGTACTTGGAGTTGATGAGTTCGCCGTCGCAGCTCTGGCCGTGGTCGAGCATGTGTACGGCCTGGTGGGCGAGTTCGCGGCAGGCCATCAGCCGGGACTTCATGGCACCGATCCGGTCACGCAGGACGGGAAGGTCTGCGAGGGTGCCGTTGTAGCGGCGGCGTCCCTCAAGGAAGCTGGCGGCGCATTCCATGATCGCTTCGTGGATGCCGAGGGATACCGCGGCGAGGTTGGGCCGGCCGTAGAGGATGCTGCTGCTGTAGGCGATGTCCTTGCCGTCGCCTACTTCGCCGATCACGTTGGTCTCGGGTATGCGTACGCCGTCGAAGGTGAGCTTGCCGAAGCTGAAGCCGTGGAGGCCGAGGGCGGGCCGGTGCGGTTCGACGGTCAGTCCGTCGCGGTCGTGTTCGACGAGGAAGGCGGTCAGGGCGCGGGAGCCTGCCGCGTCAGCGGAGGCGGTGCGGGCCACGACGCAGTGGACGTGGGCGATGTGGCTGTTGCCGATGTGGACCTTGCTGCCGTCGATGATCCAGTCGCTGCCGTCGCGGCGGGCGGTGGTCTCCATGCCGAGTACATGGCTGCCGGTCTCCTCTTCGGTCACCGCGATCGACAGCAGCGTGTCCCCGGAGGAGATCCGGGGCAGCAGCATGGCCTTCTGCTCGTCGCTGCCGAAGTGGATGATCATCGAAACGGGCAGCTGGCTCGCCTGCAGGATGGCGCCGGCCGCGCCCGATGCCCGCGCCACGCTCTGGATCATGAGGGTCTTGGCGAGATGTCCCGCATGCATACCGCCGTACTGGCGCGGGATCGTGGCGCCGAACCATCCCTGCTCGGCCATGAGCAGCGCCAGGTCGCGTTCCACGGTGTGAGGGGAGGACTCCATGCGCTGGACTCGGGGGGTGACTTCCGCAGCGGCGAACTCGTCGAACTGCTGGACCAGGGCTTCGTAGTCGGGCGTGACCGGAGTCGTGGACGACATCGTGGGCATCGTTGTCTCCCCCTCGGGGTGGTGGTCGCGGGTGGTGCGGCCGGGCGCGCGGGTGCTGCTACGAGCTGGTACGCCGGTAGAACTCGGTCATGAAGAGGTCGCGGTAGTGGTCGATGAGCGTCCACAGCGGGCGACCTTCCGAGCGGTCTCGCGGCTCGGTGCCGACCACGCAGACTGTGCCCCAGACATGGTTCGTGCGCTCGTCGATGAGAGGGGCGCCCCCGTACACGCGGACCCCGATCTCGTCGACGACCGGGTTGCCGGCGAACTCGTCGAAGTCGAGGACATCGGTCAGGACCAGCGAGCCCCGGCGCTGGACGACGTGCGGGCAAAAGCCGTGCGTCAGCGGCATGGTGCGGCCCACCACGGGCAGTTCGCCTCCGGAAGGGTTGGCGAGACCGAGGAAGAACTGCTGGCTGCCGACCCAGTTGAGCATGGCGTACGGAGTGCCGGCCGCGTTGGCGACCTGTTGGGCGAAGGCGTCGAACGCGCCCACGGGCGGAGCCGTGGGGTCGAAGAATTCGGGCAGGTGGCTCTGCCAGTCGATGTCGTGGCCGGCGGTGGACAGGAGGTCGGACGGAGCGTGGGAGTTCACAGCTGTGCTCCTTGAAGGACGGTGGCAGGGGAATGTGGGCGGGTGAGCGCGTGGTCGATGAGATGGGCGAGTACGCCGGCCGCGTCCGCCCTCTTGCGGGCATCGCACAGCACGACCGGAACCGTGGCCGGCAGGGCGAGAGCGGCTGAGACTTCGTCGGGGTCGTAGCGGCAGGCGTCGTCGAACTCGTTCACGGCCACGATGATGGGCAGGCCGCGCCGCTCGAAGTAGTCGACCGCGGGAAAGCTTTCGTCGAGGCGGCGGGTGTCGACGAGGACAACCGCAGCGAGGGCTCCTCGCGTGAGCTCGTCCCACATGAACCAGAACCGGGTCTGCCCAGGCGTGCCGAACAGCATCAGCACGGTGTTCAGCTGCGGGAAGGTGATCCGGCCGAAGTCCATGCCGACGGTGGTCGCCTTCTTGTCGAACAGCAGCGTGAGGTCGTCCACGCCCTCGGAGGCGGCCGTCATCACGGCCTCGGTACGCAGCGGAGTGATCTCGGAGACGGCGCCCACAAACGTGGTCTTGCCTACCCCGAACCCGCCGGCGACAACGATCTTGACGGAGGTGGCACTCGCGCCGCCGAGCCGGCGCGGCAGCCCGAGGTCAGAGCTTGAGGAGTCCATTGCGAAGGGCCTTCAGGAGAGCAACGTCGGGAAGGTCAGCAGAGTGCGTGGCGGTCATGGCATTCAGCGCACCGAAGTCGATCAGCCGGGACATGAGGATCCTGGTGATCTGGAAGGGCAACCCGATCAGGGCGCCGATCTCAGCGACGGCCAGGGGCTGATCCCGGCACAACGCCATCGCCTGTTCGACTTCCGGCGGCTGGCCCGCAGGCGGTTCTCCCTCGGCCCACAGCAGCGTCTCGATCTGCAAGTCGTGCGTGGGCTTGGTCTGGCCGCCGGTCAGGACATAGAGGCTGGGGGCCTCGGTGTCCTCGACGGTCCAGGCCGGGCTGCTTGCGGACGCCATCTCACTGGCCGTCACCGGAAGGAGCCCCGCCCACACGTGCCTCTGTGGTCAGCAACTCGCCCATCCGCTTGATCAGGTCGACCATCGCGAAACCGACGGCTCCCTCGTCCGCGCGGGTGTTGGTCAGCACACCCAGCACGCTTTCGACCTTTTTCGGGTCGCGTCCCGCATTTCGCGCCACTACGGACGGGGGGCTCCCGGCACTCATGATGAACAGCAGGAAGCTGCTCTTCCTGATGAGGACCTGTTCGACACGGCCCTCGCCGTCGTCGACTCCGTGAGCGATCGAGTACAGGCCGTTGATCACTGCGGCCAGGCGGTCCGCCAGTTTGCCGTCCATGCTCGGTCCGGCGTGAGCCAGCCGCAGACCGTCCTGCGTGCCGAGCAGGACGCCCGTCACATCGGGCAGCTGGGCCAAGTCGTTGAGGAGCTCGTCCACAACCACATCCGGCTGTACTGCCGTCGAGTCGGTGGTCATTCCAATTCTCCGTATCTCCGTACGCTGTACGGACTGGTGCTCAGGCGCGAAGCGAGGCACGAAGGATGTGTGGGGCGCGTTGCGGTGGTCAGCTCGCGCTCCCCTTTGGCGGTCGCGTCTCGCTGTCTGCCGCGGCTTGTTCCGCGCGATGCACGCCTTGGGTGAAATTGCTGACGAAGGCAGGATCCGGCGGCGCGAGCGGGACGGGGGCGGCCTCTGGCTCGGCAGGGGCCGCGCGCTCATGGACCGTTGCCTGTGGTGTTCGCTGCGGCAACCGGGGGCGAGTGTCAGGTGTGGCGCCGAGCGGCGGTGCTGCCGTGGTCGCTGTCGAGGCGACGGGGCGCCGCCCAGGGGCAGGCCGCGCGTCACGGTAAGGCAGTGGCGCCGTCCCCGCTGGGACTGGGGCCGGAGGACTGGGCCGAGGACCGCCGGACGGCCGAGGACCGGGGTGCCTTGTGAGTTGCGCTGCCGGGACCGGTGTGGCGGCAACGTATGCGTGAGCCTGTGACGGTGCCGCCGGCTCGTTCTGCCAGAGCAGGAGTTTGTCCGGCATCACCACGAGCGCCGTGATCCCGTGCATGAGATTCTTCTGCAGTCGCACTTGGATGCCGTACCGGCGGGCGAGTTTGGCCACCACGAGCAAGCCGGTCTGGCGCTGGGCCAGTTGCTCGGCCAGGTCCGTGTCCTGGGGATCGGCCAACATCCGGTTGCAGCGATCGAGTTCGCCCTGGGCCATGCCTATGCCCCGGTCCTCGATCTCCACGGCCAGACCCGCGGTGACCCTCGTCGCGCGCACGACGACTTTGCTGTCCGGCGGGGAGCAGAGAGTGGCGTTCTCCTCCAACTCGGCCAGCAGGTGGATCAGATCGGGACCGGCGAAGCCCGGTATCTGCACATCCAGGGTGGATGTGTGCATGCGGACCCGGGCGTACTTCTCGATTTCCCCCGACGCGCCGCGCAGCAGGTCCACCAGCCCGATCGGTTGGTTCAGCGTGCGCGCCTTCACACCGCCCAGAACCGCCAGCCGTCCGGCCGACCGCCGCATGCGCTTGAGCAGGTTGTTGACGTCGAACACGCGATACAGCACGTCCGGGTCCTGGACCTGCTTCGTCAGCTCCGTCACGATGCCGAGCGCACGTACGAGCAGCAGGGTCAAGCCCCCGGCTAGATAGACAAGCGCCTGCGTCAGTTCCGTCTGCCGCCCGTTCACCACCGCCCGCCACGTTTCTGCGTGCAACTGGAACAGAGCGGCCTCGGTTTCATTCCACGGGTTGCCGCCGGAGTTCGCCTGCGCTGTGGAGAAGTCAGGAGGGGAAGGCCGCTCGCCCCGGTCGATCTGCTCCAGAGCATCGCTGATGCTCTTGCGTCCTTCGTCCACGCCGGCTTGGAAGTGCCGCAGCCAGCCATGCACGGAATCGCTGTACTCGCTGCGCTGCCGGTGCAGCTCAGCCGCCGTGCGAACTGCCATCCAGTCCGCGCAGACCAGCACGGCCAGGCCGGCGGCTGCTGCCGCCGCCCCGATGATCCAGCCATCCACATGGACGCGTGCCGTCGCGCCGACGGCAGCCGCCATACACAAGATCGCCGCGACGAAGAGGGCGGGCACGAGCACCAGAAGCCGCAGCCGCAGGTGCAGCCCCCTCTCGGTGCGTAGTGGCTCGGCGCCGCGCGCACGCCGACGCTGGCCACGTCGGTGACCGATGGGTCGCGGGCATGACTGATCAGACATTGGTGACCTCGCGGAACGTGGTCCCGACAGGGAGGAGGGAATAGCCGGCAGGGAACGAGCGAGCAGCGCACCCGCACCGGGGGCGGGGACCGCAGCGTGCAGGCCGGGACTTGGGTGGGAGTGGCCGCCGGGGCACGCGCGCCTGACCGCAGCCGACGGGGGAGGCGGCGTACGGCCCGGGTCCACGGGGGTGCCCCGGCGGCCGGTCTATATACGGATCCCGCTGATCGTCTCGACCGCACTCTGTACGACGCGGCTGATGGACGGAGCAAGCGAGCTGTCGCGGAGATAGAAGCCGAGGAGCACGGCCGCTATTGCGTGGCCTGCCTTGAGGCCGCCTTTGCGGATCAGCAACCACACCATGACGGCCAGCACAACAACCAGGGAGACAATGATGCTCACGGAATTGCGTTTCTGCTGGGCGAGTGTGTCCGAGGGGTCCCGCGTTGCCAATCGGGTCGGCGGCAATGACCCGCGTGGCTGCGGGACTTGAAGCGACGGCGCGCCTGAAGGATGGCGCACCTGCGCAGCTGGTGACCGCATTGGTCCGGGCGCGGCCGAGATGGGCCGTCATACCGGCTAAGGCGGGAAACGGGGCAGGCACGATGTCCTCCGGGGGCGCAGACTTGTCGTCTCGCGTCATGTCCGCGACGCCCGGGTGACCGTTTCCGGCCTTCGATGATTTTACAGGTAAACCAGGGAAGTAATCGATGTTCTCAGGTCAGAAGCCTGTGAAAATGCATGGTGCACAAGGGTGTTGGCACCCAGAACGGGAAATACCGCTGCGCTGCATGTTCGGTGATGCTGGTCAACCGGACTGAATTCTCTCCATTGCTGTGGTGACATCGTCGACTCAACTCCTGCGGGGCCAGTCGACGACGAGGCGGCTGCAGGGCTTGTCCATGACGAAGCGCGGTTCGGAGGCTGTCAGTTGGTTGCGGGCGTCACCAACGGCCATGCGGAAGCTGGGTTCGGGTGAGCCGTTGCCCCAGCTCTGGTTCCACTCGCTGATTTCGGTGGCGACCCGGTCGGCTACTTCCGAGGCGCGCGGGCCGTGGCCGATGACGCCGATCTGCCAGAACGTGCCGTGCTCGTCCTCGCCTTCCCGCTTCGTGAGGTAGGCCAAGGAGTCATTGTCGAGTGCGGTCATCGAGCCCCAGCCGAAGTTCGGGATGAGGCCGGAGCGGGACCCCGGCATCCGGGACAGGCCGTTCGGCAGCACGTATGCCAAATACAGGTAGAGCCACTCGTAGGAGTCGCCCTTGCGGAACTTCACGTTGGTGTAGATCTCGGCTGGGGACTGGTCCAGGACGGTGCGAATCGCCTCGCGGTCGACGTTCTGCTCGCTGTAGGTCTCCAAGCGCACGTCGCCGTCACCTGCCATGTCGACCATGGTTCGGACGTCATTGCAGAAGCCCTTGCGCAGGGGGACGAACGTCATCATCTCGGTGGAGACCGTCCTCCAGGTCTGGCCGTCGCGTTCAAACGCGAAGCTGCGGGAGATGCTGCCGCGAATCCGCATCGGGATGACGAGGCGTCCACCGGGGACGAGCTGGTCGAGAATCCGCACGGGGATGTCCCCGGCGCCGACCGTGAACTGGATGCGGTCGAAGGGCGCATGTTCGGGCAGACCGGCGGCGCCGTCGCCCAGTGCGACGGTGACGTTTGCGGCCCCGGCCTGCGCGAGGTTCTTCCGCGCGCCGTCGACGAGGTCCTGGTCGACATCCACGGTCCACACATGGCCTTCGAGAGCTACGAGTTCTGACAACAGCCGGACGTTGTAGCCGGTGCCGGCCCCGGCTTCGAGGATCTTGTGGCCGGGCTGGGCGCCCAGTTGTTCGAGCTGGGTGGCGACGATGGAGGGGGCGGAGATACAGGAAAGCATCGTGCCCGTCGCGTCGTGCTTGATCGCCACGGCGTCGTCGACGCAGGCGCTCTGAAGGTCGACACCGGGGAGGAACCGGTGGCGATCGGTGCCCCGGAACGCGGCGATGACTTCCGGGGTGCGCAGGTGGCCGCTGTCGACGAGGCGGCTCACGAGCTCGTCGCGCCATACGGCGGG
The DNA here is from genome assembly GCF_042888465.1 of Streptomyces sp. NPDC002888. Lineage (NCBI taxonomy): Bacteria > Bacillati > Actinomycetota > Actinomycetes > Kitasatosporales > Streptomycetaceae > Streptomyces > Streptomyces sp. NPDC002888. The sequence goes on along the minus strand of NZ_JBIAPU010000001.1, from coordinate 413,901 downwards.
ATCGGTGACGGGCGTCACGGTGGTCTCCATTCGCGCGAGGTTAGAGGCTGGCGGGGTGGAACGACGGGGAGGCGCGTCGGTGGCTTGCGCCTCCACACAGGCGACTTGGCGGCGCAGCCGATGCCCCAGCCTCCTGCTGGTCGGAAGCACTCAGGTGTGGTCGAAGGCGGAGATTGCGTGGCGAGTGAGAGTGGCACGCGTCCCACGCCCTCAGAGCATGGGCGGTCGTTGCATCAGCTGACGCCTGGCCGTCTCGCATGCGGCGATAAACCTCCCTCCTCAGAGAGGCACTGGGTGAGGCTCGCCCCAGCCGTGCTGACAGCCCGCATCAACGTGGACAGCACCGATTCGGGCAGGGTGCCCCGGCCGAGGCCGCCGTCGTGGACGATCGCCTCCAGCTCGTGGCGTGACCACTCGTCAGCCGGTGGAGCGGGGTGGCGGAGGATTTCGCGTGCTGCGTACGCGTCCCGTGCCCGTGTGGTGTCGCTGACGATCGCGTCGTACAGGGGGCACGCGAGGACTTCGCAGCCTTCCGGTGCCAGGTCGATCGCGGCCAGGGCCAGCCGCACCCGGAACATGCGAAGGTGTGGCGGGTCCGGCTCCAGCGCATCCCGCACGGCGAGTGCCGTAGCGGCGAACCCTCTTGCTGTGGCGCGGCCCGCAAGGTGGTCGGCGTAGTGGCGGAGGACCTGCGCGACGGCTTCCTCCCACGGCTCCGTGATTGTGGCCTTGTCGATCAGGGAGTTGGCCGTGTCCAGAGCGTCCGTATGTAGGTTCGCCACGATGTGTGCTTGCCTGCTGCCGTACAGCCGCTCGGGCTGCTCGTCGTAGGCGGTCGCGTGTTCTGCCGCCTCATGCCATTGGCCGGCGGCGACCAGGAGCCGGGTGCCGTCGTCGAGCAAGAGGTCGTGTAGCCAGGGCTGGATGTGGTCCAGGCCGGCGTCGGTGGTGAAGCCCGTGAGGTCGATGGCCTGTCCGTGGACGGTCGCGCTGCCGCCGTCACGGGCGGCGCGGTGCACGCTCATGAGCTGCTGAAAGGCGGCCTGCGGGTCGCCCGTTCGGGCTGTCAGCCGTACGAGGTTGACGATGGGCTGGAGGCTGGCGATGGCGGTGTCCCCGGTGACAGGCCATGCGGCTTGGAAGAGACGGAGCTGACGCAGGCAGAGGTCTGTCGCCAGGTCGGTCAGCCCGCTGTCGGAGGCGATCAGTGCGGACAGGTTCCAGGTGGCGCATGCGAGGTTGATCCGGTCGCGGAGCGGTCCGTCCTGCGCCGACTTCTCCCCGCAGGAGCGGACTTCGTCGATCCGGGCGGCGAAGCTGGGGTAGACGAGGTGGGACCGGCTGACCAGCGGAAACCGCCTGGAGAGCCGACGGAGCCTTGCCTGTGGGTGCTGTGGCGGCGCGGTCACGGCATCGGCCTTTCCGTGGGGTCAGCGGGATGCAGGATCGCGGTATGTGCCGCGTGAGCGAGAACGCTCTGGGTGCGGGCGGGCAGGCCGATCCGGTTCCAGTGGAAGATCACGTGGTAGGAGATGACCTCGCGCAGGCCGCGGTCGAGGGCTCCGTCCCGGGCGGCTGTGCCGAGGTCTCCTCCGGCCTGCCGAAACGCGCTCACCCAGTCGGCGGCGGGCTTGAGGGTGCGGTCCGACTGGAGCATGGGACCAGAGGGGCTGGTATCGGCGATGAGCAGCTGTCGGAGGCTATCGGCCATGGCGTGGATTTTGGTGGCCGGTACGTCTGAGGGGAGGGGCCGTTCCCGGGTGACGCGGTGCCAGACGTCTCCTTGCTCGTACCACTCCAGTCCGGCGGCGCACATCAGGGTGGCGCACAGCAGCAGTGACAACTCCCGGCGGCCCAGCTCGCCATGAGCTGTGGTGAGGATGGCGTGGCTGTCGGCGTGGAACAGGGTATGGGCGATGGTCATGCTGGCGTCGCCGCCGAACGCTGCGGTTTCGGGTTCGTAGATGCCGGGCCACCAGCGGTGGACTTGTCCGGCGGCCGTGAGTTTGTCGAGCATGTCGGTCAGTGCCGGGGGGAGTTGCGTCCCGAAGGCCGGGAGCAGCCGCATCCGCCAGCACGGGTGCTTACGGATGAACCACCATCCGGTGAGCAGACCGTCCTGTTGGGCCTGGTCCAGGACGGGGACGATGTGGTCGGCGGCGGTCTGCTCGGCCTTGGCCCAGTCGGTGAACTGGATGTACAGCTGACGCCATGCCGGAGGTCCCGTCTGTTGGGCGAGGGCCTGGTGCCCGGCCTGCTGGTAGACGGCGACGGCAGCGTCAAGGTCAGCGGGCTCGAGTCCGGCGCGGGCTGCGGCGGTGTCCGTGTTGGTGCCGGCCATGACGTCCAGCACGGCGTGCAGGGTCGCTTCCAGGCGGGAGGGGTGGTTCAGTCGATCAGTAGGCATGCGTCCCATCCCGAGGTCGGCGCAGCGTCGTGGGCTGCGGTGGTCAGGGCGAGGGCGGTGCCCGCGGCGCCTTGCAGGAGGCCGGGGTCGCCGCCCGGACGGGCGTCCCGGGCCAGGGCAGCGGCCAGGTCGGGCAGGGTGGCGCGCAGGGCCGGGGTGGCGGCGTCGTGGGCGGCGCGGAAAGCGGTCTGGTAGACGCCCGCCCAGCCGTGGCACAGACCGGCGTCGGTGATCTCGGACAGCTGACCGGGATCGGTCAGGCAGCGGACCATGGCGTCCTCGTACAGGCGCTGGCGATCCGGGTCGCGGCGGGCGAGGGCGGCGAGCTGTCCGGCGCGGGCGATGCCGGGGGTGCCGTAGCACCAGCTGGGCCGTGCCGGTCCGCGCTGGGCGGGACGGTCGGCGTGGACTTCACCGAGGCGGAGGTGCTCGGGCCACCAGAATCCGGCGGGGCCGTCCTGCCGCCACGTATCGAGCCAGTGAAGGATGGTGTCGATGGCGTCTTCCTGACCGTCGACCCTCACGCCTTGGCGCAGGGCGCGGGCAAGGAGCAGCAGCGGGCCGGTAATCCCGTGGGCGGCTCCGAAGTTGGCGTGGCCGGCGGGAACGGTGGACGGGGTGAGGTCGGGCTGGTGACCGACCCACCAGCCGGGCAGCATCCCCTGGTCACTGTGCCGGATGGGGCGGGTCAGCCGTACGAGGTAGGCAAGGACGCGTGCCATCGCGGTGCCGGACGGGGACCGGCGCAGCAGGTACGCGCCGATGCCGGTGAGCCCGTAGAAGATGTCGTACTCGTGGAAGCTGGCTGGACGCCCGTGGCGCATACGAGTCCGCGCCGCGTCGCATCTGCGGTGGGCGAGTTGAGCCACGTGGTGGTCCAGGGCTGCCAGCGCGTCCTGATACCTGGGTGCATCGGCGGTGACGGCGCAGTCGAGCATGAACGCTGCCGCAGGCGCCCCCAGGTACAGGCCGCTGGTGTCGGCGGCGCTGACCGTGGTGGCGACGGCGGTCTTGATCCAGGGGTGTGCCTGCTGCCAGGTGCCGTCTCCGGTACGGGCGCGTTCGATGTGCAGGAGCGCGGATCCCGCGGCGCCGGCGGCCAGGTCCTGCGCCGCCCAGGGCTGGTCTTCGGGCGGCGGGACGGGGGTGGCCAGGTGGCGGGCGAAGGCGTCCGCCAGCACAGCTGGGCTGGTTGCGGTGGTCATGGCTGCCGCTCCCGGTGTCGCAGGGCGCAGGCCCGGGCGAGCCGGCCGGTGGCGCGTTCGCGATCGGGGTCGACGGGCAGCGCCCGCACGCAGTGCTCGTGGAGCAGCGACCGCAGCACGCTGTCGGAGTTGTGCCCGGTGGCCAGCTGCTGCCGGTAGGCGGTCAGGGCTGCAGCGCGCTGCCGCCAGGCGGCGGCGACCTCGGGGCCGCCCGGCAGGGCTTGGAGTGCGGTGTGCTCGGGATCGGCCAGAGCCTGGGCCAGGGCGATTCGATCCCGGGGTATGGGGCCGCGTTCTTGAGGGAGCGTGCGGGTCAGCCAGTCTGACGCCTGATCTGCGTCGCCGGTGAACCGCACCGTCAGGTCGAACATGCTCGCAGCGGTCAGGGCCTGCCCGGTGGCGGCATCATCCGCAGCGGCACGGATCTGCGCCACGCCTGCGGCCGAGTCCGCGGCGAACACCAGGTGCGCGGCGTCCAGAGCGGGGCCGTGCCCGTACGGGCCGGTCTGCGGCGGGTAGGTAGCCAACTCCAGGCCGGCCGCCAGATGTTGGCCGCTGAGGGCGTCTGCCCAGCCGGTGACCAGTTGGGCGGCCGGACCGAAGGCGGCTGAATCGGGAAGGCGCAGGTACAGATCCAAATGCTGGTCGGAGGCCGGGCGGGTTGTGTCGCGATGGCGCCTGAACCACCAGAGCGGCATGGTGGTGAACTGGTCGAGCAGCGTGGGCAGGTGGCCGGACAGGATCTCGTTGTAGCGCTGGGGGTGCGCGAAGAGACGGGCATACAGGACGGTGGGCTGGCTGGGTGTCCCGGGGGCGGCGGCAGCGGCCTCCGGCAGGCGGGGCGGGTCGGCGGGGGTGGAGTTCGCCAGAGGGATCAGGAGCTCGTGGGGGCGGCCGATCCATGCCCAGTCCCGCGCAGTGGTGCTTTCGCGCAGTTCGACAACGCGGTTGCGGTCCACGCCGGCGCGCAGCAGCGCCCGGTGGATGCGCTGGTCGAGGTCGAGGGGCAGCTGCTGGCCGTCTTCGACCAGAGCAAGGCGGTCAGGGACGCAGAGCCGTTCGCGCCATCGGGCCAGTGCCTTGTCCCAGTCGGCCATGGGGGCGGACCGGCCGGGCAGTTCCTCGGCGGACAGCAACCAACGGGCAGGCGCGAGGATCGTCCGCTTGTACCGCACGCGTGGCAGGTAGGGCAGGGTGGCGGCGACGCCAAACGTGAACGCCCGGTAGGCGGCATTGCGGGCGGTGGTGATCTCCGCCAGGAACCTGGCGAGCGGCGGTGTGTGGACGGACGCTTCCAGCGCATGGGTGACGCGAGGCTCGATCTGCTGTCCCGTTGACCTGCGCACCAGATAGAACCGGCGGGTATCCGCAGTCACCGCCAGGTCGTCGAGCGGGATCACGCCGGGGCCGGACTCGTGGTGCTGGCCGAGAGGGATAGTGAAGGGTAGGACCTGCACGGTGCGGGCGATGTTCTCGTTGCGGCGCCGGCGAGGGGTGAACGACAGCTGCGCCGCGATGGCGCCGGGGCCGGCGGTCGCGTACGAGTCGGTGAGCGCGCTCTGAGCGGACGGCGGGAGCAAGTGCGCGAACCGGCCGAGCATGCTGCTGCCGGGGCGGGGGGCGCCGGTGACCAGCAGCCGGTAGTCGCCGCCCTGCACGGCCTCCAGAGTGGGGGCGTGGATCTCCACTGCGATCTCAGCCCGGGGCACGGGCAGCAGCGGTTCGGCGTGGTGGGCGGTCAGGTCGGCAATCGTCGCCCGGGTGAGGACCAGCTCACGCCTCCCACCGAGCATCGCCTCCTGGAGCAGGCGCAGGATCTTCTCGTCCCGGTCGGTCACCTCATATGGCGGGCGGGCGCGCTCGGAGCCCAGGAAGCCCGCGGGCAGGCCGAGGCCGCTGTCCGCGACCAAATCCAGTACGGGCACGAGGGCCTCGTTGCCGTACCGGTCGAGGAACCTCTGGTGGTAGTCGCGCCATTGCGGATACCCGTACGGATGAGGCGACAGCTGGTGCATGACCTGGGCTGCCTCGGCGGCTTCGGCCAGGAGGGCTTCGGGGATGTAGGCGGTGCAGTCCAGTGCGGCGTCGACCAGCAGCGGGACGCGGCCGGTGGCACTCACGCGCTGCATGCTCTGCGTCAGCGGGTCTCCGAGCGTCCAAGGGGCGACGGTGTCCGGGTGATTCAAGCCGCCCCGGATCGAAGCGAGCTGGGAGGCCAGCTCTGCGATGTCGGGTATGCCGGTGGCGTCTGCTTTCTCCAGCTCATCGCATATGTGGGCGAGCGTGTCGACGGACGTCATCGGGGGCCACAGGCTGCTGATCAGGATGTGCTTGCTCAATAGGTCGGAAATCAGGCCGACGAGCTGCTCGGGGCGTGCGGTGGGGAACTGCCCGGACAGACGGTGCACGAGCAGCTCGTACGGGATCGGGGTGCGGGCAGCCTCCAGCACGGCAGCCACTGGCCGGGTCAGGCGGACCGACAGCTCGATGGGGGCGTAACCGGAGGTGTGCGCGTCAGTCGGCATCCCCTCCACCACATGCCGGTTGCCGCGGGAGCGGCCGGTGTTGTTGGCCACGACCGTCAGCCGGGCCAGCAGAGCGGGGTGGCTCTCCAGGCGGGTAATGACGTCCGTCAGCCAGTCGGAATCAGGCCGCAGAACAGTCCGGTACCCCTCACCCCACAGAATGTGGGCGGCTTGAGCGGACTCAGCGGGGGCGACGCCGGCGAATACCCCGAACGGGGTGGGCCGGTGGTTCCACCGCAGGAGGTAGGCGGCGACAGACCGGACGGCCCGCCTGATACGGCGGCCGTCGGTGACGGTGCCGTTCAGGATCTCGGCGACGCGCTGACACAGGACGGGGCTGGCTGCGGACAGCGCGGTCGGCACTGGAGCGCGCCATACCTCCTCCAGCCACTGCCGACCACGGATCGTGGCGTCGTCGCCGTGCAGGTCAAAGTCCGGCACAGGGATCGGCCGGGAAGCGGTGGAGGCGCGCAGCAGCATTCCAGGCTGCCACTGATACGTGAGGGGTACTCCGTGGGCCACCGGTGTCCCTTCCTGTTGTGGGGTGCGCGGACGGGGGGTGCCGGGGCGGCAGCGATGATCGGCTGTCGCCCCGGCCGACGCCACGTGTCAGGCGGCATCCTCGATGGAGGACTGGCAGGCGCTGGCCCCGTTCACGCAGGTGTTGCCGCAGCCGTCGCTGGTGGGGCACATGAAGACGGTGAGGGGGCTCTCGGAGATGACGACCTTGATGTCCAGCTCGAAGTCGTCGTCGGCGAGGCCGTCGACCGGCAGCACGGCCGGGGCGGTGGGGTGGTCGAGTACGGCAGTGGTCATGCGATCACTCTCTTTGTCCGATGGGATGGTGCAGAACTCCCTGGCCCAGCGCCGCGGTTCAGACGGTCGGCCAGGAGATCGAAATCCGGCTGTGCTTCTTGTCGATGATCCGGTCGCCGGTGATCCGGTCATCGGGCGTGCCCGCCGGGTAGAGGGCGATTCGCGGGCCGTCATTGCCGCGGACCTTTTCGCCCCAGGTGCGGAGGATGTCGGCGATTCGCTCAGCGAACTCGGCCGCGTCGGGCCCGAAGGCGTGGACGCCGTACTCTGCGGTCTTCTTCTCGGTGTCGCGGCGCACGACGGTGTAGGCGAAGTGCGGCCCGTCGATGGCGACCATGGACCAGCTGTTGCCCGTGGGGCCGATCTTGCCGGTGGTCAACTCGGGGTTGGTGGACATGAAGCAGAACTTGGGGACTTGTGTGGACAGGTACATCTGGAGGGTGCCGATGGGCTCCTGGCTGGCGACGGTCACCCCGGTCCACGTCTCGGCGCGGGCGCTGTTCAGGACGCCGTCCAGCAGCGAGGGGTTGGCGGGCAAGCCCTCGTCGAAGCGCAGCGTGACGCCCTCCTCTCCGGGCAGCTGCATGACCTGCTGCGTGTGGGAGCCGGCGCCCTGTGCCGCCACGAAACCGCACACGTGGGCGCTGGTGGCGACGAGGTGGTCAGCCTGCCGGACGAACCCGTAGGTGCGGGTCAGGCCGTTGATGCGGAGCGGCACGACGAGCCGGCCATCGTCCTTGAGCTGGTCGATCCAGGCGGGCGGGATGTCCCAGGCGCCGACCGTCACCACGATCGCGTCGTAGGGGGCGTGCTCGGGAAGGCCGTTCTCGGCGTCGGCGACGATGACGATGACGCTCGCGTAGCCGGTCTCGGTGAGGAACCGCTTGGCTCGGTCGGCGGGCGCGGGGTCGATGTCGACGGTGGTGACCTGACCGGTGGGCCCGACCAGCTCCGCGAGGTACGCGGCGTTCGGCCCGTTGGTGCCGATCTCCAGCACGTTGTCGCCCGGGCGGATGCCGGCCTGCTCCAGCTGCATCGCCTGGATCTGCGGAGCGGACACCGAGCTGGTGTGATTGCCGTGCTCGTCCTCCTGCGTGATCACGGCGTTGTACGTGCTGTATGCGTCGCTGAGCGACGCCTCCGGTACGGCAAGGTGCCGGGGCACCTTGCGCATGGCGGCCTCGACCGCAGGCGACACGATTGTGCCGTCCTCCTTGAGCTGGTCGACGACCTTGTTGCGGAGCCGGGTGGCCTCGTCGGGGGCCACGGTCACATCGGTCATAGAGGGGTTCCTTACGGGGCCTCGTGCGCCTTCGCCTCCGGCGTCGGCGCCAACTGCAGGGTGGTTCGGCGATGGATGCCGGCTGGCGGAAGCCGGCGTTTGCTCAGCGCCCCAAGGGCAGCTCCTGAATCCGTTCGAAGGTGTAGGTGTGGTGGTCGGGACCGGTCGAGCTGCCTGCGCCCGTACTATCGCCAGGCATGCTCATTGACCCGCTCCGATGCCGTGGGATCGGATGTCGTCATGCCTCCTTCCGGAGCCGGTGCAGGGTGCGATGCCCGCGCTCGACGAGTTCGGGGTCGCCGTGGGTGGCGCCGTACTGGATGCCGCTGAGCGCGTCGAGGGCCGACAGACCCTTGAGCGCTTGGGCCTCATCCGGGGACAGCGTGCGGCCGTAGCCGTCGAACAGGGCGGCTTCGAGTTCGGGCGCGTCAATCCAGGTGTCGGCGATGCGTACGAAGTCGCTGACGAGGGGCCCGATTTCCGCGCGTTCCCAGTCGATGAGGGCCAGGGTCCCGTGGTCGTCGAGCAGCAGGTTGCGCCGCTGTACATCACCGTGGCGACGGCCATGGGGGACGGGCGGTACACGGGGCAGGTGCAGGGCGAGGGACCGCACCAGCGTCTCCTCTCCGGGCTCGAGGAGCCCGTCGGCTGCCGCGAGGTGCCGTTCCAGCTTGGCCAGCCCGCCCAGGGCCTGCGCCATCATCGGGGGCTCGCCGAGGTGGAGGGCCCGCAGGAGCTGCCCGAGCTGGCGGTAGACCGACTGCCAGGCGGCCATGCTCAGGTCGGCGCCGTGGAGTACGCGGCCGGGAAGCGCGCTGACGATCACGGCGAGTTGTTCGGGGTCGGCGGCGACGAGCTGCGGGGCGCGGTCGGCTCCGAGGGCTGGGGCCCACTCTCTCAGGGCGCCCACCTCACGCTGGTGGAACTTGGGCCCCTGGTGAACCTTCAGGTACCAGCTCCCGCTGTCGCGTCCGGTTAGCCGCCACACGTGGGAAGCCTCCCGCGCCCAGGAGGCGTCCGTGACCTCCTTCAGCGGGCCGATGGTCCGTTCAGCGAACGTGCCGAGTTGCTCGCCCAGTACGGCGTAGGGGTCCGGCGCCCGCGAGGGCAAGGGGTGCAGACGGTTTGGCCCGTTCGCTTCGTAGACGATCGGGTCGTCGGGTTCCTGGAGATGCAGCGCGAAGGAGTGCCCGTCCCGGTACGCCTCCAGGCCGGCCCGGCAGTACGCCACCATGTCGTCGGGCAGGTCGTGGAGGGCAAACCAGTCCAGCTGTGAGCAACGGTCCGGTTCGGCGATACGCGGGACGCCGATCCACCGGGTGACCTCGAAGAACCAGCCGGTGCGGTTGTGACCCTTGGGGCTGCGGTGCTGCATCACCAACGCGACGCGGACATCGGCCGGCCGGATGATGATGCCCAGCTCCTCCTCGGCTTCCCGGACCAGCCCGGTGACCACGTCCTCGAAGTCGCCGTCGAGGTGCCCGGAGGGCATGTGCAGCAGGCCCGAGGCGTAGGTGTCGCCCGCGCGCCGGCTCAGCAGCACCTCGCCGCCACGGCGCAGGATGAGATGGACGTCGACCGGTTCCCGGTGGCGCTGCACGATGTCGTCCCCGCCCCGATGCGAGGCTGCCTGCCCGTTCACCGCTGGCCTGCCAGACGAGGGTGCGGCCGACGCCGACTCGCGTCCGGGCACTGCGGCGTGGCGTCGGCGAACCGCCCCACAACGGGGTTTACGGGAACGCGCGCGAACGCGCGGGTGTGGGGCATGCGGATCTCCGGGGTGCAGACGTGACGTCCAGCGTCAGTGACCGCGACGCCCGGGTGCCCGTTTCCGGACGTCACGGATTCTATCCAGGAGTCCATTGAGAGTTGGCTGGTCACCGGCTTGATCCCGCCGGTCTGCTGATCACACAGCTCGGCCATGCGCGGACTCCTTTCGGGCCGTGCCGGCGTATGACGCGGCCTGGGGCAGGACCGGGTATTCGAGTGCCAGTGTCTGTGGCGCGGTCAGGCCCGGGGAGGTCAGTTGCCAGCCGTCGAACAGCCGGGCGATCTGTTCCTTCGTCCGCAGGTGGACGGGGCAGCCGGCCGCCGTCATGGTCTTGGCGAATCGGCGCACGGGTTTGCCCGAGACATCGGCGGTGGCGTGCGTGATGACGAGAGCGCTGCCGGTGGCGGCGACATGTTTGTACTGGTCGACGAGGACGGTCAGGGGCTGCGCCGCCGTGTCCTCGATGTGGTGGAGCACGCTACCGAGGAGAAGGATGACCGGTTCTCGCCAGTTGATCGTCTCCAGGACTTCCCTGGAAGCGAGGATCGACTCGGGGTCGCGTACGTCGGCGCACAGGCTCTCGACGACAGCGGGCGCCTTGGCCGTCATCATTGCGTCGGCGTGGGTGTGCACCAGCACGTCATTGTCGATACACACGGCGCGGGCGTCGGGATGAATGCGGGTCAGGACATCCACCGGCGTTGGGCCGTGGGGAAGGCCGCAGCCGAAGTCGACCAGCTGCCGGATGCCCGCGATGGCCAGGGCCTGCACCATCAGGAGCACGTACATGCGCTCGTGGCGGACGGCGCTCTCCAGGAACGGCATGCGGTCGGCCGCCCGACGGGCCCCGTCACGGTCGACGATGTAGTGGTCTCGCCCGCCGAGCAGGTAGTTCTGCATCCGGGCGCTCGATGGTCGTGCCTGCAACTCGGCGATCGCTGCGGAGGGGTGCAGGAGCATCGGATGGTCAGGTCGCATGCCGCTCCACCTCGCCGGTGATCGTGTGGAGTTCGGGCAGACGCCACGACGGACCGTCCGGTGCACCGAGCCACAGCGTGTGTTCGGTCTCCGTGATCGTCACGCCCAGCTGCTCCACCTCTGGTTCTCCGGCCGCGTGCCACTGACCGAGCGCGTCGAACAGATCGGAGCCGAGATCGCGCGGCCCCCACTCGTAGATGCGGGGGGAGTGGAGAAAGATCACTGCCCGAGACGCCTGGTGGTCATGAATACGCAGGCGGTCGGCAACGTCGCCTTCGAGCTGCGCAACGCCGCGCACGACCTGCATCCGAAGGTCAGGGCGAAGCAGGCCGGCGAACAACCGGGCCGCCGGCCGTACGTGCGCCCCGCTCGCGTCCAGGGCTTCCGACGCCCTCGGGCTGCCCTGCGACTCGACGGAGCTGCCCTCACCAGGGCGGTGCTCGCGCAGCCACACGGTCTGCGGAGCCGGTCCGGCGTGAAAACGGCCACTGGCCGACGCCCCGTCCCGCGCCACGGTCAGGACGAGCAGCGCGCTGGATCCGCCCAGAGCGGTACGGACGGGCAAGCACAGCCGGCCACCCGGACGAACCCGGGTGACCCACTCCCACGGCACACGGCGTACCGCACGATGGGACATGAGCCCGTGGAACGAACCCGCCGGTCCCAAGACCCCGGCCTGAGACCCGCTGACCACCTGAACCCGCGGGTAGGGACGTAGGCGCTGCCGGGCGATCTCGGCGAGACGTTCTGTGTCCGCGACCGTCACCACCTGGCCGCCCTGGAGATGGTGCTCCAGAGAGGCTGCCGTCCAGCCGCAGTCCGTACCGATCTCGGCCACGGCCGTCCCCGGCACTGGAGCGAGCGCGGCCAGGCGTGCCGTGACGTCTTCTTTGGACGGGATCACTCCCGTGACGATGCCGGGGCCGCCCTCCCCACCGTCGTCGACGTCGAACACGAGCATCTCGGAGCGATGGACGAACTTCGCCCACTCACCGGCGTTCTTACTCCGGTCCACCCTGCGCCAGCGCCCACCTCGGTGCGTCCGGATCACGTGGGGCACGAAGTCCTGCCGCCGGTCGCAGGTGAACACGTCCCCCGCGTGCTGGTGAACGGGGCCACTGCCCGGTCGCAGGCTGCCGGCCTCGACGCGGGCGTTCATGCCTGTCCTGCCATGGCGACGACGTCTCCGGAGTTGTCACGGCCGGTCGCGGGGCTCAGGAGACGCAACTGCCATCCTCGCGTGACCGCGTGCGCGGCCGAGGAAGCACCCAGCGCCCGCAGCAGGCGTCGAGCGTCCTTGCGCACGTCGTACAGCGGACGCTTCGCGCCGGCCGCGATCTCCTCGACGGTCTTTCCGCCGGCGAGCCCTGCCAGGACGGTGTGCTGCTCCTTGGGCAGCTCGACGACGTAGTCCACAGGCCCGGGGACGTCCAAGTACCCGCGACGGTAGGCGAGGTCCACCATGCTCGCCCGCTCGGAAGTTCCGAGCTTTCCGCCGATCCGGAGGATGTACGTCTTGACCGTGCTGTCGGACACTCCCATGTCGCAGGCCGTCTCTGCGGTCGTCTTTCCCTGAGAGATGCCCAGCAGAGCCTCCCGCTCCTGAGGGGAGAGCGGCGGCGAGATGGTCTCGTCCGGGGCCGGCATGGTCGTACTCCTTTGGTGTTCTGGCACAGTCGTCGTCTTATCGGGGCCGGCCCACTTCGCTGGTCGGCTGGTTGGGGCGTGAGCTACGAACCGCCGTAGAGCTGCAGGGCGAGTTCGGCGAGGACGTAGACGGTGGGCAGGCTGATGGCGGTAGCGAGGAGGACGGCGCCCCGGTGCTCGCGAGCCTGTCGCCAGCCACGTCGAACGCGCCCTGGGGCCGGCTCGTCTTTGCGGGGTGAGCCCGAATTCGGTGGGGCGGCCGGAGCACGGTGAATCGGCTGAGGAGGCGCCGCGCGATAGGACCCGGTCATGTCATGCACCGTCCCGCTCGCAGTCCTGTTCGGCGTAGCGCACCAGGGTCTCGGTGTGGACGGCGAGACGGTATGCGTGCTCCCTCGCCGCCTTGAGCCCCTCTCCCGGAGCGACGTCGCGGGCCTCCTGCGAGCGTTCGATCGCCTCACCGCATGCGGACCACCCGCGACTCCCGGCGGCGAGCGATTCCAAGTGGATCGAGACGTAGGGGACGAGCGTCGTGACGTAGCCGCTGAGCGCTCGCGTGACCGCCGCGAGGGTGTGCGGATGCGGGTACACCCCCGCGTGCTCCCAGGACTTCGCCGCACGAATGGCTTCGCGGATACGCGTCGAATCGAACCCGGCGCACACAGTCCTGCCCCAGCCGTCGACCATGTCGGCAGAGGCGTCGACAGCAGGAAAGACGGCGAGCAGCTCCCGCCCGACCTCGGACATCCGCCGGTGCAGGGACGCCGCACGCACGGTGTCGCCGGGAATCTCTTCGTCGAGTAGCGCACGCACGCGTATGACCAGTCGAGCGTCTTCCAGAGGAGGCTCGTTGGCATCGACAGGAACGACTGCTCCGAGTAGTCGCATCAAGTGACCGCGCATGAGGAGCAGTTGGACGTGTCGTTCGTCCGGGTCTTCGCTGACGGAGGCAGTCTCGGCGAAGATAAGTCTGGTCACTTCGCGGTGAAGGGTCTTCTGCACCGCGACAGGCGATGGTCCAGGTGCGAGGGTCGATACAACGGTCCTCAGGTCAAGGCTCAGTTCCCTGAATGAGCCCTCCGGCCAGGACACGCCGTCCACCTGCCCACTGCCGACTGGGTGGGCCGAGGCCGTGGTGCGAGGCATAAGGGCAACTCCACTAATCGAATACGAAGTTAGCGATCGGGGTGTCACCTCGGCGGCCCTCAAGGAGGAGCCGCCGAGGCATTTCGAGCCGCCACTCGCCGACAAGGGCGGTTCGTCCGGGTGAAGCACGGCGCAGCGTGCTACATGGGCATCGTCCAAGGGGCCCGTAGACACCGGTACCGCGCCGCAGGACCCGGTCGGGACGTCCTGGGACGTCCCACTGGTTGCACAACCATCAGGGCCGAACGACCCAACAACGGTGAGTCGTTGCGGCTGGGCCGTTCCGTCGCTCCCCCCAGACGACCCTGAAATCTCGGGAGGGGACGGCGATGCAGGTAGTGGACTCACTGCTTCGGTGGAGCATCGCCGGCTTAGTCCTGAGGCAGCTTCTCGCGTGACTGCGATCATCACGACCTCCTCGTAGGAACGCCGAAGACGCACCACGTCGACCTGCCGTCGGCGCTGACGCCCCAGTCCTGTGCGAGGACGGCAACGAGGAACAGCCCGCGGCCGGAGACATCTTCGTCGTCCGCAACGGTGAGCTTGGCTGGCGCCGGGTTGCCGTCTGTGACTTCGACCCGTACCTCTCCGCAGGAGTAGAGGACCGTCAACTCGATGTCTCCGCAGCCGTGTTCGATGGCATTGGCGACAAGCTCGGAGACGGCGAGCACAATGTTCTCCGCGGTCGGCCCAGGTACTCTCCACAGCCGCAAGTGGGCGGCGGTGATCCGCCGCATGCGTCCGACTCGGGCCTTGTCCGGGGTGAAGGCCACCGCGAAACCGAGGGCGGTTTGGTGCACGAGTTCTGCTGCGACCATGGCGACGGCCGTGGCGGGGCTCATCGGGGGCCGGTCCCACCGTGCCACTGCGGGCCGACGCCGCCCAGTAGTACGGCGCTCGAGACAGTGGATCTGCCAGTAGAGGAGTTCATGTGGGGGTGCTCCCGCTCGTCGAGTAGCCGGCCTACAAGAGCGAACCGCCTAATCCCGGTGACTGGAATGGGGTCAAGAGATCGGAGGTGGTCAAGGTGGTCAAAGATCGTCTGCGGACATCGACGCAGCGGGTGGCGTGGTGCGCGCGGGATGGGCACGCATGGCCGCTGCCTCGTCAACGTTGTGCGTTTGGCATGGATCCAGTGCACAGCGGTCTGCGCGGCCAACTCCCGTCGATTGACGACGGGTTCCCGGGTCCATGGTGGTGCTCCCTTGCTGTCGATTGCTGGGCGAAGCACGGTTAGGAGCATGAGGGCCGCGAACCCTCTTGCGTCATTGCGTCGTTGCATGAGCGGGTATGCATGAGACGCATGGACCGCCGGACAGCGGACATCTAGCGTCTCTAGGCTTGGGCTCCCAGAGCGGAGCGCCAGACGAGCGGGGTACGGCACATGGCAACTGGGCAGGTTCGGCACTGCGCCTGTGGCACGCGGTTGGCACGGGACAATTACGCGAACCGGTGCGCCCTCTGCCTCCGTAAGGACCGGGCTCATGCTGTGGCCTCCCCGCCCGTTGTGCCCCCGGAGTTCTGGCAGCGGCCCACCATGCGTGAAGCGCTGAGTGGTTGGCACATGGGCCGGGTGTTCTACGCCTATCGCACGCATCCGTGGCATGGCCGTGTGCTCTCGCAAGAAGCCATGGCGGTATGGCTCGGACTCAATCAGGCGCAACTAAGCCGTATTGAGAGCGGCAAACCTCCGCAAGACCTCAGCAAACTCATGAGGTGGGCGCATAGCCTGCGGATTCCGGCAGACCTACTGTGGTTCAAGTTGCCCAGGCCAATGCAGGAAGTTTCTACCGAGGCTGTTCCTGCAGTGCCACCACCCGAAGAAACGTCGTCCGCTCAGGAAGAGGCTCCGCAGGTCGGAGTGATGCTGCCGGTCGTTATCCACGGCCGGACAGTCCTGGTGCCGGTAAACGCTGAGACCCTTGCAGCGAGCGGTTTGGGCACGCTACTTGGTCACTCGGCGGACAGCACCGCCACGGACGCACGCAAGCGAGACCCAATGAGCCCCATAAACCGCCGCGACTTGCTCAGGACTGGCGTAGCAGCTGCCGTGCTGCCTGGCCTCGGGCTGGACGAGCTAGAGCACATTGCGGCTGCGCTGGACGATGCCCGCTACCTCGACGGGCCGGTCGTTAGCTACTTCCGTCGCCAACTCGAAAAAGCCAAGCGCGACGATGGGGCGCTCGGCCCGAAGAAGACGTTGCCGGTTATGCTCGGCCTATTGGGTGCGATTGAGGGCCATGCTCGGGACGTGACGCCGCGTGTGCGCCGTGAACTCCTCGCCGTCGGTGCGGAAGGTGCAGAGTTCACCGGATGGCTGTACCGAGACATTCAACAGCCGCAGGCGGCCGTTTTCTGGTATGACCGCGCAATGGAGTGGGCGCAGGAAGCGGACAACGCAGCCATGCAGGGCTACGTGCTTCTCAAAAAGTCACAGATGGCGTACGACGAGCGTGATGCCCTGCGCATGCTGACGCTTGCCGAAGCCGCCAGCAATGCCCGCTGGCTGCTGCCGGTCCGTGTCCGGGCTGAAGTTACGCAGCAAGAAGCGCTAGGCCGCGCCATGCTCGGGGACCCGCTCGACGTGGTGCGCGACAAACTGGACACGGCACAAAACCTCTTGGCCAGCGTTCCCGAGGAGGAGCTAAACAGTCTCGGGGCGTACTTCACTGGGCACACGCGCCTGCTCCGCGATGCAATTACCTACACCGAGGCCGGTAAGCCGAGTCTCGCCGTCGATCTCTTCAGCGACGTACTGAGCACGGGTAGCCTCTCCCGCCGCGACACGGGCTTTTTCAATGCACGACGGGCGGCAGCATTGGCGCTCAGCGGTGAGCCTGATGAAGCCGCGAAGGTCGGCAAGGAGTCGGCCGAAGTGGCGCGCGAAGTGAAGTCAGAGCGCACAGTGCGCGTACTCGGCGAGGTACTTCTGACCCTTGATAGGTGGCGTAGCCGGCCTGCGGTTCGCGAATTCCGTGAGTTGCTTACTGCCTGAGCCACTCGATCACGGTGCGGATGACGAAGGCTTGGTATCCCTGGCTCTTGGGGTTCAAGTATTGCGGGTCATCATGGACAGCGAAACCGTGCTGCGAGCCCTCAACGGGCACGAGCTCAACCGGTGCCGTGAAATGCTCGACAGCAACGCGCGAGGACTCGTACGGAACGAGCGTGTCAGCCGTGCCGTGCACGACGAGCGTTGGTGCTTGAACCTCCCCGAGTGCTTCATGGGGATTAAGCCAAAACACCTCGTTGAGAATGGGCCGCCCGTGGCGGAGCGTTGGCGTGAACTGAAGTGCGCCGCGCTCGGTGAGTTCCTGGGCAGCTTCCTCGCTGATGACGTCATCTGTCCAGTACGGCCGACTGTCGATAGTCCGCCGCTTGTAGTCCAGCTGCGGATTGAACAGCACGAGCCGAGTAACTTCGTTCGGCCGCTTTGCGGCGTAGTAGGCGCAGATTCCGCCGCCGAAACTCGCGCCTAGCAACGTGATTTGTTCGGCCTGAGTCGCTTTGTGGACGTGCGTAAGCATGATGCGAATGTCGTTGAGGATTGTCGAGAGCGTTAGCTCTTCCTGCCGTCCTTCACTCTCGCCATGGCCGCGTAGGTCAAACCGGAGTGAGGCGATACCGGCGTCAGCAAGGCCGTCTGCAAGCCGCGTGAAGAAGCCGCCTTCTTCACGGGTGACGCCTCCGCCGTGCACAAGCACCACGGCCGACGGTGTCGGTTTCTGGGGACGTACCAGGGTGCCCGCCAGGTGCAGGCCGTCAAGGGTGCGAACGCTCACGCTGTTAGTCGCCATGAGGGCAAGCGTAGTTATCAGCTCACGGTGGCAAGGACCTCCGCCGTAGAGTGTTCCTCGTCGACTCCACGCATCCGAACGTCCATCGACGGGACTCCTCGATCCAGCTCACGACCTCGGGCGCTCTGGTGCCCGTGGCCTCGATGGTTTGCCGTGTTCTGGCGAGCGCGTGCGCAGGCTCTGTACGAGAAGTGGGGCTATGAGAAGCAGGACGAGGCCAAACCGTCCGACGACTCCCCGCTGTACGCCGTCATGGTCAAGCGTCCGGCCTGAGACATCAAGAGGGCCGCGCCCGGCTCCTCTCCCACCGACCTGAGCCCGGCCGCCTTGAATGACCAGAGGTTGCCCCGTGAGGTGACTTTCTGCCACATGTCGAACGTGGGCGGCTAGTTGAGTCTAGCGTTGGAGCTGTGGCTGGCCTTGGGCTTCCAGAGAGCGCAGGTCGGTCAACGTGGTCAAAGATCGAGTTCACTGGTGGGGGCGCAAGGATGGCGCGCGAGCGGAACGAGAAGCTAGCCGCACTGCTGGAGGAAGCTCGCTGGTCACGGGCCCAGGCTGCCGCGGCGTACAACCGAGTCGCCGAGGAGACACTGAGAGGCGAGGTCCGGGAAAACTCCAAGATCGGGCGCTCCCACGTGAGCATGTGGGTGGGAGGCACCCAGCCGACGGGAATCGCACCGGTTATCTTGTGCCAGGCGCTGTCCCGTCGCTTGAAGCGTGAGATCACGCCACAAGAGATCGGGTTCGCAGCTTCCACCTCACCAGCGCAGGGGGCGCTGGACTGGCGCGTCGATCCGTTGATCACGCTGAACGACATAGGGAGTGGCGTGGACCCGGACCGGCGCCGCCTGCTGGCAGGCGGAGTGTACTCCGCGGCGGCCCTGATCCTGCCGGACGAGACGTGGTGGGACGCCATGTCGCGGCCACCAGCCGAAGAGCCGTCGACGGGCAAGCGCGTCGGCCGGGGAGACGTCGAGACCGTACGGGAGCTGACCCTAGCGTTCTCGCGCATGGACCAGCGGCGTGGCGGCGGGCACGGCCGGCGCGCGGTCGACGAGTACCTGCGGAATGAGGCCCACAACTTCCTCCGGGGCAGGTTCGCTGACGATGAGACCCGGCGCGCCATGTTCGCGGCCTCCGCCGAACTGGCGTATCTATCGGGTTGGATGGGCTTCGACAACAGCGAGCATGCGATCGCGCTCCAGCGCTTCAATACCGCGGTGAAGCTGGCAGCGCGCTCCGGCGACGCACCCCTGATCGGACACATACTGCGGGCCATGGCGCACCAGGCACTCGACCTTGGTTTCCGACGAGAAGCCCTTCAGATCGCGCAGGCTTCGGTGCACGGCGAGCGGTACGCAGCCGCCACGCCCCGGGAACGTGCTCTCTTGGGTGTAGTGCACGCGCGGACTCTCGCTGCGAATGACCACAACCAAGAGGCGGTCCGGGCCCTGCTGCGAGCGGAGGACAATCTGTCGAACGCCCATGACGGCATCAGGGAGCCGGACCGCACGTTCTTCTTCGGTGAGGCGTCGTTGGCACACGAGACCGCATGCACGCTGCGGGATCTCGGTGATCACCAGAGGGCGATCAAGGAGTTCCGGCGCTCCGTGCGCACGCGTGGAACTGCGTTCCGGCGGACGCACGCGGTGACCCTCGGGTACATGGGCGCGACGCAAATCGCACAAGGTGGCGTCGAAGAAGCCTGCGCGACATGGACCAGCGTCCTGGACGCGATGGAGGACGGGATCTACTCCGGCCGTGCGCGGCAGAGGGTCGTCGAGATGCGACGACTTCTGTCGCCCTACCGGAAGCGCGGCATCCCCGCGGTGGGCGTACTCGATGCCCGTGCGTCCGCATATCTGGCCCAAGTAGATTGATCGCAAGTGTCGTTGAGACGGAGTCGAAAGGCTGGGCCATGGCTTTGGAGATCAAGCCGATCGGGAAGGTTGTCGCGGGCCGTACGGAGGTCGCCGATGACTATTGGGGTGGCGTCGAGTCGGTAATTCAGCTCGATGAGGATGAGTTTCCCCTCGACTCTGTGCAGGGGCTGGAAGAGTTCTCTCATCTGGTGGTCGTTTGGCACTTCGACCAAGCGTCCCCGAGCGACGTCGAGTACCACGCTCGCAGCCCGCGCGGAAACCCGCAATGGCCGGCAACAGGCACCTTCGCCCACCGCAACCACCGGCGCCCCAATCAGCTCGCACAGTCATTCCCCCGCCTGATGGGAGTCGACGGCCTCCGTCTGCGGGTGACCGACCTGGACGCCGTGGTCGGCACCAAGATTTACGACCTGTCTCCGTTCTTCATCGAGATGGGTCCGCGCGGCCCGGTTCACGAGCCCGCGTGGCCTGGCGAGATGCTGGAGAACTACTGGGCAGAGAAGGAGTGATGAGGAGCGCAGATCGGCTGGAGTCGGGATGTCGTCAGTGACCTCGATCCGCAACTCGCTGTCCGTGGTGGTGGAGGGGGGTCCCACGTCTCCGGTCCGGTGCTCGACGGCGTTGGTGACCAGCTCGGAGACGGCGAGTGACCGGGGTTGCCGCAGAAGCGGACGGTCCTGACATGCTGGGCCGCATGGCAACTCTTGATGGAAAGCCGGTGTCCGCAGACGACTTGCTCCCCCTGGCCCTGACCAACTTCGGTCACTTCACGTCTATGCGCATCGATGGAGATGGCGCCATCCGGGGCCTCTCCCTGCACATGGAACGGCTCGTACGGGATTGCAAGACCGTGTGGGGCGCGGATCTGGAAACCACGCTCGTTCGCGAGTACGTCCGCCGGGCCCTGGAGGGGCAGAGCAGCCCGTGCGTCGCCCGCGTCACGATCTACGACCCAAAGGTGGAGATGGGGCACCCGGCCAACGCTGACGAGCCGCACATCATGGTGTCCGTGCGGGGTGCCGGCGCTCTGCCCCCGGAACCGCTGCGCGCCATGAGCGTGCCGTACGAGCGCGACCTGCCCGAGGTGAAGCACGTGGGTCTCTTCGGTGCCCTGCACGCCCGTGGGACAGCACAGCGCGCGGGGTTCGGCGACGCGCTGTTCGTCGGCCGCGACGGTCTCGTGAGCGAGGGCGGCACCTGGAACGTTGCCTTCATCGATGGCAACGGGACCGTGGTGTGGCCGCAGGCACCTGTGCTACCCGGCGTGACGATGGCCCTCCTCCAGAAGCACACCAACGTCGTTGAGCACCGCACTGTCCCCGTGACTCTCGACCAGGCCAAGCGCATGGCGGCGGCCTTCGCGACGAACACCAGCATCGGGGTACGCGCCCTGTCGGCGATCGACGACAAGGAACTGCCGACTGTTCACCCCGTGCTGAGCGCGCTCCGCGAGACGTACCTGTCCATCCCCGGCGAGACCCTGTAGCTGTACCACCGAGCGGCTGGCCCTGCGATGCCGGCTTCCCGGACCGGACGCCCATCCCGGGCGAGTCACGTGCGGCCAGTCCACAGTGCGACCCCCGTTGTCACATGGAGGAGGCGGCATACCCGCGCCGCCGGATCACGACTACCTTGCAGGCATGACCTTGGTCCAGCCTTCCAGCCGTCTCGATCGCCTCTCCGATGCGTCTGGCGGGCTGTTCGTTTACGGCACGCTCCAGTTCGCTGCTGTCCTCGAAGCTCTGTTGGGGCGAGTACCGGCCCACATTCTTGCTTCTGCACCGGGGTGGCGTGCTGCTGCGCTCGAAGGCCGGGTCTATCCCGGACTTGTTGCCGCGCCCGGAACCGCCGCGGCTGGCCTCCTGCTCACCGACCTGACCGACCAGGAATGGACGCTGCTCGACTCGTTCGAGGACAACCGATACGACTTGCGGGAGGTGAGCCTCTCGACCGGCGACCACGGCTTGGCGTACATCTGGCCGGACGGGGAGGTGAGGCCAGAGGACTGGGACCGAGCCGAATTCGAGAGTCTGCATCTTCAGGCTTACGCCGCTCGGTGTGCCCGGATCGGCCCGAGGCTGGCCGCAGGCGAGCCCAAGGGCGAGTAGGCAGTCCGGCGCCAGGCTGGTCAGGCGTTGCAACCCTCACCAGCACAAGCGGTTCACGACTACCTTGCTGATATGACGATCTCGGCTGTACCCGCCCGTGCCGTATTAGAAGAAGCCTGCGCTCTTGCAGACTTCGACCCCGCAGGCGCCGAGCCTGTCCGCCTCGCCGAGAATGAGATCTGGCGTCTCGCCAGCAATGTAATCGTCCGTATCGCCCGCGCTGGCCAGTGGAAGGCAGCCTTGCGTGAGGTCCTCGTGGCCCGGTGGCTCGCCGACAACGGAGTGTCGGCCGTGCGAGCGTTGCCGTTTGAGCAGCCCATCGAGGCCGGAGGCCAGCCCGTGACCTTTTGGGCCGAGCTCCCGCCGCACGAGATCGCCAACGTCATGAACGTCGTGACGCTGCTGAAGCAACTTCACCCATTGCCGGTCCCGGACCTGCCGCTCGACCGGCTGGACCCGTTCGTCCGGGTGTCTGAGCGGATCCAGGCGGCCACGTCGCTGTCGGCGGACGATCGCGCCTGGTTACGGGACCGGCATGCGGAACTTCGCGAGCAGTGGGAGCGCCGGCCCCAGGGCCTGCCCGAGTGTGTCGTACACGGTGATGCGTGGGTGGGCAACGTCGTACGTACGACGGATGGGCCGGTACTGCTGGACTTCGAGCGGGCCTCCGTCGGGCCGCCAGAATGGGATCTGGTGTCCATCGCGGTCAAGGTGTCCACGACCGGTACTGTCACCGCAGCGGAGTATGCCGAGTTCTGTGCTGCGTACGGCATAGACGTCACGCAGTGGGAGGGGTATGACCTCCTCGCTGAAGCCCGTGAGTTGCGCATGACCACCTACGCGGCCCAGCACGCCGCAACGCGCCCGGTGTGGCAAGCCGAGGCACAGTACCGCGTCGACTGCCTGCGCGGCCGTGCCGAGCCGCGTCCCTGGAGCTGGAAAGGGATCATGTGATGTATTCCATGCATCCGGTCGGACGTTCTGGCCCACGCCTTGCAGTGCGTGAACTCGCCCATGAGGACGTGGATGCGGTGCTGGCCATCTACGGCAGCCCCGAAGCTACGGAGCACCTGTCGTTCGAACCGCGTAGCCGTGAAGAGGTGACCCAGATGGTGGCCAGGTCGATCGCCTCGGCGAGGGCGACTCCGCGCATCGAATACGCTCTCGCCGTCATCGAACGGGACACGAACGAGCTGATCGGGTTCGGCCGTCTCGCTGCCGATCCGCATCAGCAGCGAGCAGCCACCACAGGCTTCGCGCTGCGTCCAGATGCCTGGGGCGTCGGATACGGCGTGGACATGGTGCGGTTGCTGCTCAGCGTCGGCTTCGACGATTTGGGCCTTCACCGCATTTGGGGAGCGCGGTCTCCTCTTAACGACGCTTCGGCCAAGACGATGGCGGCTGTCGGGATGATTGAGGAAGGAGTGATCCGCGAGCACGTTTTGAAAGCTGGCAGATGGCGGGACTCCGTAGTGCACGCGATCCTCGATCGAGAGTGGCAGTCCACCACGCCGGTGTAGGACTCCTTCCGAACCCTGGGGTTAGCAAAATGGGAGGCCGCATTGCCGCCCGATGCCGTGGCTCAGACGCGGACGTCGGCCCGGTCGGCGACAATCCCGGCGTCATCAAAGCAACCGGACGCTCATCCTCCGGCCTACTTTGCGGTCGATTCGTCGGCCACCCACGACAGGTAGGCGTCGGACCCGCCAACAATTGGCAGGACGACCCACTCCGGAACCTCATAGGTGTGTTCCTGGGCCACCCAAGTCTCAAGCTCCGGCAGACGATCGGAGGACGTCTTGTATGAGATCCGCCATTCGCGGGTGGTTTCGATCCTTCCCTTCCACCAGTAGACCGCGGTCAACGGCGGGTCAATGTGGGCACCGGCGGCCAGATGGTTCTCGACTGCGCCTCGCGCCAGGACCATCGCTTTGTCCTCGTCGTCGATGGTCGTCTGTGCGACAACGATCTCGTCCGCCATGCAACTGGCCTGCCTTCCTCGTCGGCGTACCTCGACACTATCCAGCCCATCTTCCAATTCTCCACGCCTCATGATTCGTAGCACAGGCACTCCTTGCGGACGAGCTACTCGGTGCATGTGGCGTGGATCCTGGCTTCGTTCTCGGCTAGGGGCTCGGCGAGCTTTGCGAGTAGTTCCACGTTCTCCTCGAGAGCCACATCGAGCCGAATGCGCAGTTCGGCCGGGTTGTTGCAGCCGGGCCAATCCTCAACGTTTCCATGGTCCGGATTTGTGTCTGAAGCGAGGCGATTGTCGCCGAGATCCCAGCTCTGCCTGGGCCGATCGAGCCGGTGACCTACCCGCCCGGCGCCGGTCCGCCGGCCGCCTAGGCTTGAGCGGCCGCGAGGTTCGGCGCGGTGCCTTTGGGCACGTATGCGAAGCCGTCCCAGGGCTCCAGGACCCGCGGTTCCTCCGGCCGCACGTGGGTGGCCCCGCCGCCGACGGGCCGGTGTCGGCGGTAGACGTCCATCGGTGCACACCTGCGCCGGTGGTAGGGAGCGAGTGGGTCGTCGGGGTCGATGCTAGGGGCCGCGCGGGACGGCTGGTCCGGCGGTCCGGGACGGGCGTGCCTGCCCACGGTGATGCCCTGCCTCTTCTACTCATATGACCAGGCCCGGCCGGTCGCTTCGGCCGTCTTGCGGTACTCCTCGACGGGGATCGGGGTCATTCCGGGCCGTATCCGAGTCAGCAGCAGAAGACCGTCAAGGTGATCGATCTCGTGCGCGATGAGCCGGGCTTCGCCCCGTTCGTAGACCGTGGTCGTGGTGCTGCCGTCCAGCGTCACCGTCTCGACGGTGATCCGCAGGGGCCTGGGAACCAGGGCCCGTACGTCGAAGAACGACAGGCAGCCTTCGAACTTCTCGTCCATCTCGTCGGATGCGGAAGTGATACGAGGGTTGAGGAGCATGATCGGGTCGGCGCCGGGCGGCGTGACGACGGCTGCGGCCCGGTCGATGCCGATTTGCGGGGCGGCCAGGCCCAGGCCCTTGCCGGAGAAGTCGTGTGCGCGGCGGATGCGTTCCATGGCGTCGAGGAGTTGACCGACGACGGCGTCGGCCTGCTTCCGCTCGTCCGGGAGTCCAAAGGAGCGGCCGGGCTCGGCCAGGATGGGGGCGCCGTACTGGACGATGCCGAGGTCGCGCATCTGTTGGCTGGGTCGCACTCGGATCATCCCCTTCGTGGACGGTCATCGGGATTCTGCCCCGCGGTGTGCTACGAGGCGGCTCGTTTCGGCCTCGACGGCCGGTGGCGAGCCCGCGGTTTCACATCATGTGATGGTGCCGGTGGTGAGGGCCAGGGCGTGTGCCTGGACTTCGGGGTTGGTGGCCAGAGCTGCATCGGCGAGGAGGTGGAGACGCCAGTACAGCTCCAGGCGTCACTGGTCGGCTGGAGCGGGCCCATGGGTGAGCGCGCGCTGAGGTGAGAGCAGGCGTAGACGTACGGCGAGGCGGGCAAGGTCGGACGTCGGGTCGCCGAAAGCGGCGAGTTCCCAGTCCAGCAGTACACGTGGGCCCTCTGGGACGCGGACGAGGTGTCCGAGCTGAAGGTCGTGGTGGAGCAGCCGGTGCTCGATGTCGAGATTCACTCGGTCGAGGTCTTGGCGGAGGGCTGCTGCGACGGTAACGAGATCGGGTGCCGTGGCTGTGTACAGGTTCAGGCGGTCGTGGAGGTAGTCGCGCCAGGTGTGGTGGCGGGTGGCTCCGGCGAGGCGCCCGAAGTGCGTTCCGGGGATGGCATGGACTGCGGCGAGGGGACCGGCGAGTTCATCCAGGAACCGGTCGGCGGGGACGGGCTCGGCCTGGACGACGCTCTGGGCGGTCCAGGCCGGCTGCATTTCGATGTCAGCGTGCAGCAGGCGGGGGCTCGGGACCCGGTGGTGCGTGAGGAGGGCGAGAGCGGCGGCCTCGTTGGCGGCACGGGCAGGGTCGCTGTAGTGCTTGAGGATGTACGGCTCGTGCCGCCGATGTGCCAGACGCGGACGCTGGCCACGGCGGCGGTCAGCAGCGGTGCGCCGATGGGCCAGGCGGTTTTCGTCACATGGCCCTTGCCGCACAAGCCAGATAGACTCGCCGGAGTCCGGCAACGGGCACCCGGGTCGTCGCGGTCATAGGCGGCAAGTGGATTGATTCGTCGTCCCCTGGGAGGCCCCGTGATGCTGTCCACGCCGCCCACGGCGGACCGTCGGCTACCCAGGGGAATCCGCTCTGCTCACTCGTGGAGTGTGCCGGTGCCTTCTTCACCCTCAAGGCGAGCGTGTGTTCCTCCATCGCTACAACTCCTAGGCCATCGGCGTCCTCCACATTCGGATGCGCGGGCGTTGCGTATCGCAGTGTTGTCGTCTGTCCGGTTCACACCCAATGGGCTGGCGGTTCGAGGCCGTCTTCCCAAGCATTGAGTCTTCGGCTCTTCTGAGGATTCGTGACGGCTGCGCCGCGCTTCCGGTCCGCGGGCAGACCCGATTGATCGACCGGGGATCAAGGGGGCTCCTCATGCCTGAGCACGCGCTTGACTCGCCGGTGACGGTGAAGGACCTGCGTCGCCGGATCGGTGATCTGTCCTTACAGTTACGCACTTCGGGGACGCAGAAGCCGGCGGAGCCTCGGTTCGTCGACTACGACATGATCCGGTTGCCGCACGGTGACGTTGTCGGCCGTAAGAAGGTCATCGTCATGTCGGGCGGCTGCTCGGTGCCGACCTGCACGATGTGTCCTTTCACCAATCTGAACAACTACGGCATCCACGGCGGGACTTCGCGCGAGAGTCTGCTGGATCAGGTACGTCACACCCTGGAACGGACCGAGTGCGAGCCGTCGTACGAGGTGCTCTCCCTCTACAACGACGGCAGCTTCTTCGCGCCACGGGAGATCCCGCGGAACGTCCAGGTGGAGATCGCCCGGCTGGTCGCGGCGGCCGGGGTGAAGCGGCTGGTGGTGGAGTCGCTGCCGCAGTTCGTCACCGAGCGAGCGCTGACCCCGTTCGTCCAGGCCCTGGGCGAGGTGCGGCTGGAGATCGGGATCGGTTTGCAGTCCGCAGACGCGCTGGTGCGCGAGACGCTGGTGAACACCCGGATCTCCCAGGTCTCCTTCGAACGCGCGCTGATGGTGATGGCCGGCCTGGGAGTGGATCCGAAGATCTACCTGATGGTCAAGCCGCCGTTCCTGACCGACGGCGAGGCGGTGACCGACGTGGTGCAGTCGGTCGACTACCTGACCGGGCTCGGGGTCCAGGGGATGACGCTGTGCCCGACACGGGTGTCGCGGAACACGGTGGCGTGGGAGCTGTGGCAGGCCGGGCAGTACGTGCCGCCGAACCTGTGGACCGTGGTGGAGGCGATCCGCCGGGTCCATGAGCGGCTCGCGGTGCGGGTGGCGTGTGTGAACCTGAGGGGGACGGACTTCGAGTCGGTGTTCCCGGATGCCTGCCCTGTCTGCGCGGATCGGGTGGTGGACGCGCTGATGCGGTTCGGAGAGACGGGCGAGGCGGACGACCTGCCCGAGGACTGCGCGTGCAAGCCGCCACTGGAGGTGGCCGGGATTGACCACGCGGCCGTCACCGCCCGCGCGGCCCGGCAGTTGGACGTTCTGGAGCGGTCGGGTGTCTGAGCAGGCCGCCGCGGCGGCCTGCGGGTTACCCCCGCACCACACGGTGCGGAGTTTCGACCTGGACCCGCTGGGGGCCCTGGAGGAAGGACATCGTCGGCACGGGCCGGTCTTTCGGATGGCGGTCGACGGGCAAGAGACGGTGCTGGTGGGCACCTGGGCGGGGCTGGTTGAGCTGTTCGCCGGCGAGCGCGGTTGTCTGGAGGTGCTCAACACCCCGCTGGTGCATGACCTGTTCGGCCGCGCCCTGTTCAACCTCACTGGTGAGGGGCACGCAGAGGCCCGGCGCAGGCTGCGGCCGGCGCTGTCGGGCCGGGCGCTGCCTGGCTACTTGCCAGCCCTGCTGGAGGTGACGGACCCGGTGGCAGCCCGGTGGGCGCAGCATGGCGTGGGAGATCTGTACACGGAGGTGCGGGCGCTCACCGGCTCTTTGAGCGCTCGGGTACTGCTCGGCATCGCTCCCGAGACGGCGGACTCGGCCGTGTTCGCCGCCGTGTTCGAGCCGTTCGTCGCCGGGTCCGGCGCTCCGCCGGGACGGGACCGGTTCATGACCGGCCGGTACTGGGCGGGGCGTGCAGCCCGTCGGCGGTTGTACGCCCTGTTCACCCGCCGGGCGGCTGCGGCTGTCGCCGAGCCTGGTACGGACTCGGCGTTGGCAGGTCTGGTGGCCGCGTTCGCGGATGCGTCACAGGCGGTGGGCCCGCTGCCGGATCACCTGTTGGCGCTGCTGATCGCGGCGAGGGAGACGACGGCGAGCCTGATCACCTGGTGCCTGGTCGAGTTGGCCGGCAACCAGCAGCACGCGGTGCTCGCGCAGACGGAGGCGCACGTGGCCGTGGCTACGCCGGAGGTGCTGGCGCGGCGGGATGCCGTGCCCGTTTTGCGGGCGGTTCTCGCCGAGGCTCAGCGACTGCACTCGCCGAACCTGCTCTCGTTGCGGGAGACGGTGTGCCCGGTGGACCTGGGCGGCTACCGGATCCCGGCCGGTACCCGGGTGGCGTACTCCACGTCGGCCGGGCACTTCGACCCCGAGGTCTTCCCGCAGCCGCATACGTTCCGGCCGCGGCGGTTCCTGGACGGCGAGGCCCGCGGGGCGCGGCTGTGGGCGTTCGGCGGCGGCGCGCACGCCTGCCTGGGCCGGCCGCTCGCCGAGTTGATGGCTCTCACCGTCATGGCCTCGGTCCTTCACCAGGGCGTGCCGCGGCTGCCCGGTGGGCCGCCCAGCCGGATCCGCTACCGACCGGCAAAGGCCCCACTCACTGCGGTGCCGCTCGTCCTCGACCGTCAGGAGATCGCTTCGTGACCCGCACCCCACCCGACGCGCTTACCGCCTTGCGGCAGGCGGCAGCCCACCACGACTCTGCCCGCCACCGGCTGCATCTGGTGCCGAGCGAGAATGGGCTGTCGCTGGCCGCCCGGGTGCCGCACCTGACGGAGGCCGCCGTGCGATACGCCTTTCCCGGCCCCGACGGCGGAGGCGAGAACTGGGCGTGGCCGGGACGGCAGGATCTGGTCGATATCGAGCGTGCCGCGGCCGGGCGGCTCAGCGCGCAGCTGGGCGCGCGCCACGTGAACCTCAAGCCGGTGTCGGGGGTTTCGGCGCTGACGGTGGCGCTCTCCGCGCTGGGCCGCCACGGAGCGAGGGCGTTCAATTTGGCGGAGCGCGACGGCGGGCACGGCTCGACCCGCTTCATCGGCACCCGGCTGGGCCTGCAGATGGAAGATCTGCCGGTCGACCCGGCCACGTCCACCCTCGACCTGGACGCCCTCGCCCGTCTGCTGGGTGGCCAGCCGCAGCCCGAATTGGTGTATCTGGACGCGTTCATGTGCCTGTTCCCCGTGGACTTGTCCGGGCTGCGCGAGGTGGTCGGCCCCGACACGTTGATCCACTACGACGCCTCCCACACGCTGGGCTTGATCGCGGGCGGCGCGTGGCAGAACCCGCTCGCGGAGGGCGCGGACAGCCTCGGCGGCTCCACCCACAAGACCTACCCGGGCCCGCACAAGGGACTGCTGGCCACCAACGACGCCCAGCTCGCGGCCCGGCTGGATGAGCACGCCTCGCACTTCGTCTCCCATCACCATCCGGCCGACGTCGTCGCCCTGGCCGTGGCCGCCGCTGAGATGGACGCCCGCGGCACCGTGTACGCGGCGGCCACCGTCGCCAATGCCCGCCGTATGGGAGCGGGGTTGGCCGAGCGCGGGTTCGCGGTGTGCGGGGAGAAGGGCGGGTTCACCGACTGCCATCAGCTGTGGATCGACATCGCCCCGCTGCTGGCCGCCGAGGAAGCCTCCCGCCGGCTGTTCGAGGCGGGGATCGTCGTCAACGCGATCCCGCTGCCGCACATCACCGCCCCGGCGGGGCTGCGCCTGGGCCTGCAGGAGGTGTCCTGGGCCGGGATGGACGCGGCAGGGATCGACGAGCTCACCGAGATCTTCACCGCCGTGCTGCGCGACGGCCGCGACCCGGCCGCCGTGGCGGCGCGCACGCGCGCCCTGGTGGAGGCGCACCAGGGCGACGGGGCCGACGAGCAGGTTCTGCGCGTTGCTCTGGCGGCCGTCGGAGCCGGGGGTGGCGTGTGAGTCCGGAGCAACTCCCTTTGCGGGGCGCTTTCTTGGGCCCCGTGCACACCGTGGACACGTTCGAGATCCGCCCGGACTGTCGGCACTTCGCCGGCGAGAGGCCCTGCCGGCACTGGCGGCCGTGCCACGGCTGCCCGCATCACGACCCCGTCGACCACCGGGTCCTGATCGTGATGCTCGGCCTGCTGGGGGACATGCTGATCGCCTCCCCGCTTCCCGCGCGGATTCGCGCCGAGAAGCCCGGCGCTCACATCACCTGGCTGGTGGACGAGGCGTGCGCGCCGATCCTGCGGATGAACCCGTACGTGGACGAAGTCCTCCTCCACGACTGGGAGGCCGCCGCCCAGCTGCCGTCGCGCCGTTTCGACGCGGTGTACTCCTTCGAGCGGACTCCATCCGCGGCGGCACTGGTCGACCGCATCGACGCCGGGCACAAGGCGGGGCTCGCCTTCGGCGGCCCCCACCACGCCCTGTATCCGATGGGTGAGGCGGCGATGCAGTTCTTCCGGCAGAACACCTGGAACGACTACCGCACGATCGGCAACCAGCAGACGTGGACGGAGCTGTACTTCGCCGTCGCCGGCTACCCGTACGCGGGCGAGCCGTACGTCCTGGAAGTGCCCGAGGCCGCCCGGCGGCGTGTGGCCGGGCTTCTCGGAGAGCGGACCGGTCCCAGGGTGTGCCTGAATCTTGGCGGGTCGCTGCCGACGAAGCTGTGGCCGGCCCGGCATTGGGCCGAGCTCGCCGACGCCCTCATCGACCACGGGGCGCAGCTGGCCGTCCTCGGCGGCCCGAGCGACCGCGACGCGTGCGAGGCCCTGGTGCGGCACCTGCGGCTGCGGGGCGCCGACGAGTCCCGGGTGGCGTACGCGCCGCTCAGCCTGGAGGAGGCCGCCGCGCTGCCGGGCCTGGTCGACGTGGTGGTCACCGGGGACTCCTTCGGCTTTCATCTCGCCCTCGCACACAAGAAGCCGGCCGTGCTGCTGCTCGGGCCGAGCAACGGCGCGGAGGTCATCCCTAAGCACGTGACGAACGTGACCGCCCTGCGCTCGACGCTGGTGTGCTCGCCGTGCGCCCACCAGGTCGCCTGCGGCGGGGTCGGCGGCTGCATGGACACCATCAACGTCCCCGCCGTCTTCAAGGCCACCCTCGGCCCCCTGACCACTGACTGACCCGCCTCGCGCCGCGGGGTGTTGGGCGACTGCGAGAAGGAGCACACGTTGGCAACCGTGCTGGGACTGGGCGGCCCGTACTACCACGATGCCTCCGCCTGTCTGGTCATCGACGGCCGTATCGTGGCCTTCGCCGAGGAGGAGCGGTTCTCCCGCCGCAAGCACCACAAGGACTCCCGCTCCTGCGCGGTGGCCGCGGCGTACTGCCTGTCCGAGGCCGGCATCACCCTCGACCAGGTCGACGAGATCGCCATCGCGTTCAACCCCGCCTGGCCCGAGCCGAGCGACACGTGTACAGACATGGAGCTGATCGCCGAACTCCTCGACCCCAGCCTGTTCGGCCATCACCGGCCCCGGCAGGTCACCGTGATCGAGCACCATCTCGCGCACGCTGCCTCGGCGTTCCACCCTGCCGGGTTCGACGAGGCCGCCGTGCTGGTGGTCGACGGTTCCGGCGACGGCATTTCCGCCACCCTCGCCCACGGCACCACCGGCGGGCTGAAGGTCCTGCGCCAGTTCCCCTTCTCCCAGTCCCTGGGCTGGTTCTACGAGACGGTCGCCGAACACCTCGGGCTCGGGGACTGGACCAGCTCCGGCAAGCTCATGGGCCTGGCCGGCTACGGCAACCCGAACCGCTACCAGCTGGACTTCCTCACGCCCCAGGCCGGGGGCTACCACCTGGACCTGTCCCGCTACAGGATCCGCCCCGACGAACCGGTCGAGGACCAGTACACCGACCTGCGCTACTACCGGCGTCTGAAGGCCGCGTACGCCGCCGCGTACACCGGCCTCGGCATCCCGCCCCACCGTCGCGCCCGCACCTACAGCAGGGGACGCGTCGTGCCCGACACGGGCTTTGGGCCCGAGCACGCCGACCTTGCCGCCTCGGCGCAGCACCTGCTGGAGCAGTGCCTGGCCGAGCTGGCCCGCGAAGTCCTCACGCTCACCGGGTCCCGGCGTCTGTGTGTCGCGGGCGGGGTCGGCCTGAACTGCTCCGCCAACGGCCGCCTCGCCGCCCTGCGCGGCGTGGACGAGCTGTTCGTCCAGCCGGCCGCCGGGGACGCCGGGTGCGCCATCGGCGCCGCCCTTGAGGTCGCGGTGCGCCGCGGCGACCTGACGCTGCCCGGTGAGGCGATGACCACCGCCGCTCTCGGCCCTGCGTTCGACCCGGCCACTATCCGCGCGACCCTCACCGACTACGGTCTGGCCTTCCGCGACCATGGCGACGACCTTCCGGCCGTGGTGGCCGGGCACCTGGCGCTCGGGCGCACCGTCGGCTGGTTCCAGGGACGCATGGAGGTCGGACCCCGCGCGCTCGGCCAGCGCAGCATCCTTGCCGATGCCCACCACACCCGGGCCCGCGACCACATCAACGACCGCATTAAGCACCGGGAACCGTGGCGGCCCCTCGCACCTGCCCTCCTGGAGGAGGCCGCGTCCGACCTGATCGGTACGAGCGTCCCCCACCCGTTCATGATCGTCGCCCGGCAGGCGACCGAGGCCGCGCAGCAGGTGATCCCGGCCGCCGTCCACACCGACGGAACGCTGCGCCCGCAGACCGTCGCCCGCGACGACGCTGACCCGTACGCGCGCCTCCTCGCCTCGTTCGCCGAGCAGACCGGCCGGCCGCCCGCGCTGCTGAACACCTCGTTCAACCACGAGGCCGAGCCGATCGTGTGCACCCCCCGCGACGCAGTCGCCACCTTCGCCGCCAGCCCCCTGGACGCACTCGCCATCGGCCCGTTCCTCGTACTCAAGGAGCAGCCGAACTGACTGTCCGACACCACCCGTTCACGGCCGGTAGGTTGAGGGCCGGCCCCGTGGCCATCATCCGCATCAAGCGAACAGGACCGATTCGCGATGACCAGCACCACCCCTGCCCCTTCCGAACTGCCGGCAGCCGACCGGCTGCGCGCCCAGCACGGCACGGCGCTCACCCTCGGCGAGGACTGCGACCTGCCCGACGACCTCGTGATCGAGCTCGACAACGGCGCCCACCTGACAATCGGCGACCGGGTCTGCATCCGGCGCGGGTCCACCATCCAGGTCCACCGCGGCGCCACCGTCACCATCGGCAACGACGTCGCCATCGGGGAGCACACCTTCATCTCCGCCATGGCCGGCATCAGCCTCGGCGACGGCGCGGCCCTGTCAAACATGGTCGACCTCCACGACCACAACCACCGCGTACGCACCGCCGCGAACGTGCCCACCGGGCAGCTCGTGCCGTGGGCGTCCGGATTCGAGGCCGCGCCGATCATCATCGAGCCGGGCGCAACCCTGTCGAACAAGGTCACGGTCACAGGCGGCGTCCGCATCGGGGCGAACGTCCTGGTCGGGGCCAACGCGGTCGTCGCCCACAGCATCGCCCCCGACACGGTCGCCGCCGGCGTCCCGGCCGCAGTGCGCCGCCACTTCGACGGCGCCCCCGTCGCGAGCGAGGACCGGCGCACCCTGACCGTGGGGTTCTTCGGGACGAGCATCATGGAACACCTCGAAGCGTTCAACGCGCAGATGACCACCCAGGCCAACCTGCCCGAGGTCGGCTCCAAGGTCACCGTCGAGGGCTGGCATCAGCGCGGCTGGGTGCACCGCCTCACGCTCTCCCTGCGCGCCGCCCACGCCCACATCGGCTTCGACATCCGCAACCACGGCGAGGGCGGTGCCACGAGCCGGGACATCGCCTCCCTCGTGGAAGCTGACAGGGCGACCACCGGCACCGACTACGACCTCGTGTTCCTCGGCTGCGGCATCAACGATGTCTGGCGTCGTTTCCAAAACCGGCTGTCCGAGGCGGTCGACCTCGATGAGTACACCCGGCACATCACCACCATGCTGGAACAGCTGACCGGCTACTCCCGCCAGATCGTAGTCATCAGCGAGACCCCCTTCGGCCCGATCGAGGACCCCGGGACCGTTGCCGCCATGAACACCGAACTCGCCCTCTACAACGAGGCTGCCCGCAAGGCCGCCGCCGCTCACGGCGCACTGTTCCTGGACGTGTGGACCCCGTTCACCGCTGTCGCCCGTCACCTGCCCGCCGACGATCAGGCAGGCGGCGTGTGGAGCGACGGCGTCCACCTCACCGAACTCGGCGACACCGTGCTGCTCCAGCACGCCGAGCGCCTCCTCGCCGAACATCGCATCGTCGACAAGCTCCTGAACTATCCGCTCTTGGAGCGCGACAGCGCACTGACCGCGTACGGCCCGCTGTTTGCCCGCTACCGGCCCGCCGCGTCCTAAGCCCTCAGGGTGCTGGCGCTGGTCGGCGAGCGCCAGCACCTCAGCAACCGCCCCGACGCTGTCTACTTTGTCCTTCGAGGGAGTTGATCGTGCCCCAGCTGGGCCGCGCGCACATACAGGCGCTCGCCGTTGCGTTACCCCTGCTTGATGTCGCCCGCCTCCAGGCATGGGGCCGCCTCCTCGCCAGCCGACTGCCCGCGGGCGGGCGACTGCTCGTCGCGGGCAACGGCGGCTCGGCGGCCGAGGCCCAGCACCTCACCTCCGAACTCGTCGGCCGCTTCCGCGCCGAGCGGGTGCCCATGTCTGCCATCGCGCTGCACGCAGATTCCTCTTCGGTGACCGCCATCGCCAACGACTACGGCGCCCAGGAGGTCTTCGCCCGGCAGGTCCGCGCACACGGTCGCCCCGGCGACGTCCTACTCCTGATCTCCACCTCCGGCGCCAGCCCCAACGTGCTCGCCGCAGCCCAGGCGGGCCGGGAACTCGGCCTCACCGTCTGGGCGCTGACCGGCCCCGCACCGAACCCGCTTGCCGAGGCCAGCGATCAGGCGGTGTGCGTGGACGCCGAGCAGACCGCCACTGTCCAGGAGTGCCACCTGGTGGTCGTGCACCTTCTTTGCGCGGCCATCGACGCTCACCTCGCCGGGCCAGCCGCGTCCAACGATGAACAGCTGGACGGCATGCGCCGGCTCGTGGTGGTTGGTGACGTGCTGCTGGACCGCGACATCACAGGCACGGCCGACCGCCTCTCACCGGAGGCCCCTGTACCGGTCATCGCCGACACGCAGGCCATCGACCGTCCGGGCGGCGCCGGACTGGCCGCCGTCCTGGCCGCCCGGGAGCCGGGCTGGCGCGTCACCCTGGTGTGCGGTCTTGGACAAGACACCGCTGGGGCCCGGGTTCGCACTCTGCTCGACCAAGCAGGCGTTGAGGTCGTCGACCTGGCCGCCGCCGGCACCACCCCGGTCAAGACCCGTATCCGCGTCGCCGATCGCACCCTGCTCCGCTTCGACACGGCCACCACCCCGCTGCGGCTCGGCCCGCTTGCGGACATCGCCCGCGCCCGGCTGGACGAGGCTGCGGCCGTGCTGGTGTGTGACTACGGGCGTGGCATCGGCGCACACGACGAACTCCGCCAGGCCCTCACCGACGCGGCCCGCCGCTGCCCGCTGGTGTGGGACCCGCACCCCAAGGGGGCCGAGCCGGTCCTGGGGACGGCCCTGGCCGTCCCGAACGCGGACGAAGCCCGGGCCCTGACCGGGGACAGTGGGCCGCGGGAGCTCGGCGACGACGTCGGGCGGGGCGTGCGGCTTCTGGCCGCGTGGCCGGTCAAGCAGGTCGCCGTCACTCAGGGGCGCAACGGCGCGGTCCTGATTGCAGGCCCTGACTCCCACCCCCTGGTCGTCCCGGGCCGCCCGGCCGCTGGGGACACCTGTGGGGCCGGTGACCAGCTGGCGGTCACCGCAGCCGTGATGCTCGGTGCCGGACGGCTGCCGTCACACGCCGTGGCCACGGCCGTCGAGGCTGCGACCAGCTACGTCCAAGCAGGCGGCCCCGCCAGCCTGTACGTCCCGCAGTCCGATGGCCCGTCGGCGCCACTGGAGCTGGCCGCGCGGGTACGAGCGCGCGGCGGGAAAGTCGTGGGAGCAGGCGGCTGCTTCGACCTGCTGCACGCCGGACACCTCTCCCTCCTGCACCAGGCTCGCCGCCTGGGAGACGTCCTGGTGGTGTGTATCAACAGCGACGACTCCGTCCGCCGGCTCAAGGGGCATGACCGCCCAGTCGTCGGTGAACGCGAGCGCGCCGCGCTGCTGGAGGCGCTGGACTGCGTGGACGGCGTGCTCGTCTTCGGTGAGGAGACCCCCGAGAAGGTGCTGGCCGAGCTCCGCCCCGACATTTGGGTCAAGGGCGGCGACTATGCGGGCCAGCGGATCACCGAAGCCGACTTCGTGGAGAGCTGGGGCGGCGAGGTCGTCGTGGTGCCCTACCTGGACGGTCACTCCACCACCAACCGCATCGACCAGCTCACCCAACAGGCAGGTCCCCGATGATCCCCGGAGGCAACGTATTGGTCACCGGGGCTGCCGGGTTCATCGGCCGACACACAGTGGACGCCTTCCGCCTCGCTGGACACCAGGTCACCGCCATCGACTTGCGCCCAGCTACCGACCACCTTGCCCGCAAGGCCCGCTGGCAGCGCGGCGACTTCGCCTGCCCGGCTCTCCTCGGCGAGATCTCGGCCGGCCGCTACGCCACCGTTGTGCACCAGGCCGGCATCAGCGACACCCGCGCTCCGCACGGACCTGAGCTGGACGAGACCAACACCCTCGGCCCGCTCCGGCTGGCCGACGCTTGCCGCACCGGCGGCGCCCGCCTGATCTACGCCTCCTCGCACTCCGTATACGGCACCCTCCACCACCGCACACCGATCGCCGAGGGCGCGGACTCTGACTTCTCTCGCTGCTCCGGGCCGCTCAACCCGTACGCCGCCTCCAAGCTCGTCCTCGACCAGCAGATGCGCGCCCGCCACGTCACCGGCCTCGATTGGGTGGGGCTGCGCTATACCAACGTCTTCGGCCCCGATGAAGCCGACAAAGGCCCGATGGCCTCGATCCTGTCCCAGCTCCTGCGCCAAGCCGCTCGCACTGGACAGATCCGCGTCTTCGACGACTCCCTGACCGCCGCCCGCGATTACATCCCCGTCGAGACAGTCACCGCCACCATCGTCCAGCTCGCCGAGCAGCCGCCGGTGCCGGCTGGGGTCTACAACTTCGGTGGCGGTTACGCGACGTCCTTCGCAGACGTGGCGCAGTGGTGCGCCCGCTTGCACCGTGAGGCCACCGGCCGGCCTCTGCTCGCAGAGCTGGTACCGAACCCGGACACGGCCGCTTACCAGTACTTCACTTGCGCTGACATGACCGCTCTCGACAAGGCCCTGCCCAACCGGCCGACCGTCTCAGCCGAATCCATCGAAGCCCGCGCCGCCGAGTTGTTCGAGAGCTTCCGCAGCAGTGAGACAGGATGAACCGGCGCCTTCCGCCCCGACGACAGGCTCTGGTCGGACGTGTCGACGGGCGGTGTTCCTCGACCGCGACGGCACCCTCACCGAGCCGCGCCACTATCCCTCCCACCCCGATGAGTTGGTCCTACAGCCGGATATCGGCTTGCCATTGCGCGCCCTCCAGCACGCTGGCTTCGCCCTGGTTGTCGTCACGAACCAGAGCGGGCTGGCGAGGGGGCTGTTAGACACGGCAGCGTTGGACGCCATGCACCACCGACTCCGCGCCCTCCTTGACCGTCATGGGGTCCGGCTCGACGGCATTTACGCCTGCCCCCACCATCCAGACGGCACGGTGCCCCGCTACCGCATGGTCTGCTCATGCCGGAAGCCCGCTCCTGGAATGCTCCACCAAGCCGCCCACGACCTCGATCTCGACCTCCCCGCATCGTGGATGGTTGGCGACTCGTCGTGCGACATCGGCGCTGGCCACATGGCTGGAACCCGTACCGCACTCGTCAGCTCTCAGCCACTGCCCGATGTGACGCCGGGCGTGCATCGAGCGACGACCTCCGACACTCTTTACGAAGTGGTTCGCTGCTTCCTCGCTGGCCGCTAGCGAGAAGGCGCCTCGTGCCACCGCGGCACCGAGCTCGGAGAACGTGCGCGAGTGGTGAGCACGGGCGACCTCGTTTCAGGACGTGCCCTGTCAGCCAGTCCTCGCAGGCGGGATGGTCCTTGGCCATCCACTGTCGCGGCCCGCGCCACTCACCCCGCCAGTTCCTCCAGCCACGGATGCCCGGGATGTACGAGCGTCAGCCACCCACTGAGGACATCCCGCCGCGCCCGTCCCAGCAGCGGCAACACTCCGGCGAAGTCCGCCTGATCCTTGGGGCGTGTCGCCTTGGCTTTGAACAGCAGCACCAACTCCGGTACCAGGTAAGGGACTCCGTCCGCCGTTCGCTCAATGATCGCGTCGTACGGCAGCCGCAGCCTCTCGTCCCGCCGGAAGAGCCACGTCTCGCCTTCGTGCGGCTCGCGGAAGACGTCGAACAGGAACTGGCCGCTCGCTGGATCCCGCAGCCAGGTCTGGTGCGTGGCCGCCAGCGCCTCGGCTCCCGCCCCTGACCAGACCCGCCCGGAACCCACCGGGTCAAACACGTACTCGGGGAAGCGGTGCCGAATCTCCGGGAACCTGGCCGCGGGCACCGCGATCTCCAGATCGCCGTGCGGCCGAGACTGTTCCCCGCGAAACAGATCCAGCGCCCACCCTGCCGCGATGCACCAGGGCGCGCCGACCCCGTCCAACCGCTCAGCGACTTGTTCCGGACGCCAGGCATCCGCCCAACGGGCCTCCACTTCGTCCACATCGAGCACGGCGCCACCGGGCGGCAGGGATTCGGTCATCGGCACAACCTACTGCCGCAACCCCACCCGGGTACGGCCTTTTGTCGGCACTGGAACCAGGCCCGCTACTAGGACGGATACGCCTGCATCGCTTGATCTCCTTGGTCACTTTGGAAGAACCGATCCCTACCCTGTGACTTCCCGCGCTGGCCATGCCCGGAGGCGTTGCTCGGGGAACTGTCGCGTACGCGGAAGGTCAGAGCATGCTGTGGCGCCACCAGGCCGACGTTCTGTGCAATTAAGTCGCCGTGTCGAGCCCCGCGTCGGCGCTTTCCTCTACGCGCACTGTGGTCGTAATTTTCGGATCATTGTGCTGAAACCCCCTAGCACCGAATGGGACCGAGGTCCCGGGGGAGGGCGGCAGAATGCTTCTCCTCCGCTATCCGCTGCTGGTCCCGGTGCAGGGCGTCCGCTCGGTCCGCGGGGGTGACGGCCTCGCCGAGGGCGATCGCCGCTGCGCTGGTGACGGGAGTCAGCGAGTACCGGACGGGAGAGCGGCTGGACCGCGTCGGTAGGTGCAGGCGGGCGACACCGGCAGGGAGCTCGGCACGCAGGGCACCGTGCCAGCGGATCCACAGTGCGGGGCGCCCCCGGAGGGCCTCGTCGCGGAGCTTGTCCACGGCGGTGCTGTCGTCCTCGCGGTCGATCTCCACGGCGACCGGAGGGGCCTCCTTGCGAACCAGGCGGAGATCCAGGTAGGCGGACCAGGGCGGCGACCAGTAGATGCGGCAGCCCCCGTTCATCTGGCGAGGCGGGTCGATGTAGCGCATTGGCGCTTCCCATCTGCTCCGCCAGCCTGACGCCTTCGCCCACCCTGCCACTGCGCGGGTGATGCACAGGGTTGCCTCCTTTCCCGTCAGACCGGTGAAGGCGAATCGGGTCTCGGACAGGTACGCGCGTAAGGCGGCGGCGAGGATCTCGGACTCGCCGGCCGCCGTCAGTTCGAGGGCCATCCGCTGATTCTCCGCCCGGGCACTGACAACGACCGGGGCGCAGCGCCCGAACAGCGGGACCGCGCACGGACGTCGTTGCTCAACCGGTCGTGGGTGGTGGTTCTCCGGAAGCACACCCTCCCGATCACTGGGCGTACCTAGGGGCCTCTGCAACGCGGCGAGCTGCGGTACCGGAGGCGAGGGCCAGGCAAGACCTGGAAGGGACCAAGACGTTGGTGTGCTGGACGGCGTTGAGGAGCAGCTTGTTTCGGACAGCAGGGAACGCACGCCTGGCCAGAACTGCAGCCGTGGCACCTCTTGCTGGTTGGATAGGACGCGCCGAAGACTCCGAGGACTACTACAACGAGTGGAAGCTGCGACAACACGGCCTCGCCCAACGCCCTTACTGCGCAGGCTAGATAGACTCATCGGAGTCCGGCAACGGGCACCCGGGTCGCTGCGGTCACAGGCGGCAGGTGGAGTGGATTCTTCATGCCCCGGGAGGCTCTGTAATGCCGTTTGCGTCCGCTTCTGCGCTTCGCCCGCGCGACGGAACCCTCTCCGTTCCTGCGCCCACCAAACCGGCGCTCTGGCTCGCGACGGAGGCGCATGCTCTCCAGCGGTCCCGCCTCTGGGAAGCCGCCTCTTCGCTTCCGGCACTGTCAGCCCTCCTCCGCCCGTTGCGACATGCCGGCACGGAGAATCCGTTGCCGTATCGCTCCGTGATCGGGCTTCACTTGGTGTTGGTCCAGGAGGACCGGGTGCTGCTCGGCCTCCGTGCTGGCACCGCCTGGTGCGACGGCTGGTGGCACGTCCCCGCGGGCCATCTCGAAGAGGGCGAATCCTTCCTCGCGGGCATGGTCCGTGAGGCTCGCGAGGAACTGGGCATCGCCCTCGCCGAGGAAGACCTGGTGCTCGCGCACACCGTCCATGACCACAACCCCAAGACTCGCGAGAGCCGTCTCCAAATATTCTTCACTGCCACGCAGTACGCCGGGCGGCTGTACGTCGCGGAACCGGACAAGTGTGCGGAGCTCCGATGGTGGTCGCTCTCGGCTCTGCCGGAGAAGCTGGTGCGTTACACACGCCAAGCCCTGGTCTGCATTCAGCGGGGTCAGAGCGCGAGCACGGTGGGGTGGCCCGATGCCTGCTGACGACGGGCGCGAACCTGCAGGACTGATGGCGCCGCAGGACTATGCGCGCTCACGCGCGGCCTTCTGGGGCGGCGCCGCGGTGCTGTTCACCGATACGGAGGGCAAAGTCCTGGTCCTCGATCCGGCGTACCGGCCGGGCAAGCTCCTGTTGCCCGGCGGAGGTGTGGACCAGCCGGAGCTGCCCTCGGACGCGGCGGTGCGAGAGGTGACCGAGGAGCTTGGGCTGTCCGTCCGCGTACACCAACTGTTGGCAGTCGACTGGGTCAGCAAAGCCAATCCGGAGTACGCAACGGTATATGGCTTTCCTGGTGAAACGGTCTCCATCTGGGACGGTGACGTCCTGGAGGAGAGCGACATCGCCCGGATTCGCTTGCCCGAGAACGAGATCACCTCGTTCCACTTCCTTCCGCCGACGCAGGCCGCACGCCGGATGCGCCCGATCGAGAGGCGACGCATGCTCGCTGCCTTGCGTGCCCGGATCGACCGTGCCGGACCCGCCGTGCTGGAGGACGGTGAGACCATCGGGCTCGGACAGGCACTGCAGCGATTGGACGTCGTCCCGCGCATTGCGATCGGCTACCAGGACATCGCCTGGCACCCGGCCATGGAGCCCGCTGCCGGCCTTCCCGTGAAACAAGCGTGGGTGTGGGCCTTCGACCCGCTCGGCCGGGTCGTCGTCCTCGTGGATCCGCGCGACGGCCATGTCGTCTTGCCAGGCGGAACGGTCGAAACGGACGACGACGGGCCGAAGGCGGCAGCACTGCGTGAAGCCGCCGAAGAGGCGGCTCTGCGCCTGCACGATGCCGCCTACCTCGGCTACCTCCTCGATCCGGACGGTGCGGTCTACGGCCCAGGCACCGGGGCGAACGCCCGGGCACGGTACATCGCACGCATCGACTCCCTGGGGCCGACGGCACCGGATATCGCGACCGGCATCACCTACAGTCGGCTGCTGGTCAGCCCGGCGCAGGCGAGCGAGCTGCTCGGCCTCGGACGCGCCGGAGTCGAACAGGCCGAGTACGCGGCCCGAACGGCGGCAGCCCGCTGGGGAATTCCGCTGAGCCCGCCGCAGGCCGCGATCGAGATCCCCCACACGGGCATGGCGGCCCTCCTGCCCTGACGTCCGCACGTGACGCGCACCTTCGTGCCGGAGTCCTGCCGGCGCGACGCCCTGCACCGCCTTTCTGGCCCTGGAGGAGGACTCTCATGTCCGGCGAACCTGACACCACCGAACAGACTGTCGGCAGCCCTGACCGCGTGGTCACCGACGAGCAACGGGCGTACTGGGCCCAGGTCGAGGCGCCGATGGCCTCCTGCACTGCCCTGATCACCGATGCCGACGGCCGGATTCTCGTGGTCGACCCGACCTACAAGGACGGCTTCGACATGCCCGGCGGCATGGTGGAGGCCGGCGAAACGCAGATCGAGGGCCTGCAACGTGAACTGGCCGAGGAACTCGACCTGACCGGCGTGCCGATCGGCCGGTTCCTCGTCCTGGACCAGGTCCCCGCTGCCCGGTACGGGCGGGCCATGGTCGTCACGGTGTTCCACGTGGGTCCCCTCACCGACCAGCAGACACAGTCCCTGCGATTCGCGGACGGGGAGATCGGCGCCGCCGAGTTCCTCCCCGTAGAGGAGGCCCTCGCGCGGCTGCCGCAC
Organism: Streptomyces sp. NPDC002888; assembly: GCF_042888465.1. Lineage (NCBI taxonomy): Bacteria > Bacillati > Actinomycetota > Actinomycetes > Kitasatosporales > Streptomycetaceae > Streptomyces > Streptomyces sp. NPDC002888. The sequence continues at coordinate 371,569 of NZ_JBIAPU010000001.1, read as the reverse complement.
CGCCTCGCCCGCCGCATCAAGGCAGCGCACGCCGCGCTCCTCACTGGTGTGCCAGCCGTTCTGATCGACGGCAAGTCCCACGTCCTATCCAGCTCGGCCGTGTCGGAGGCGTGGTGAAGCGGCTCCTTAAACGGGTCTGGAAGACGGAACAGACCGTCTCCGAGTCCGAGGTCGCGCTCTTCGGCGGGGCGCTGCGCTACGACTTCGGCTGGGTGCGCCACGAGTACGCGCGACTGGACACCAAATTCGGGCAGGCCGCCCGGATGGTGCCGACGCTGGTGGGCAGCACCCTGCGCCTGGCCTGGCAGGCGGACCGCCGTGCCCTGTTGACCATCGGGATCGCCGAGGTGGGCCAGAGCATCACCCAAGCCGCCGGGCTGCTGGTCACCAACCAGGTGATCCAAGCCCTACTCAAGGACGGGGACAACGTCTCCCGGCTGCACGCCGCGCTGCCGGCCCTGATCGTCGGCTGCATCATCGCCGTGGTCGGCACCATCCTGGCCTGCCTATCGACGGCGGGCACCGGGCGGCTGGAACCGAAAGTCGAGAGGCTGGCCACCGAACAGTTCCTGGAGGGCGCCGCCCGCGCGGAACTCGAGGCCATCGAAGACGGCGAGTTCCGCACGCTCCTGGACTCCGCGTACTTCGGCGCCCAGTCCTCCCGCACCATGATCGGCGTCTGCGTTGCCGTGGTGAACGGCGTGTTCTCCCTCGTCGCCGCGGCCGGCGTGGTCACGGTCCTCAGCCCCGTCCTGCTGCCCCTGCTGCTGCTCATCGCGCTGCCCCGTGGCTGGGGTGCCATGCACGTGGCCCGGCGCCGCTACGCCTCCCGGATGCAGTGGATCGAGCACGAGCGGGCCAAGCGCCTGGTCAACAACCTCATCACCGCCCGGGAATCTGCCACGGAGATCCGCGTTCACCAGGTCGGCCCCTTCCTGCTCGATCACTTCCACGAGATGGGCCAGACCGCCGAGGCCGAACAGACCCGCCTTGCCGACGGCCGCGCAGTCACCGAACTGATCGCCGCGGCCATGGCCGGCCTCGCGTCGGCGGCCACGTTTGCCGGCCTGGGCGTTCTGTGGCTGACCGGCCACATGAGCGCCGCCACCGTGGCCACGGCCGCGCTCGCGATCCGTACCGGCTCAGCAAGCCTCGGCGCCCTCGTCGACAACATCCTGCGGCTGCACGAGGAGTCCCTCTACGTCCGCGACCTCGACCACTTCCGTGACGAAGCCGAACGCCGGGCCATCCCCACGGGCGGCCAGCCCGTGAGCGACTTTCCCGACCAGGTCACCTTCGAGAACGTGTCGTTCACCTACCCCGACCGCGACACCCCCGCTCTGCAGGAGGTAACCCTGACCTTCCCGCGCGGTGCCGTCATCGCCTTGGTCGGCGCGAACGGCAGCGGAAAGTCCACCGCGGTGAAGCTCCTCGCCGGCCTGCACCGGCCCACGGCCGGCCGCATCCTGTGGGGGCAGACCGATCTCGTCGAGGCCGACCGGGTGGACATCTTCCGGCACGTGGCCGCTCTCGATCAGGGCTTCCAGCGCTGGCCCTTCACCCTGCGGACCAACATCCAGATCGGCCAGCCGGAACGCAACGCGGACGACGACATCGCCCGCGCTGCCGCCTACTCTGGCGCCGACAAGCTCGCCGACGCTCTTCCCCGCGGTCTCGGCACCCTGCTGGCCCGGCAGTTCCGCGGAGGCCAGGAACTGTCCGGGGGACAGTGGCAGACGGTCGGGCAAGCCCGGCTGCGGCACCGGCAGGCGAGCCTCGTCATCGCCGATGAGCCCACCTCCGCCCTCGACCCCGAGGCCGAGATCGAGTCCTTCGAACGCATCCGCCGCCTGGCCGACGAAGGCAAGACCGTCGTGCTGGTCAGCCACCGCATGGCCGGCGTCCAGCACGCCGACATCGTCTATGTCCTGGACGAGGGACACCTCGTGGAGAGCGGTTCCCACCAGGAGCTCATGGCGCGGCCTGATTCCCAGTACCGGCGCATGTACCTCATGCAGGCCAACCAGTACGGCACCGCCGCGCCACTGGTGCTACCGACTCCCTCGGCCAACGGCGAATCACATGCCGCCAGCACCCCCGACTGACACCCACCACCCGCCGCCCACCGCCCGGCCCGGTGCGCGGCGGCCCAGCAAGTGGGCCGCCGACCCGCTGTGGAGCACGCTGCGCGACCTGCTGGGCTGCCTCGGCGTGATCGCGGCCGGCCTCGCCATCACCACGATCGTCACCCTCCTCACCTCCCACTTCCCCGACCACAGGATCCGTCCGTGACCCACCTCCCGCCCAAGCTCGTCATCGGAACCCGCGACTCCGACCTGGCCCTGGTCCAAGCAGCCCACGTCGCCGGACTACTCGAACACGCCTTCCCTCAAGTCGCCGTCCACGTGACCCCGATGAAAGCCGCCGGCGACCTGCACCAGGGACCTCTCGCGGAGATCGGCGGCAAGGCCGCCTGGGTACGCGAGCTGGACCGGGCGCTGGCCACCGCACGCGTCGATGTCACCGTCTCGTGCGCCAAAGACCTCCCCGGCCCCCACGAGCGCGGCACCGACACCACCATCGGCGCCGTCCTGCCCCGCGAAGACGCCCGGGACGCCCTCGTCCTCCCGGCCGGACAGCCCGCAGCCACCCTGGACGACCTCCCATCCGGAAGCGTCCTCGGCACCAGCGCGCCCCGCCGCATCGCCCAACTCCGCACCCGCTACCCCCACCTCACCGTCCAGCCGGTGCGCGGCAACCTGATCCCCCGCCTCGCCCGTCTCGATGCCGGCGAAGGCGACAAGCCGCTCGACGCCCTCGTGGTCTCCTATGCCGGACTGTGCCGGGTGTCCCAGGCGGACCGTGCCACGCAGCTCATCCCGGCCTTGGTGCTGGCCCCGGCCACCGGTGCGGGCATGCTCGTCGTAGAGCAGCGAAGGGGCGACACCATCGCCGCCCACCTCCTCGACGCCATCAACGACCCCGCCACCGCCCGGCTGCTGGCCATCGAGCGTGGCGTCCTCGCCCAGCTCAAAGGCAACTGCCAGACCGCCTGCTCAGTCCACGCCTACTACACCGACAAACCCCACCGGATCAGAGTCGACGCTGCCGTCTTCCACCCCTCCCACGGCGACGCGATCCGCGTCGCAGCCACCGGACCGGCCGATGACCTCGGCGGCCTCGTGGAGAACATCACCCAGCTGCTGCACGGCGAAGGCGTCGAACGGTTCCTGCCGCGTTGACCCGTGCGGCCCCGGTCGCCAGCGGGAGCCCAACACGGGACGAGACACCGCATGGCGGGGACGTAACAGCCATACCTACGAGGGGGAGTTCGCAGAACGTGCCGCACCGATCCGGACCCCACGCCCCAGGAAGCCTGTGGCGAGACAGAGACTTCCGGCACTATGCCGTCGCCCAGGGCATCAGCGTTACCGGGAGCGGCGTGACCACGATCGCGCTGTCCGTCTTGGCCGTCGTCGAACTGCACGCCTCCACCTTCAACGTCGCGCTGATCGCCTTCGCCTCCAAACTCCCACCCCTGCTGCTGTCCCTCCACGCCGGGGTCCTGGCCGACCGCCGACGCAAACGTCCCCTGATCATCACCTGCGATCTGCTCTGCGCCGCTGTCCTCCTGACCCTTCCCACCGCACAGTTTCTCGCCCGCATCACCCTGATCCATCTCTACGCGGTCGCCTTCACGGTGGCCGCCCTGCAGGTTATCGGCAGTAACGCGTCCATCAGCTTCCTGCCCTCCCTCCTTGGCCCGGGACGAATCAAGGACGGCAACGCCAAGATGGGCGCCGGTAACTCCCTGGCCGACCTCATCGGCACCAACTCCGGCGGCGCCCTCGTCGTGGCGCTCGGCGCCGCCCGCGCCATCACCGTGGATGCCGCCTCCTACCTGGCCAGCGCCCTGCTCTTGTGGCGCATCAAGCACCGTGAAGACCCGCCGCCACCCCGAAAGGCCGGCACCAGCCAATGGGCCGAGATCCGCGAGGGCCTCACCTACACCCTGCGCACCCCTGTCGTGCGGTCCATCGTGCTGTCCAACACCGCCACCTCCTTCGTCCTGGCCGCCAGTAGCGCCCTCTGGTCGCTGTACTTGCTGCGCGAGCTGCACTGGAGCCCGACAGCCCTCGGCATCGTCATGGGCGCCGGCGGTGCCGGCGGCATCCTCGGCGCCCTGGTCTGGCAGCCCCTGGAACGACGCTGGGGCCCAGGCCCGGTGATGCTCGGAGCGCTCTCCCTCAACCCACTCGCCCAAATCCCTCTGGTTCTCGTCGGACCCGGACTTGGCGGGCAGATCACCATCGGCATCGGCATGGTCATCCAAACCGGCGCTGCGGTGTGCCACGGCGGACTCCAGAGGGCGGTCCGCCAGGAACTCGCCCCCGACGAACTCCAAGGACGGGCCCAGGCCACCGGAGCGTGGCTCGCCTTCAGCCTGCGACCCTTCGCCGCCCTCGCCGCTGGCGGCCTCGGCACGTGGCTAGGGCTGCACCTCACCCTCACGCTCATCACCGTGGCCCTGGTCATCCCGTTCCTTGTGCTCTGGAACTCACCCGTGCGGGACATGAGGACGGTCGCCCCCGCTGCCCTGACTGTTACCGAGGAGCCCGCGAATCCGTGACGATCAACAACCCGGCCACGTACTGGGATCCGCTGTGGGCATCAGGGCGCCGCTACCGCCGCCTCAGTCTCGAAGAGCAGCAGCTGACCGGCCAGTTCCTCGGCGCCGGCCACGGCCGGCCCGCGCTCGACGTCGGCTGCGGCGACGGTGTCCTTGCCCGGTGTCTACATGGTGACCTGGGATTCCGCACCACAGCGATCGACTGTTCCTCCGCCGCGCTGAAGATCGCCCAGGCCGAGCAGGACACGTCCGACGGTCCGCATTTTCAGCGGCTGGACTTCGAGACCGAGGACATCCGAGCGTTGCCGGAGGCGGGCTACGCCGCCGTCACCTGCCGCTTGGTGTTCGCCTTCATCAAGGACAAGGCGGCCTTCCTCGCCCGCGTCCGATACCTTCTCCCACCCGGCGGGACGTTCTGGGTCGTCACCCCGCTCGCTGAACGCCTCCCGGACGAACGGAAATCCATCGGGATCAGCCCGCAGCACGCCGAATTGCTGACCGCGTCCTGGTCCTCGGTCCACAGCGAAGATCTGGACACGCTGCGCTGCTACGCGTTGCGCCCCTGACCCGGTCACCGGTCTCTGGTCCCGGAGCTCTGTTGTCCACTCAGGTCAGGACTTCCCGCAGGAGGGTCAACAAGCCCTCCGTGTCGGTCAGATCAGGGACGACGGCGTCGGCCCCAGCAGCGCGGAGTTCTGCCACCGAGTGGATCCCGGAGGCGACGGCGATGCAGTGTGCCTGGGCGTCATGCGCGGCGCGCACATCGCGGGGCGTGTCCCCGATCAGGACGGTCGGCGAGACGAGTGGGATGCCGTGGGCGGCATGGATACGGGCACGGGCGGCGTCGACGAGACGCGCTCGATCGTCGCTGTCCTCGCCGTACCCGCCAACAGCCATGTCGAGCAGGCCATCAAGCCCGAACGCACGCAGCTTGACGTGGGCATTGGCCGAAATGTTGCCGGTGAGGACTGAGGAACAGATAGCTGGGTCCGCCGCGAGTGCCTTCAACGCGTCCTGGACACCGGGCAGGACATGACCCCGCCGGCGCAGATCCGCCTCGCGGCAACGGCCGGCTTCCTCCAGTGCCTGCTGCGCCCGCTCCCAGTCAGGAACCGGCAAACCGTGCCGGATGAACATCTCGCGCATGATCGCCCGATCCGTACGCCCCTCCGTTGGAGCAGGCAATTCGGCCTCACGCCCAGCTAGTGCCTTGAAGGCGCTGGCGTAGATCTCCTTGCTCACACCGGAGTTTTCCACAAGGGTGTGGTCCACGTCCCACAACACAATTCGCTGCACGGGACCAGGGTAGGCAGCGTGAACTACCTGTTAAAAGTGACCTTGTGGGACGTCCTGGCGTCCCACAAGATCTTGCCGCGTCCCAGGACGTCCTGCGAGGATGCGATGGTGAACGAGCGGTTGCGTACGGTGATGCTCCAGCGACAGGTCACCCCCGAGGACCTCGCGGCCTCGTGCCAAGTTGATGTCAAGACGGTGGAGCGCTGGATCAGCATCGGCCGGCAGCCACTCCGTCGGCACCAATGGGCGGTTGCGAAGCATCTCGGTGTGGACATGTCGTACCTGTGGCCGCCCGAGGAAGACGAGGCGCAGGGGCAGCCGACCGAGCAGACAGAACTGGTCGCTGCCTTCCCCAACCGCGCGAGCTTCCCGCAGAAGTCCTGGGTCCGCCTCCTGAAGACCGCTCAGGAACACACCGACGTACTGGTGTTCAGCGGCACGTTCTTCGCGCAGACCAACCCACGCGTTGCGGCGATGCTCGCCGAGCGCGCCGACGCCGGCGTTCAGGTCCGCCTCTGTTTCGGTGACCCATCGGGCAAGGCGGTCGCCGTCAGGGACGAGGAAGAAGGCATCGGCGGCACCCTCTCAGCAAAGATCAGGGCGTCCCTCACCTACTACCGCAAGCTGATCGGCACGCCCGGGTGCGAGGTGCGCCTCCACGACACGACCCTCTACAACAGCCTCTTCCGCTTCGATGACGTGCTCCTGGTCAACCCGCACGTCTGGGGGCAGCCCGCCAGCGCAAACCCCCTGTTCGAGCTGCGGCGCCTGGAGGAAGACGGCTGGTTCGACCACTACACCGGCAGCTTCGACGCGGTCTGGGAGACTGCAAAGCCCTGGTCACCCGAGTCCATGTGAGGAGCACGGCCCGCGATGGGACGTACGGAGTACTGGTACGACGAGAACGCACCCAAGCCGAACACGTTGATCCCGGCGTGCAACATGCTGGTAGTCCGGGAGGCGGACGGGGCGATCCTCCTGCAGCGGCGTCGCGACACGGGGCAGTGGGCTCTGCCCGGGGGAGCCATGGACATAGGGGAATCCCCGTCGCAGTGCGCAGTCCGGGAATGCAAGGAAGAGACCGGAATCGACGCCGAACCCACCGGGCTCCTCGGCGTGTACTCGGTCCCTGAGCATGTGGTGGCCTACACGGACGGGGAGATCCGGCAGGCGTACGAGGTCACCGTGATCGGCCGGCCGGTCGGAGGCGAGCCCACGATCAACGACGAGGCCGATGGCGTCCGCTGGGTCCTGCCCGGCGAACTGGACTCCTACGACATCCACCACTCCATGCGGAAGCAGATCGCCCACTACCTGGACGGCACATTCCCTCACGTTGACTGAGCGCCGGGCCTTCCTTACCGCTCTGCCAAGATCAGCCGGGCCTCAACTCTGTGTACAGCAGCTCGGAGATCCTCATCGGCTCGGCGGATGAATCGGCCGACGATGCTGTCGCGGTCATACCGAGTAAGGATCTCCGCCAGCCGGGCATCCACGGTGGTGGGGGTGCCATCCGGAGTGGTGGTCATATCGCAGTACACGAGAGCATCCACCAGTTCGGCGTGGTCGAGGATCGGGAACTCGGCCTCCAGCTCTTCCCGCAGCCCGCGCTCTTCCGCCTCCAACAGCGCGTACGAGTGGTTGGCGACCAGCCGTACCAGGCGCTCGTCCGCGGCCGAACAGTCGCGCAGGTAGCGGGCGCCGTCCAGCGGATGGAACCCCGTCGTGGCGAGCGACGGCGTGTAGCCGATGTCGTGCAGCATGGCCGCGGCCCACAGGAGTTCCGCATCGTCGCCCAGGATCCCTGCCAGGGACTGGGCCCTTGCGGCAACGCCCTGAGAGTGTGCCCAGCGCCGAGGCAGGGGCTCCGCGAGGAGGGACCTGGCCAGGTCGCGGGCCCAAACGGTGAGATCCATGCTCAGCAGACTATGACGTAGGGCGCGGGGGCCGAGCGGTGATCGGCCGGACGTCCCAGGACGTCTACTGTTCTGATCCCCCGCCGGGCGGACGTCAGGTCGGGAAGGGCCGTCGAGCCGTCCGGCTGACCGTGCGGCGCCCCACGCGTGTTCGGCTCGGGCCTGGCACGGCCGATAGGGTGTCCGGGCCCGGCCGCCATCCCGGTGACGGGCCCGCGTCCGGTGAGAGGACCCCGCCGTGAGCCAGCACCGTTCCGCCCGTGCGGCGGTGTTCTCGGCCGGGTCTTGGGGTACCGCAGTCGCCAAGATCCTGGCCGACGCCGGTACCGACGTCTCCGTGCACGCCCGCAGAGACGAGATCGCCGACGCGATCAACACGGTTCACCGCAACCCCGGCTACTTCCCGGACGTAGAGCTGCCCGCCTCCCTGACGGCTACGACCGATCCGGCCGCCGCGCTTCGCGGCGCGGACTACCTTGTGCTGTCCATCCCCGCGCAGTCCCTGCGGACCAACCTCGCCGCGTGGACGCCGCACATCGGGCCCGACACCGTGATCGTGTCGCTGATGAAGGGCATCGAACTGGGCACCGGGGAACGGGCGAGCCAGGTCATCACCGAGGTGACCGGCGTGAACGCGAACCGGGTCGCAGTGCTGTCGGGCCCGAACCTCGCCCGCGAGATCATGGACGGCCAGCCCGCCGCTGCCACCGTCGCCTGCCCCGACGAGGACGCCGCCCGTCGCTTCCAGCAGGTATGCCACACCACCTACTTCCGGCCCTACACCAGCACCGACGTGACCGGCTGCGAGCTGGGCGGCGCCGTGAAGAACGTCATCGCCCTGGCGGTCGGCATCGCCTCAGGCATGGGCCTGGGCGACAACGCCTCGGCGATGCTCATCACGCGCGGGCTGGCAGAGACCACCCGGCTTGCTGTGGCCATGGGCGCCCACCCGGCCACCCTCGCCGGTCTGGCCGGCCTCGGCGACCTAGTGACCACCTGCTCGTCTCCGCTTTCCCGTAACCGCACCTTCGGCACCCACCTCGGCCATGGCCTAAGCGTCGAACAGGCGACGGCCGCCACCCGGCAGACCACCGAAGGCGTCAAATCCGCCGAGGCGGTTCTCGCCCTCGCTCATGCCCACGGCGTTGAGATGCCGATCACGGAAGTGATCTCTGCCCTGCTGCACGAGAAGGTCACCCTCGACGAGGCCGCCGCCGCGCTGATGCAGCGGCCCTCCAAGCCCGAGCGCTGACCCCCGGTGCCCGGTCACGGGGCCGTCCTCATCACTTTGCCCATTACCTTCGTTGTAGAGCCCGGTTCGGGCTCGTGGCCTTCGGGGCCGGTATGACTCGTTGCCCCTGTCCTTGATGATCCGGGGGTGCTGTCGCCGGTCCTGACGGCGCCGGATGGTCGCTGATGGAAGCGTGTCCGCCGACAGGCAGGGCTGCGTGATGTGGCTGCCGATCTCCGGTGCCCGGGCGGGCCAGATGGTGACTCCGGGGAGGGAAAGCCCGGTGACCAGCAACGACTTCACCTCGATCGATGTGTTCTGAGCCCTGGACGTGGGCAAGTCCGCCCATCACGGCACGGCCCTGCTGGCCGACGGCCGTACCGTCTTCGACAAGCCGCTGCCCGACGGCGGGCCCCAGCTGCGGGAGCTGCTCGCCCGCCTGGGACGGCGGGGGAAAGTCCTGGTCGTGGTCGACCAGCCTGCGTCCGTGGGGACCTTGGCGGTGGCCGTGGCGCGCGCCAGCGGATGCGAGGTGGCCTACCTGCCCGGCCTGTCCATGCGCCGCCTGGCCGACTGCCATCCCGGCACCGGCAAGACCGACGCCCGCGACGCCTACATCATCGCCGATGCCGCCCGCACCATGCCCCACCTGCTGCACAGCATCGACCCCGCCGAGGGCGTGCGGGCCGAACTGACCATGGTCTGGGCTACGACGACGACCTCGCCCAGGACGCCACCCGCACCTCCAACCGGCTGCGCGGCCTGCTCACCTCGATCCATCCGGCCCTGGAACGTTTCCTGGGACCGCGGCTGCGTCACCCGGCGGTCCTGGCCCTGCTGCAGACCTTCGGCTCCCCGGTCCAACTCGCCCAAGTCCGCACCGAGGAGCTCATCGAGGTCATGACCGACGCCGCCCCACGGATGCGGAACCCGCGGGAGCTGGCCGGACAGATCCATGCCGCCCTGGCCGAGCAGACCGTCCAGGTCCCCGGCACCGGCTCGGCCGGCGAGATCATCTCCGGTCTGGCCGAGTCCCTCGCCGTGCTCCTCAAGCGCCGCGAGATCCTGGAGACCTGCATGACGGCCCTGCTTCAGGCCCACCCTCTCGCGAAGGTCCTGACCTCCATGCCCGGGGTCGCGGTCAGGACCGGCGCCCGCATCCTGGCCGAGGTCGGCGACGCTAGCGCGTTCCCCACCGCCGCCCACCTGGCCTCCTACGCGGGACTGACCCCCACCACACGTCGTTCGGGAACCTCCATCCGCGGCGAAGGACCGCCCCGCAGCGGCAACAAGACACTCAAACGGGCCCTGTTCCTGGCCTCGTTCGCCTCGCTGAGCAGCCCCGAATCGCGGGCCTACTACGTCAAGAAACGGGCGGAGAACAAGCGCCACAACGCCGCCCTCATCTGCCTCACCCGCCGCCGCGTCGACGTCCTGCAAGCCATGCTCAAACACCGCACCCCCTACCAGCCCGGGCACGAACAAGCAGCCTGACCAAGCCCGCAGAGCTTGACCGAACAGATAGAAGCACCCCCCACCCGGAGGCACCTGCCTATGCACGTGTCCGCTATCCAGGCCGCCGTCGCCGCTGCCCCCAACCTCTCGTCCGCAGCTATGTGATCGCGGAGGTACCGGGCACCATCGAGCGGATGGAACCCGGTGGTGGCCAGCGAGGGCGTGTAGCCGATGTCGTGCAGCATCGCTGCCGCCCGGAGCTGTTCTACATCCCTGCCCAAGATCCCTCCGAGCGACTGAGCATTGGCGGCAGGGTGGTGATCAGTCAACTTCCCAGGAAGTCTGGCGCGCGTTCCACTCGGCGTGCCGGAGGACGCCTGGTACGGCTTCAGCTCATGGCAGACGAGAAAGAGCCCCAAGGGACTGGAACCTGCTCCGGGACCATGTCAACGTACAACGGTCCGGGAAAACACCAGGTCAGCAAGGAGTTTCGGGCTTCCGGGCCGACAACAGACAGGTCGGCCATGGCGGCAGCCGGTACCTCAGCTCATACTGCTCGGCCTCCTCGCCGAGGCCCCGATCCAAGGAGTGCCACCTGCGGAATGCCCCTCTCCGAGCCGCTCCTTATCACCGCTCCTCACCGCTTGGCGCCCGGAACGCATGGCCCGCTCAGGAGCGAGAGGACTACGCCGCCATCTCCACGGCGCTATCTCTCTGCGTCCGTACGGCCGGGCTGTTCGGCGAGGATTGCAACAACGCGGCTACCACCGGGACCGAGAAATCCTCGCGCACATGGCGGCACAACCCGAGCCAATCCGAAACGTCGCCCGGGTTGCAGGTGCTCCTGAACACCTCGTGGCAGGCGAAACTGCCGGCTCACCGCTACGAGCCCCCGGCGCTCGTAACGGACGGCGCGACGCCCGCTCTCCGGCCGTACTGGCTGGTCTCCTGAGCTACGTCTACGAACCCCTGCGCGCGCCCGCAACATAGACCACGATCGTCGGTTAGCCAAACCGGCGATCCTGACGACTATTGAGGGCGTTCGCATGCTGCTGCGCTTGGCGGTGGAGCAGTAGCGGATGCAGTAAGTGGCGCCGCAAACCCGTAGAGAACGTCACCGTCTGCTGGTGCCTTGATGGCCGCGGCGTCGCTTCCCTGAAGCGTTGCGGCCCTCCGCCAATGTGGAATTTTCATGGCCTAAGGAGAGTGAGTAACCCTGTCCGATCCGATCAAGAAGTTGCCACCGAACGCGAAGGGGCAGATCCGGTACCGGTTCGTGGTCGATGTGGGCATCGACCACGCCACCGGGAAGCGCAAGCAGATAACTCGTACATTCGGCACGCTGAAGGAAGCGAAGGCCGAGTATGCCCGCATCACCAACCGTCGCCAGGAAGGCACGCTCGCACCGCCGAATAAGGTCACCTTGAATGAATGGCTCGACCAGTGGCTGGCCATGAAGGCTGACGACTTGGAAGAAACCACTATTTACAACTACCGCATCACCCTGGACCGGGTACGGGGGAAATTGGGCCACATCCGTCTTCAGGAGCTTACTGAAGAGGACGTAGAAGGGTGGATGCACTGGGCTCTGAAGCACGGGCGCGTACGCGGTGGAAGGGCCGGAACTCCGCTCGGAGTGACGAGCGTGGACATGAGCCTTGCTCGGCTGAAGGACGCTCTCAACCGAGCCGTGACGCGTCGGCTGGTGACCATGAACGTGGCCCAGCACGTGACCATTCCGCGAAGGGCGCGAAAGGAAGAACGGAAGAAGAAAGAGGAGGTGAAGCCCTGGAACGTCCAGGAGGTTCAGAGATTCGTTCAGGGCGTCAAGGGGGAACGGCTCTACGCTCCGCTCCTGCTGTCCCTCATTGGTCTACGTCCGGCTGAAGTCTGTGGGCTTCGGTGGGAAGACGTCGACCTGGACAATGCCACGATCATCATAGCCAATACGCGGACCATGATGGGCAATCGCTACGTCGTGGAGAAGGACACCAAGTCTCTGGCCGGTGAACGGGAACTCCCGTTGCCGGCTCCGGTGCTGGCTGCGCTCAGGTCGTTCAAGGCCCTCCAGGCCAAGGAGAAGCTGGCTCTGGGTGAGGCATACGCAGAGTCCGGCTACGTCCTGGTGCACGAGACCGGAGAAGCCTTCACCATCAAGCAACTCCGCCGACGCGCGTACCGGCTCATGGTGATCCTTGGTCTCCGCCGAGTTCGTCTTTATGACGCTCGTTCGTCGTGCCTCACGTACCTGGCCAACAACGGCGTGCCGGATCACATCCTTGCGCGGTGGGCTGGACACACGAATGTGAGGACCACCAAAAAGTGGTACGTGAAGCCCGACGTAGAGGATCTTCGCGAAGCCGCCACGACGTGGGATGGCCTGCACGGTGCTGCGACTGAGGGGCAAGCCTGAGTCAGGCGGCCCACCGACCGAGCGACCTGCCCAGCCGTATGGCAGCCAAGATCGAGGTGGACCCGGAGACCGGCTGCTGGCTGTGGACCGGTAGCTGCAACGGGAAGGGGCAGTCAGGCTACGGCCAAGTCTCCTACGAGGGAAAGACACAGCTTGTCCACCGTGTGGTGTTCAGGTTGTTGGTCGGTGAGATTCCGGAGGGCTTCCAGGTGCGTCATGCCGATCCTTGGGGACGGCACTTTACGCTTTGCTGCAACCGGGACCACCTGGAAGCCGTGCCGAAGAAGGAAGCTCTGCGGCGCAGGGACTGGGAGCGCGCGCGAGCCAGGAGGACGCACTGTCCCCACGGCCACGCGTACACGCCAGAGAACTCGTATCTGGATCCCCGAGGGTTTCGGCAGTGCCGGACGTGCTGCGCCGAGAGGGTAAGGAGCCGCCGGGTTCCCATGACCGTGTGAGATTTCGTGAGACGTGAGAGGGTCTGGGGCGTGAGTGAGACACCACCGAACCCCCTGCAATACCGCTTTGACGGGCCAGAAGACGCTCCGGTCCTGATCTTGGGTCCCTCACTGGGTACCACATGGCACATGTGGGACCGGCAGGTCCCGGAGCTGGCCAAGCAGTGGCGGATCTTCCGGTTCGACCTGCCGGGTCACGGCGGGGCCCCGGCATACCCCGCGGGCTCGGTCGGCGATCTCACCGCACGGCTCCTCGCCACCCTCGACAGTCTCGGCATGCACCGCTTCGGCTACGCCGGCTGCGCCCTCGGCGGCGCGGTCGGCGTGGAGCTGGCCCTGCGCCACCCCGAGCGTCTCGCCTCCCTCGCACTGATCGCCGCCTCCCCTCGCTTCGGCACGGCCGACGAGTTCCGGCAGCGCGGCGTGATCGTCCGTACGAACGGCCTCGAGCCGATCGCCCGTACGGCGCCCGACCGCTGGTTCACCACCGGGTTCTCCGCCGCCCAGCCCGCGATCACCGACTGGGCCGTGCAGATGGTCCGCACCACCGACCCCGGCTGCTACATCGCCGCCTGCGAGGCGCTCGCCGCGTTCGACGTGCGGCCCGAACTCTCGCGGGTCGGCGTGCCGACCCTCGTCCTCGTCGGCTCCGACGACCAGGTCACCGGCCCCGCCGAGGCCCGTACGCTGGTCGCCGGCATCCCGGACGCCCGGCTCGCCGTCGTCCCCGGCGCCTCCCACCTCGTCCCGGTCGAGCAGCCCGCCGCCGTCACCGACCTCCTGGTCCGGCACTTCTCCACCGCCTGGCAGCCCGCGTTCGAGTCGACCACCGGCCAGATGGCGATCCCCGCGGCGCCGGTCAAGCCGGTCCTGGCCGCCGCGCCCCCGCAGCCGGTGCCCATCGCCGAGATCGCCCCGGCCGTCGTCGTACCGGCCCAGGTCATGGGGCGGCCCGACCCGTACGACGCCGGGCTCAAGGTGCGGCGCGAGGTGCTCGGGGACGCGCACGTCGACCGGGCGCTGGCGCAGGCCGACGACTTCTCGGGCGACTTCCAGGAGTTGGTCACCCGCTACGCCTGGGGCGAGATCTGGGACCGCCCCGGCCTCGACCGGCGTTCCCGCAGCTGCGTCACGCTCACCGCGCTCGTCGCGGGCGGTCACCTGGAGGAACTCGGCTTCCACACCAGAGCCGCCCTGCGCAACGGACTGACCCCCGCCGAGATCAAGGAAGTGCTGCTCCAGGCGGCGGTCTACTGCGGCGTGCCCGCGGCCAACAGCGCGTTCAAGGTGGCCCAGCAGGTCATCCGCGAGGAGACCACCCCCGAGGAGTGAGCCCGAGGAGAGTCCGGAGTGAGCCAGGCGAGTGAGCAACCGCCGCACGGGAGCGGCAGGATGGACCCCATGAAGCTCACGAAGAAGTCGCACGCCTGCATCCGCCTCGAGAAGGACGGGCAGACACTCGTCCTCGACCCCGGGGGATTCAGCGAGGCGGACGCCGCGGTCGGCGCGGACGCCGTCCTCGTCACACACGAGCACCCCGACCACTTCAACGAGGAGCGGCTGCGGGCCGCCATGGAGGCCAACCCGGCCGCGCAGATCTGGACCCTGAGGTCGGTCGCGGAGAAGATCTCGGCGGCCTTCCCGGGCCGCGTCCACACCGTCGGCCACGGGGACACCTTCACCGCCGCGGGCTTCGACATCCAGGTCCACGGCGAACTCCACGCCGTCATCCACCCGGACATCCCGCGCATCACCAACGTCGGCTTCCTCGTCGACGGCGGCCGTGTCTTCCACCCCGGCGACGCCCTCACCGTCCCCGACCACGCCGTCGAGACGCTGATGCTGCCGGTCATGGCCCCCTGGAGCAAGATCTCCGAGGTCATCGACTACGTCCGCGAGGTCAAGCCGCAGCGCGCCTACGACATCCACGACGCCCTTCTCACCGACCTCGCCCGCCCGATCTACGACAACCAGATCGGCGCCCTCGGCGGCTCGGAGCACCTGCGGCTGGCGCCCGGAGCCTCGGCAGAGGTGTGACAACCCCGGGCAGGCCGCGTTGTCAGACCCGCCGGGTAGGTTGTGAGGCATGCGCATCGCGACCTGGAACGTGAACTCGATCACCGCCCGCCTTCCGAGGCTGCTGGCCTGGCTGGAGAGCAGCGGCACCGACGTGCTCTGCCTGCAGGAGGCCAAGGTCGCCGAGGAGCAGTTCCCGTTCGACCAGCTGCGCGAGCTGGGCTACGAGGCGGCGGTCCACGCGACCGGCCGGTGGAACGGCGTGGCGGTGCTCTCCCGCGTGGGCCTCGACGACGTGGTCAGGGGCCTGCCCGGCGACCCCGGCTACGACGGGACGCAGGAGCCCCGCGCGATCTCCGCGACCTGCGGCCCGGTCCGCGTCTGGTCGGTGTACGTGCCGAACGGGCGCGAGGTGGACCACCCCCACTACGCCTACAAGCTCCAGTGGTTCGAGGCCCTGAAGGCCGCCGTCGCCGGGGACGCGGCCGGCGGGCGCCCCTTCGCGGTCCTGGGCGACTACAACGTGGCGCCGACGGACGCCGACGTCCACGACGTGGCGGCGTTCGAGGGCCTCACCCACGTCACCCCGGCCGAGCGCGCCGCTCTGGCGTCCCTGCGCGAGGCCGGCCTGTCCGACGTGGTCCCGCGCCCGCTCAAGTACGAGCACCCCTTCACGTACTGGGACTACCGCCAGCTCTGTTTCCCCAAGAACCGCGGCATGCGCATCGACCTGGTGTACGGCAACGAGCCGTTCGCGAAGGCGGTCAAGGACGCGTACGTCGACCGGGAGGAGCGCAAGGGCAAGGGCGCCTCGGACCACGCGCCGGTGGTCGTCGACCTGGACGTGTGACCCCGCGGCGGCACCGTCACAACAGCCGCAGATCCACCGACCCCCCGAGCGCCGCGTACCCCGCGTCCCCCGGATGCAGATGGTCGCCGCTGTCGTACGCCGGAAGCATCCGCGTCGGGCGGTCGGGGTCGCGTACCACCGCGTCGAAGTCGAGGACGCCGTCGAACACGCAGGCGTCCCGGATCCAGGCGTTGACGGCGAGCCGCTGTGCCTCGACGGCCGGGGTGCAGCCCGCCCAGCCCTCGCAGGGCAGGAGCGTCGCCGCCAGGAGCCGCAGACCCCGGGCGCGGGTCCGGTCGGCGATCTCCCGGAGCCCGGCGACGACCTCCTCGGCCGTTCTGCCCGACAGCAGATCGTTGATCCCCTCGAACACCACCGCCGTACGCACCGACGTCTGGGCGAACACGTCCCGGTCGAGGCGGTGCAGCGCGCTCACCCCGGCCTGGTCCGGCAGGACCCCGTCCCCGGGGTAACGGTCGATGACCACACGGTTGCCCGAGACGCCCTGGTTGAGGACCCCGTAGCGGGGCATCGTGCTCCGGCCGAGCAGCCGTGCGGCCAGCACGTCGGGCCAGCGCCGGTTCGCGTCCGTCGTGGACTTGTCGCCGTCGGTGATCGAGTCGCCGAGCAGCACCACGGACCCCGGCCCACCGCCCACGTCGACGCCGGTCAGCAGCGGCCAGCCGGTGATCGTCGAGGTGTACGCGGTCGCGGCCGCGTCGGCCGCGTGGTCGCCGGGCCCGCTGACGTACGACCGCTGCACCGCGAGCCGGTGCGCGGGCGCCGCCGTCACCGTGCCGGGCAGGTGGAAGCTCACCAGCAGATCGGCCCCGGCGGGCACCGGGAAGCCGAGCGGATCGGTGAACGCCTGCGCACCCGCCGGAACCTCGACTCCCGGGGCACCCCCGAAGGACAGCGGCACGGGCGTCTCCCGCGCCGCCGCGCCCGCCGCCCGCACCGCCACCGTCGCGCTCCCGATCCGCACCGGCGCCGACGCGAAGGTGTTGTCGAACCGCAGCCGTACCCGCGGCCCGCCCACCGACGTGTGCACGACCAGCCGTAGCGTGCGGTCGGTCCACGGCCCCACGGCCGGCTGCCCGGACGTCGCGGTCGTCCAGCTGCCCGCCCAGCCCCGCGCCCCGGCCCGCACCGACAGCGCGAACACATGCAGACCGGCCGCGTGCGGCAGCCGTACCGAGGCCACCTCGCGCGCCCGGGCGATCGGCACCGTCACGACGTACAGCCGCGCCTTCTCGGTGAGTTGCCCGCCCGGTGTGTTGACGTGCGGCAGGGCCACCGCCTTGGTCGCGAGCGGGCCGGTGCGCCAGTCGGGGCCGGTGAGTCGGTAGGAGGAGCGGGAGCCGTCGGCGTAGACGACCGTGCCCTCACCGGTCACCTGCGCGCCGCCGTCCGTGCCCGCCACCAGAAACGCGAGCGCGTCGCCGCGTCCGGTCAGGCGTACGGCCTGGCCGTCGGCCCGTACGTTGTCAGGCTCGCCCGGCGCCCGCCGGGGCCAGGTCAGCCGGGCGCCCTGCACGGTGAGTGTGCGGCCGGGCGTCCAGCCCGCGGCCGTGAGATCGTCCGCCGACAGGGAGGCGCCCGAGCCGTCGAAGTCCGCCTCGTCGGGGTCGGTGTCGTCGCTGACGGCGGTGTTGTCGAGCAGGTGTTCTAGGGGGAGTGGGGTGGAGTGGTCCTGGGCGGTGGCAGGTGTGGAGGAGGCCGGTACCAGGGCCGTGGCGATCAGGGCCAGGACCATCGCCGTACCCCGGACAGATCGGTGCACCCGTCGACTCCTCCCGCTCACCGGTGGGGACGAAAAGACGCACCGAAGCTAGGCAGGCGGCGAGGACAGGTCAACGAACCATGCGTGGACCCGACATGAAATCGCCCCGAAATGACCGCCCGCGCGCCTGTGGTGCGTACGCCGGTGCGAATGACAGGCTGGGTGTATGAAGATCCCTTTTCTGGGCCACCGGAGTGAGAAGCCCGGCTCCTTCGATCCCGAGGGCATCGCCGAACTGCTGTCCGAGTGCGAGCTGCTGCGCTCCCAGGCGTCGAAGAGCGGCGTTCAACTCGACGATTCGCCCGCCTCGTTGGAAGCGCTCGATCAGATGGTGCCGCGCTGGCGGGGCGACGAGGAGCTCCTGCCCTGGCTCGGCAATGACGCGGGGCTGTACCTCGGCACGGTCATCGTGCGCACGGTGCCCGGCGCCGCCTGGGAGATCCGGGGCGACGGCCAGCCGGTCGTACGGCTCTCCTCCGGCCGCGAGTTCGACGTCGTGGCCTCCGGTCAGGAGTGGGCCGGCAGTGGCGCTCCCGAGCTGTCGCAGCTGTACGCCGAGGTCGCCGAATCATGAACCTATGGCCCGGGGTCCAGTGTAAATACGGCTAATGAACGAAAGGTGCGTGTCGGGCATTTCAGTCACGCAGGTCTGGATAGTTTGCGGCAACCACGACACAGCTGCCGAGAGTGAGTAGGGCTGCGCATGGTCGTCGATCCGTTGATCGAACTGCGTGACGTCAACAAGTACTACGGGGAGTTGCACGTCCTCCAGGACGTCAACCTCACCGTCGGAAAGGGGGAGGTGGTCGTGGTCATCGGCCCCTCGGGGTCGGGGAAGTCGACGCTGTGCCGGGCGATCAACCGACTGGAGACCATCCAGTCGGGCACGATCCTCCTCGACGGGCAGCCGCTGCCCGAGGAGGGCAAGGCGCTCGCGAGGCTGCGTGCCGAGGTCGGCATGGTCTTCCAGGCCTTCAACCTCTTCGCTCACAAGACGGTTTTGCAGAACCTCTCGTTGGGCCAGGTCAAGGTCCGGGGCCGCAAGAAGGAGGACGCCGACCGGCGTTCGCGCGAACTCCTCGACCGCGTCGGCCTCGCCGACCAGGCGGCCAAGTTCCCGGCGCAGCTCTCCGGCGGCCAGCAGCAGCGCGTGGCCATCGCCCGGGCCCTGGCCATGGAGCCCAAGGCGATGCTGTTCGACGAGCCCACCTCCGCCCTCGACCCGGAGATGATCAACGAGGTGCTCGAGGTCATGCGCCAACTCGCCAGGGAGGGCATGACGATGGTCGTCGTCACCCATGAGATGGGCTTCGCCCGTTCGGCCGCCAACCGCGTCGTGTTCATGTCCGACGGCCGAATCGTTGAGGATCGGGCCCCCGACGAGTTCTTCACCCACCCGAACACCGACCGCGCCAGGGACTTCCTCTCCAAGATCCTCAAACACTGAGTTCCCCCACCGGGAAAACCAGTCGTGTCGGTCCTCGACTACGATGTGTCGTTCATGCCCGTGGCCGAAACCGGGACCCCGCCGCCAGTTGGGGAAGCCCCCCACGGCCCCGAGACCGTAGGGGGGTGGCAGCGCACGGAGCCAGGCCCGACCGGCGGCAGCCGGAGATCACTGCTCGCGCAGCGGAATCGACACGTACGACGGGTCGTTTGCCGGCGAGGAGAAGGTCAGCTGCGCGCCGGACGGGTTGTGCTCGATGTAGAGCGGGTCGACCGTGTCGACCACCAGGGCGAGTCGGTGCCCTGCCGGGACGTCGTAGGCCGTGGAGTTCAGCTCCAGGCCGAGACCGAACGGCTTTCCGGGTGTACGCCCGTGGAAGGTGTACGGCGCGTTGCTGACCAGCTTGCCGAGGCCGAGCGGCCCCACGTCGTACAGGTACGCGACGAGGGTGCCGCTCTCCTTGGTCGGAGTGAGGGTGGTGTGCAACTCGGCAGTGCCGCGCACGTGTTGGGCGGTGGCGTACTTCTCCGACTGCCATACGGCGGCCCAGCGGCGGGGGAGCAGCGGGATCGAGGCCACCGGGGGCAGTTGGGCCACCTGGTCGAGGATGCTGGACAGGAAGATGACCCCGCCGTCCGCTCCCGAGTCGACGTTGGTGTGGATGGTCGTCGTGCCCGCCAGGTCGATCTTCCGGCTGGTGGCGCCGACCGACTTCCAGTCCGGGTAGCCTTCGTAGCCGCCCGAGGAACGGGGCTTGAGCCGTACCGGCAGCTCGCTGTCGATGCCGTTGTCGGTGCCCTTGAGGTAATGGTCGAGCCAGCGCCGGGTGTCCGTCCACACGTCGTTGGGCAGGCCGAAGAGTCCGGTG
Organism: Streptomyces sp. NPDC002888; assembly: GCF_042888465.1. NCBI lineage: Bacteria > Bacillati > Actinomycetota > Actinomycetes > Kitasatosporales > Streptomycetaceae > Streptomyces > Streptomyces sp. NPDC002888. Next base: position 351,206 of record NZ_JBIAPU010000001.1, on the reverse strand, counting down.
AGTTCGGCGGTGGCGTGGTCGCCGGGGCGGAATTCCAGTCTCTTCGGGACGGTCAGCTTCTCGTAGAAGTCGGCGTACTGGTTGGGCGGGAAGACCGTGTCGCCCCAGGCGTTGGCCAGCATGACGGCCGCGCCGTTCTTGTTGAGCTGGTCCAGGTACGTCCCGGCAGAACGTTTCTTCCCCCAGTCGACGATGTCCTGTTCCTTCGCCAGGTTCGAGGAGTAGAAGTCGTCGAAGACCTGCCGGAGTTCGGCGCTCTGCCGGCCGGTGACGAGGCTCGCGCCGTCGAGCAGTCCGGCGGCCTGGACGTTCTGGGTGCGGCCGGAGTAGATCGAGCCGATGAGGTCCGCCCAGCCGCTGAGCGCGGCGACCGTCCTGATCCGCTTGTCGTGCGCGGCGGCGAGCAGGCTGATCCCGGCGCCGTAGGAGACGCCCGCCATGCCGATGTGCCGGTCGTCGGACGGGGTGTTGGCGAGCGCCCAGTCGATGACCTTGGACGCGTCCGCCACGTCGGGCGGCCCCGCGACTTCTATCTCGCCGCCGGACTGCCAGAACCCGCGCACGTTGTACGTGAGCACCACGTAGCCGGAGTCGGCCAGCTGCTTGGCCTGGGCGAAATACTCGACCTGGGGCAGGCCCCAGCTCGTGGGCAGGACGACGAGCGGGTAGCGGCGCGAGGCGTCCGCGCCCGCCGGTGTGACGACGTTCGCCTTGAGGACGGTGCCGTCGGCGCCCGTGATGTCGACGAAGCGCACGCTGCTCCCCGCCGCCCGCGCGGTGGGGGCGGCGCCGAGGACGCCACCGGCGATGAGGGTCGCCGAGACGGCGCCCACGGCGGTCGTGCGCAGGGCCTTGCGGTGCTGGTGTCCCACGGGTCACTCCTCACTCGTGTCAATGCAAAGTGACCAGACGGTAACCTCGGTCCTTTACCGGAGGTAACCCGTCGGTAAGTTACGTGGGAGTAACGATTGTTGCTCTGTGCAGATAATCAGGAGTCGCGGTGTGAGGTGCGTGGAGTAGAGGAGTCCTCCGGCAGCGGCGCCTGGGCCGCCCGGGTCACGTCGGCGACGAGTTCGACGACATCGGGACCGTACGCCTCGGAGTTGACGACCTTCAGCAGCAGGACGAAGGAGTTGTTGCCGTGCTTGCGGGCCAGCCGCTCGTGGTGGCGGGCGAGGTAGCGGGTCGCCGCCTGGTTGGTGATCGCGCGCTGCCCGCAGAACAGGAACACCGGCCGCTCCCCGGGGCGCCGGCCCACGGTCAGCCGGGCCAGCACTACGTACTCGGTGGTGCCCGACTCGACCCGGTAGCGCTCGCTGCCGATCTGGAAGGCGCCGCGGTCCGGCCCGGGCTCGGCGTCCACGTTCACCCGGACACCGGGCAGCAGGGAGGAGAGGTGCGCTGCCATACGGCGGTTCGACGACGGCCCTCCGACGCAGAACTCCGTGCGGTCGCCGAAGCCCTGACGGGCCGTGTCGTGACCGACGACCTGGGCGTGGGCGTTGCAGTCCTTGATGAGCGCGGAGAGCTCCAGCAGGGCGAACACGTCGTGGCGCATCACCGACAGCTCGGCGCCGCCCGCCTCACGGTTCACCACGAGCAGCGACTCGGAGTTGTCCGGCAGCCCGAAGAAGGCCTGCTGGCGCCGCAGCTTCCGCTTCCAGAGGTAGGTGCGGGCCAGCCAGCCGAGCGCGGCACTGACACCGGCGGCCAGCACGCCCAGGACGATGTTGCGCACGTCGTCGTTCATGGGCGCGCATGGTAGCGGGCGCGACACAAACCCGTGTTCGAGATACCTGACGGGTGCGGGGCCTTGGATTAAGCTGCGCTGACGGTCCCTCACTGGAGGTGCGGATGCGTCGCCCCGTCGCACGCAAACTGTCGGTCCTGGCGGTCTCGGCCGCCGTGGTGTCTGTGGGTGCGACGGCGCCACCCGCCGCCCCGAGCACACTCGCCCAGAAGGTTCCCGTGGCCGTCGGCTACGGCGGCGCGGTCGCGAGCGTCGACGCGGACGCCTCCGCCGCCGGCATCGAGGTCCTCAGGAAGGGCGGCAACGCCGTCGACGCGGCCGTCGCCACCGCCGCCGCGCTCGGTGTCACCGAGCCCTACTCGTCCGGCATCGGCGGAGGCGGCTACTTCGTCTACTACGACGCCAAGTCCCGTACGGTGCGCACCATCGACGGCCGCGAGACCGCCCCGCTGACCGCCGACTCCGACCTCTTCGTCGAGAACGGCAAGCCCCTCGCCTTCGCCGACGCCGTCAGCAGCGGCCTCAGCGTCGGCACCCCGGGCACGCCCGCCACCTGGCAGACGGCCCTCGACAAGTGGGGCAGCAGAAAGCTCGGCACGGTCCTCGAGCCCGCCGAGCGGATCGCCCGCGACGGCTTCACCGTCGACGACACCTTCCGCACGCAGACGGCCGCGAACGAGACCCGGTTCCGCTACTTCCCGGACACCGCCGAGCTGTTCCTGCCCGGCGGACAGCTCCCGGTCGTCGGCTCCACCTTCAAGAACCCCGATCTCGCCCGCACCTATGCCGAGTTGGGCAGGAAGGGCGTCGGCGCGCTCTACCGCGGCGACATCGGCGAGGACGTCGTCGACACCGTCAACCACCCGCCCGTGGACCCGGCCTCGGGCTGGAACGCCCGCCCGGGCGACCTGTCCACGAAGGATCTGGCGGCCTACCGCGCAAAGCTCCAGGCGCCGACGAAGACCTCGTACCGCGGCCTCGGGGTGTACTCCATCGCGCCCTCCTCCTCCGGCGGGACCACCGTCGGCGAGGCGCTCAACATCCTGGAGAGGACGAACCTCTCCAAGGCGAGCGACGTCCAGTACCTGCACCGCTACATCGAGGCCAGCCGTATCGCGTTCGCCGACCGTGGGCGCTGGGTCGGCGACCCGGCCTTCGAGGACGTACCGACGAAGGAACTGCTGTCGCAGAAGTACGCCGACTCGCGGGCGTGCCTCATCAAGGACGACGCGGTCCTCACCAGCCCCCTCGCGCCCGGTGACCCGCGCAATCCGGCGGCCTGCTCGACGGGCGGCACGGCGGCGCCGACGACGTACGAGGGTGAGAACACCACGCATCTCACGGTCGCCGACAAGTGGGGCAACGTCGTCGCCTACACGCTCACCATCGAGCAGACCGGCGGCAGCGGCATCACCGTGCCCGGCCGCGGGTTCATCCTCAACAACGAGCTGACCGACTTCTCCTTCGCCCCGGCCAACCCGGCCGTCCACGACCCGAACCTGCCCGGCCCGGGCAAGCGGCCGCGGTCGTCGATCTCGCCGACGATCGTGCTCGACCAGCACCACAAGCCGGTCGTGGCGCTGGGTTCACCGGGCGGCGCGACCATCATCACCACCGTGCTGCAGACCCTGACCCAGTTCCTCGACCGCAGGCTTCCGCTCGTCGACGCGATCGCCGCGCCGCGCGCCAGCCAGCGCAACGCGGCCCAGACCGAGCTCGAACCCGGCCTCTACGGAAGCGAGCTGCAGAAACAGCTGGAGGCCATCGGGCACTCCTTCAAGCTCAATCCCGAGATCGGCGCGACCACGGGTGTGCAGCGACTGCCGGGCGGCAAGTGGCTGGCCGCCGCGGAGAAGGTACGGCGCGGCGGCGGCTCGGCGATGGTGGTGTATCCGGCGTCGTAGGCGGTCGTGCAAAGGTGGGCGCTCCTGAGGGAGCGCCCACCGGCGCGCTGCGGGAAAAGGCTTACCGGCGCGTCACAGCTCGGGAGCCGGCCGCACCTCGCCCGTGCGGAACGCCAGGCGTCCGTCCTCGACGTCGACCGTCACCCGGCTGCCCTCCGTCACGCGTCCGTCGAGCAGCAGCCGGGACATCTGGTTGTCGACCTCGCGCTGGATGGTGCGGCGCAGCGGGCGGGCGCCGTACTCGGGCTGGTAGCCGCGCTCGGCGAGCCAGTCGACGGCCGCGCCCGTGAACTCGACCGTGATGCCCTGCGCGTTCACCAGCCGCCGCGTCTTCTCCAGCAACAGGTCGGTGATCTGCCGCAGTTGGTCGCCGGTGAGCTGGCGGAAGACCACGATCTCGTCGATGCGGTTGAGGAACTCCGGCCGGAAGTGCTCCCGCAGCGGCCGCAGGATCTGCTCCCGCCGCGCCTCCTCGTCGGCCTCGGCGCCGCCCGGCCCGAACCCGATGCCGGCGCCGCGCCGGGTGATCGCCTCCGAGCCGAGGTTGCTGGTCATGACGATGACGGTGTTGGTGAAGTCCACCGTGCGGCCCTGGGAGTCGGTGAGCCGCCCGTCGTCGAGGACCTGGAGCAGGATGTTGAAGACGTCAGGGTGCGCCTTCTCCACCTCGTCGAGCAGCAGCAGCGAGTACGGGTGCCTGCGCACCACCTCGGTGAGCTGCCCGGCCTCCTCGTGGCCGACGTACCCGGGCGGGGCGCCGACCAGGCGGCTGACGGTGTGCCGCTCCTGGTACTCGCTCATGTCCAGGCGCACCATGCGGTCCTCGCTGCTGAACAGGGCCTCCGCGAGCGCGCGGGCCAGCTCGGTCTTGCCGACGCCGGTCGGGCCGAGGAAGAGGAAGCTGCCGATCGGCCGGTCCGGGCTGGAGAGCCCCGCGCGCGAGCGCAGCACGGCGTCGGCGACCACGCTGACCGCCTCGTCCTGGCCCACGACCCGCTGGTGCAGATGCTCCTCCAGCTCCAGCAGGCGCTCCTTCTCCTCCTGGGTGAGGCGGCTGACGGGGACGCCGGTCTGCCGGGAGACCACCTCGGCGATCGCCTCCGCGGTCACCTCCAGGTTCAGACCCTCGTCGGCCTCGTCGGTGCCCGCCGCCAGGGCGATCCGCTCCTTCAGCTCGACGATCCGGTCGCGCAGCTGGGACGCCTGCTCGTACTGCTCGTCCGCGGCGGCCTGGTCCTTGTCCCGGCCGAGCTGCTCCAGCTCGCGCTCCATGGCGCGTACGTCGGTGCCCTTCGTACTCGCGCCCAGTCGCACCCGCGCCCCGGCCTGGTCGATCAGGTCGATGGCCTTGTCCGGCAGGCGCCGGTCGGTGAGATAGCGGTCGGACAGCTCCACGGCGGCCACCAGCGCCTCGTCGGAGTAGCGGACCTGGTGGTGGGCCTCGTAGCGGTCGCGCAGACCGCGCAGGATCTCGATGGCGTCCCCGGCGGACGGCTCGGGCACCAGGATCGGCTGGAAACGGCGGGCGAGCGCCGCGTCCTTCTCTATCCGTCGGTACTCCTCCAGCGTGGTGGCGCCGACGATGTGCAGCTCGCCGCGGGCCAGCGCCGGCTTGAGGATGTTGCTCGCGTCCATCGAACCGCCCTCGCCGCCGCCCCCGGCGCCGACGACGGTGTGCAGCTCGTCGATGAAGACGATCAGCTGGTCGGAGTGGGCGCGGATCTCGCCGACGATGTTGTTGAGCCGCTCCTCGAAGTCCCCGCGGAAGCGGGTGCCGGCGACCACGCCCGTCAGGTCCAGGGCGACCACACGGCGGCCGGTCAGGACGTCGGGCACGTCACCGTCCGCGATCCGCTGGGCGAGCCCCTCCACGATGGCGGTCTTGCCGACGCCCGCGTCCCCGATGAGCACCGGGTTGTTCTTGCCGCGCCGGGAGAGCACCTCGATCGTCTGCTCGATCTCGTCGTCCCGGCCGATCACCGGGTCTATCCCGCCCTGGCGGGCCAGCTCGGTCAGGTCGCGGCCGTACTTGTCGAGGGTGGGTGTTCCGGTGGGCCGCTGCCGTTCGGCCCGCGCCTGCGGGGTCTCCGGCGCCTCGGGCGGCAGGCCGGTGGGCGCGAACCGGGCCGAGTTGAGGATGTGCCCGGCCGCGGAGTCCGGGTTCGAGGCCAGGGCGCTCAGCACGTGCTCCGGGCCGATGTGCCCGGCACCCCGCGAGCGGGCCAGGTCGTGCGCGTCCAGCAGGGCCCGCTTGGCGGCCGGCGTCAGGGACAGCGAGGTGGGCGGCGGGACCTCCCCCGGCGGGTGCTGGGCCGGACCGGACCGCTCGTCGATCTCCGTCGCCAGCGAGTCGGGGTCCGCGCCCGCCCGGCTGAGCAGACTGCGCGTCGGCTCGGCGGCGAGGGCGGCCCGCAGCAGATGTTCCGTGTCCAGATCGCGACTGCCGTGCTCGGCTGCATACTGGGCGGCGCCGCGTACGAGCTCCCTCGCGGGCTGACTGAGCAGCTGGCCGATGTTGATCTGACGGGGTCCGGGGCGGGGGCCGCCGAAGAAGCGAGCCAGGAATTCGCCGAAGGGGTCGCCGTAGCCCTCCGGGCTGGTGAAGCCGCTGGTCATGGCGTTCCGTTCGATCGACTTGCGTTGCAGTGCGGACGGGTGCCCTATCCGTGGCGGGCTACACCGGTTGGGCCCGTTAACTCACCTTGGCATGAAGCGGGGGGTTGGGCATGTTCAGGGGCGCCCGGGGCGGGGGTGGTAGACGTGGTTCGGCGTGTGCGGGTTGGTTGTGGTTGATCGCGCCCACGCGGCGGAGCCGCATATGTGCACAGCCCCGCGCCCCTGGATGGGCCTGGCTACCGCTCTGTGAGAATGCGCGGGCCTGAATCCGTGATCGCGACTGTGTGTTCCGCGTGGGCCGCTCGGGAGCCGTCGTTTGTCTTGAGGGTCCAGCCGTCGGGGGCTTCGTGGTAGCCGTCCGTGCCGCCGGCGATGAGCATGGGTTCGATGGCGAGGACCATGCCGTGGCGCAGCCGGAGGCCCCGGCCGGGGCGGCCCTCGTTCGGGACCGCGGGGTCCTCGTGCATGTGGCGGCCGATGCCGTGGCCGCCGAAGCCGTCCGGGATGCCGTAGCCGGCGGCGCGGCAGACGGTGCCGATGGCGTGGGCGATGTCGCCGATGCGGTTGCCGACGACCGCCGCCTCGATGCCCGCCGCGAGCGCGCGCTCGGCGGTCTCGATGAGGCGTAGGTCGGCGGGGCGCGGACGGCCGACGGTGAAGCTGATCGCCGAGTCGCCGGCCCAGCCGCCGAGCTGGGCGCCGAAGTCGGCGGAGAGGAGGTCGCCGTCGCGCAGGCGGTAGCGGGTGGGGATGCCGTGCACGATCGCGTCGTTCACCGAGGCGCAGAGGACGGCCGGGAACGCTGTGGGCGCGAAGGAGGGCCGGTAGCCGAGGAACGGTGAGGTCGCGCCCGCGGCGCGCAGTACGTCGTGCGCCAGTTCGTCCAGCTCCAGTAGGGAAACGCCCACGTCCGCGGCCTCGCGTACGGCCGTCAGGGCCCTGGCGACGATCTGGCCCGCCTCGTACATGGCGTCAATCGATGTGTCCGTCTTCAGCTCCACCATGCCAATTACTATACCGGTATTAGAATGGTGGCATGGTACGCACCCCTCTCACCCCCGAAGAGCGTGAACGCGGCGAGCGGCTGGGGCGGCTGCTCCGCGAGGCGCGCGGCAGCCGCAGCATGGTGGACGTCGCGGCGAGCGCGGGCATCTCCGCGGAGACGCTCCGCAAGATCGAGACCGGCCGCGCCCCGACCCCGGCGTTCTTCACCGTGGCGGCCCTGGCCCGTGCCCTGGACCTGTCGATGGACGAGCTGGCGGGGCTGTGCGTGCCGGCGGGCGTGTGAGGTGTTTCCGCAAGGGTCAAGATCCCGCAAGGAGACTCCTGCACACCCGTTGAAAACTGACCGTAGCCTGCCTGTAACACGACTGGTGTTGCCTACGGACCGGAGTGCTCCGTCTGGCGGGAGTTGAGCGATGGCTGTGGATCAACTCCCGGGAGAAGTACGGGAGTTCGCGAACTACCTGGACGGTCTGCTGGCGCGCCTGGACCAGGGCGGCGGCTGGTGCGGGGTGTTCTGGCAGCGCGACCCCGAGGGGATGCAGGCCTGCCTCGGCGGGCGTGAAGTGCCGCCCTGGGACGTCATGGAGGCGCTGCTTCAGGACCTCGCCATGGCGTACGGGCCCCACGCGGCCACCCAGGAGAAGGAACGGGCCCGCTCCCTGCATGCCGCCGCGCTCATCGCGTACGACGCCCGGCCCGGCGGCCGCGACGCCCTCGGCGACCGGCTCGACGTCATGCTCCGAGAGCAGAAATACGCGGTGGAACGGCAGGCCGAACTGGGGCGGATGCTCGCCGCCGCCACGACCCAGGACCACGCCGACGCGATCCGTCTCGACCACGCCTGGGCCCGCGACGACCACGACCGGGCGACCGCCCGCTGCGCCGAACTCCGCTCCCGCATGGCCGAGTTGGACCGCCGGACGGGCGAAGGGCAGGTGTGGGACACACATGCGATACGGCGGGGGACCGCCGGGAGCGCGGGGGGTGCGGCCGCTGCCGCCGGTGCAGCCCATGCGGCCTGGGCCGCCGGTGCCGCCGAGGCTCGCGGTGGAGAGGGGCACGGCGGTTACGGCGCGCAGGACCCGGCTGCACGTGATTTCGGCGCGCAAGACGCGGCTGTACGCGGCTTCGGCGCCCAGGACCCCTCTGGATACGGAACCTCTGCCGCGGCCACTGTCGACACTCCCGCCCCTGTCCCCGCCCAGGCCGAGACCCCGGCTCCCGCCCCCGCCCCCGTCCCCAAGCAGCGCAAGCGTCGCCGAGGCAGCGCCCGCTTCGCCGGGGCGGTGGAGGAGGACGTCGCCGTGGCGTCCGTCGTACCGCCGGAGGCCACCGTACCGACGCTGCCCGCGCCCTCTCCCGCGACCGGCCGTACCCCGCGGGGAGCCAGGTTCGCCGGGGCGGCCGAGTCGGTGGGGCTGCAGGGGCGGCAGACCGAGCCGGTGGTGGACGACACGGCGCGGCGGGAGACCGCCGAGACGGTGGAGCGGCTGATCCGCCTGCGCGAGGAGAGCCGCAGCGGTGAGGCGCACGCGCTGCTGGTGGAGATCGCGTACTGGCCGGCCGCCCGCTTCCCGCTGCTCGCGGCGCAGCTCCAGCACGCCGGTCTCGGCGCGGACTGGGCGACGCTGCTCTGGGAGGCGGCCTCACTGCCCGCGGACCGGCTCGTCGCCGCGGCGGACGCGCTGGCCGCGGCGGGGCGCACGTCCGACGGGGAGCAGATCCTGCGCCAGGGCGTCGCCCGGCCCGCGGCGGAGATCGGGGAGGCCGTCCTGGGGCTGGCCGCGCAGGGGCGCCGGCGTGAGGTGCGTGCGCTGCTCGACGCGTACGTCCGCGTCCGTACCCCCGAGGAGGCGGCCCGCAGCGCCGACGCCGACCCGCAGACCCTCGTCCCGCTGCTGGTGGAGGCCGCGCGCGGCGTCTCGGACGAGCGTCACTGGGACCTGGTCCACGCCCTCCGGGTCGCCGGCCACGCCGCCTGACGCCCCACCCGGCGCACAGCTCTCACGCGCACCAGCACTCACCCACAGGAGTGTGAAACGGGATCGACTCAGCGGGTTAACGGCGATGGTCTTGGCAAGGCTGCCGGTGAGGCTTACGTTCGTGCCTCTACGGCCTGCTTTCTACGGGCGTAGAGGCTCTGGCGTCCCGTCGAAGGAGCAGCTCATGGCCAACGTCGTTCGTGCCGCTCTGGTGCAGGCCACCTGGACCGGCGACACCGAGTCCATGGTGGCGAAGCACGAGGAGCACGCCCGCGAGGCGGCCCGCCAGGGGGCCAGGATCATCGGGTTCCAGGAAGTCTTCAACGCGCCCTACTTCTGCCAGGTCCAGGACCCGGAGCACTACCGCTGGGCCGAGCCGGTCCCGGACGGGCCCACGGTGCGTCGTATGCAGGAGCTCGCCCGGGAGACCGGCATGGTCGTCGTCGTACCGGTGTTCGAGATCGAACAGTCGGGCTTCTACTACAACACCGCCGCGGTGATCGACGCCGACGGCTCCTACCTCGGCAAGTACCGCAAGCACCACATCCCGCAGGTCAAGGGCTTCTGGGAGAAGTACTACTTCAGACCGGGCAACATCGGCTGGCCCGTCTTCGACACCGCCGTCGGGAAGGTCGGCGTGTACATCTGCTACGACCGGCACTTCCCCGAAGGATGGCGGCAGCTCGGGATCAACGGCGCCCAGCTCGTCTACAACCCCTCCGCCACCCACCGCGGACTCTCCTCCCACCTCTGGCGCCTGGAACAGCCCGCCGCGGCCGTCGCCAACGAGTACTTCATCGCCGCGATCAACCGCGTCGGCGTCGAGGAGTACGGCGACAACGACTTCTACGGGACGAGCTACTTCGTCGACCCGCGCGGCCAGTTCGTCGGGGACGTCGCCGGCGACAAGGCGGAGGAACTCGTCGTCCGCGACCTCGACTTCGACCTCATCGAGGAAGTGCGGCAGACGTGGGCCTTCTACCGCGACCGCCGCCCCGACGCCTACGAAGGGCTGGTGCAGCCATGAGCGACCTCTACGCCCGGCACCGGGGCGTCATGCCGGACTGGCTCGCCCTCTACTACGAGGACCCGCTGGAGATCACGCACGGGGAGGGCCGCCACGTCTGGGACGCCGACGGCAACAGGTACCTCGACTTCTTCGGCGGCATCCTCACCACCATGACCGCGCACGCCCTGCCCGAGGTGACCAAGGCGGTCAGCGAACAGGCTGGGCGGATCATCCACTCCTCGACCCTGTACCTCAACCGGCCGATGGTCGAACTCGCCGAGCGGATCGCCCAGTTGAGCGGCATCCCCGACGCGCGCGTCTTCTTCACCACCTCCGGCACCGAGGCCAACGACACGGCCCTGCTGCTGGCGACGACGTACCGCAGCAGCAACACGGTCCTGGCGATGCGCAACAGCTACCACGGCCGCTCCTTCAGCGCGGTCGGCATCACCGGCAACCGCGGCTGGTCCCCGACCTCCCTGTCACCCCTGCAGACGCTGTACGTCCACGGCGGTGTACGCACCCGAGGCCCCTACGCCGACCTCGACGACGACGCCTTCGTCGCGGCCTGCGTCGACGACCTCAGGGACCTGCTCGGCCACACCCGCCCGCCCGCCGCCCTGATCGCCGAGCCCATCCAGGGCGTCGGCGGCTTCACCTCACCTCCGGACGGCCTGTACGCCGCCTTCCGCGAGGTGCTTCAGGAGCGCGGCATCCTGTGGATCGCCGACGAGGTGCAGACCGGCTGGGGACGCACCGGCGAGCACTTCTGGGGCTGGCAGGCCCACGGGCAGAGCGGCCCGCCGGACATCGTCACCTTCGCCAAGGGCATCGGCAACGGCACGTCCATCGGCGGCGTGATCGCCCGCTCGGAGATCATGAACTGCCTGGACGCCAACAGCATCTCGACGTTCGGCGGCACCCAGGTCACCATGGTCGCGGGCCTCGCCAACCTCGCCTACCTCCTGGAACACGACCTCCAGGGCAACGCCCGCCGGGTCGGCGGACTGCTCATCGAGCGGCTGCGGGCGTTCGCCGCCCAGGTGCCGGGCGTACGGGAGGTGCGCGGCCGGGGACTGATGCTCGGCGTCGAGCTGGTCAAACCCGGCACGGACGAGGCCGACCCGGAGCGCGCCGCCGCGGTGCTGGAGGCGGCCCGTGAGGGCGGGCTGCTGATCGGCAAGGGCGGCGGCCACAACACCAGCGCCCTGCGCATCGCCCCGCCGCTGTCCCTCACCGTCGCGGAGGCCGAGGAGGGCGCCGCGATCCTCGAACACGCTCTGAGGAGCACCCCGTAGTCACAGAGCACAGCAAGGGATCATCGTCATGACCGCCATCCTGGAGCCGCTGGGACCGCTGGAGCCCACGGAACCCCCGGAACCCGCCCTGTCGGTCCGCCAGGTCCTCGGCCTGGAACGGGTGCTGGCCGGGGAGCCCGAGGTGGTGGCCGGCGCCGGCCAGCTGGACCGGCCGGTGCGCTGGGTGCACGTCGCCGAGGCACCCGACGTCGGCGTGATGCTCAGCGGCGGCGAGATGGTGCTCACCACCGGGGTGCTGCTCGCCGGGGACGACGGCGCGCAGGCCGAGTACATCCAGTCGCTGCACCGCGCGGAGGCAGCGGCCGTCGTCCTCGGACTCGGCCGCGCCTTCCCCGCCCCGCCGGAGGTGATGCGCCGGGCCGCCGAGCGGTGCGGGCTGCCCCTGATCGTGCTGCACCGGCCCTTCCCCTTCGCCGAGCTGACGGAGGAGGTCCAAGCCCGCCTGGTACGGCGGAAGTTCGCAGCCGTCAGCCTCTCCGAGTCCGTCCGCACGGCGCTGACCGGGCTCATCACCGCGGGCGCCCCGCTGCAACGCCTCCTCGACGAGGTCGCCCAGCACAGCGCCTGCCCCGTCGTCGTCACCAACCTCGCCCACCGCGTCCTCGCCACCGCGGGGGAGCGGCCGGCGGTGGACGACGTGCTGCGCGACTGGGAGCGCATCGCCCGCCAGGCCGGCGGCAGCGAGGGCGACGGCTGGATCCGGGCGGAGTTGGCGGGACGTGGAGAGCGGTGGGGCCGGATCATGCTGTGCGGGTACCGCGGCGACACCGCCGCCGGACGACTCCTCGCCGACCGCGCCGCCGAGGCCCTCGTCCTGCACCGCATGCTCGGCGGCAACTCCGCCCACACCTGGGAGGAGCAGTCCGCGCAGAGCCTGCTGACCGACCTGGTCTCCGGGGTCGTACCGGCCAGGCAGCTGCTGCCCCGCGCGCGGGCCGCCGGACTGCCCGTCAACCGGCGCACGTTCGTCCCGCTCGTCGTCCGCGACGGCGATCTGGCCCAACTCGACCGCGTACTGCGCATGGTGGGGCTCTCCGGGCTCGTCGCCGAGCTGGCCGAGGGGGCGATCGCCGTGCTGCTGAGCCTCGCCCGCGACCAGGATGCCCAGGCGCTGACGGCGCACTTCGCCGCCCGGCTGCGCACCGAGTCCGGGACCGTCCGTACGGTCGCCGCCGCCGACGCCCGTACCGCCTGGGACGACGTGCCCGCCGGACTGCGCGAGGCGCAGCACGTCGCGGACGCCGTGGCGGATTCCTCGGCCGCGCTGGACCTGCCGGCCGTCGTACGGCTGCGGGACGTCCATCTGCGCGGGCTGGTACGGCTGCTGCGGGACGACCCGCAGGTGCAGTCCTTCGCGGAGCGGGAGCTGGACGGGCTGCTGTGCGCAGCCGACGAGGACCTGCTGTCCGTCCTGCGGACCTATCTCGCCACCGGCCGCAACAAGTCCCGCACCGCCCAGCTCCACCACGTCTCCCGGCCCGCGCTGTACCGCCGCCTGGAGGCGATACAGGCCCGGCTCGGCGTCGACCTCGACGACTTCGAGCAGGCCGCGTCGGTGCACATCGCGCTCCTCGCGCACGACGCGCAACAGGGGTGAAACATGCGACGACCTGGGAAAACGGCGGTGAAACATGGGACGGCGAAGGCGTGACACCGTGGCACGCCGCACGCCCGCAGACGTGACACGGTGCAACTCAAAGCCTGCATGGGGACTTCCTAGCCTTCTCGCACACCCAGCGACCGGAGGTCCCGATGAGCAGAGTGATCCGTGCCGCCCTCTTCCAGACCGCCTGGACCGGCGACAAGGAATCGATGATCCAGGTCCACGAGCAGGCGGCCCGCGACGCGGCCGCGCAGGGTGCTCAGGTCCTGTGCTTCCAGGAGCTGTTCTACGGGCCCTACTTCTGCCAGGTCCAGGACAAGGCGTTCTACGAGTACGCGGAGCAGATCCCCGACGGCCCGATCGTCAAGCGCTTCCAGGCGCTCGCGAAGGAACTGGGCATCGTCCTGGTCCTGCCGATGTACGAGGAGGAGCAGCCCGGCGTCCTCTACAACACCGCGGCCGTGATCGACGCGGACGGCTCGTACCTCGGCAAGTACCGCAAGCACCACATCCCTCAGGTCCCCGGCTTCTGGGAGAAGTTCTACTTCCGCCCGGGAAACGTCGGCTGGCCGGTCTTCGAGACCGCCGTGGGCAAGATCGGCGTCTACATCTGCTACGACCGTCACTTCCCGGAGGGCTGGCGGGCGCTGGGGCTGGCGGGCGCCGAGATCGTCTTCAACCCGTCGGCCACCTCACGCGGACTCTCGCGCTACCTGTGGCAGCTGGAGCAGCCGGCGGCGGCCGTCGCCAACGAGTACTTCGTCGGCGCGATCAACCGGGTCGGTGTCGAGGACCTGGGCGACAACGACTTCTACGGGACGAGCTACTTCGTCGACCCGGAGGCCCAGTTCGTCGGCGAGGTCGCCGGCGACAAGGAGACCGAGCTGGTGGTCCGCGACCTGGACCTGGCCAAGCTCCGCGAGGTCCGCGACCGCTGGCAGTTCTTCCGCGACCGCCGCCCGGACGCGTACGCCCCGCTGACGGCACCGTGACCTGGCAGTTCCCTGCGCCCCTGGTGGCTTGAGGGGCGCGGGGAACTGCGCGACCAGCCACAGACGACCCGCACCCGACCACAACCCAGCGGAGTCAACCCATGAGCAGCCGTACAGTCATCCGCGGCGGTCTCGTCATCACCGCGTCCGACGAGATCCACGCCGACGTCCTGATCGAGGACGGCCGTATCGCCGCCCTCGCCGCATCCGGCACCCCGGCCGCCGAGGCCTGGACGGCCGAGCGGGTCATCGACGCGACCGGGAAGTACGTCATCCCGGGCGGCGTCGACGCCCACACCCACATGGAGCTGCCGTTCGGCGGCACCTTCGCCTCCGACACCTTCGAGACCGGCACCCGGGCCGCCGCCTGGGGCGGCACGACGACGATCGTCGACTTCGCGGTGCAGAGCGTCGGCCACACCCTGCGCGAGGGCCTGGACGCCTGGCACGCCAAGGCCGAGGGCAACTGCGCGATCGACTACGGATTCCACATGATCGTCTCCGATGTGCACCAGGGGACGCTCAAGGAGATGGACCACCTCGTCGAGGAGGGCGTCACCTCCTTCAAGCAGTTCATGGCCTACCCGGGCGTCTTCTACAGCGACGACGGCCAGATCCTGCGCGCCATGCAGCGCTCCGCCGAGAACGGCGGGCTGATCATGATGCACGCCGAGAACGGCATCGCCATCGACGTGCTCGTGGAGCAGGCCCTCGCCCGCGGCGAGACCGACCCGCGCTACCACGGCGAGGTCCGCAAGGCCCTCCTGGAGGCCGAAGCCACCCACCGCGCGATCAAGCTCGCGCAGGTCGCCGGCGCACCGCTGTACGTCGTGCACGTCTCGGCGCAGGAGGCGGTCGCCGAGCTGGCGAGGGCCCGCGACGAGGGGCTGAACGTCTTCGGCGAGACCTGCCCGCAGTACCTGTTCCTGTCGACCGACAACCTCGCGGAGCCCGACTTCGAGGGCGCCAAGTACGTGTGCTCGACCCCGCTCAGGCCGAAGGAGCACCAGGCCGCGCTGTGGCGGGGCCTGCGCACCAACGACCTCCAGGTGGTCTCCACCGACCACTGCCCCTTCTGCTTCGTGGGCCAGAAGGAGCTCGGCCGGGGCGACTTCTCCAAGATCCCCAACGGCCTGCCGGGCGTGGAGAACCGTATGGACCTGCTCCACCAGGCCGTCGTCGACGGGCACCTCTCGCGCCGCCGCTGGATCGAGATCGCCTGCGCCACCCCGGCCCGCATGTTCGGCCTGTACCCGAAGAAGGGCACCATCGCGCCGGGCGCCGACGCCGACGTCGTGATCTACGACCCGGCCGCCGAGCAGGTCCTGTCCGCCGTGACTCACCACATGAACGTCGACTACTCGGCGTACGAGGGCAGGAGCGTCACCGGCCGTGTCGAGACGGTGCTCTCGCGCGGCGAACCCGTCATCACCGAGCGGGAGTTCACCGGGCGCGCGGGTCACGGCGTCTACACCCCGCGGTCCACCTGTCAGTACCTCAACTAGGAGTGGCGCCATGGACTTCGGACTCGTCCTGCAGACCGACCCGCCGGCCTCGAAGGTCGTCAGCCTGATGAAGCGGGCCGAGCGCAACGGCTTCACCTACGGCTGGACGTTCGACTCCGCCGTGCTCTGGCAGGAGCCGTTCGTGATCTACAGCCAGATCCTCTCCAACACCACGAGTTTGACGGTCGGCCCGATGGTCACCAACCCGGGCACCCGCACCTGGGAGGTCACCGCCTCCACCTTCGCCACCCTCAACGACATGTTCGGCAACCGCACCGTCTGCGGCATCGGCCGCGGCGACTCCGCGATGCGTGTCGCGGGCCGCAAGCCCAACACGCTGGCCCGTATCAGCGAGGCGATGAAGGTCATCCGCGCCCTCGGGAGCGGGGGTGAGGCCGATCTCGGCGGTACGGTGATCAGCTTCCCGTGGATCAAGCCGGGCGCAGAACTCCCCGTCTGGATGGCCGCGTATGGGCCCAAGGCGCTGAAGATGACCGGTGAGGAGGCCGACGGGTTCATCCTCCAGCTCGCCGACCTGTACCTCACCGAGTACATGGTGAAGGCGGTCAAGGACGCTGCCGTCGCCGCCGGGCGTGACCCGTCCGAGGTGAAGATCTGCGTCGCCGCCCCCGCCTACGTCACCGAGGACGACTCGCCCGAGGCGCTCGCCCACGCGCGCGAGCAGTGCCGGTGGTTCGGCGGGATGGTCGGCAACCACGTCGCCGACCTGGTGTCGAAGTACGGCGAGCACTCCGCCGCCGTACCCGACGAACTCACCGACTACATCAAGGCCCGCGAGGGGTACGACTACTCCCACCACGGGCGTGCCGACAACCCGGACACCCAGTTCGTGCCCGACGAGATCGTCGACCGGTTCTGCATCGTCGGACCGGTCGAGAAGCACATCGAGAAGCTGAACGCGCTGCGCGAGCTGGGCGTCGACCAGTTCGCCGTCTACGACATGCACGACGCGCAGGAGAGGGTCATCGACGCGTACGGCACGCAGGTGATCCCGGCCCTCAACGGCTGACGTACTTCCTGGTCAACTCCCCAACCCCCCACTCCTGTTCTCCCCTCCCCCCCAGTTCCCGGGGGAGGGGGCCGGAGCCCGCACGGCCTTTCCGGATCCGCCCCTCGTTTGATTGGCCTGCCCATGACCGACACCGCTCCCACGGCCATACCGCCGTCCGCCCAAGTCACCCTCGCCGACGGCCGGGTGGAGATCGCTCCTGGTTCGCCGCCGCCCAGCGGGCCGTACGCCAACGAGGACCTGCTGCCGGTCCCCGTCGAGAAGCGCACCTGGACCACGTACAACTTCTCCGCGCTGTGGGTCGGCATGGCCCACAACACGGCCTCGTGGACGCTGGCCTCCGGTCTGATCGCGGTCGGCATGGACTGGAAGCAGGCCGTGCTGACGATCGCGCTGGCCAACCTGATCGTGCTGGTCCCGATGCTGCTCACCGGGCACGCGGGACCGAAGTACGGCATCCCGTTCCCGGTCTTCGCCCGTGCCTCCTTCGGCATCCGCGGCGCCAACCTGCCCGCCGTCGTACGGGCGTTGGTGGCGTGCGGCTGGTTCGGCATCCAGACCTGGATCGGCGGTGAGGCGATCTACTTCCTCGCCGGGAAGCTGATCGGCAGCGGCTGGACCGACGTCGCCAAGGTCGGCGGCTACGCGTGGACGATGTGGCTGTCGTTCGCGATCTTCTGGGTGCTCCAGGTCGCGATCATCTACCGGGGCATGGAGACGATCCGCCGCTTCGAGAACTGGGCGGCGCCCTTCGTGCTCGTCGGCGCGCTCGTGATGCTGATCTGGATGAGCAACAAGGCGGGCGGCTTCGGCCCGCTGCTCGACCAGCCGTCCAAGCTCGGCTGGGGCGGTGACTTCTGGAAGCTGTTCTGGCCCTCCCTCATGGGCATGATCGGCTTCTGGTCGACGCTCTCGTTGAACATTCCGGACTTCACCCGTTACGGCAAGAGCCAGAAGGCGCAGACGTGGGGTCAGGCGCTCGGTCTGCCCACGACGATGACGCTGTTCGCGCTGCTGTCGGTGATGGTGACCTCCGGTTCGCAGGCCGTGTACGGCGAGACGATCTGGGACCCGGTACAGCTCGCCGCGAAGACGGACAACGTCGTGGGCCTGCTCTTCGCGCTGGTGACCGTGCTGGTGGCGACGCTGTCCGTGAACATCGCGGCCAACCTCGTCTCGCCTGCCTTCGACTTCTCCAACATCGCGCCCCGGAAAATCAGTTTCCGGACCGGCGCGCTCGCGACCTGCGTCCTCGGTGTGCTGATCTTCCCGTGGAAGCTGTACTCCGACCCGCAGGGCTACATCTTCACCTGGCTCGGCCTGGTCGGCGGTCTGCTCGGCACGGTCGCCGGCATCCTCATCGCCGACTACTGGATCCTGCGCAGAGGCCGACTGGTCCTCGCGGACCTCTACCGCAGCGGCGGCCGCTACTGGTACGAGGGCGGCTGGAACTGGCGGGCCGTCGTCGCCTTCCTGGTGGGCGGTGTGCTGGCGGTCGGCGGCGCCAGCTTCAAGCCGCTGATCGACGGCCGGCCCGTTCCCGCCCTGGAGCCGCTCGCCGACTACGGCTGGGCGGTGGGCCTGGGCACCTCGATGGTGCTGTACCTGGCGCTGATGCTGCTGCGAGGCCGGGAGACGGCCGAGGCGTGACGCGTGCCCGTGGGGAGGGCGGTCAGTTCGTCTGGCCGCCCTCCAGCGCTGCCACCGCGTCCTTCGCGGCCTTGATGGCGCCCTTGTTGATCACGTCCGTAGCGGGTGCCTTCTTCGACTCGAAGTCGCTGCCGTTGTAGGTGATGATCACCAGCGCGTTGGACGCGCGGACCAGCACCGTGCCCTCACGCGTCTGCTGTTTGTCCTCGGTGGTGAGGTTCACGATGGAGTACGCGGAGTCGCCGAGCCCGGGAACGTCCCCGCCGCCGCTCTTCTCCTTCACGCGGTTCGTGTAGGACTCCGTCGCCTCGTCGTCCGAGTCGGTGATCTCGTAGGAGACGTCGAGCCAGCGGTAGTCGTACCCCTTGAGCGCGTTCCACGAGCAGGTGCGGCGCACCTTCGTGTCCGTCGAGGGGATCTCCTTGCCGGCCTGCTTGGCACCCGGCACGAGTGCCTTCACCGTGCTCGTGGCCACACTCGTGCACGGCGCGGGGGCCGCGGCGTACGTCTTGGTCTCCGCCTCGGTCGACGGTGCCGAGGCCGACGACTGCGTGCCCGTCCTGGCGGCCGACCCGTGCTCGGCGGCCGGTGCCGGGGCGAGTGGGCCGGACGTCAGCGCCCAGCCCGCGCAGGCGAGCACGGCGACGGGGGACAGGCGCGCGGTCAGGGTGAGCGGCAGGGGGAGAGAACGCACGGCGCACTTTTCGTGGGGGACGGTGCGGAAGGAGTCCGCACTGCGGACGGGACGACAGTTTCACATGAGTCTCTGTAGTGCGGAAGTGCGAACTCGCTCCGTACCGACGCGGTGACGGAGGCCGGTTGACGATAAGTCACGTGTCCGGTTATGTCCGGTACGTGACACCGGAGCGCGCGCCGTGCGGCACCGGAGGGTGCCTCAGTTCGTCCGGTCCTTGCGCAGGAACCGGCGCAGCCGCCGCAGCGGCCAGGTGTTGATCACGTCGTCCGGGGTGAGCCATCCGCGCTGTGCCATGCCGATTCCGTAGCGGATGTACGCGAGGTCGCGCAGGGAGTGGGCGTCGCTGTCGACGGCGAACTTCGCCCCCAGACCGCGGGCCCGGAGGATGTCCTCGTCGCGCAGGTCCAGCCGGTCGGGCTGGGCGTTGACCTCCAGCGCCGTACCCGTGCGGGCACAGGCGGCGAACACCTCGTCGAGGTCGGCGTCGATGCCGGGCCGTCTGCCGATCAGACGGGTGGTGGGGTGGCCGATGACGTTGATGTGAGGGTTCTCGCAGGCGCGTACGATCCGCCGGGTCATCGCCCCGCGGCCGATGCCGAAGTGGGAGTGCACCGAGGCCACGCAGAGATCGAAGCCTTCGAGGAACGCGTCGGCCCAGTCCACCTCACCTTCGGGTCCGATGTTGAGCTCGGTACCGTGCAGCAGCCGCATCCCGTGGTGGGCGCCGTCCAGTGACCGCACGCGCTCG
Source organism: Streptomyces sp. NPDC002888 (assembly GCF_042888465.1). NCBI lineage: Bacteria > Bacillati > Actinomycetota > Actinomycetes > Kitasatosporales > Streptomycetaceae > Streptomyces > Streptomyces sp. NPDC002888. The sequence goes on along the minus strand of NZ_JBIAPU010000001.1, from coordinate 331,396 downwards.
CGCTGAGCGAGGATCTTCGCGTCGGTCATGCGCTGCATGTACATGTTCGGCGCGTGGTCGGTGACCGCGTAGTACGCGTACCCCCGCTCGGCGGCCGCCGCCACCATCTCCTCCAGCGGGGCGAGACCGTCGGTGAGGTCGGTGTGGGTGTGCAGATCACCTTTGAGGTCGCCCTCGGTCACCACCTCGGGCAGCTCGCCGCGCAGGCCCGCTTCGATCTCCCCGCGGTCCTCGCGCAGCGTGGGCGGGATCCAGGGCAGGCCGAGCCTGGCGTACACCTCGTCCTCGGACCGGGAGGCGACCCGCCGGCCGCCCTCGGTCTCGAACAGGCCGTACTCGGAGAGCTTCAGCCCCAGGCGGACGGCGATCGTGCGGGTGTGGATGTTGTGCGCCTTCGAGCCGGTGAAGTACTGGAGGGCCGCGCCCCACGAGTCCGGTGGCACCACCCGCAGGTCGACCTGGACGCCCCGGACGGTGCGGACCGAGGTCTTCCTCCGGCCGTGCGCGACGACCTCCGCGGTGGCGGGCAGTTCGGTGAGCGCGTCCATGAAGGGAGCCGACCGGTCGGCGGCCACCAGGACGTCGATGTCGCCGATGGTCGCCCGCATGCGGCGCAGCGATCCGGCGTACGCGCAGCTCTCACAGCCGGTGATCCCGGAGAGCGCCGCGACGATATCCTCGGCGGCCTCCGTGGCGGTGCTGAGCAGGATCCGCTCTCCCGCCTGCCGCATGAGGGCGATGCCGTGCAGGATGTTCTCCTCGGTCCGCTCCCCGAAGCCCTTCAGATCACGCAGCCGCTCCTCCTTGATGGCGTCAATCAGCTCGCCCACCGAGGAGACGCGCAGGTCCTCGTAGAGCGTCATCGCCTTCTTCGGACCGAGGGTGGGGATGGTCATGAGCTGCCGTACCCCGGCGGGGATCTCGGCCCGCCGCTCCTCGACCGCCACGACGGTGCCGGTACGGAAGTACTCCACGACCTTCTCGGCGATCGACCTGCCCACGCCCGGGATCTCACGCAGGCCCGCGGCATCGAGGCGGGAGACGTCGCACGGGTGCCCGCCGATCGCGCGCGCCGCCTTCTCGTAGGCGCGGGCCTTGAACGCGTCGCCTGCGGTGACGGCGATGAGGTCCGCGTACTCCTGGAGGAGTGCCTCGACCTCGTCGTTGGGCCGGACCATGTCTCACAGTCTAAGAACCGCGCGGGGAGTGCGCTTCGCGCGGTGCTGCGCTTCGTTTCCGCAGGGGTGAGGATGGAGGTGCGGGGCGGTGTGAGGAGGGCCGGACCGTGTACTTCACCGATCGTCGTGACGCCGGCCGGCAGCTGGCCGACCGGCTGAGGCACCTCGAGAGTGCCGACGTGGTGGTGCTGGGACTGCCCCGCGGAGGCGTTCCCGTCGCCGCTGAGGTCGCCGAGGCGCTGGGCGCGCCCCTGGACGTCTGCCTGGTGCGCAAACTCGGCGTGCCGACCCAGCCGGAGCTGGGCATGGGCGCGATCGGCGAGAGCGGTGCGCGCGTGATCAACCACGACGTGATACGCGGCGTCACCCCGGACGCGCTGGCCCGGGTCGAGGAGCGTGAGCGCGCGGTGCTGGAGAACCGCGCCCGGCGCTATCGGGGCAGCAGGGCAGCGGTCGGGCTCAGGGGCCGCACGGCCGTGGTCGTCGACGACGGGGTGGCCACGGGGTCGACGGCGCGCGCGGCCTGCTGGATCGCCCGTGCGCGAGGAGCGGCGCGGATCGTGCTGGCGGCCCCCGTGGCGCCGCCGGACTGGACCGAGCGGCTGGGCGACGACGCCGACGAACTCGTGTGCCTGCACACCCCATGGGACTTCTTCGCGATCGGCCCCTACTACGGCGACTTCACCCAGACCGACGACCGTGAGGTCGTCGCCTGCCTGGAAGCCGCCCTCGCCCGCCCGGTGCGCGAGCGCCGCCCCGCCTCGGACCACGTCCTGCCCGAGGACCGGGAGGTGGACGTGCGCGCCGGTGCGGCGGTGCTGCCCGGGTGGCTCACGGTGCCCGGGGGCGCGCCCGGGGTCGTGGCGTTCGCACACGGCAGTGGCAGCAGCCGGCACAGCCCCCGCAACCGGTTCGTCGCCGCCGGACTGCGCCGTGCCGGGCTGGGCACCCTGCTGTTCGACCTGCTCACAGAGGAGGAGGAGACCGACCGGGCCAACGTCTTCGACACCGGCCTGCTGGCCCGGCGGTTGGCGGAGGCCACCCGCTGGCTGCACGGACAGCCCGGGACCGAAGGGCTCCCGGTCGGGTACTTCGGCGCCAGCACCGGCGCGGCCGCCGCACTGTGGGCAGCCGCCGAGCCGGGCGCCCGGCTCGCCGCGGTCGTCTCCCGGGGCGGTCGGCCGGACCTGGCGGGGCCACGGTTGTCAGGGGTGACGGCCCCCACGCTGTTGATCGTCGGAGGGCAGGACGAGACGGTGCTCGAACTGAACCGGGAGGCACAGTCCCGGCTGCACTGCGAGAACCGGCTCGCGGTCGTCCCCGGCGCCACCCACCTGTTCGCGGAGCCCGGCGCCCTGGAACACGTCACGGATCTGGCCCGGGCCTGGTTCAGCGACCACATGGCGCCGGCCCCCCACGCGGCGGCCTGACCCGGCCCACGACCATGAGCCTCACCTTGTCCCTCTGCGGTGACGTGATGCTGGGCCGGGGCGTCGACCAGATCCTCCCGCACCCGGGCGACCCCGTGCTGCGCGAGACGTATGTCCGCGACGCCCGCGCCTACGTCGACCTGGCCGAGGCGGCGAACGGGCCGATCCCCCGCCCGGTGGGCTTCTCCTGGCCCTGGGGCGAGGCACTCGACGTCCTCGACCGGGCCGCGCCCGACGCCCGGATCGTCAACCTGGAGACCAGCGTCACGCAGGACGGCTCCTTCGCACCCGACAAGGACGTCCACTACCGCATGAATCCCGCCAACCTGCCGTCCCTGGCCGCCGCCCGTCCCGACGTCTGCACGCTGGCCAACAACCACGTCCTGGACTTCGGACCCCGCGGACTCGACGAGACGCTCACGGCCCTGGCGGACGCCGGACTCAGGACGGCGGGAGCGGGCCGGAACGCATCGGAGGCCGGGCGGCCGGCGGTCGTCCCCGTGCGCGGTGGCGGCCGCGTCCTGGTCTTCTCCTGCGGGATGCCGTCCAGCGGCGTCCCGCACGAGTGGGCCGCGACCGACCGCCGCGCGGGCGTGGCTCTCGTGGCCGGGCCGTCCGCCGCCGCGGCCGCCGAACTCATCGCCCGGATACGGCGGTCGAGGAGACCGGGAGACGTCGTGGTGGTCTCGGTCCACTGGGGTGCCAACTGGGGCTTCGGCGTCTCCCGTGACGAGGTCCGCTTCGCCCGCGCCCTGGTCGACGGCGGAGCGGACGTGGTGCACGGACACTCCGCGCACCATCCTCGCCCGGTGGAGGTGTACCGGGGACGGCTCGTCCTGTACGGGTGCGGCGACTTTGTCGACGACTACGAGGGGATCCGCGGCTACGAGCGCTACCGGGACGACCTGCGGCTGCTGTACCTCGTCACGCTCGTCACGACGGAGCCCGGCACCAGGCCGGCCGAAGTGCGGATGGTGCCCTTCCAAGCACGGCGGATGCGGCTGGAGCACGCCTCGCACGAGGACGCCGAGTGGCTGCGGACCACTCTGGACCGGGTCAGCCACGCCCACGGCGCGCGGATCGACCGCGGGCCCGGCGGCACGCTCACCGTGCGCTCGTGAACTCGTACGCATGTCTGCCCCGTACCTGCGGTAGGGAGAGGTGGGCGAACCGACCGGCAGGCGTGAGCAGCGAGGTGAGAGGTGTTCACCACCCGTCCCACTCTCCAGGGCACCTTCGGCATGGTGTCCTCCACGCACTGGCTGGCCTCGCAGTCCGCGATGGCCGTCCTGGAGGACGGCGGCAACGCCTACGACGCGGCCGTGGCGGGCGCCTTCGTGCTGCACGTCGTGGAGCCGCACCTGAACGGGCCCGCCGGTGAGGTGCCGATCCTGCTCGCCCCGGCGGGCGGCGAGGTGCGGGTGCTGTGCGGACAGGGCGTGGCGCCGGCCGGGGCGACGGTCGCCCACTACAGAGGGCTCGGTCTGGATCTCGTCCCCGGTACCGGCCCGCTCGCCGCGGCCGTGCCGGGCGCCTTCGACGCCTGGATGCTCCTGCTGCGCGACCACGGCACCAAACCCCTCGCCGACGTCCTGAAGTACGCCGTCGGGTACGCCGAACACGGGCACGCGCCCGTGGAGAACGTCGGTGCGACCGTCGAGACGGTCCGAGAGCTGTTCGAGACGGAGTGGACCTCGTCGGCCGAGGTGTACCTGCCCGACGGGAAGGCGCCCCGGCCGGGTGAGCTGCTGCGCAACCCCGCCCTCGCCGCGACCTGGAAACGGCTGCTGGCCGAGGTGGCCGGGGCGGGGGACCGGGAGGCGCAGATCGAGGCCGCGCGGGAGGTGTGGCGGACCGGCTTCGTCGCCGAGGCCCTGGTGCGGCAGGCGGGGCGCCCCACCCTGGACACCAGCGGCGAGCGCCACACCGGCACACTCACCGCCGCCGACCTCGCCGGCTGGTCCGCGGCGTACGAGGCACCGGCGACGTACGACTGGAACGGCTGGACCGTGTGCAAGGCGGGACCCTGGAGCCAGGGTCCGGTCCTCCTCCAGCAGCTCGCGCTGCTCCCGCCCGAGCTGCCGCCGTACGGGTCCGCCGACTACGTCCACCTGCTCGTCGAGGGCTGCAAGCTCGCCATGGCCGACCGGGAGGCCTGGTACGGGGACGCGGCCGAGGTGCCGCTGGACGAGTTGCTGTCGGCGCACTACAACGCGGCGCGGCGCGGGCTCGTCGGTGACACGGCCTCCCACGAGCTGCGGCCCGGCAGCCCCGGCGGGCGCACCCCGCGCCTCAGTACCCACGCGAACGTGGTCGTCTCCGACGAGCCCGGCCCCGGCCCGATGGGCGCGGGGGAGCCGACCGTCGCCAAGCATCCCGCGTCGCCTGTTCCGGGCGAACCGGATGTCCGTGGTGACGGGAGCACCCGGGGCGACACCTGCCACCTCGACGTCGTCGACCGCTGGGGCAACATGGTCGCCGCCACGCCCAGCGGTGGCTGGCTCCAGTCCAACCCGGTCGTGCCCGAACTGGGCTTCCCGCTCGGTACGCGGCTGCAGATGACCTGGCTGGAGGAGGGGCTGCCGAACACGCTGACGCCCGGCCGCCGCCCCCGCACCACGCTCACCCCCTCCCTCGCCCTGCGCGACGGAGCGCCGGTCATGGCGTTCGGGACGCCGGGCGGGGACCAGCAGGACCAGTGGCAGCTGCACTTCTTCCTGGCGGTCGCCCTGCGCGCGTCCGTGCGCGGCGGCCTCGACCTCCAGGGCGCCATCGACGCCCCGAACTGGCACAACGACAGCTTCCCCGGCTCCTTCTACCCGCGCGGCATGCGACCCGGCAGCGTCACCGTCGAGGCCCGCACGGACCCCCGGATCGCCGCCGAGCTGAAGCGCCGGGGCCACGACGTGACCGTGGGACCGCCCTGGTCCGAGGGCCGGCTCTGCGCGGTCGCCCGGGATCCCCGGACCGGGATCCTGTCGGCGGCCGCGAACCCGCGGGGCATGCAGGGGTACGCCGTGGGACGGTGATCCCGCCCGGCGCCCGCGCGCCCGGTGTTCATGCCGATTCCACCCGGAGTGCACCGGGCGGGCGGGGATTGTCAGTGGCGCGTGCTCTCATGGAGGCATGATCGAAGACAAGGAAACCATCGACGAGTTTCTCGCCCGCCACGCGTCCGACGTGGAGGACGCGGTCCGCAAGGCCGCCGCGGCCGAGATCATGCCGCGCTTCCGCAGGCTCGCCGCGCACGAGGTCGACGAGAAGAACGGCCCGCACGACCTGGTGACGGACGCCGACCGCAGGGCCGAGCTGTATCTCACCGAGGCGCTCGGCGCCCTGCTGCCCGGCTCGGTCGTGGTCGGCGAGGAGGCGGTGCACGCCAACCCGGCCACGTACGAGGCGATACAGGGCGACGCGCCGGTCTGGATCGTCGACCCGGTCGACGGGACCCGGCAGTTCGTGCACGGCGACGACGGCTTCTGCACACTGGTCGCGCTCGCGAGGCGTGGAGTCCTGCTCGCGTCCTGGACGTACGCGCCCGCCCGCGACCAACTGGCCACGGCCGTTCGGGGCGGCGGCGCCTTCCTCGACGGCGAGCGGCTGTTCGCCGGCCCGCCCACCCCCGGCCGGGACCTGACGGTGGCCACGTCCCACCCCGACTACACCACCGACGAGCAGAAGCACGCCCTCCTCGGCCTGTGGACGGACGGCGTCGCACCCCGCGCCTGCGGCTCCGCGGGCCTGGAGTATCTCGCCGTCGCCCGGGGCGAGTCGGACGCCACGGCCTTCTCCTGGGAGGCCGCCTGGGACCACGCCGCGGGCATCCTCCTGGTCGAGGAGGCGGGCGGCGCCCACCTGACCCTCACGGGCGAGCCGTTCCGCATCACGGGCGGCAACACCCTGCCCTTCACGGCGGCACGGGACGCGGCCACGGCACGGCGGGTGATGGGGCTGCTGTCGGGCGCAGCCTGATCGCGGAACCAGGCGGAACCAGGCGGAACCAGGCGGAACCAGGCGGAATCAGCCCGTCACCCGGCCGACTCCCCCCGCGCCGCGATCGTAGTCAGTCCACCGGCATATCCTGATCCCCAGTGGCCATCGGCTGACGAAGGGGTCCGAAGGTGCCGTCGATGCTCGATGCTGTCGTGGTGGGTGCGGGGCCGAACGGACTGACCGCCGCGGTGGAGCTGGCCCGCCGCGGCTTCTCCGTGGCCCTCTTCGAGGCGCGGGACACCGTGGGCGGGGGCGCCCGCACCGAGGAGCTCACCCTGCCGGGCTTCCGGCACGACCCGTGCTCCGCGGCCCACCCGCTCGGCATCAACTCACCCGCGTTCCGCGCCCTGCCCCTGGAGCGCTACGGCCTGGAGTGGCTGCATGCCGAGCTGCCCATGGCCCACCCCTTCCCCGACGGCACCGCCGCCGTGCTGTCCCGCTCGGTCGGCGAGACGGCCGCCTCGTTCGGGCCCCGTGACGCGGGCGCGTACCGCAGGCTGGTCGAACCGTTCCTGCCCCGGTGGGACACCCTGGCCCGCGACTTCATGTCCCTGCCGCTGACCGCCCTGCCCCGCGACCCGGTGACCCTCGCCCGCTTCGGCCTCGTCGGTCTGCCCCCGTCGACCTGGCTGATGCGCCGCTTCCGCGACGAACGGGCGAAGGCGCTGTTCTCCGGCCTCGTCGCGCATGTCATGGCCCCGCTCTCCGGTGTGGCCACCGGCGCCATCGGCCTCGTCTTCGCCCTCGCCGCGCACGCCCGCGGTTGGCCCGTGGCCCGCGGCGGCTCTCAGTCCATCTCCGACGCCCTCGCCGCCTACCTCAAGGACCTCGGCGGCACCATCCACACCGACTACGAGGTCAAACGCCTCGACGACCTGCCGCCCGCCCGCGCCTATGTCTTCGACACCTCGCCCACCGCACTGGCCCGCATCGCCGGCTTCGGCCGCTTCTACGAGGGCTACCGGTACGGGGCAGGTGTCTTCAAGGTCGACTACGCCCTCGACGGACCCGTGCCGTGGACCGCGAAGGAGGCCCGCGACGCGGGCACCGTGCAGATCGGCGCCACCAGCCAGGAGATCGACACGGCCCTGCGCGCCGCGTCCATCGAGGGCCGCGCCCCCGACCGGCCGTTCATGATCACGGTCCAGCCCAGCCTCGTCGACCCCACCCGCGCCCCGGCCGGCAAGCAGGTCTTCTGGGCCTACGGCCACGTCCCCAACGGCTGGACCGGCGACCTCACGGACGCCATAGAGCGCCAACTGGAGCGCTTCGCCCCCGGTTTCCGTGACCGCGTCCTCGCCCGCGCCACCGCGGGCCCGCCCGAACTCGCCGCCCGAAACGCCAACTACGTCGGCGGCGACATCGGCTCCGGCGCGGTCCGCGGACTCCAGGTCATGCTCCGTCCCAAGCTGTCCCTGTCCCCGTACGCCACCCCGCACCCGGCCGTCTTCATCTGCTCCTCGGCCACCCCACCGGGACCGGGCGTCCACGGCATGTCGGGCCACAACGCGGCGAAGGCCGTCTGGCGGCGGCTGCGGCAACGCCCTTAGGGCCCAACTGGCCGCGTGTACACCGATTCGGCGGCGTCCGGAAGGAATCTTGGTGTTGGCTTTGCCACTCCGATTTCGGTTTGGCGTTAGTGTGAAAGTTCAAGTTGGTTGAGTAGTGTGCGGCCATGAAAGATCGGAAAGCGGCATTCCGCTCCGACCGTCGTTCTGACGTGCGCATATCCGACCTCGCCCGCCTCGTCCGTGCACCGGCCGCACTGAGCGTCCCCGGTGACGTCCTCGCGGGGGCCGCGGCCGCCGGAGCCCCGTTGACCGCCCGCACGCTGGGCGTGACCGCCTCCTCTGTGTGCCTCTACTGGGCAGGCATGGCCCTCAACGACTACGCCGACGCCACGGTCGACGCGGTCGAACGCCCCGAACGCCCCGTGCCCTCCGGCCGCGTGCCCCGCCGTACCGCCCTCGCCGTCGCGAGCGGCCTGACCGCCGCCGGGCTGGGCCTCGCCGCCGTCGCGGGCGGACGGCGCGGACTTCTGGGAGCGCTCCCGCTGGCCGGCCTGGTCTGGGCGTACGATCTCGGGCTCAAGTCCACCGCGGCCGGTCCCGCGGCCATGGCGGGAGCGCGCGCCCTGAACGTCCTGTCGGGCGCGCTGACCACTGATACGGCCGACGCGGGCGCCGCCGCCGCGCGCAGGGCGGCCGGGGCCGCCGCCCTGGTCGGCACGCACACCTACACGCTGACGGCCCTCAGCCGGCACGAGATCTCGGGCGCCCCCGCCCGGCTGCCCGCCACCACCCTCGCCGTCTCCGCGGCCACGACCCTCGCGACCGTCGTCCCCGCCCTGCGCCGGGCACGGCGTGACCGCACCGCCCGCCCGGCCGCCGCCGTCACCGCTGCCGCCGCCCTCACCTGCCTCGGCACCTACGGCACGGCCCAACTCCGCGCCGTGCGCGAGCCCTCCGGTGAGAACGTGCGACGCGCCGTCGGCGCCGGGATCCTCGCGCTGATGCCCCTGCAAGCCGCGCTGACGGCACGCGCCGGGGCACCGGCCACGGCGGCGGCCCTCGGTGTCGCCCACCCCCTCGCGCGACGCCTGGCCCGGCGCATATCCCCCACCTGACCGCTGTATGAGGAACGTGAGCATGGAACCACCGCCCAGACCTCTCAAGTTCGGCTACGGCACCAACGGCTTCACCCACCACCGGCTCAACGACGTCCTCACGGTCCTCGCCGACCTCGGCTACGACGGTGTCGCCCTCACCCTCGACCACGTCCACCTCGACCCTTACGCCGAGGACCTGACCCGGCGCGTCACCTCCCTGGCCCGGCGACTCGACCGCCACGGACTCGACGTCACGGTCGAGACCGGCGCACCCCATCTGCTCGACCCGTGGGGCAAACACCTGCCGACGCTCATGTCGGACGGGGCCGAACTCAGGATCGACCTGCTGCGCCGGGCCGTGCGCATCGCGGCCGACCTCGGATCCCCGACCGTCCACCTGTGCAGCGGACCCGCCCCGGACGGGCTGCCGGAGGCGGACGCCCTCAAGCGGCTCGCCGCCGGAGTCGGGACGGTGCTGGAGACGGCCGCGAAGTACGGCGTGGCCCTCGCCTTCGAGCCCGAGCCGTACATGTGCGTCGACACCGTGGAACGCTGTCTGCGCCTCGCCGAACTCGTCGGCGGACACGAGCTGTTCGGGATCACCCTGGACATCGGGCACGCACACTGCGTGGAGGACCGGCCCGTCCTGGAGTGCGTACGGCAGGCCGCGCCGCGCCTGTGCAACGTGCAGATCGAGGACATGCGGCGCGGCGTCCACCAGCACCTCGAGTTCGGCGCCGGCGAGATCGACTTCCCGCCCGTGCTGGCCGCGCTGCGCGATCTCGGGCACCGCGGGCTGGTCTCCGTCGAGATCCAGGGCGGCGCCCTCGACGCCCCCGACATCGCCCGCCGCTCCATCGAGTTCCTGCGCACCGCGACCGCCTGAGCGCGCTCCGTCCCACGCACCACCCACCCCACACCCCCTCCCGTCTCGTAGGAGGTCGACCTCCCATGCCCGACGCACGCCCGCTCCCGCCGACACTCCCTGATCCGCGCCCCCTGCTCCGGTCCGGCCCGCTGTCCCAGGCGGCCCGCGCCTGGCTGGACGACGCTCTCGCGAGCGTCGCCGCCGAACCGGCCGCGATCCGCGCCCTGTTCCCGGCCGCGCGAAGACGCTGCGGACAGGCTCGCCTCGACGCCCACTGGACCACGGACGAGGCCGCCCGGGCCGCCCTGCTCACCGCGCTGACCCTGCGCGGCCGGGCACTCGCCGACGAGGTGAAGGGCCTGTACCGGCACGGCGACCCGGCCGAACAGCGAGCCGTGCTACGCGCGTTGCCGCTCCTCGACGCCCCCGCGGCCGACGCGGGCGACGACGACCTCGCCCTGTTCCTCCTGCGCGAGGCCCTGCGCGGCAACGACACCGGCGTCATCGAGAGCGCGCTCGGCCCGTACGGGGCCGCTCGTCTTCCTAACGCCGAGTACCGGCAGGCCGTCCTCAAGTGCCTCTTCCACGAGATCCCCCTGGACCGCGTGGCAGGCCTGGACACCCGCGCCGACCACGAACTCGCCCGCATGCTGGCCGACTTCGCCCATGAGCGGATCGCCGCCGGCCGGGACGTACCGGCCGACGTCTGGCCCCTGGTACGTGCCTTCCCGGCCGTCGCCACCACCCTCGCCACCCGGGCCCGCGACCTCGCCCCCACCCGCCCCGAGGCCGCCACACGGGCCCTCGCGGCCCTCGGCGACGCCGGGCCCGAGCCCGTCGCCGTATCCGAAGCCCTCAAGGAAGAGGCCTGACATGCGCATCTTCGACCCGCACATCCACATGACGTCCCGCACGACCGACGACTACGAGGCCATGTACGCGGCCGGAGTGCGCGCCGTCGTCGAACCCGCCTTCTGGATGGGGCAGCCCCGCACCTCCCCGGAGAGCTTCTACGACTACTTCGACTCGCTGCTCGGCTGGGAGCCGTACCGGGCTGCGCAGTTCGGCGTCCAGCACTTCTGCACGATCGCCCTCAACCCCAAGGAGGCCAACGACCCGCGCTGTCTGCCCGTGCTGGACGAGCTCGACCGCTACCTCGCCAAGGACCGGGTCGTCGCCGTCGGGGAGATCGGCTACGACTCCATGACCCCCGAGGAGGACGAGGCGCTCGCCCGTCAGCTCCAGCTCGCCGTCGCCCACGACCTGCCCGCCCTCGTGCACACCCCGCACCGCGACAAGGCCGCTGGAACCCGCCGCACCCTGGACGTCGTACGGGAGTCGGGCATCGCCCCCGAACTCGTCGTCCTCGACCACCTCAACGAACTCACCGTCGGCATGGTCCTCGGCAGCGGCTGCTGGGCGGGTTTCTCGATCTACCCGCGAACGAAGATGAGCGAGGACCGGATGGTCGAGATCCTCAAAGAGCACGGCACCGACCGCGTCCTCGTCAACTCGGCCGCCGACTGGGGTCGTTCGGACCCACTGAAGACCCGCAGGACCGCCGACGCGATGCTCGCCGCCGGGTTCGACGACGACGCCGTGGACCAGGTGATGTGGCGCAACCCCGTCGCCTTCTACGGGCAGAGCGGACGGCTCGACCTCGACGAGCCCAAGCCGGACGACACCTCCACCTTCCAGGGCAACTCCATCCGACGCGGGGGAGAGTGAGCGGCCCCATGCGCTTTCGGCACCCCGACGGCACAGCCGTACACCTCGGTTACTGCTCCAACGTCCACCAGGCGGAGGACCTGGACGGCGTCGTCTCCCAACTCGCCCTCTACGCCGAGCCCGTCCGTGAACGGCTCGGCGTCGGCCGGCTCGGCATCGGACTCTGGCTGGCCCGTGACGTCGTCACCGAACTCAGCACCGACGAGGGGGCGTTGCGGGGGCTGAAGAACGAGCTCGCGGCGCGTGGCCTGGAGGCCGTCACCCTCAACGCCTTCCCGTACGCCGGCTTCCACCGCGAGGTCGTCAAGAAGGACGTGTACCACCCCGACTGGGCCGACGAGGCACGGCTGCGCCACACCCTCGACTGCGCCCGCGTCCTCGCCGCGCTGCTGCCCGACGACGCCGCACGCGGAAGCGTCTCCACGCTGCCCCTCGGCTGGCGCGACCCCTGGCCCGCCGAGCGTGCCGACACCGCCCGCCGCGCCCTGGACCGGCTGGCCGCCGGGCTCGCCGCCATCGAGGCCGACACCGGCCGCCGTGTCCGCGTCGGCTTCGAACCCGAGCCCGGATGTGTCGTGGAGACCACCGGCCAGGCGGTACGCGAACTCGGCGGCCTCGACCCGGAGCGGCTCGGCGTCTGCCTCGACGCCTGCCATCTCGCCGTGCAGTTCGAGGACCCCGCTGAGGCGCTGCGGCGACTCGTGGACGCCGGGCTTCCCGTCGTGAAACTCCAGGCGTCCTGCGCCGTCGAGGCCGCCGACCCGGCCGACCCCGCCGCCCGGGCGGCCCTGCGCAGGCTCGCCGAACCGAGGTTCCTGCACCAGACCCGCACCGTGCGCGACGGCGAGGTGCTCGGCGTCGACGACCTGGGCGAGGCGCTCGACGGCGGACTGCCCACCGACACCGGAGCCTGGCGGGTCCACTTCCACGCCCCCCTGCACGCCGACCCCGAGCCGCCGCTGCGGACGACGACCGGCCCGCTCACCGACGTACTCGCCAAACTCCTCGGCGGCCCCACCGCCGCCTGCGACCACATCGACGTGGAGACCTACACCTGGTCCGTCCTCCCCGAACCCCCCACCGACCTCCCCGGCGGCATCGCCGCCGAACTCGCCTGGGCCCGCGACCGGTTGACCGGCCTCGGCCTCAAGGAGGAGCACTCATGACCACCGACCGCCACCGGGTCGTCGTCCTCGACATCGTCGGACTCACCCCGAACCTGCTGCGCCACATGCCCGCCGTCGCCGCCCTCGGCGAACGCGGATTCCGGGCCCGCCTCGACACCGTCCTGCCCGCCGTCACCTGCACCGTCCAGTCCACCCTGCTCACCGGTGAACTGCCCTCCGTACATGGCGCGGTGGGCAACGGCTGGTACTTCCGCGACCTCGGCGAGGTCCTGCTGTGGCGGCAGCACAACGCCCTCGTCGGCGGCGAGAAGATCTGGGAGACCGCCCGCAGATCCGACCCCGACTACAAGGTCGCCAACGTGTGCTGGTGGTACGCCATGGGCGCCGACGTCGACTGGACCGTCACCCCGCGCCCCGTCTACTACTCCGACGGCCGCAAGGAACCCGACTGCTACACCTGGCCGCCGACCCTGCACACCGAACTCACCGACCGCCTCGGCCCGTTCCCCCTCTTCACCTACTGGGGGCCGAACGCCGGAATGCCCTCCACCCAGTGGATCCTCGGCGCCGCCCGCCAGATCTTCGACGAGCAGCAACCCGACCTCACCCTCGTCTACGTCCCGCACCTCGACTACGAACCCCAGCGCTCCGGCCCCGACTCGCCGGCCACCGCCCGCGCCGCCCGCCAACTGGACGACGCCCTGCGCCCCTTGATGGACCACTTCGTGCGTGAGGGCGCCACCGTCGTCGCGCTCAGCGAGTACGGCATCGCCCCCGCCTCCCGCCCCGTCGACATCAACCGCGCCCTGCGCCGCGCCGGACTCCTCCAGGTCCACACCCAGGACGGCATGGAGTACCTCGACCCCTGGACCTCCCGCGCCTTCGCCGTCGCCGACCACCAGATCGCCCACGTCTACGTACGGGACCCGGCCGACACGGAGAAGGTCGCGAAGATCGTCGGCGAACTCGACGGTGTGGAAAGGCTGCTGGACGCCGACGGCAAGGCGGCGCACGGCCTGGACCACGAACGCTCCGGCGAACTCGTGGCGATCGCCGACCCCGACGCCTGGTTCACGTACTACTACTGGCTCGACGACGAGCGCGCCCCGGACTTCGCCCGCCAGGTCGAGATCCACCGCAAACCCGGCTACGACCCCGCCGAACTGCTCTACGACGACAGCGTCCCGGCGGTCAAACTGCGCGCCGTGGGCTCGGTCCTGCGCAAGAAGTCCGGATTCCGGTACCGCATCCGCACCGTCCCGCTGGACCCCTCCGGCGTCAGCGGCAGCCACGGCCGACTGCCCGACGACCCCGATCACGGCCCCGTACTGCTGTGCTCCCGGCCGAACCCGGAACCGGCCCGTGACGCGTACGCGGCGACCGAGGTCAAGTCCCTGCTGCTCACCCTCGCCGGACTGAAGGAGACGTCGGCATGACCTTCCCCCCACTGCCCACCGAACGCCCGCTGCTCGACCCGGCCTCCGAGTACGCCAAGTGGCAGACGGTGGAGCCGATCCGGCGGGTGACCGTCTGGGGCGACAACAGCCCCTGGCTGATCACCCGGCACCAGGACGCCCGCGCGGTCCTCGACGACCCGCGCTTCAGCGCCGACGCCACCCGCGAGGGCTTCCCCGGCCTGAGCCCGCGGGTGCCCCCGCCCGGCCCCGGACAGTTCTTCGTCATGGACCCGCCCGACCACACCCGTCTGCGGCGCATGGTGGTCCCCGACTTCACCTTCCGCCGCATCGAACGGCTGCGCCCCGCCATCGCCCGCATATGCGGCGAACTCCTCGACACGATGACCGCCGACGGCCGGGCCGAGGCCGACCTCGTCGAGGCGTACGCCCTGCCGCAGCCCACCCGGGTGATCTGCGAGCTGCTCGGCGTGCCGTACGAGGACCACGCCTTCTTCCAGCGGCAGGTGCGCACCCTCACCGACTTCGCCTCGGACACTCCCCAGGACATGCTGGCGGCGCGGAAGGCGCTCTACGGCTACCTCGGCGAGCTGCTCGCCACGCGCTCCCGCGAACCCGCCGACGACCTGATCTCACGGCTCGCGACCGAGCGGGTGGCCACCGGCGAGGCCACCGCGGAGGAGGCGGTGGGCGTCGCGGCGCTGCTGCTCGTCGCGGGCCACGAGACCACCGCGAACATGTTCCCGCTGGCGGTCGTCGCCCTGCTGCGCCACCCCGGGCAACTGGCCGCCCTGCGCGCGGACCCCGACCGGTGGCCGGACGCGGTCGAGGAACTGCTGCGGTACCTGACCGTGGCCCACGCGGGGATGCGGCGGATCGCCACTGAGGACGTCGACCTGGGCGGTGTCCTGATCCGGGCCGGGGACGGTGTGGTGGTGGCACTCCAGGCGGCCGACCGGGACCCGGCCGTCTTCGCGGACCCCGACACCCTCGACATCCGCCGCGACGCGGCCGGACACCTGGCCTTCGGCCACGGGCTCCACCAGTGCGTCGGGCAGTCCCTCGCCCGCGCCGAACTCCAGATCGGCCTGCCCGCCCTCTTCGACCGGCTCCCCGGACTCCGGCTCACGGAGCCGGTGGACAGGCTGCCCCGCTCGACGTCCGCCATCCACGGCCTGCGGTCCCTGCCCGTGACCTGGTGAGGCGACCGCTGGCTGGTATCAAGGCCCCATGACCACGATCACTCTCGTCCAGGGCGACATCACCCGGCAGTCCGTCGACGCCATCGTCAACGCGGCGAACTCCTCGCTGCTCGGCGGCGGTGGCGTCGACGGCGCCATCCACCGGCGCGGCGGCCCCGCGATCCTCGACGACTGCCGCAGGCTCCGCGCCTCCCACTACGGCAAGGGCCTGCCCACCGGGCAGGCGGTCGCCACGACCGCCGGGGAGCTGGACGCGCAGTGGGTGATCCACACCGTCGGACCGGTCTGGTCCGCCACCGACGACCGCTCCGGCCAACTCGCCTCCTGCTACCGGGAGTCGCTGAGGATCGCCGACGAACTGGGCGCCCGCACGGTCGCGTTCCCCGCGATCTCCACCGGCATCTACGGCTGGCCCATCGACGACGGCGCCCGTATCGCCGCGGAGACGGTACGCGCCGCCACACCGACCGCCGTCGAAGAGGTCAGGTTCGTTCTCTTCGACGAGCGGGCGTACGAGGCGTTCGCCCGGCACGTCCACTGACGCGCCGGGCGGGCCAACGGTTTTTACGGCACCCTCCGGTTCCACGGCATGAACCGCACCTCGTCCACCACCGGCCCGAGGTACTCGCGCGCCACGTCGGCGACCCGCTCGTCGTCGAAGAACCAGACCAGCCGCCAGCCCGGCTCCGCGCAGCGGGTCAGGATCTCGTGCTGCCGGCCGGCCTGCTCCAGGAGCCGGGCGAGGATCTCGGGCTGGCTGCGCGCCCAGTCGCGCAGCAGGATCTCGTGCCGGGTCTTCGCCTCGAAGAACTCGTTGACGTCGGGATTGTGGTGGTCGAAGTCGGCGACGACCCGCCCGTCCGTCAGCCAGTAGTTCACCGTGGCGTACATCGCGTTGCCGTAGCGCAGCGCCACGAGCCGTGCGAACTCGTCGTGGACGACGTTCCCGCCCGCCGGCGGCATCCAGGCGGAGCGGCACTGCTGAGGCCTGCGCCTGCGGCGGGTGTCCTGGCCGACGTCGGGGAAGACGTCCTGGGTCGGCTCCGGCGACGTCCTGCGGCCGGTGTCCGTGCGCTGCCGGGGCTGCTGCTGCGTCTTCGGCCTCGTCTCGCGCGAGAGGAGGTACCCGGCCACGAGGAGTCCGCCCGCGACCGCGAGGACGATGGCTCCCACGATCCAGCCCGCGACCGGTACGGCCGCCTCGACCTCGGCCGCGCCGGCCGCCTCCACGAAGAGGATGCCCTCGCCCGCGGCTGTCAGAGTCGCCCCGATGCCGGCGCCCTCCGCGACGACGGTGCCCGCGGTACCGAGTCCCTGGGCGGCGAGGAGCGCCTCCGCGGTGCCCACGGCCTCCGCGGCGACCAGGTCGCCCGCCAGCGCCTCGCTCATCAGGGCCCCGCGCGCCAGCCCGGTGCCACCGCTCACCATGTAGCCGGGGGCGAGTGCCAGCGCGTACGTGGCGTCCGGGACCAGGACCGACTCCAGGGGGCGCGGCCCGGAGCCGGGACCGGACCGCGCGGCCCCCGCCGTGTCGTTGACCGTCACGGTGACGACGGTGTTGTTGCGGGTGAACAACCGGCTCGGATCCCGCTGCCCGGGGCCGACGCGGTAGGAGAACGCGAAGGCCTCGCCGCCCGTCTGCTCGCCGAAGTCGAGGACCAGGTCGTGCCCGTCGACCTGGACGGTCGCCGTGTACTGACCCGGCGGCATGCGGCAGGACGTCAGGGAGTAGGCCTCCACACCGTTGTCCGTGGCGAACTCGATGAGCATCGCCCCGCAGTCGACCCGTACCGCCGGCGCTCCCGCCGTCCCCGCGGGCGCGGCCCGTCCCGGTACGGGCGCGCGGCGAACGGTGTCCGGCCGGTCGCCCGCCGTCGGGTGCGCCGCCCGGGCGGCCACCGAGTGCGCCTCGCGCTCGTGGCGGTCGTCCGGGGCGCCGAGCCGCAGGGCACCGCCGGACGGGGGAGGGACACCGCCCTGCTGGACGACGTGCGCCAGTTCGTGGGCGAGGAGACGCCGGCCGTCGTCGGTGCCGGGACGGAACTGCCTCTCACCGAAGGCGACCCGGTTGCCGACCGTGTAGGCGAGCGCGCCGATGTCCGCGGCGGACCGTGCCGCCGCGCCGTCCGAGTGGATGCGCACCGCGCCGAGGTCCCGCCCGAACCAGCCCTCCATCCCCGACCGCACCGGCGGCTCCAACGGCTGCCCGGGCCCCCGCAGTACCGCGTGCACGGACTCCGGTGCCGCCCCTCCGGCCGCCGGGGCGGAGTGCGGGGCGGGGTGCCGGCGCAGCACCGCGTGCTCGTCGTCCCGGTGCCCGCAGGTGCCGGGCGGACACGCGTGGTCCCCGCACCGCTGGACGGTGCCCGGCGGCACGTCCGTCGTCCGGGCCGCCGCCATATGACCGTCTCGGTGTGCGCCCATACCGGCCTCCTCCGCGATGTCACCCGCCGCGGGGCCACGCGCACCGCCCGCCGTCGGCCGAGGTGTGGGCCCCCGGCCGTGCGGTGCCCGGCCGGTTCACCCGCGCGCCCGGCCCCACTGCCCCGGAGTGTGGACCCGGAGGCGTCACTTCCCCGTCACCGGACCCGTGACATGCCGGTGACGACCCGGTGACTGCGCCCCGTGCACCATGCGACGCACCTCCGGCGGCCGGAAGTCGTCGGGTGAGGGAGGCCAGAGGGGCTATGGCGACGCAATTCTCCTATCCCGGTGTCTACATCGAGGAGACCGAGAGTCCGGTCCGGCCCATCGCCGGCGTCGAGACGTCGGTGACGGCGTTCGTGGGACCGGCCCTGACGGGGCCACAAACACCTACGACGCTGGAAAGTTGGGCCGACTACGAGGATCGTTTCGGCGGACTGTGGACCGGCAGCGATCTGAGCTACGCGGTCTACCAGTTCTTCCTCAACGGCGGCAGCAAGGCGGTCGTCGTACGCGTCGGCGAAGCCCCCGAGTACGCCGAGGCCGACCTCGGCAACGGAGTGAAACTCCGGGCCAGGGCGCCCGGTTCGGCCGGCAGCGCCCTCAAGGCGAGCGTGACCCACGACCCCGATCCGGAGAAGGACACGGTCTACACCCTGGAGGTCACCGACGGGCGGACGAAGGAGACGTATCTCGTCTCCGTCGACCCCCAGCTCGCGAGCCGCCGCCTGGACCGGGCGCTCGCCACCTCGCAGCTCGTCGAACCCGTACTGCCGCAGGCCTTCGACCAGCGGCCGACCGCGGTCGAGGACAAGGCGTTCAGCGAGGTGGAGGACACCGCCCTGCAACCCGCGGACGTCCTCACGGGTCTGGCGGCCCTGGCCGACGTCGACCTCTTCAACCTTCTCGTGATTCCCGCCCAGTTGGAGAAGCCGGAGGGCGACGACGACCGTGACAGCCGCTGGGCGCCCGTCGTCGACGCCGCCGCGCGGCTGTGCGTGGAACGGCGGGCCATGCTGCTGCTCGACCCGCCGTTCGCCTGGGTCAGCCCCGACAAGGCGAGGGAGGGCGCCCAGGCCGGCCCGCTCGTGGGCGGGGTGACGGGACGCAACGCCACGGTGTTCTTCCCCAACGTGCTGGTCTCGGACCCGCTGGGCGGACCGGACCGCGAGGTCGGGCCGGCCGGCACCGTCGCCGGGGTGATCGCCCGCACCGACACGCGTCGCGGCTTCTGGAAGGCCCCGGCCGGCATCGACGACGGCGGCCTCCTCGGCGTGCGCTCCCTCGCGTTCCGGCTGACGGACGCGCAGAACGGCGCCCTCAACAAACTCGGTGTCAACTGCCTGCGCACCTTCCCCGTGTACGGCAACGTCGTCTGGGGCACCCGCACCTGCCGCGGCGCCGAGGCTCTCGGTGACCCCTGGCGTTACCTCCCGGTCCGCCGTGTCGCCCTGCACATCGAGGAATCGCTGTTCATCGGCACGAAGTGGGTCGTGTTCGAGCCCAACGACGAACCCCTGTGGTCCTCGATCCGGCTCAACGTGGGCGCCTTCATGAACCGGCTGTTCCGGCAGGGCGCCTTTCAGGGCCGCACACCGAAGGAGGCGTACTTCGTGCGCTGCGACGCCACGAACAACCTCCAGGACGACATCGACCGCGGCATCGTCACCATCGACGTGGGCTTCCAGCCCCTGGCACCCGTGGAGTTCGTCCTGATCCGCATCCAGCAGAAGCGCGACTCCGCCACCGGCCAGGAGGGTTGAGATGGCCCAGTTCACCGCCAACACCGCCCGCCTGGACCCGTACAAGAACTTCAAGTTCCGGGTGAAGTGGGACAACCGCTATGTCGCCGGGATCAGCAAGGTCAGCGCCCTGAAGCGGACCACCGAGGTGGTGGAGCACCGCGACGGCGGCGACCACTCCAGCACCCGCAAGTCACCCGGCCGCACCAAGTACGAGCCCATCACCCTGGAGCGCGGGGTCACCCACGACCCGGAGTTCGAACTGTGGGCGAACAAGGTCTGGAACTACGCCAACGCGCAGGCCGCGCCCGACCAGCGCGACCGTGAGGTGGCCCTCGCCGGCTTCCGCAAGGACCTGATCATCGAGGTCTACAACGAGGCCGGCCAGAAGGTGCTCGCCTACCAGGTGTTCCGCTGCTGGGTCTCGGAGTACCAGGCGCTGCCCGACCTCGACGCCAACGCCAACGCGGTCGCCATCCAGCACCTGAAGCTGGAGAACGAGGGCTGGATCCGGGACGTGAGCGTCGCCGAGCCCACCGAGCCGGACTTCTGACGGGCGGACCGGAGTACGGGGGGTGAGAACCGGATGACCTCAGTGAGCGCCGCCGAGCTGCTGGACGCCTGGGAGGCGGGCTGGGGCCGCGACCCGCTGCGCCGCGGCCTGGCCCTGCTCGCCGTCGCCCGGGGCACCACCCGGGCCGCGGCCGCCGACGTGCCGGTGGGCCTGCGCGACCGGGCCCTGTTCGCCTTCCGCGCCGCCCTGTTCGGCACCGGCGTCGAGGCGGTGTCCCGCTGCCCCGGGTGCGGCACGGACGTCGAGGTCGCCTTCGACCAGCGGGACCTGCTCGACGCGATGCCCGTGCCCGCGCCGGTGTCCGTGTCCGGGCAGCCGGTCCCGGGCACGGTGACCGTACGGGTCGGCGGCCGCGACGTCCCTGTTCGCATGCCCACGAGCGCGGACCTGGCCGCCGTACTGGACGCCGATCCGCCCGCCCCCGACGAGGCCCTCGCCCACCGCTGCGCTCCGACCGCCCCCGTCGGCGCGGTCGCCGAGGCATGGCTGGCCGCGGACCCCCTCCTTGACCCGCGGATCGACCTCGACTGCCCCGACTGCGAGCACACCTGGGAGGAGACCTTCGACATTGTCGGCTTCCTCTGGGCGGAGCTGGACACCTGGGGCCGACGCACTCTCCAGGAGGTGCACGACCTGGCCCGGGCCTACGGCTGGTCGGAGGCCGACACCCTCGCGCTCAGCCCCTGGCGCCGCCAGTGCTACCTGGGGCTGGTGGGCGCGTGAACGGCCCCCTGAACCGCCTTCTCGGCCGCAGCGGCGCCCCGCTCCCCGGCCTGCGCCCCCGCCCCGCCGCCCCCTACGCACACCGGCCCGCGGGCGGTGTCGTCGACGAGACGCCCCCGGCCCTCGCGGACGAACCGGTCGACGCGCCCCTCGAGGAACCTGCGGCGGAGGAACGCCCACCGCGCGGGGCGGCAGCCGTGGAGGAGGTGGGGGAGCGGCCGGACCCGACGACGCCCTCCCGCTCCCTCACAGACGACCACTTTCCTGTCGTACGCGCGAAGGTGACGGGACGTCAGCAGGTGCCGATTTTTCCTGTTGCCGTGACAGCGGCCGAGGCACCGCCCGCCGCGGCCTTGAAAGCGGCCGAGGCACCGCCCGCCGCGGCGGCACCGCCGAGGGGAGGGCCGTCGACGGAACCCGTACCGGTCACCGTGATGCCCGATCACCCACGCCTGCGCGTCGGCACGGTCCCCACCGCCCCGGCGGCCGCCCCCGAGGCCGATCCGGGAGCCATGGCGGTGGAGGCGGCGCCCACGGTGGTCGTCGAGGTGTCCATCGGGCGGCTCGACGTCCGCACACCGCCCGCCACGGCCGCACCACGCCCGCCGTCCGCCGCGGTGCGGGAGAACCACGCCAAGGCGCTGGAGACCTACCTGCGGCGCCGCGCGCAGGGGGACCTGGGATGAGCAACTCCCTCGCCATCGCCGCCGTGACGGCCACCCTGCGCACCCGACTTTTCGAAGCGCTCGGCGGACCCGAGGTCACCGTCGCCCCGCCCGACCGCGCGCCCGACGCGGTGAGCGGCGACCATGTGAACCTCTTCCTGTACCGGGCGGACCTCAACCCCGCCTTCCGCAACGCCGATCCGCCCGGCTCGCCGCCCGGGGAGTCGCCCCGGCCCGTCCTGCCGCTGGTCCTGCACTACCTGCTCGCCGCCTACAGCAACGACGAGGGCACGGCACACGAACTGCTGGGCGCGGCGATGCTGGCGCTGCACGACCCGTCGGTGCTGTCGGCCGACGAGATCCGCAGGGCGACGGCCGTGCGGCTGCCGCAGAGCGACCTGCACCTCCAGGGCGAACGCGTGCGCATCACCCAGGAGACGCTCAGCCAGGAGGACATCGCCACGATGTGGACGGCGTTCGGGACGCCGTTCCGCATGTCGTCCGCCTACCAGGTCACCGTCGTCCTCGTCGACAGCACCCGGCCCGGCAGCTCCCCGCTGCCCGTGCTGCGCCGGGGCGCCGACGGCCGCTCCCCGGTCGTCAGGCCGGACGCGGCGTCGCACGCGCCCGCCCTGCTCGCCGTCCGCTACGCGGTTCCCGGGCAGGTCGGCGCGCTGCCCGGCGACACGGTCACGCTGCTCGCGGAGAACCTGCCCGCCGTCCCGCTCACCGCGCGGCTGCGGCACCTGACGGTGAACCGGTCCGCCGAGGTGCCCCTGCCCGCGCCCGCCGCCGGGGCCACCGAAATCGACCTCCCGCTGCCCGCCGCCGCACTGCCCGCCGGACCCTGGTCGGTCAGCCTCGCCCCGGACGCCGACGCCGGCCCGCACACCAACGAACTCGTCCTCGGCGTCAGCCCGCGGGTCATCGCGCTCGCCGCCACCGCGGCCGGCGGCACCCCGGCGCGCACCGAGGTCACCGTCACCGCCGCCGAACCCGTCCTCCCCGGCCAGCGGGCCGCCGTCCTCGTCGGGACGCACCAGCTGGCCGTGGACCTGCTCACCGCCGGCACTACGACCCTGTCGGTCACCGCGGTCCTGCCACCCGGGAAGGCCCGGGTACGGCTGCGCGTCGACGGCGTCGACAGCGAGATCGCCGACCGCACCACCGGCACGTTCCTGAGCGGGTCGACCGTGGAGGTGACGATCCCGTGACGTCCGACGACCCCGAGAGCTTCGGGACACCGGTCGACCTCCGCTGGGAGGAGGCCAACAACCATTACCTGTCGGCCTCCCTGGCCTGGCTGCGGGCCCGCCTCGACGGCCCGGCGCGGCCCCGGCACGAGGAGTCGGCACCGCGACCCGCGGCGGTGTCGGACAGCGGCAGACACTGGACGCGGCGCGGTCGGCCGGCCCCCGCCCTGCCACCGGCACCCAGGCAGCCCGAGCCACCCGGGACAGGCCCGGCGGCCGACCGGCTCGCCGCCGAACGGCAGGACGCGGCCCGCCCCGAACACACCGGCCCGCCCGCCCTCGTGGCGCTCGCCGACCGCTTCGGACTGACCGACTTCGAGCGCGACGTGCTGCTGCTGGCGTCCGCCCCGGCCCTGGACCCCGCCCTCGGTGCCGCGATCGCCGCCGCCCAGAGCGACCCGGCGGCCACGGCACCGACTTTCGCCCTCGCCCTGCGGCTGTTCGACGACGCCCGCTGGGACGTGCTGTCGCCCCGGCGGCCCCTGCGCCACTGGCGGCTCGCCGAGGCCGTACGGGGGCCCGCGCAGCCGCTGCTCACCGCGCCGCTGCGGGCCGACGACCGCATCGCCAACCTCGTCCGTGGTCTCAACGACCTCGACGAACGGCTCCTCGCGGTCGTCGAACCGGTCGCCGACCCGGCCCCGGGCCTGCCCTCCCCGGCCTCCGCGCGCCGGACGGTGGACGCGGTGGCGGCCGCGCTGCCGTCCGTCGCCCCCGGCGGACGGTTCCCGGTCGTCCAGCTCGTCTGCGACGACGCCGCGAGCGGCACGCTCGTCGCCGTACGGGCCTGCGCACGGCTGAGCCGCGAGGTGTACCGGCTGCCCGCGAAGCTGCTGCTGCACGGCGGGACGGATCCGGACGCTGCGGCCCTGCTGTGGCACCGGGAGACCCGACTGCTGCCGGTCGCCCTGCTGCTCGACGCCACAGACGCCGACCCCGACGACGCGGCCCTGACGGCCGCCGTGCACCGCTTCCTGTCCCGGACCGGCGGCCCCGTCCTGCTGGCCGCGCGGGAGGTGTGGCCGGTGGCCGAGCTGCCCGGGGCCGTCATCGACGTGAGTGTGCCGCCGCCGGACGAGCAGCGCGCCCTGTGGGCCGCGGTCACCGGCCTCGACCCGGACGGCGTACCGGCCGCGCTGGCCGGACAGTTCCGCCTCGGCCTGCCCGCCCTGCACCGCATCGGCGCCGCCCACGCCGACGACCCGACCGACGCCCTCCCCGGGCCCCGGCTGTGGGCGGCCTGCCGGGACGCCTCCCGGCCCCGGCTGGAGTCACTGGCACGGCGCACCGTGCCACGGGCCCGCTGGGCGGACCTGGTGCTGCCCGACGACCAGATGGACGTGCTGCGGCGCATGGCCGGCCAGGTGCGGCACGCCACCACGGTCTTCGCCGACTGGGGGTTCGGGAAAGGGATGAGCCGCGGGCAGGGCGTGACCGCGCTGTTCGCCGGACCCAGCGGCACCGGCAAGACGTTCGCCTCCGAGGTCCTCGCGCACGAACTCGCCCTGGACCACTACCGGATCGACCTGTCGGCGGTGGTCAGCAAGTACATCGGCGAGACGGAGAAGAACCTGCGCCGGGTCTTCGACGCGGCCGAGGGCGGCGGCTCGCTGCTGCTGTTCGACGAGGCCGACGCGCTGTTCGGGCGGCGCAGCGAGGTCCACGACAGCCACGACCGGTACGCCAACATCGAGGTGAGCTACCTGTTGCAGCGCATGGAGGCCTACCGCGGGGTGGCCGTCCTCGCCACCAATCTGCGCGGCGCGCTGGACCCCGCGTTCCTGCGACGGCTGCGGTTCGTCGTGGAGTTCCCGGTGCCGGGCGCGCCCGAGCGGCGCCGCCTGTGGGCGGCGGCGTTCCCGGCGGGCGTACCGCTGTCCCCGGACCTCGACCTGCGGCCCTTCGCGGACCTGCCGACGACCGGCGCGGCCATCCAGGCCATCGCACTCGGCGCGGCCTTCCGCGCCGCGGCCGCCGGACGGCCCGTCGACGCCGCGACGGTACGGGACGCGGCCCGCGCCGAGTTCCGCAAGCTCGACCTGCCGCTCCCGGCAGCCCTCACCGCGGAGGCGGCATGGCGATGAGACGAACGGTACGGATCGCGCTGCGCATCGACCGGGTGGTCCTGGACGCGGGCGTGGCGGCGGGCCGGTCCCCGGCGGAGATCACGGAGTTGCTCGCCGCGGCCCTCCGGGACCGCCTCACGTCGTACGACGCCCGGGCGTGGCCGGGCGCAGCCACCGACTCCACGGTGACCACCGTCGACCGGCTGCGGGCCACCGCCGGCGCGAGGGGCGTCGACGCGATCGCGCGGGCGGCGGCCGCCGCGGTGGGGGAGATGACACAGGACGCCCGTGTTCCGAGGCAAGACTCCCGGACCGGCAGCGCGGCCCGAGGGGGCGAACCCCGATGACCTCCTCCTTCCTCCCCGACACCCCCGTCGTCCCCCGCGGCGCGCTCGTCCTCCTCGCCCCCGCCACCGGGGCGGTCCTGCGGGTCATCGCTTTGCAGTACAACCCCGACACGGTCACCCGCACGCTCCAGCCGCAGGGTGTCGGAGCGGAGGCGGGGGAGCGGAGTGAGGCGTTGCGGCTCAGGGGGCCCGCGCACGAGACGGTGAAGGTGGACGTCGAGCTGGATGCCACGGCCCAGTTGGAGGACCCGGCCGATCCGGACGCGGAGGCGGTGGCGCGGTACGGGCTGCTGCCGGTGCTGGCCGCGCTGGACCTGCTGGTGAACCCGACCGCGCCGGCGCTGCTCGCGCAGGACGCCGCGGCCCGGGCCGGCGCCTTCGAGATCGCTCCGACGGAGGCACCGCTGACGGTGTTCGTGTGGAGCCGGGACCGGGTGGTGCCGGTCAGGCTCACCGAGTTCACCGTCACCGAGGAGGCGTTCGACTCCAATCTCCGCCCGATCCGCGCCAAGGTCTCCCTCGGCCTGCGCGTCCTCACCGTCGACGACCTGGGCTTCGCCCACCGCGGCGGTGCCCTGTACCTCGGCTACCAGCGGCGCCGCGAGCAGCTGGCGGCCCTGCACCGATCGTCCCGCCTGGGCACGATCGGCCTCGGCACGGCACCGGGAGGCAGTTGATGTTCACCCCCGCGAGTCGCTACCACGGCAGCGAGAGCGCCCTGTACCGACCGCCCGACGGCGGCGAGCCGGTCCCGTACGTCCGCCGCAGGTTCCTGCCCGACCCGGCCGAGCTGACGCCGGTGGGACTCCACACGGTCGGCGAGGGGGACCGGCTCGACCGGGTGGCCGCCGCCGCGTTCGGTGACCCGGAGCTGTTCTGGCAGCTCGCCGACGCCAACCCCGTACTGGATCCGGCCGAGTTGACCGCCCGCCCGGGCCGGCGGCTGCTGATCGCGCTGTCCGCGGCGGCCGGCGGGAGTGTCCATGGGTTCTGAACTCCTGCTGTCGCTGCGGCTCGGTGCGGTGCTCGCCGAGCCGGTGCCCCGCGAGGTGGTGGACGCCCTGCTGTCGGTCCAGGTGACCGAGGGCGTCGGCCGGCCCGGCGGCTTCCAGCTGCGGTTCGCCACCGCCAAACGGTCCCCGCTGCTGACCGAACTCCTCCCCCCGGGCGCCCTGGATCCGCCCGCCCGCACCCAGATCGTGCTCACCGTGCGCGGCCGCAGCACCGTCCTCATGGACGGCGTCGTCACCCGCCACGAGCTCGGCCCCGCCGCCGACCCCGGCCAGTCCCGTCTCACCCTCATCGGCGAGGACGTCTCGCGCATGATGGACGTCGTCGACTACAGCGGGGTGAAATACCCGTGCCTGCCCCCGGAGGCGCGGGTCGCGGTGATCTGCGCCAAGTACCCGATGTACGGGCTGGTTCCGGCGATCGTGCCGAGCGTGCTGATGGTGCCGCCCAACCCGCTGCGCGAGGTGCCGAGCCACCAGGGCACCGACCTCGCCTACGTCAAGCAGCTCGCCGCGCAGGCCGGTTACCAGTTCTTCGTGGCGCCCGGCCCCGTCCCCGGCGTCAACGTCGCCCACTGGGAGCCGCCGAACCGGCTCGGCCCGCCGCAGGAACCGCTGCTGGTCAACTGCGACACCGCCACCAACGTCGACAGCCTGTCCTTCTCCTTCGACGGCTTCTCCGCCACCCAGTACGTCGTCCTGATCCAGGACCCCGACACCAGGTTCCCCGTGCCGGTCCCGGTCCCGGACGTCACCCCGCTCAGCCCGCCCATGGGCCGCCGCAGACCGCTCCCGCTGAAGATCGCCCCGATCCGCGGCCTGGCGAAGCTCACCCCCGCACAGGCCGCGGGCGTGGCACTGGCCCGCGCCGCGGACAGCTACGAGGTGATCTCCGGGCAGGGCGGCCTCGACGTCCTGCGCTACGGGCAGCCACTGCGGCCCCGGCGGCCCGTTCCGGTGCACGGGGCGGGCGAGGCGTACGACGGGACGTACTACGTCAAGAGCGTCACGCACTCGGTCCAACGAGGCTCCTACACCCAGCAGTTCACCCTGACCCGCAACGCGTTCCGGCCGCTGTGAGCGAGCCGGTGACCGCAAGGAGGCGTGCCGCATGACACGCATGGACGACATCGGCTACGTGGAGTCACCGGGCCTCCTCGGTCCCGCGCAGCGCGAGGAGGCTCAGGCGCCGGGTGCCCGGCGTTTCTACGGCAAGTACCGGGGCGCGGTGGTGCAGAACATCGATCCGCTGGGCATGGGCCGGCTGCTGGTGAGCGTGCCGGACGTGTTCGGGGTGTTCCCGACGAGTTGGGCGATGCCGTGCGTTCCCATGAGCGGACTGCAGTCGGGGGCGTTCGTCGTGCCGCCCCAACGGGCGGGCGTGTGGGTGGAGTTCGAGGGCGGAGACCCCGACCACCCGATCTGGACCGGCTTCTTCTGGGGCAGCCGCGCCGAGGTCCCGGCAACGGCCAACACGCTCAGGCCCGGCTCCCCGGCCTTCCTGGTCGAGACCACCGCCAAGAGCAGGATCGCGGTCAGCGACGCGCCGGTTGCGCCCATGAAGGGCAACGGGGTGCTGCTCCAGTCGCCGACCGCCTCGATCACCCTCGACAAGGCGGGCGTGACGATCACCGCGGCGAACATCAACATCGTCGGCCTCGTCAACATCAACAACGGCGCGCTCGTCGTGAAGACGGCGTGAGCGGAGGTCTGACATGCCGGGATTCGCTCTCTCCACGGCCGCGACCCTGACCTGCGCCCACCAGGGACAGGTCAGCCTGACACCGGGCCAGCAGCAGGTGCTGGCGGGCGGCGCGCCCGTGGTGACGACGGCCGACCTGAACGTCGTCGCCCCGTCCTGCACGCTGTCCTCGGCACAGCCGCCGAGCCCGTGCGTGAAGGTCGACTTCACCCCCGCCGCCTCCACCCGGGTCTTCGTACAGGGCCGCCCGGTCGTCCTGGAGCCCACCGGGCCGGGCGCGGGCCTGTGCCTGTCCGCCGCGCAGGCGCCGCAGGGGCCGCCCATGGTGTCGGCGGTCCAGCAGCGGGTGGTGGCGACATGAGCGCGCGCCCGGGCTCCCGCGACAACCTGGGCTCCCGCGCCCACCTGGCCTCCCGCGCCCACCTGGACTTCCCCTTCCACGTCGACGCACAGGGCCGGTCCGCCGCGACCGGCGACGAGGACCGGGTCCGCGACCTGATCGAGCAGGTGCTGTTCACCGTCCCCGGCGAGCGGCTCAACCGGCCCGACTTCGGATCCGGCGCGCTCCAACTCGTCTTCGCCCCGGGCGGCCAGGAACTGGCCGGAGCCGTCGAGTACTCCCTCCAGGCCGCCCTCCAGCGCTGGCTCGCCGACCTCGTCCAGGTCGACCGGGTCGAGGTCGAGACGGAGGAGGGCGCGCTGCGGATCACGGTCTCCTACGTCCTGCTCGCGACGGGCCGGCAGACGGCGGCCGTGCTGGAACGGGAGGTCGGCCGATGACTGACGTGCGGAGGGCCGGCTCGACCGACGTGCGGCCCTGCCTGCCCGGCGAGCGCGCCGACCGGATCCGGGCGGCCGGGCTCGGCGCGGTCGTCGCCGTGGACGTGGACCGTGCGACCCGCACCCTGCGTGTGCTGCTCCTCGGCGCCGCCCCCGAGCCGCTGCCGGAGCCGCGGGCGGTGCGGATCGAGGGGCCGGGGCGGGCCGTGCGCGCGCTGTCCGTACGGGTGGAGGGCAGCCCGCCCGAGACCCGGCAGGCCACCCTCCTGGTGACCCTGGACCGCCTCGGCGACGGCTGCCCGTACACGCTCGCCCTCGTCGACCCCGACCACCCGGGCGCCCCCTTCCCCGGCTTCGACCCCCGGCACAGCGGCGCCCCGTTCACCTTCGCGGAGGAGGCCACGTGCGCGCCCGTCGACGCGGAGAGCGTGCCTCGGCCAGTCCCGGCGTTCGACTACCTCGCCAAGGACTACGCGAGCTTCCGCCGGCTGATCCTGGACCGGCTGGCGCTGACGGCACCGCAGTGGACCGACCGGGAGGTGCCGGACCTCGGCGTCACCCTCGTCGAACTCCTCGCCCACGTCGGCGACCGGCTGTCGTACCGTCAGGACGCCGTCGCCACCGAGGCCTACCTGCACACCGCCCGGCTGCGCACCTCGGTCCGCCGCCATCTGCGCCTGGTCGACCACCGCCTGCACGACGGCTGCAACGCCCGCACCTGGGTGCACCTGGAGGTCGCCGAGAACGCCGTACTGCGCGCCGGTACGTACTGGTTCGCCACCGCGCTGCCCGGCCGCCCGCCGCTCCTTTCGGAGGCGGACCTGCGCACCCCCACCGCCGGCTTCGAGCGCTACGAACCCGTCCTGCCCGCCGACCTGGTGCTGCGGCCCGCCCACAACCGGATCCGGTTGTGGACCTGGGACGGTGAGGAGTGCGTGCTGCCCGCCGGGTCCACCTCGGCGACCCTCGTCGACCCGGCCCCGGACAAGGGGCGGCGCCTGCTCGACCTCGCGCCCGGCGACGTCCTCGTCCTGGAGGAGGTACGGGGTCCCACGACCGGTGTGCCGGGCGACGCCGACCCGCGCCACCGGCAGGCGGTGCGGCTCACCGCGGTCGAGAGGACCTGCGACCCCGTGCACGGGCAGCCGCTGCTGCGGGTGACCTGGGCCGAACAGGACGCGCTCGCGTTCCCGCTGTGCCTGGCCGCCGTGGGCGGTGACGGCTGCTGTCTGTTCGAGGACGTCACCGTGGCCCGCGGGAACATCGTGCTGGTCGATCACGGCAGCAGCGCCGGGCCTCCCGTACGGCTCACCGCGCCCACCCCGGCCGCCCGGCCGGTGCGGTGCGCCGGGCTCGGACGCCCGCAGCGGGACGAGGCGCCGCTGCGGTGGCTGCCCCGCCTGGACGCCGGACCGCTCACCCGGCGGGCCCCCTACCCCGACCCGGCCCGGGTGGCCGCCGCGCAGGCCCGGCTGCTCGCGGCGATCCCGGGCCGGGCGGCGGACGCCGTGGCGGAGATGTACCGGCGCGTAGTGGCGGGCGGCCCGCTCCGCCCGGACGACCTGGCGCTGGCCCGCACCCTGTGGGGCAGACAGGCCGTCGCCGACTCCGGCCTGGAGCGGGCGCGCGACACCGCACGGCGGCGGGCCGCCCTGGTCCTGCTGCGCTCCCGGTCCGCCGCCCTGCTGGCCCGCCGCACCGACCGCCTCGCCCGCCTCGCCGCGCGCGCCCGCGACGGCGTCCCGCTCGACGCCGACACCGCCGCCGAGGTCGCCGCGGCCTGGGGCGCCGGTCTCGCCGCGGGCCTCGACCCGGCCGACCCGCGCGTCGCCGGGCCCGCGTCGACGGCACTCACCCAGGATCCCCGTGCGGCCCTGCCCCACCTGGCACTCACCTCCGGCGACGAGCGGTGGGCGGCGCGGGCCGACCTGCTGGACAGCGGGCCCGACGACCCGCACCTCGTGGCCGAGGCCGAGGACGACGGCACCACCGGCCTGCGCTTCGGCGACGGACGGCTCGGCCGGGCCGTGTCACCCGGGCAGGAGTTCCGGGCGAGGCCACGCGTCGGGAACGGTCCCGCGGGCAACACCGGTGCCGACACGGTGGTGCACGTCGTCGTCGGCGCCGCGACCGACGCCCTCGTCACCGCCGTACGCAATCCGCTGCCCGCTACCGGAGGCACCGCGCCGGAGCCGGTCGCCGAGGCGCGGCGGCTCGGCCCCACCGGGTACCGGCACGGTCTGCGGCGGGCGGTCACCGCCGACGACTACGCCGCCCTCGCGGGCGAGGTGCCCGGGGTGCAGCGGGCGGCCACCGACCTGGCGTGGACCGGAAGTTGGTACGAGGCGGACGTCGCGGTCGACCCGCTGGGGCGGACCTGGCCGCCGCCCGCGCTGCTCGAGGCGGTGCGCACCCGGCTGGAGGGCGTCCGGCGGATCGGGCACGACCTGCGGGTGGATCCGCCGCGCCTGGTCCCGGTCGACGTACGGCTGCGGCTGTGCCTGGCGGCGGACGCGCGGCGCGCCGCCGTGGAACGGGAGGTGCGCGCACGGCTGGCCGGGCTGTTCCATCCCGACCGGCTCACCTTCGGCAGCGACCTGTACACCGGCCGGCTGGTCGCCGAAGCGATGGCCGTGCGGGGCGTGCTGTCGGCGACGGTGCGGCGGCTGGGCCGCGCCGAGGTCGCGGTTCCGCCGGTGCCCGCGGACGGGGTGCTGGCGTTCGGGCCGCTGGAGATCCCCTCGCCGCCGTCCGACGGGACGTTGGTCATCGATCTGGTGGGAGGACGGTGAACGCTCATGTGCGCCACCGATGACGGCAGTTGCGGCTGCGGCGGTGCCGCGGACCCTTGTGGTTGCGTCACGCAGCCCCCGACCCCGCTGCCCACGGACAATCCGCCCGGCGCGTCGGCCCTGCGCGCCCGGGTGGGCACGCACCCCGCCTTCCTCGCGGCGATGACCCGGTCGCTGGCCGGCTCCGCGCACCCCGAACTCGCCGCGCTCACCACCCGCGACCCGTCCGACCCCGCCCTGGCCCTGCTGGACGCGTGGGCCTGCGTGGCCGACGTGCTGACGTTCTACCAGGAGCGCATCGCCGACGAGGGCTACCTCGGCACCGCCACCGAACGCCGCTCCCTCGTCGAACTGGGCCGCTTGGTCGGCTACCGCCCGCGCCCCGGCCTCGCGGCCGACGGCCGGCTCGCCTACACCCTGGACCCCGACCCGGCCGACGTCCCGGTAACTGTCCCGGCCGGGGCGCAGGTGCGCAGCGTGCCGGACCCGGGCCAGGAATCCGTCCTCTTCGAGACCGACGAGGACCTGGTGGCACGGCCCTCCTGGGCGGAGCTCCGGCCCCGCCTGCGGCGGCCGTCGCTGCTGACCCGGGGGAGCGCGGGGCGGCTGCGGGTGGTGTACGCCGACGGGCTGAGCACGGGTGTGGCACCGGGGGACCGGCTGCTGTTCCACTTCGACGACGGGGACCCTCCGGTCGTGCGGTTCGTGGAATTCGTACACGCGGACACGGAGGCCGGGCGGACGGCCCTCGTGCTGCGGGAGGTGCTCACGCTGCTCGAAGACGACGGGGGCGGAGAAGAAGAGCCCGAGTTCGTACGGCTCGACGCGCTGCGGGTGCGGGCCGCGCCCTTCGGGGCGGCCGCGCCGCTGAAGCGGAGGGCCGTGGTCATCGGCATCGAGGCCGCCGCCGACCCCGATTTCGAGGAATGGCCGCTGGACAAGTCGCTGTACGAGGTGGACGACGAGATGCTCCGGCTCCCGCTGGACGGCGACCACCCCAGGATCATCTCCGGTAGCTGGATCGTCCTCGACTCCCCGGACGACGACGGTCGGCCGTTCCATGTCAGCGCTGTCCGCAGCACCGGCCTGGCGGCCTACGGGATCTCCGCACGCATCACCGAACTCACCCTGGACCAGCCGTGGTTCACCTGGGCGGACGACCTGCGGCTGACAGCCCACCGCCCCTACACCGTGCACGCCCAGGGCGAGGCCCTCCCGCTCGCCGACGAACCGGTCGACGACCCCGTCGAGGGCGACCGCATCGACCTCGACCGTGTCGTCACCGGGCTGCCCCCGTCCCGTACGGTCCTCGTCACCGGCACCCCCGTCGACGGCACCGAACCCACCGGCGAGGTCGCCCGCATCCTGACCACCGAGGCGGTCACCGACGCCCACCGGCCCGGCGCCGTCCCGTACACCGTCCTTTGCCTGGCCGCCCCGCTGCGCCGCGCCTACCGCCGCGACACCGTCACCGTGTGGGGCAACGCCGTACGCGCCACCCACGGCGAGACGAAGGAGGAACCCGCGCTCGGCAGCGGCGACGCGTCCCGGCCCGGACAGCGCTTCACGCTCGGGCAGCATCCGCTGACATACACCGCAGCACCCGACAGCGACGGCGAGCAGGCCCAACTCACGGTCCGGGTGGGAGAGTCGACCTGGCACGAGACGGCCGAGATCGCGCGGGCCGGTGCCGAGGAGCACGCCTACGAGCTGCGCACCGACGACACCGGCACCGCCACCGTCACCTTCGGGGACGGCCGGCACGGAGCCCGGCTGCCCACCGGCACCGCGAACGTCGCCGCCCGCTACCGGGTCGGCCTCGGGCGGGCGGGCAACCTGCGCGCCGGACAGCTCAGCCAGCCGCAGACCAAGCCCCTCGGGATCGCCGCCGTCACCAACCCGCTGCCCACGAGCGGCGGTACGGACGCCGACACCGACGCCGCGCTGCGCGGCCGGGCCCCGCTGCCGACGCTCGCCATGGACCGCCTGGTCGGTCTGCGCGACTACGCCGACTTCACGCTCGCCCGCGCGGGCATCGGCAAGGCCGTCGCCGACCGGCTGGCCGTCGACGGGCGCGAACTCGTCCACGTCACCGTCGCCGGGGTCGACGACGCCCCCGTCGAGCCCGACTCCGGCGTCCTCACCTCCCTGCTCACCGCGTTCCGCCGGTACGGCGACCCCGGCATCCCGGCCGCCGTCGCGCCGCGCACCCGCTTCAACCTCGTCGTCCACGCGCGCGTGGGCATCGAACCCGACCGGACGGCCACGCTCCTGGAGCCGCACCTGAGAGCCGCCCTCGGGCGCGTCTTCGGCTTCGACGCACGGGAGTTGGGGCAGGGCGCGTACCTGGCGGAGGCCGTCGCCGCGCTCCAGGGCGTGCCCGGCGTGGTGTTCGTCGACGTACGGCGGTTCGGCGCCACCCGCGGCACCACCCCCGCCGACGCGGACACCGTCACCGGCGTCGCGGCCCACGTCCCGGCCCGCCCGGCCCACGTCGGCGACACCGGCGTCCTGCCCGCGGACCTCGTCGTCGCGGCACCCGACCTGCCCCGCTTCACCGTGCTGCACCTGGAGGTGACCCCGTGAGCCCCGCCCCGCCACCCGACCGCCTGTACGAACTGCTGCCCGCCCTCCACCGCATCCGGGACGAGGAGCGGGGCCATCCGCTGCGGGCGCTGCTGCGGATCGTCGAGGAACAGGTCCGCGTCGTCGAGGACGACCTCGACACCTGGTACGCCAACTGGTTCGTCGAGACGTGCGAGGACTGGGTGGTGCCGTACATCGGCGCCCTCGTCGGCATCCCCACACCCCCCGCCCTCCCGCCCGGGGCGGTCCGCGCGCCAGTGCCCCGGCCGGCAACGTTCGCCCCGTCGCGACGCCCGGCACGCACTCTCGCCGCACCGGCCGAAAGCCCAAGTACATCCAGTACGAGGACTTCCGGCCGGCACGCCGAGAGCACGCACCGGCCGCCGCTCCTTACCGGGCAAACGCTGCCCGCCGGGGCACCGGCCCCGCGCCGGGACGTCGCCGACGCCGTCGCCAACCGGCGCCGCAAGGGCACCCCGGCCGCACTCGAAGCGGTCGCCCTGGACAGCTCCGGCTGGCCCGCCCGCGCGGTCGAGCTGTACCCGCGCCTGGTCCGCGCCCAGCACACCCGGCACGTACGCCCCGACCGTCCCGCCACCCTCGATGTGCGCGACGCCCTGGCCTGCGCCCGGCTCGGCGGCCCCTTCGACGACGCACCGCACCTCGTCGACGTACGGCGGCCGAACAGCACCGCCACCCGCGGCCTGCACAACATCCCCAGCCTGGCGCTGTTCGTGTGGCGGCTGCGGGCCTTCCCGGTCACCCGGGCGCCCGCGTTCTGCATCGACCAGCGCTACAGCCGCTACCTGGTCAACGTCCTCGGCATCGACACCCCGTTGTTCGTCCCGGCGGGCCCGGACGCGGCGACGGGCGAGGTGCCGCGTCCGCTGGGCCGCGAGGAGTTCGCGGCCGCACCGACCGAGTTCTACGGGCCCGGCCGCAGCCTGCGGATCTGGCGCGACGACCCCGACCGGCCCGTACCGGCCGACCGGATCGTCGTCGCCGACCTCACCGACTGGCGCTACCGGCCCCACCCGGGACGGGTCGCCGTGGACCCGGTCCTCGGCCGGATCGCCTTCCCACCCGACGAGGCACCCGAGGACGGGGTGTGGGTGAGCTGGCACTACGGCTTCAGCGACGCCATGGGCGGCGGCGCCTACGCGCGGCCGGTGACCCCGGTGGGCGGGCGCAGGCTCTATGTGGTCGGCGGAGGGGAAGGCCTCGGCTCCATCACCGCCGCGCTGCGCCGCTGGCGCGCCGACAAGGAAGCCGACAGGGAAGAGGCGGAGAAGGACGGCAGGCCGACGGACCCAGCCCTGCACGACGTACTGATCGAGATCCGCGACTCCGCCGACTACACCGAGGCCCTGCGCATCGACCTCGACCCCGACGACCGCCTCGAACTGCGCGCCGCGCCCCGACAGCGTCCCGTGGTACGGCTGTTGAACCAGAACGCCAACCGCTTCGACGCGCTCACCGTCCGCGCCACCGGGAAACAGCCCCCGCCCGGCACGCCCGCCGACTGCCCGCCGCCGGCCGCCCGCAGACCACGGCTGGTCCTCGACGGCCTCGTGGTCACCGGCCGCAGCCTCGACGTGGTCGGACAGATCGGCGAGGTCGTCGTACGCCACTGCACGCTGGTGCCCGGCTGGGAGCTGGACCACGACTGCCGCCCCCGTTGGGGCGAGGAACCGTCCGTCGAACTGCGCCGCACCACGGCCCGGTTGAGGGTGGAGCACTCGATCATCGGCACCGTCGTCGTCGACCAGGACGAGACCCGCGGCGAGCCGCTGACCGTCGAGATCCTCGACTCGGTCGTCGACGCCACCGACCGCGAACTGCCCGCCCTGACCGGCCCCGAGGACCGCGTCGCGCACGCGGCACTCACGCTGCGCCGCTGCACCGTCCTCGGCGGCGTCCGCGTCGACCTCCTCGCCCTCGGCACGGACAGCGTCATCACCGGCTGCCTGCACACCCGCCGCCGCGGCGCCGGCTGCCTGCGCCACTCCTACGCGCCGCCCGGCCACCCGGGCCCGCCCCGTCATGCCTGCCTGCCGACGCCCGACGAGCCCGCCCTGCGACCGCACTTCACCAGCACGCGCTACGGCCACCCCGGCTACGGCCGGCTGCACCCGGCCTGCGATCCGCGCATCGCCGCAGGCGCCGAGGACGGCGCCGAGATGGGCGCCTTCCACGACCTGTACCAGCCGCAGCGCCTGAGCAGCCTCCTCGGCCACCTCGCCGAGTACGTGCCGCTCGGTGTCGAAGCAGCCGTCATCACCGCGACCTAGGGGGACCCGCCGTGCACGGCGACTTCTCGAACATCACCTTCTCGCCCGACCGCCACTACTCCACCGTCTTCGACCTCCAGGGCCGCGTCGGCCTGGACGCCAACCGCAACGAACAGACCGCCATCCTGCTGCACGCCCTGCGCTCGGCCATGGCCGACCTCGTCGGACCGCACGCCGGGCCGCAGAGCCGCTGCGGCTTCAAGATCAGCAAGGTGCGCGCGGGTGACTTCGTCATCGGCGCGGGCAGCTACTACGTCGACGGCATCCGCGTCGACAACCCCGCCGACGTCAACTACACCGACCAGCCGTACGCCTTCATCGACCCG
Organism: Streptomyces sp. NPDC002888; assembly: GCF_042888465.1. Classification (NCBI taxonomy): domain Bacteria; kingdom Bacillati; phylum Actinomycetota; class Actinomycetes; order Kitasatosporales; family Streptomycetaceae; genus Streptomyces; species Streptomyces sp. NPDC002888. The sequence goes on along the minus strand of NZ_JBIAPU010000001.1, from coordinate 294,566 downwards.
GACCGGGACGCCGACCGGCTGCCGCCCGACCGCTGCCTCGTCTACCTCAAGGTGTTCGAACGCCACGTCACCGAGGTCGAGGACCCCTCCCTGCACGAACCCGCGCTCGGCCCCCACCACCCCGACTCCGGCAGCCGCGCCCAGGTGGTGTGGCAGGTCCGGGCCCGGCCGCTGCTCCCGGAGGAGGACCCCCTGGAGTGGATCACCGCCCAGCGCACACCCCGCTTCACCGGCGTCCTCCACGTCCGCACCACCCGCGACGGCGAAGGCGGCGACGGCGGCTCGGACGACCCCTGCGCGATCGCGTCCCACGCCCCCTACACGGGGGAGAACCAGCTCTACCGCGTCGAGATCCGCCACGGCGGCACCGCCCGCGAGGGCGCCGGCTTCGTCTGGTCACGGGACAACGGCTCGGTCATCCACCCCGTCCTGGACGGCACGGGCACGACGCTCCGCCTGACGACCCTCGGCCGCGACCGGCACACCGCGCTGCACCCCGGACAGTGGGTCGAACTGGTCGACGACACGGTCTCCCTGCGCCCCGAACTGGGCCTGCCGCAGCCCGCACCCCGCCTCCACCGAGTGGAGGACATCGACCCCGACACCCTCACCGTCACCCTCGACAAGCCCCCCGCCACACCCCCGAACCGCGCCCACCACCCCTACCTCCGCCGCTGGGACCACACCCCCTCCGCCTCGACCCCCGACGGCGCGCTGCCCCTCACCGAGGGCGACTGGATCCCCCTGGAACACGGCATCGAGATCCGCTTCGAACGCGCCCCCGGCCGCGCCGACCACCACTACCGCAGCGGCGACTACTGGACCTTCCCCGCCCGCCGCACCCTCCCCGGCATCCTCTGGCCCCACCCCCAGGGCACCCCGCCCCACGGCGTCCCGTACCACTACGCGCCCCTGGCGGTCCTGACCGGCAAGGACATCAAGGGCTTGCGGACGGCGTTCGGGGTGGCGCTGGCGGAGGGCGTGTAGGGCCGAGACAGGCCACGCACGGGAAATCGAGACTGGCCGCGCACGGGAAAACCAAGAGATGAGCGGCCCCCGATCGTCGACAATCCACGCGTGGCCACCTCGGACGTCGACAGGACTGAAGGCGGCCCGTCCCCCCGGTCCTCCCTGCCCGCGTCGGCCGGACGTACCTTCGGCGCGATCCCGCCATCGGCACTGGTACTGCTCGGCATCGTCAGCCTTCAGGCGGGCTCAAACCTGTGCTGCTACCTGGCGGAGGCCCGGATGCCGCTGGGGATCGCGGTGACCATCGAGCTCCTCGGGCCGCCGGCGGTGGCCCTCGCCGGGTCGAGGCGATGGCTGGACGTTTCTGGGCCGTGCTCCCGGCTTCCCGGGCGCCTGGCTCCTCGCCGACGCAGCCCCGTCAGTCGTCGACCCACGCGCACGCCGGCAGCATCGCCGTGAACCCCGCCGAAGGCGCCAGACCCAGTTCCTGTTCCAGCAGGGACCGGAACACGCGGTAGTGGCGGACCGCCTCCAGGACATTGTGTTCGGCGAGGTGCACGGCGACGACCGCGCGGTGGGCGCTCTCGCGGAGCGGCTCGGTGCGGACGCTCTCGAGGGCGGCTTCGAGAGCGAGTCCGGGCCGGGCCTCCGCGAGGTACTGATGGGCGAGCGCGTCGAGGGCGTGCAGGCGGAGTTGGCGCAGGCGCTCCCGTTCGAAGAGGACCCAGTCGTCGTCCCAGCCGGGCAGCAGGTCCCCGGCGAAGAGCAGGTGCCGGGCGAGCCCGGGGTCGGCGGAGCGCGCGTCGACGACGTGCAGCGCCGAGTCCGTCAGGGCGCGGACGTCCACGCTGACCGTCTCGGCGAGCGACAGCATGTCCCCGTCGCTGCGCACCAGCGGCTCCCGCCCCCGGTGCAGCCGCCACAGCGCCGTACGCAGGCTGCCGTGAGCGCGTTCCTCCGTGGCGTCGGGCCACAGCGTGCCGGCGACGACCGTACGGGTCCCGTGCCGACGCAGGCCGAGGTAGGCGAGCAGCCGCTGGGCGGCGACACCGACGTCGACCGCCGCCGTGCCGTAGTCGAGGGTGAACCGGCCGAGCAGACACAGCCGGGGCGCCGAGGGGCGCTCACTCGTGGCGAGGCCGCCGACCCGCTGGTACGTCACTGTCCTGCCGTCGACGGCCATGGCACCCTCCCCGGCGCGGTGTGCGGGTGAGGAACTCCCCACAGTCGTCAGGAACTTCACCGTACGCCAAACCCTGACAAGAGAGACCAACCACCCGCAAAGATCATCCTTGTGGGGCACTTGGGTCAAAGGGGAGCAATAGCGCGATTGTGGCCCCAGGGGAAGCCGGGGCGTGACGTTCCTCACGTGCATCGCCCGAAAGTCCCGCTCACACCGTCCGTGGCCGCCCTGTGCGGCGCGCTTAACCGGCCATGAGCCGCCGAAGAGACACCGGCGTAATGAGTCGTCCGTAGGGTCATGAACGGTCGAACCATGTCGAACGCACAGCCAGTCGAACACAGCAAAGGGGGGCGCCCGTGGCCGCGCCGGACTCGCGGAGCGACCGCACAGCGAAGGTGCGGACGGTCTGCTCGTACTGCGGGGTGGGCTGCGGCATGGTCCTCGACATCGGCACGGGCCCGGACGGCCGCCGCAGCGTCCTGAAGGCGTCCGGCGACAAGGAGCACCCCGCGAACTTCGGCCGGCTGTGCACCAAGGGCGCGACCACCGCCGACCTGCTCGCCGCCCCCGGCCGGCTGACCACTGCCCTCGTGCGGTCCGACCGGGGCGAGGAGCCGGAGCCCGCCCCTGTCGACGCGGCGATCACCGAGACCGCACGCCGCCTGCGCGCGATCCTCGACGAGCACGGCCCCGACGCGGTCGCCCTCTACGTCTCCGGCCAGATGAGCCTCGAAGCCCAGTACCTCGCGAACAAGCTGGCCAAGGGCTTCCTGCGCACCAACCAGATCGAGTCGAACTCCCGCCTGTGCATGGCCAGCGCCGGAACCGGATACAAGCTGTCCCTCGGCGCCGACGGCCCGCCCGGCTCCTACCAGGACTTCGACAAGGCCGACGTCTTCCTCGTCATCGGCTCCAACATGGCCGACTGCCACCCGATCCTCTTCCTGCGCATGATGGACCGCGTGAAGTCGGCGGGCGCCAAGCTGATCGTCGTCGACCCGCGCCGCACCGCCACCGCCGAGAAGGCCGACCTGTTCCTCCAGGTCAAGCCCGGTACCGACCTGGCCCTGCTCAACGGCCTCCTGCACCTGCTGCACGCGGGCGGCCACACCGACCCCGACTTCATCGCCGCCCACACCGAGGGCTGGGAGGCGATGGAGGAGTTCCTCGCCGAGTACCCGCCCGCGACCGTCGCCGAGATCACCGGCATCCCGGAGGACGACCTGCGCGAGGCCGCCCGGCTGATCGGCGAGGCGGGGGAGTGGACCAGCTGCTGGACCATGGGCCTCAACCAGTCCACCCACGGCACCTGGAACACCAACGCCCTGGTCAACCTCCACCTGGCGACCGGCGCGATCTGCCGCCCCGGCAGCGGACCCTTCTCCCTCACCGGCCAGCCCAACGCCATGGGCGGCCGCGAGATGGGCTACATGGGCCCCGGCCTGCCGGGCCAGCGCTCCGTCCTCGTCGACGCCGACCGCGCCTTCGCCGAGGAACTGTGGGAGCTGCCCCCCGACACCCTCCGCGCCGACGGCGTCGGCAAGGGCACCGTCGAGATGTTCCAGAGGTTGGCCGACGGCGACATCAAGGCCTGCTGGATCATCTGCACCAACCCCGTCGCCTCCGTCGCCAACCGCAAGACCGTGATCGAGGGCCTGGAGGCCGCCGAGTTCGTGGTCACCCAGGACGTCTTCGCCGACACCGAGACCAACGCCTACGCCGACGTCGTCCTGCCCGCCGCCCTCTGGACCGAGACCGAGGGCGTCCTCATCAACAGCGAACGCAACCTCACCCTCGCCCAGCCCGCCGCCGACCCGCCCGGCGAGGCCATGGCCGACTGGCGGATCATCGCGGCCGTCGCCCGCGAGATGGGCTTCGAGAAGGGCTTCTCCTACGACAGCGCCGAACAGGTCTTCGAGGAGATCAAGGGTGCCTGGAACCCCAAGACCGGCTACGACCTGCGCGGCGTGACCTACGACCGCCTGCGCTCCACCCCCGTCCAGTGGCCCGCCCCCACCGCCGACGGCCCCGACCGCAACCCCGTGCGGTACGTGGCCGACGACGGCTCGCTCACCTTCCCCACCCCCAGCGGCCGCGCCGCCTTCCACGCCCGCCCGCACCTCCCGCCCGCCGAGATGCCGGACGACGACTATCCGTACGTCCTGAACACCGGCCGCCTCCAGCACCAGTGGCACACCCTGACCAAGACCGCCAAGGTGGCCAAATTGAACAAGCTCAACCCCGGCCCCTTCGTCGAGGTGCACCCGCAGGACGCGGCCGGCCTCGGCATCGCCGACGGCGACTCGGTGGAGGTCGCCTCCCGCCGCGGCCGGGCCGTACTGCCCGCCGTCGTCACCGACCGGGTCCTCCCCGGCTCCTGCTTCGCGCCCTTCCACTGGAACGACCTGTTCGGCGAGTACCTGAGCGTCAACGCGGTGACCAGCGACGCCGTCGACCCGCTGTCCTTCCAGCCCGAGCTGAAGGTGTGCGCGGTGTCGCTGACCAAGGTGGCCACCCCGGTCACGTTGTCCACCCCGATCACGTCGACGACGCCGGTCGCGGCATCCACGCCCGTGACGGCGACCCCGGCGCCGGTGGTCGTGGAGCCCGCCGCCGTCGTGCCCTCCGCGGCCGCCGCCTTCGGCATCGAACCCACCCCGCCGCCACACCTGACCGAGACCGAACGCCGGTACCTCGTCGGCTTCCTCGCCGGCGTCCCCGTCGGCGCCCCCGGCGTACCGGTCCTGCCGCCCGACGCCCCCTTCAGTCCCGAACACGCCCTGTGGGTCAACGGCACCCTCGCCGGCATGTACTCCAGGGCCACCACCATCCCGCCGACCCCGCAGACGGCCCGCCGCCAGGTCGTGATCCTCTGGGCCTCGCAGACCGGCAACGCCGAGGACTTCGCGGCCGCCACCGCCGAACGCCTCACCTCGGGCGGCCACACCGCCTCCCTCGTCGCCATGGACCAGGCCGACCCCACCACCCTGCCCTCCGACGCCGACCTGCTCCTCATCACCAGCACCTTCGGCGACGGCGACGCCCCCGACAACGGCACCGGCTTCTGGGACACCCTGGCCGCCCCCGACGCCCAGCGCCTGCAGGGACGCCGCTACGCCGTCCTCGCCTTCGGGGACTCCTCGTACGACGACTTCTGCGGCCACGGCCGCCGCCTCGACGAGCGCCTCGACGAACTCGGCGCGGTGCGGCTGGCACCCCGCACCGACTGCGAACCCGACTACGAGAGCACCGCTCAAGCCTGGCTCGACGAGGTGCTCACCGCCCTCCACGACAGCCCGCGGCCCCCGCTCGACGCGCCCAGGACCTCGCGTCCCAAGCGGCCCGCCCCCGTCACCGCCCGCCTGACCGGCAACCGGCTGCTCAGCCTGCCCGGCGCGGACAAGGAGGTCCGCCGCTTCACCTTCGACACCCGCGACAGCGAAGAACCCCTCGTCTACGAGGCGGGCGACGCCCTCGGCGTACGGCCCCTCAACGCCGTCGGCCTCGTGACGGAGTGGCTGGCCGTGACCGGCCTCGACGCGCACACGCCGGTGCAGGTCACCGGCGTCGGCGAGACCCCGTTCAGCGACGCCCTGCTGCGCCACCTCGACATCACCCGCATCACCCCCGACCTGCTGCGCTTCGTCGCCGACCGCGCCCGCGACGCGCGCGAGCTGCGCAAGCTGCTGCGCCCGGACAACAAGGGCGAGCTGGCCAAGTGGTCCTGGGGCCGGCAGGCCGTCGACGCCGTCGCCGAGTTCGCCGTACGGGCCGACGCCCAGGAGTGGACCGACGCCCTGGGCCGCCTCCAGCCGCGCCTGTACTCCATATCCTCCAGCCCGCTCACCGACCCCCACCTGGTGTCCCTGACGGTCTCCGTGGTCCGCTACGAGAACCTGGCCGGCCGCCCCCGCCAGGGTGTCTGCTCACCTTTCCTCGCCGATGCCGAACCCGGCACCGAAGTACCGGTCCACGTCCAGCAGTCCCCGCACTTCTGCCCGCCCGCCGACCCCACCACCCCGATGGTGATGGTCGGCCCCGGCACCGGCGTGGCACCCTTCGTCGGCTTCCTCGACGAACGCCGCGCCCGTGGCCACCGCGCCCCCAACTGGCTCTTCTTCGGTGAACAGCACCGCGCCACCGACTTCTACTACGAGGACGACCTCACCGCCCACCTCACCGAGGGCACCCTCACCCGCCTGGACACCGCGTTCTCCCGCGACCAGCGCGCCAAGGTCTACGTCCAGGACCGCATGCGTGAACACGGCTCCCACCTGTGGTCCTGGCTGCAGGACGGCGCCCACTTCTACGTCTGCGGCGACGCCTCCCGCATGGCCAAGGACGTCGACCAGGCCCTGCGCGACATAGCCGTCGTCCACGGCGGCCTCACCGAGCAGGACGCGGCGGCGTACGTGAAGCAGCTCGCGACGGAGAAGCGGTACGCGCGGGACGTGTACTGACCGACGGACCACCACGGATCGGCGGGGGCGCTGTTGCGTTGGTAACACGCGGTGATCCGCGTGGCGAGCGACGGGCCGGAGCGAAACAATCACGGGGACGGACTCACGGCGGACCCACGGAGGAACTCCCCATGGTCGAGCAGGACGAGCACTTCGACGTCGTTGTACTCGGTGCCGGCCCCGGCGGCTACGTCGCCGCCATCCGCGCCGCCCAACTGGGCAAACGGGTCGCCGTCATCGAGGAGAAGTACTGGGGCGGCGTCTGCCTGAACGTGGGCTGCATCCCCACCAAGGCCCTCCTGCGCAACGCCGAGCTCGCGCACATCGTCACCCGCGAGGCGAAGACCTTCGGCATCAAGGTCGACGGAGAGGTCTCCTTCGACTACGGCGAGGCCTACCGCCGCAGCCGCAAGGTCGCCGACGGGCGCGTCAAGGGCGTCCACTACCTGATGAAGAAGAACAAGATCACCGAGTTCGACGGCCGCGGCACATTCGTCGACCCGCACACCCTCCAGGTCGCCGACTACGACGGCAACACCCGCACCATCGGCTTCGACCACTGCATCATCGCCACCGGCGCCACGCCGAAGCTGCTGCCGGGCACCCGCCGTACGGCCCGCGTGGTGACGTACGAGGAGCAGATCCTCGCCGAGGACCTGCCCCAGTCGATCGTCATCGCGGGCGCCGGCGCCATCGGCATCGAGTTCGCCTACGTCCTGCACAACTACGGCGTGAAGGTCACCGTCGTCGAGTTCCTGGACCGCGTCGCCCCGCTGGAGGACGCCGACGTCTCCGCCGAACTCGCCAAGCAGTACCGCCGCCTGGGCATCGACGTGCTCACCTCCACCCGGGTCGAGTCGATCGACGAGTCCGGCCCCCAGGTCCGCGTCACCGTCACCGGCAAGGACGGCGCCCAGCAGGTCCTGGAGACCGACAAGGTCCTCCAGGCCATCGGCTTCGCCCCGAACGTCACCGGCTACGGCCTGGAGAACACGGGCGTGACGGTCACCGAGCGCGGCGCGATCGACGTCGACACCCGCTGCCGCACCTCCGTCCCGCACATCTACGCCATCGGCGACGTCACCGCGAAGCTGATGCTCGCGCACGCGGCGGAGGCGATGGGTGTGGTGGCCGCGGAGACGATCGCGGACGCGGAGACGATGGAACTCGACTACGTCATGATCCCCCGCGCCACCTACTGCCAGCCCCAGATCGCCAGCTTCGGCTACACCGAGGCCCAGGCCCGCGAACTCGGCCACGACATCAAGGTCGCCAAGTTCCCCTTCACCGCCAACGGCAAGGCCCACGGCCTCGGCGATGTCACCGGCTTCGTGAAACTCATCAGCGACACCCAGTACGGCGAACTCCTCGGCGGCCACCTGATCGGCCCGGACGTGACCGAGCTGCTGCCCGAACTCACCCTGGCCCAACAGTGGGACCTCACCGTCCACGAGGTCGCCCGCAACGTCCACGCCCACCCGACCCTGGGCGAGGCGGTGAAGGAGGCGGTCCACGGCCTGGCGGGCCACATGATCAACATGTAGCCCTTCTCAGGGGGTGCGCGAGTCCGCACCGCGGTCGCCGGTGGCTCGGTCGTGGTCGGCGCGCGCCTGGCGAATGTCGGAGCGGTGCGCCACGGCCCACTCGTGGAGCGCGCTGATCGGCGCGAGCAGGGTGCGGCCCAGCTTGGTGAGTTCGTAGTCGACGCGGGGCGGCACGGTGGGGTAGGCCGTGCGGCTGGCCAGGCCGTCGCGGACCAGTGCGCGCAGGGTCAGGGTCAGCATCCGCCGGCTGATCCCGTCGATCTCGCGGTGGAGTTCGTTGAACCGGTGGGTGCGCTCCCCGAGCCGCATGACGATCAGACTGCTCCACTTGTCGCGGGCGGAGCCGTCACCGCCGCCCCGGATCACGCGTCACCGCATCCAGCACCCGAACCCACGCCGCAGCATCAGCCTGAAGAGGGTCATCGCCGACGGCGAGTACGTCGCGTTCCACCACCACTTCCAGATGTCCGCCGACGACCGCGGAGCGTCCGTCGTCGACATCTTCCGGGTTCAGGACGGCAAGGTCGTCGAACACTGGGACGTCATCCAGCCGATCCCGGAGAAGTCGGCCAATGACAACACCATGTTCCGAGGGGCGATGACATGAGGGAACCACTGACCAGGACGACGGCGCCGGACTGATAGTGATGCCCGCGCTGACTTGGTCGGCCGCCTTGTCGTAGACATCGCCGTTGCGGTTCATCCACACCGGGTTGTGGTCACTTGCTCCATTCTCGCGCAGCGGGCGCGTAGGCAACTGTTTTGGCATAGGACAAAAATGCTACGGTGGGTGCAGGAGGTGATCACATGACGATCAGCGGCACGACCGCGGCTGAGATCGCGGGCAGTGTGCGGGACCAGGTCTCTTCAGGTGAGCTGGCGCCGCGAGCGGTGCTGCCCCCGGTGCGGACGCTCGCCGCCGAGCTGGGGGTCAACCGGAACACGGTCGCCCTGGCGTACCGGCGGCTGGTCGAGGCCGGCGTGGCCGAGACCCGGGGCCGCGGCGGCACGGTGATCGCGGCGGTGCCGCAGCTCGCCCGCGAAGGTGTCGGTGCAGGGGGCGCCTCGACCGACCTGGCCAGCGGCAACCCCGACCCGGAACTGCTGCCGGACATCCTGGCCGTGGTCCGGCGCGGACGCTACCGCCGGCCCCTGTACGGAGTGCCCGCCGTCGACCCTGGGCTCGCCGAGTGGGCCTCCGCCGACTTCGCGGAGGACATCGAGCAGCCGTTCCGGACGCTGGTGGCGCACGGAGCGGTCGACGCCACCGAACGCCTCCTGAACGCCCACCTCGCCCGCGGCGACCTGGTGGCGATCGAGGATCCCTGTTTCCTGGCGAGCATCGGCACCCTGCGACTGAACGGCTACCGGTCGGTGCCGGTCCGGGTCGACGGCGCCGGTATGCGGCCCGACGCCCTGCGGGCCGCCCTGGAGGACGGTGCTCGTGCGGTGGTCTGCACACCCCGTGCCCACAACCCGACCGGCGCGAGCCTCACCGAGGAGCGGGCAGCCGACCTGCGCGCGATCCTGGCCGGCCACCCCCAGGTCCTGGTCATCGAGGACGACCACTTCTCGGCGGTCTCCGCACGGCCGTACCACCGGATCACTCCCCCGACCACGGCACGCTGGGCGCTGGTGCGGTCCTTGTCCAAGTTCCTCGGCCCGGACCTGCGTCTCGCTCTCCTGGCCGCCGACCCGGAGACCACCGCCCGCCTGGAGGCGCGGCTGAGCGCCGGCACCACATGGGTCAGCCACCTGCTGCAGCACATCTCCCGCGAACTGCTCCTCGATCCCGCCGTCCACGAACTCCACGAACGGGCCCGCGAGACATACACGCATCGCAGCGGCCTGCTCGTCGGGCAGTTGCACGCCCAGGGCATCGAGGTCCCCCACCGGCCCGACGGACTGAACGTGTGGGTCGAACTCGACGTCGACGGCCGGTCGGTGGCCGACGCCCTGGGACAGCGGGGCTGGGCGGTACGGCCCGGCCACGTCTTCGTCCCTGACGGTTCCGCCCACCGGGGCGCCGTCCGGGTCACCACCTCCACCATCACCGAGCCGCAGGCTGAGGCATTTGCCGCTGAACTGACCTCAGTCGTGGCGGACTTGCGCGCCGCAGGCGCATAGCCACCCGTTTCCTCCCCCTCGAAGGAGCGACCATGTTCCATGGCCTCAGTGCCTTCCCCCTCACACCCACCGACGAGCACGGCATCGACGACACGGCGTACGCCGCGCTCGTCGCCCGCCTCGCGGCCTCGGGGGTGGACTCCATCGGCGCGCTCGGTTCCACCGGCGGCTACGCCTACCTCACCCGGGAGCAGCGGGCCCACGCCGCGAGGATCGCGGTCGAGGCCGCCGGCGGGGTTCCCGTCATGGTCGGCATCGGCGCGCTGCGCACCGCGGACGTCCTGGCGCTGGCCGAGGACGCGCAGCGGGCCGGGGCCTCAGCCGTGCTGCTCGCACCGATGACGTATCAGCCGCTCACCGAGGACGAGGTGTTCGGTCTGTACGAGGAGGTCACCCGCGAGCTGTCGGTGCCGCTGTGCGTGTACGACAACCCCAGGACCACGCACGTCGATTTCAGCGACGAGCTGCACGGCGGGATCGCCCGGTTGCCGAACGTGCGCTCGATCAAGATCCCCGGCGTGCCCGACGACCCGGCACGGGCGAAGGCCCGCGTCGACGCGTTGCGGACGCTGGTCCCCGAGACGGTCACCATCGGTGTGAGCGGCGACTGGACGGCCGCCCGTGGTCTGAACTCGGGGTGTGACGCCTGGTACTCGGTCCTCGGCGGCACCTTCCCGCAGACCGCGCTCGCCCTCACCCGTGCCGCCCAGGCCGGTCATGCGGGCACGGCCACGGAGCTGTCCGACGAACTCGAGCCGCTGTGGGCGCTGTTCCGCCGCCACGGCGGTCTGCGTGTCATGTCGGCCGCCGCTTCGCACCTCGGCCTGACGAGGGAGCCGAATCTGCCGCGTCCCCTGCGCGGGCTGGACGAAGCAGCACGTCAGGGCGTTGTCGCCACGCTGGACGCCCTCGGGCTCACTTCCTGAGCGCGCCATGAATCGTCAGCACTCCGCGACCGGGGCGAACGCGACCGGCGTGTCGCCTCCACTCGCCGTCCGCAGGGGCGGCCTGGCGCGCTACGTCGTCGCCGCGGCCCTGGCCCGGACTGCCGACGGAGGAGCGGTCGTCGCCGTCGTCCTCCTCGTCACCTCGTCGGGAGGTGCGGGGACGCTCGCCGGTGTGCTCGGCGCGTGTATCACCGCACCGCACCTGTTCGGCCCCTTCGTGGCCCGCCCGCTGGACCTCGCGCGGGACGGACGCAAGGTCATCGCCGTGGCCTGTCTGCTGTATGCCGCCGCGCTGACCGCGGGTGTACTGACGTACGCCACAGTGCCCGCCCCGGTGACGGCGCTGCTGCTGGCTGTGGCCGGCACCTGCGGCCCCCTGCTGACCGGCGGCATCAGCAGCCGGCTGCCCGCCATCGCCGGTCCTGGACTGCGCACCCAGCGCCGGGCGCAGGGCTGGGACGTGGCCACGTACGGTATCGGCGGCACCGTCGGTCCGTCCCTGGTGGCGGCCCTGTCCGGCGGGACCTCCCCCGCTGTCGCCGCCCTTGCCCTGGCGGGCGGCGCCGGTGTCGCGGCGGGGTGTGTCCTCCTTCTGCCCCACGCGCCCGCGGCTGTCGGCCGGGACAGAGCCGCGATTCTCAAGCCGGGCCCCACCCTGGTCCTGGTGGCCCGCACCGGCCCTCTGCGGCGCACCGTCTACCTGACCATGATCGTCGCGCTGGGCGTCGCCGCGCTGCCGATCACCGCGGTGCACATGACGGAGATCCTTGGGGTCGGCGCGTCCACCGCGGCGGTGCTGACCGCCGCCTACGGACTCGGCAACCTCACCGGCTCCGTGGCGGTCATGGTGGCCCCGCTCACCGGCGACCCCGACCTCCTCATGCGCCGCCTCGCCCTGGGGGTCGTCATCGGTCTCGGCCTGATCTCGGCGAGCCACAGCCTCGTGCTGTCGGTGGCGGCATACGGGGTCACCGGCATCCTCAACGCCCTCTTCTTCGCCGCCACTCTCGCCGCCCGCACCGAGTACGCGCCCGCCAAGGTGCGCGGCCAGGTCTTCATCTGGGTCGCGGCACTCAAGATCACGTCGGGATCCGCGGGCACCGCCCTCGCCGGTTCTCTCACGGGTCTGGACGTACGGCTGCCTCTCGTCCTCGGTATCACCGGGATCACGGCAGCCGTCCTGGCGGCGACGTTCGACAAACGGTCCGCCACGAGGCTCACCGGCCCCGCGTGACGCGCTCCGCCGCCCTGGCCGTCTCCCAACGGAAGCCGTGGCCTAGGAGCGTGGGTCAGTAACGAGCAAGCGTCGGCTTCCTGTGGTCGGCGGATCGGTCGCGGCGGCCCTGTCGCGGCTTGTGGAGCTCCGGTGGGGGTCTGCCCCGCAGGGTGTCCGGCCGGCAGGGCTCGTGATGTGGCCGGGGAGGCCAGGCTGGTCAGCCGGCCAGGGCGGGGATCCCTGCTGTGCCGGTGTGCCGGAAGATCTTACTAAGGTTGTGGCAGGCGGCAAGGAGGCGCCATTCTCCTCGAGCGTCTTCCTCGCCGCGCAGGAGGAGTTGGCGGCCGTTCTGGCAGGTCATGATCTGTCCGAAGACGGGTTCGACGATGGCCTTGCGACGGCTGTATGCCTTCCGGCCGGGCTTGGTCCGCAACTTGCGGGCCATGCGCTCCTTGAGTGTGGCGTTCTTGGGGATGCGCCCGCGTGGTGCGGGCGGGACCTGTTCGTCGTGCCCGAGTCGGCCGGTGGCCATGAACGTGTCAGTACCGCAGGTGAGTTGGCGCTCCGTTGCGGCTTCGAGGTTGGTCTCGGAGCAGTAGCCGGCGTCGACGAGGGCCTGCTTGGGGTGGCGGCCGGTGTTCTGGGCGGATTGGTCGAGCATCGTGGTGTAGTTCAGCGCGTCGGAGGCGTTGGTTGTCACGTCGGCGGCGGTGATGATCTGGTGGGCGTCGTCGACGACGGCCTGGGCGTTGTAGGCCTGGATGTAGGCGCCGTCGCTGTTCTTCATGATCCGCGAGTCGGGGTCGGTGAAGTTGGCCTGGGCTTTCGGCTTCGGGCGGGCCCGGCCGTCGGCCTGCTCGCCGGCGTCGGTGACGACCTGCTCGTCAGAGGAGCCGGTGCGTGCCTGGCGGCGGCGTTCTTTGTCCTCGGCATGGCGGCGGGCTCTATCGGCGGCCTCGGCCTCGATCTGGGCGCGAGCGGCCTGTAGCCGCGCGAGACGCTTCTCACGGCGGTCCATCTCGGCTGGCAGGTCGAGCTCTTTGCCGTCGATACCGAGCCGCTCGTCCTCGGCGGCATCGACGGCTTCGGCGTCGGCAAGCAGGGCGGCGGTCTTGGTCTCCAGTTCGGCGATCTCGGCCTCGATCCGTTCCTCCTTGTCGACCAGCCGCCCGTAGCTCATGGCCTTGTGTCTGGAGGCGTTGGCCTCCAGCTTGGTGCCGTCCAGGGCGACGCGGCCCATCTTGACCATGCCGAGCTTCTGCGCGAGGTGCGGGGACTGGAGGAACAGGTCGGCGAGCGCGTCGGTGGCGGCGGCGGAACCGGGCGATCGAGCGGAAGTCCGGGGTCTGGTCCGCGGCCAGGAACCGGAAGGCGACGTCGTCCGCGCACTTGCGCTCGATGACCCGTGAGGAGCGGACACCGGTGGTGTACCCGTAGATCAGCAGGCGCACCATCAGCCGCGGGTCGTAGGGCGGGTAGCCGCGCTTCTCGGTGTAGTCGGACAGGATCGGCGCGAGGTCGAGCGCCTGGTCAACCAGGTCGGCGACGAAGCGGGCCAGGTGGTCTTCGGGCAGCCAGTCGTCCAGTGACGGCGGCAGCAGCAGGACCTGGTGCGGGTCGAATGCCCGGAACCGCTTGTCCACCACCGTCGGACGTGCCCGCGGCTGCTTCGGCTCGACCGGCTCGGCATCGAATAACCCGTCCGTGTGGCGCATACCGTGATCATCTCGCACGAATGGTCACGAGACGCAGGCGGGTGGCCGCCGGATGCCTGCTCAGGTGGCCGTCGACTGGAGCTGGTGCGGCATGTTCCAGCCCTCGGCGAGCCTCGACGGGTGAACGTTGTGGCCACCGCCGAAGAACTCGCAGAACTTCATGATCAGCGGGTCCCAGCCGAGCGGGTCCACGTAGTGCGTCCCCGGGATGACCAGGTCTTCCGCGACATGGGCGCGAAGGACTTCGACCTCGAAGGCGGTGGCGTGCGACTCGGGGCCGCCGAAGGGATGGGCCGAGGCGACCTTGCACTCCAGCTGGATCGGACATTCCGCGGCTCTGGGGGCCCGGACCAGGTCCGATGCCTGCTCGGTCAGGTGGGCTGCCGAGAACTTTTCCGGCTCGTACCGGTAGCCCTGCTCCTTCTTGTAGTCCGGCACGGCCTGCTTCCCGGTGGTGAGCGCGATCCGGTCGACAGCATCGACCATCGCCGACGAGGGCAGGTTGAGCACGCACTCGCCCTCCCGCAGCAAGTTCGCGGTGGTCTGGGCGTTGTTGCCGAGACCGAGCATGCAGGACTGGCCCAGCCACCACGCCGAGGACATCGGCGCGAGATTCGCCGTGCCGTCTTCGTTGAGTGAGCTGATCAGCACCACCGGAGTTCCGAAGTACAGGACCTTGAGCCCGGGGACGACGTGCATGCGCTGTGCCTTTCGCGGAGTGCCAGACGGACAGGCCCGCGATCGGGAACACGAGCCTTCGCTGACTCTCTCGTGAGCGAGCCACTGGCACTGGCGGAAATGCGACATCGCGTTTCGGGCGAGGGAACGATCATCCGATGCCAGAACCAGCCCGGCGTCGGTTACTGGGACACGCTCCTAGCTCGGGGGCGAGCCCGTGGTAGTGACGGAAGTTGTAGATGAGCGGGCTCCAGACGCCGGGGTCGATGTGGTGCGTGCCGGGCACGATGACGCGTTCGTCGGCGTGCACGCGGACCACCTCGCACTCGACCGCGAGGAAGCGCCCTTCCCCGCCCGGAGTCAGTGCCAGGGCCCTGGCCTCCAACTGGAGGGAACACTCCGACACCCGGGGCGGCCGTACGAGGTCCGAGGAGCGCGGGGTCAGCCCGGCGGCGGAGAACTTGTCGGGCTCGTGGCGGTACACCGCCCGCTTGCTCTCCGGCACCGGAGCGGCGCCGGTGAGCGGCGCGAGGCGCTCCACCCGCTCCCACAGATCCGGGGAGGCGAGGTTGATCACCATATCCGGTCGCTCAGCCAGGTTGCGCACCGTCTGGCTGTCGCTGCCCAGACCCAGGACAACATGCTGTCCCAGCGCCCAGGCGGACGAGATCGGAGCAAGGTTGAAGCTGCCGTCCGCGTTCTCCGTGGTGAGCAGGACCACCGGCGTTCCGAAATACAGGATGCTCGGCCGGATCACTCGATGCGTGTCAGTCGTCATGCAAAAACGCTAGGCGCGGGACCCTTCGACGGGCGTCGAAGGGACGGTCACGGACAATGAACGTGTGACCAGCCCCGACGTGTACGCCGAAGAGCCGGACCTCGCCGCCCTGGCGGCCCTCCTGGCCGACCGTACACGCGCCGCCTTCTGCCTCGCCCTCCTCGACGGCCGTGCCTGGACGGCGAAGGAACTGGCCCAGCTCGCCGGAGTCGCCCAGTCCACCGCGACCAGCCATCTGCACCGGCTGGTCGCCGGCGGTCTGCTGGCCGAGGAACGACGGGGCCGCAACCGCTACGTCCGGCTCGCCGACCCGGACATCGCGGAGATGATCGAGGGGCTTGCCGCACGGGCACCTCGGCGTCCGGTGCCGGTGCGTTCGCTCACCGCGGCCCGCCGTCACCGGGCTCTGGCCTTCGCGCGCATCTGTTACGACCACCTGGCCGGGTCGCTGGCGATCGCGATCACCGATGCGATGACCAGCCAGGGGTTCCTGACCTGGCACTACGGGCCGGCTCTCACCCCTTCGGGTGCCCGATGGCTGAGGGAGCTGGGCATCGCCGACGAAGCCGCCGAAGCGCCGCACCGACCGCACGTCCGTACCTGCCTCGACTGGACGGAGCAACGTCTGCACCTGGCAGGCGGTGTGGGCGCGTCCGTCTTCCGGCACGCGGTCGAGCAGTCGTGGATCGTGCACGAGAACGCCACGCGCGTCGTAAGACTGACGGACGACGGACGCGCCGCCCTCCGCCGGTACCTGGGTCTACCGGACACGGCGCTGACCGCCGGCTGAGGCTCCCGCCGGCGTGGACCCGATGGGGTCCCGCCGCGTCCCGACCGGCGGCGGGCAAAAACGTCTGTGAGACGGTGCACATCGGCATGCCGTGTGGCCGTTTACCAGACAACGCCGCCGCTACTCCTCCGCCGCGTCGCTGAGCCCCAGCCGCAAATGCTCCACGTGATAAACGGCCTGGTCGAGCAGCTCGGCGACATGGTGGTCGTGCAACGCGTACACCACCGACCGCCCCCGGCGCTCACCCACCACAAGCCCCAGATTCCGCAGCAGCCGCAACTGGTGCGAGCAGGCCGACTGCTCCATGCCCACCTCCGCCGCCAACTCCGTGGCCGGCAGCGGCCCTTCGCGCAGGCGCGCCAGGATCAACAGGCGGGAGGGCGTCGACAGGGCCTGGAGCGTGGTGGCCACCTTCGCCACGTTGTCGGCGTCCAGACGCACCCGTTCCGCCGCAGTGGTGGTGACCGCTCCATGACCCATGGCCATATCCTACCGACCACGCATGAACAGATGAATGAGTCTTCATATGTTCCTGTATGGTGGCCGCGTGTCAACGACCCTTGCCCCCACGACGCCCCCCACCCGCACCCCGACGGCCCCCCGCCGCCGCACCCGTCTCCTCGCCCTCCCCGAGGCCCGCTGGGCGCTCGCCGCGACCGTCTCCTTCCTGCTGGGTCTCGCGCTGGATGTCGGCGGTGCACCGTCCTGGACGTACGGAATCCTGTATGCGGTCGCCTATGTGTCGGGCGGCTGGGAACCGGCCCTCGAAGGCCTGCGCGCCCTGCGCGAGAAGACCCTCGACGTCGACCTGCTGATGATCGTCGCGGCACTCGGTGCGGCCGCGATCGGACAGGCCCTGGACGGCGCCCTGCTGATCGTCATCTTCGCCACCTCCGGCGCCCTGGAGGCCCTGGCCACCGCCCGCACCGCCGACTCCGTGCGCGGCCTGCTCGACCTCGCCCCCGACACCGCGACCCGGCTCATCGGCAAGGACGGCGACGGAGGAGGCGGCGACGACCGCGAGGAAATTGTGTCGACCACCGAACTCGCCGTCGGGGACGTCCTGTTGGTCCGCCCGGGGGAGCGGATCGGCGCCGACGGACGCGTACTGGAGGGCACCAGCGAGGCCGACCAGGCCACCATCACCGGCGAGCCCCTGCCCGTCGTCAAGCGCCCCGGCGACGACGTCTTCGCCGGCACCCTCAACGGCACCGGCGCACTGCGCGTCCGCGTCGAGCGCGACCCGGCCGACTCGGTCATCGCCCGCATCGTGACCCTCGTCGAGGAGGCCTCCCGCACCAAGGCGCCGACCCAGCTGTTCATCGAGAAGGTCGAACAGCGCTACGCGGTCGCCGTGGTGGCCGCCACGCTCGCCGTCTTCGCCGTCCCCCTCGCCTTCGGTGCCGACCTCACCGACGCCCTCCTCCGGGCCATGACGTTCATGATCGTCGCGTCTCCGTGTGCGGTCGTCCTCGCCACCATGCCGCCCCTGCTGTCCGCCATCGCCAACGCCGGCCGCCACGGCGTCCTGGTCAAGTCCGCCGTCGCCATGGAACGCCTCGGCGAGATCGACGCCGCCGCCCTCGACAAGACAGGCACCCTCACCGAGGGCGCCCCCGAGGTGACGGACGTACGCCCCCTGCCGGACACCGGCCTCGACGCGGACACCTTCCTCGCCCTCGCCGCGGCCGCCGAACACCCCAGCGAACACCCACTGGCCCGCGCGATCGTCGCCGCGGCCCGGGCACGGAACCTGCCGATCGCCATCGCCGAGGACTTCGCGGCCACGCCGGGGCACGGGGTCACGGCGGTGGTCGAGGGGCGGACGGTGACCGTCGGCCGAAGGGAGACGTCCGGCAGTCGTAGGGAGACGGCCAGTAGTCGTATGGAGACGTCCGTCCGGCATATGGACGCTTCTGTCGACCGTATGCACCGTGCCGAAGGTATGCAGGATCCCGTCGATGTCGATGTCGATGTCGATGCCGATGCCGATGCCGATGTTGATGTTGATGCCGATGTTGATGTTGATGTCGACGCAGGCACCGGCGCGACCACCGTCCTCGTCACCCGTGACTCCACCCCTCTCGGCACCCTCACCCTCACCGACCGCCTCCGCCCCGCCGCCCCGGCCACCGCCGCCGCCCTCACCGCCCTCACAGGCACCACTCCCACCCTCCTCACTGGCGACAACGCGCACGCCGCCGCCCGCGTCGCCGCCGCCACCGGCATCACCGACGTCCGTGCGGACCTGCTCCCCGAGGACAAGGTGAACGCCGTACGCGACCTCCAGCGCGCCGGCCGCAGGGTGCTCTTCGTCGGCGACGGCGTCAACGACGCGCCGGCCCTCGCGGCCGCGCACGCCGGGATCGCCATGGGGCGCGCGGGCTCCGACCTCGCGCTGGAGACAGCGGACGCCGTGGTCGTGCGCGACGACCTCACGGCCGTACCGGCGGTGGTACGTCTCTCCCGCGCCGCCCGCCGCCTGGTGCTGCAGAACCTGGTGATCGCGGGCACGTTCATCACCGGCCTTGTTGTCTGGGACCTGGTCGGCCACCTGCCCCTCCCACTCGGAGTCGCAGGTCACGAGGGCTCGACCGTGATCGTGGGCCTGAACGGGCTGCGGCTGCTGCGCGAGTCCGCGTGGCGATCCGCCCAGGCCCAGGACAGCCGAGCTTGATGTCGGATTTCCGCCAGCCCGGGCCGGGTGGGTGCACGATGCTGGACACATGCAGAACGGGATGCACACCGACAGGGAGCACTGTGTACGCGCCGTCCAGTCCAAGGACGCGCGCTTCGACGGATGGTTCTACACGGCCGTCCTGACCACCCGGATCTACTGCCGACCCAGCTGCCCGGTCGTCCCGCCCAAGCCGGAGAACATGACGTTCTACCCGAGCGCGGCCGCCTGCCAGCAGGCCGGTTTCCGGGCCTGCAAGCGCTGCCGGCCGGACACCAGCCCGGGCTCGCCGGAGTGGAACCAGCGGGCCGACCTCGTGGCCCGCGCCATGCGGCTGATCGCCGACGGCATCGTGGACCGCGAGGGCGTCCCCGGCCTCGCCGGCCGCCTCGGCTACAGCACCCGGCAGGTCGAACGCCAGCTGCTCGCGGAACTGGGCGCGGGCCCACTCTCCCTCGCCCGTGCCCAGCGCGCCCAGACGGCCCGCCTGCTCATCGAGACCACGCCGCTGCCCATGGCGGAGGTCGCCTTCGCCGCCGGCTTCTCCTCGATCCGCGCCTTCAACGACACCGTGCGCGAGGTCTTCGCCCTGTCCCCGAGCGAACTGCGCGACCGGACACCGAAGAGAAGCACCAAGAGCCCCCAGGGCCCTTACAGCCCCCAGCCCCTCCAGAACCCTCAGCCACCCCATGTCACCCCGGGTGCCCTCACCCTCCGCCTCCCCTTCCGTGCCCCCCTCAACCCCGACAACCTCTTCGGCCACCTCGCGGCGACCGCGGTACCCGGGGTCGAGGAGTGGCGGGACGGCGCGTACCGGCGCACGCTCCGGCTGCCGTACGGTCACGGCATCGTCGCGCTGACGCCGAAGCCCGACCACATCGCCTGCCGTCTCACCCTCAGTGACCTGCGTGACCTGACCGTCGCCATCAGCCGCTGCCGCCGGATGCTCGACCTGGACGCCGATCCGGTCGCGATCGACGACCAGCTGCGTACGGATCCGCTCCTCGCGCCCCTGGTGGACAAGGCCCCCGGCCGCCGCGTTCCGCGTACGGTCGACGAGGCGGAGTTCGCCGTACGCGCCGTACTCGGTCAGCAGGTCTCCACCGCCGCCGCCCGCACCCACGCGGCCCGTCTGGTCACCGCCCACGGCGACCCGGTCGACGACCCCGAGGGCGGACTCACCCACCTCTTCCCCACGCCCGAGGCGCTGGCCGTGGTGGATCCGGAGTCCCTGGCGATGCCACGGACCCGCCGTACGACCTTCACCACGCTGGTCGGCCAACTCGCCGACGGCAGCCTGCGCTTGGGGCCGGACAGCGACTGGCCGCAGACCCGGGCCACGCTCCTGGCTCTGCCCGGCTTCGGCCCCTGGACGGTCGACGTCATCGCGATGCGTGCCCTCGGCGACCCCGACGCCTTCCTCCCCACCGATCTCGGCATCCGCCGTGCCGCACAGGAGCTGGGCCTGCCGTCCACCCCCGCGGCCCTCACCGCTCGCGCGGCGGCGTGGCGCCCGTGGCGGGCGTACGTGGTCCAGTATCTGTGGGCGACGGACAGCCACCCCATCAACTTCCTGCCCGTGTAAGGAAACTCAGGGACCCATCATGAAGCAGCACACCGTCATCGACAGCCCGTACGGCCCCCTCACCCTCGTCGCCGACGACGACGGGGTCCTGTGCGGCCTCTACATGACCGAACAGCGCCACCGCCCGACGGAGGAGAGCTTCGGCGTCCGCGCCGACAACCCCCTCTTCGCCGAGGCCGAGGAACAACTCGAGGCCTACTTCGCGGGCGAGTTGAAGGAGTTCACGATCGAACTGCGCCTGCAGGGAACCTCGTTCCAGCGCGGCGTGTGGGACCAACTGCGCCGGATCCCCTACGGCGAGACACGCTCCTACGGCGAACTGGCCGACGCCCTGGGCAACCCCAAGGCCTCCCGAGCGGTCGGCCTCGCCAACGGAAGGAACCCCGTAGGCATCATCGTCCCCTGTCATCGCGTCATCGGCGCGAGTGGCAGCCTCACCGGCTACGGCGGCGGCCTGGACCGCAAGCAGCGCCTGCTGGACTTCGAACGGGGAACAGCCCTTTTCTAGAGCACCCGTTCTGGAGCGCCCCGTTCCTGGAGTGGAATTCCAGCTCGGGGCGCTCCAGAGCCGTCAGGAGCTCGTGAGGACGACGAGTTGCCGGGTCGCTCGGGTCATCGCGACGTAGCGGTCGACCGCTCCTTCGACGCCCGTGCCGAACTTCTCCGGGTCGATGACGACGACCAGGTCGAACTCGAGGCCCTTCGACAGCTCGGGGGTCAGCGACCGGACTCGGGACGTCGTGCGGAACGTGGGATCGCCGATGACGCAGGCGATCCCGTCGGCGTGCGCGGCGCGCCAGGTGTCGAGGATCGAGTCCAGATCCGCGACGGAACCGTGTACGACGGGGACGCCGCCGCCGCGGATGGAGGTCGGCACGTTGGCGTCCGGGAGCACGGCCCGGATGACCGGCTCGGCTTCCGCCATGATTTCTTCCGGTGTCCGGTAGTTGATGGTCAGGGAGGCAAGGTTGATCCGGTCGAGCCCAACCCGCTCGAGCCGTTCCTGCCACGACTCGGTGAACCCGTGCCTGGCCTGGGCGCGGTCCCCGACGATGGTGAAGCTCCGGGACGGGCAGCGCAGCAACAGCATCTGCCACTCCGCGTCGGTCAGTTCCTGAGCCTCGTCGACGACCACGTGCGCGAACGGGCCCGCGAGCAGGTCCGGGTCGACGGTGAGCAGTTCGGACTCGTTGACCAGGCTGACCTGGGCGTCCTCGCCGCGCAGCATCGTCACCAGGCCCTCGCCGTCGTCACCGTCGGCGCCGGAGTTGGCCGTGGCCTCGATCAGGTTGTCGACGACCTGTGTCATGCGCTCGCGCTGGGTGGCGAGGATGGCCTTGTTCCGGCGCTTGCGCCTGGCCGCCTCCGGGTCGCCGAGCCGTTGCCGTGCCGCGTCCAGGATCGGCAGGTCGGACACCGTCCAGGCCTGGGGGTCCGCGCGCTGCAGCCGCCGTACGTCGTCGGGGCCGAGCCAGGGAGCGCACAGCCGCAGGTAGGCGGGCACCGACCACAGGTCTCCCACGAGGTCGGCCGCCTCGAGCAGCGGCCACGCGCGGTTGAAGGCGGCGAGCAGCTCCCTGTTCTGCCGCAGGGACTTGCGGAGCAGGTCGGGCGAGACGTCGTC
The DNA here is from genome assembly GCF_042888465.1 of Streptomyces sp. NPDC002888. Classification (NCBI taxonomy): domain Bacteria; kingdom Bacillati; phylum Actinomycetota; class Actinomycetes; order Kitasatosporales; family Streptomycetaceae; genus Streptomyces; species Streptomyces sp. NPDC002888. The sequence continues at coordinate 272,273 of NZ_JBIAPU010000001.1, read as the reverse complement.
GCCCTCGTGCTTGTCCACCAGGATCGTGAGCAGCTCCTCCAGGACCTGGTCGCGGGCCTCGTTGTGCGGGGTGCCGGGTTCCGCTGCCTCGAACGCCACGGCCCAGTCCGCGGCGCTCAGCCGGATGTCGGACCAGTGGGTCGTGACCGTCATCCCCTTGGCGGGCGGCTCCTCGTAGAACCTGACGGCCTTCTCGATCGCGTTCACCAGGTCCGCGGACGACTTCAGGCGGGCCACGTCAGGGTCGGCCTCGATCGATGCCGCGGCTCCCTCGGCGACCAGGTCCCGAAGGGTGCAGGTCTGCACGCCCTCCTCTCCCAGGCTGGGGAGGACGTCGGCGACGTAGGCCAGGTAGGGCCGGTGCGGACCGACGAACAGCACACCGCCCCGACGGTGACCCAGGCGGGGATCGGAGTGGAGGAGGTAGGCGGAGCGGTGCAGGGCGACGACGGTCTTCCCCGTACCCGGACCGCCGTCGACGACGAGAGCGCCGCGGGAACTGGCCCGGATGATGGCGTCCTGGTCGGCCTGGATGGTGCCGAGGACGTCTCGCATCCGTGCCGACCGGTTGCTCCCCAGGCTGGCGATGAAGGCGGACTGGTCGTCGAGCGCGGCGTGCCCGGCGAACCCGTCCGAGGTGAACACCTCGTCCCAGTAGTCGCTGATCCGGCCGCCCGTCCAGCGATACCTGCGGCGGCTCGCCAGACCCATCGGGTTGGCGTGGGTGGCTCCGAAGAACGGCTCGGCCGCGGGGGAGCGCCAGTCGATCAGCAGCCGACGGCCCTCGCTGTCCGTAAGGCCGAGTCGTCCGATGTACAGGGGCTCGGCGCTGTCCGTGCCGACCATGTGTCCGAGGCACAGGTCGAGGCCGAAGCGACGCAGTGCGCGCAGGCGAGAGGTCAGCCGGTGGATCTCCGTGTCCCGGTCCATCGCGTGCCGGCCCATGCCGCCGGGCGCCCTGCGCTCGGCGTCGAGGAGGTGCGTCAGTTCGGCGATCGTCTGCTCGAGGCACTCCGCGATGGCCGCGAAGTGCTGCTCGTCGCCGGCGATCAGCGTCGGGTCGGCCTTGGGGGAGAGGCGGTCGGGAAGGTCGAACGCACTGGTGGTCAGGGGGGTCACTACATCAGCTCCGAATCGAGGCCGCTTGCGGCCATTGCGCACGACAAGACGTCAGGACCGGTGTGACGAACCCGGTGGCCATGACGGGCAACGCCCCGCCCGACATGGCCACCGTGGCCGTCGCCGGTTCAGGTCGCCGACGTTCGCACGTTCTCGTGTTCTGGGTCCTGCCTCGAAGATCCCGAGTGGTTCAGGCGGTGCACGGCCGGCCTTTCCCGGCTGACCGCGTCGAGCAGCGGCTCCGCGGCCACCGTCGCCCCGGTCACCAGCTCGCACCTCTCCAACGACACACGCACTTCGCGACTCCCCGTTTCCGCAGGTTCTGGCCTATGGCCGGAGATTCTGCGGCACGACGGGGGCCTTGCCGCAAGCCCCCCAGTGCGCTATACGTTGAGAGTGGCAAGGAGCGGGTATTTTCCTCCTTGCCTTTTCTCGTCCCGCTGTGGACGGCCAACCTCCTCGCGAAGCAGCAGCCTGCCGCGTCTTTGTCTTCCGTGTGTGTGGAGCCCCCGCATGCTCGCATGCCCGCACGCCTGCATGCCCTCAATGGTTCATGTCCATGAATAAGGATCACGTACGCGTCTATTGACGCGTTCACGGCAAGGGCTCTAGCGTCCCAGAAAGCGCTTTCTCCACTCCGGATGCGGTCTCCGGACCTCCGGCCTGTTCACACTGTCGAACCATGGCCGAACCGGATCGTCGCACCCGGAACCACCCGCAGAAAAGGGCTCGGCACCGACCCCTCGTCGGACGGGTCCACCAACCTGGAGAGAAACGATGCAACGGAGACCCGTCATCGCGTGCGTCAGCCTGCTGGCCGGCACGCTCGTCGCGCTGTCCGGCAACACCGCGCAGGCCGCGTCCACGCGTTACGAGGCCGAGAGCTCCCCGGCGGTCTGCACCGGCACCATCGACTCCGACTGGGCCGGCTACTCCGGCAGCGGATTCTGCAACGGCAACAACGCGGTCGGCGCCTACGCCCAGTTCACCGTGAACGCCTCCGCCGCGGGCACGGCGACCCTGAAGGTCCGCTTCGCCAACGGAACCACCACGGTCCGGCCCGCGAACGTCACGGTGAACGGCTCGTCGGCCACGTCGGTGTCGTTCGAGAGCACCGGTACGTGGGGGGCGTGGACGACGAAGACGCTGACGGTGCCGGTGAGTTCGGGCAGCAACACCATCCGGATCAGCCCCACCGCCTCCGTCGGCCTGCCCAACATCGACTACCTCGACGCGGAGGTGAGCGGCACCACCACGCCGCCGCCGTCGGGCTCCGCCCTGTACGTGTCGCCGAACGGCACCGACAGCGCGGCCGGAACGGAATCGGCCCCGACGACACTCACCTCCGCGATCAGCCGGATCACCCCCGGCGGAACGATCTACCTGCGCGGCGGGACGTACCGCTACACGCAGACGGTCACCATCCCGGCGGGCAACAACGGCACCGCGAGCGACCGTACGGAACTGGCCGCCTACCCGGGCGAGACCCCCGTCCTCAACTTCTCGGCCCAGACCGAGGACCCGGCCAACCGCGGGCTCGCTGTGAACGGGTCGTACTGGCACGTGAAGGGCATCGTCGTCGAACGCGCCGGTGACAACGGCATCTTCGTCGGCGGCAGCAACAACATCTTCGAGCGCACGATCACCCGCTACAACCGCGACACCGGTCTGCAGCTCTCCCGGATGGCCTCCAGCACCCCCCGCGACCAGTGGCCGTCCAACAACCTCGTCGTGAGCGCCGAGTCCCACGACAACGCCGACTCCGACGGCGAGGACGCCGACGGCTTCGCAGCGAAGCTCACAGTCGGCTCCGGCAACGTCTTCCGCTACGCCGTGTCCCACAACAACATCGACGACGGCTGGGACCTCTACACCAAGGACGACACCGGAGCCATCGGCCCGGTGACCATCGAGGACTCCCTCGCCTACTCCAACGGCACCCTCAGCGACGGCACTGTGAACTCCAACGGCGACCGCAACGGCTACAAGCTCGGCGGCGAGGACATCCCGGTCAACCACGTCGTCCGCCGCAGCATCGCCTACCACAACGGCAAGCACGGCTTCACCTACAACAGCAACCCCGGCTCGATGACGGTGTCGGACAACATCAGCATCGACAACGCCCAGCGCAACTTCTCGTTCGACGCCGGCACCTCGGTGTTCCGGGGCAACACCTCCTGCCGAAGCGGCAGCGGCACGAACGACAGGACCATCGGCAACGTCGACAGCTCGAACCAGTTCTGGTCCGGCACGAACGGCTCCCGCTGCTCCGCCTACTCCGGCGCCCTCCGCTGGTCCTTCGCCTCGGACGGCCGCCTGGTCGTGACCTTCGGCGCCAACCAGGTCACACCGTAACGACCACAGCCGGCCCTCCCCGGCCCACCGGTTTCCCGGTGGGCCGGGGAGCGCCACCGAGTCCATGGACGACCTCATCGTCATGGCCGACGACCCCGACGCCCGCGTCAGGATCTCCGCCTTCCACGCCCTGGCCTGCGACCGATGCAAGGGCGACACCTGCGCACCGGACGCGGAGCAGGTCCTGGCACCCGCACTGAGACACCTGGCCCACGACCCCGACCCGCACGTCCGGAGCAGGGCCGCCGAACTCGTCGGCAAGTTCGCCCACACCGACCCCCGCGCACTCGCCGCCCTGGAGGCGTCCCACACCGAGGACCCGAGCCCGGCGGTCCGAAAGAAGGCCGGCTGGTACACACCTGGCGGAACCATCTACGAGCGAACCGCCCCACGCACCCTCGGACTTCGCAACAGCCCGCGAACCGTCGGCAGCCACCCTCGCCCCTGAACCCCCGACCCGCCTTGGTGATCGTCGCGGGACGAGAACGCCTATTGCGTGTCCTCCTCGGCCGTATGCCGCGAACCCGATCGCGTGCGCCTTCCAGTTATGATGTTGCGTATCCGTGTAATGGTGCCGCCCCGGTCGCGACGGCGGAGCCCGGCGGGAGCCCGACGGATTTGTATCTGAGTCCCTTCGACGTCGCGTCCTGGAACTTTAATATTGTCCAGCAGCAGCTGTCCCTGCCGGTCAACTGCGCGTGTAACAGATTCTTGCAATATTCCAAATGCTATAGCCCAGGCGACGATTTGCGACGAGGTGTCGAGAGCCGTCAATCCGGGAAAGAATCTTCCGCTCATAAGCAGAAGCCCCAAGATCGCGGTGAGTGCGCCGACTGGAAGTCGCAACAGTAATAGGCTCATTGCCACGTGGTATGGCCCGGCGGTCCCTCTGACCTTTCGTAGCGACACGGCGCCGGCTACAGCAGCCGACAGCATACCGACGAATTCAATGAACCATACGCCCTCCCAATTATCTTTCTCCCCCAGCGGGCACACTGTCAAGGGAGAGTCAACTTTGTCTGCGTCTTTCGGGAAGCAAAATCTTTCGGAGATTCCTGCAGAATCGGTGAACGCCCAGATCGCGAACCCTGCGGCTAGAACTACCATCACGACAGTGGCAGCGAACACTATCGCGGTGAAGCTGCGGACTCTTGCTCTTTCTGCCTCTTCGGCCTGGTAGGCGGAATGCAGAGTGTTGACTGCCAGTTCTCGGTCTGCCGCTGAGATTTGTCGAACCGTGCCATTCGGCGCCTGGATCAATGCTTCGAGTTGCTGGAGGCGAGCATCATCGGGCGAGAGGTGCAAGCGTGCCTGAGTGAGAACTGGAAGACCTTTCCATCGCAGCTTGTCATCAGGGGTTACACGCAGAATGGCAACTTCCGCTTCATGTATGTTGGCCCATGCTCGATCGATTGAGCGTCCCGTGAAGCGGGCCCAATAATCTTTACTCTGTATGGACTCTCGAGCCGCGTTGAGCTGAGATTTCGCCTTCGCTATGATTGCCGAGTCCTGGGCGTCAGGCCCACCTCGAATTGCTTCAAGGCTGTTTATCTGGCCCTGGAGATCGGCGATGTGGGCGCTCATGCGCTTATACCAGGACGTCTTTCCGCTCTCGGCTACGTCACCATCGTGATCTATCATGAGGACGCCTGGGGATCGATCTGCGGAGAAAATGGTACTGGCTTATGCTGAGCGAGCTCGGCATCAGCTACTGTTAATGCTGCATCGCCCTGCGGAATCATGCAAGCTGAGCTAATCCGTGTTCTGGCTGATACGGTTTCAACTATTTCTTTTCTCAGGCTTGGTCGCCTGGAGGGTGGGGGCTTGAAATCTAGGCCTGCTCGGGAAGGGCGAACAGGTTGCCGGTCCAGCGCTCTTCGTCGTCTCGCGCCGGCCTCACGCGCAGCCCGAAGGCGTTCTCGGCGAGAGCCAGCACGCTGTGGAACGGGGCGGGCTGACCGGGGACGAGCCCCAGGGGCTGCATCGCCGCGTCGAGAAGCTTCGGCGCCCGACCGGTCGGCTCCAACGGCTCCAACGTATGGAAGTCGACGAGCACGTCACCGCCCACCGCGTACTTGAACCAGTACATCGGCTTCTCGTTGTAGTGCAACGCAACGGCGTCTGTCCCCTGCGAGACCGCAGAGAGGATCCGTGCGTCGAGGCCGTGCATGCCGCCCTGCTCCCAGGCCCACGTCCACTCACCGTCGGTTCCGGTCGTCACCACCGGCTCGTCCTCATCGAGGAGAGTGTCGCCGTACTCGTCAGCCAGGGCCCTGTAAGTGCGCAGGGCCACGCTGTCGGGATCAGCGCCCATCCGAGTCAGCAGTTCCACCGGAGACACGTCCTTGGCGAAGGTCAGCGTGTAGATGGGGACGTCCCCACGGAAGAAATCCAGTCCTCGGCCTCTGCCGGCGCTCATCATGGCGAGGATCCTGTCACGCCCGCCCCAGCCCTCGCAGGCCACCGCAACTGCTCGCGCGGGCCGACCACAACGCTCACGGGCTTACGGCGCCCATGTGGCCGAGTGTCGCGCTGAACGGCCAACTGAAGCGCTCAGTCACACCCGTCTCCACCAGGGCCTTCGTGTCGTGGTCTGCCCGGTCGGCACATACGAATACAGTTCCACCCTGCGCTTGCTGTCCGCTCCTGCGCGTCCGTCGGTGACTCGTGAAACGGGGCGGGGCCGTCACTGGAGCCAATCGTCGAGCACGCCAGCTGGTTTCGGCGACATCCAGTATGAGAAGCAGAATCCTCGGGGTGTTCAGTCGCTCTCGCCGCCCAGCCGGCGCAGTAGCCGGGGCAGCGCGGTGCCGATCGGTTCCCGGATGACCTCGTCGGCGCGGTCGTCGTACGGGGTCGGCTCGGCGTTGACGATGATCAGCCGGGCTTTGTGGTCGGCGGCGACGCCGGCGAGGCCGGCGGCGGGCTGGACCTGGAGGCTGGTGCCGACGGCGATGAAGATCTGGCAGGCCTTGGTGATCGCCACGGCGTCACCGAGCACCACCGGGTCGAGCCGCTCGCCGAACATCACGGTCGCCGACTTGAGGATGCCCCCGCACTCCAGGCACGCCGGATCCTCCTCCCCGGCGTCGACCCGGGCGAGGGCGTCCTCCATGGGCCCGCGCGCATGGCACTGCGTGCACACCACGCTCCGTGCGGTCCCGTGCAGTTCGAGGACCTTGCGGGCGGGCATCCCGGCGAGCTGGTGCAGCCCGTCCACGTTCTGCGTGATGACCCTGACCGGCACACCGGAGCGCTCCAGCTCCGCCACCGCCCGGTGCGCGGTGTTCGGCTCGGCCTGCAGCGTCCGGTTCTTGCGCCGCATCTGCCACGACCGCCGCCGGATCTCCGGATCCCCCATGTAGTACTCGTACGTCACCAGCTTCTCGGCCTCCGGATCCCGCCGCCACAGCCCGTTGGGCCCGCGGTAGTCGGGGATACCGGAGTCGGTGGAGATACCGGCCCCACTGAGGAGGGCGACGAGGGGTCTGCTCATGTCACCGAGGTTAGGACGGGGGATCCGGTTGCGGCGAACGGATATCCGGGTGCGCGGGGCGGTGCTAGCGTCGCCGCATGGCCAAGGTCAACGTCTCGCTCGACGCCGAGCTCGTCGTGGAAGCCATGGTGTTGTCGGGGGTGGGCAACCCGCAGGACGCCGTGGAACTCGTCGTGCGCGACTACATCGCGCGGGGACACCGGACAGAGGCGCGAGTCGCCGCGCGGGACGAGGCGTTGCGTGAGGTGGAGGTCAAGCCCAGGGACCCCGAGGGGTAGGGCCCGGCGGCGTCAGCCGACCCGGTGGCCGTTCTCCAGTTCCACCGTGCCCGAGCTCTCCGTGAGGACGTCGAGGGCGGCCAGGACGCGGCGGCCGGTGGCGCCGGGGAGGTGATCGGAGAGGTCCACGCGCGCGACCAGGCGCCAGGACAGCAGTTCCTCCTCCTGGAGGCGGATCGCCTTGAGGTCGTCCTCGCCGAGCACTCCGCCGTCGTACAGGTACGCCACCAGCGGCGGACGCCCCGTGCCGGGCACCCAGTCCACCACGAGGAGCCGGCCGAGCTCCCGGTCGAGGCCGATCTCCTCGGCGGTCTCGCGGCGCGCACCCTGCCGCGGGCTCTCCCCGTCGTCGGACTCGACCGTGCCGCCCGGAAGCGCCCAGCCCTCCCGGTAGTTGGGTTCGACGAGCAGCACCCTGCCCTCCGCGTCGCGGAACAGCGCGGCGGCTCCGGCGAGCACACGGGGGAGGGAGGCGATGTACGTGGCGTAGTCAGGAGTGGTCATTCAGGAAGGGTAGCCAGCCGCACCGGTGCGGCGTCACGTCCTTGCCCCGGTCCGCCGCAGCGCGCGGTTCGCCGGCCCACGTCCGAGCGCTCCCCCTCGCCACCCGCGCCGGGCGCAGCGGCTCGTACGCCGGTACATGTCGGTGGCGTCCTCGGTCGGCTCGCGCCGGGGCGGCGTCAGCTCTCCGTCCGCGTCAGCCGCAGCGTCCGTTCCGCCAGTTCGCTGATCCGTACGCCGTCGAAGCCGAAGACCGCGCTGCGGACCGTGTCCTCCAGGGGGTCCTTCCACTGGGACGGGATGGCGTCCGCGCCGGTCAGTACGCCGGCCACGGAGCCCGCCGTCGCGCCGTTGGAGTCGGTGTCCAGGCCGCCGCGGACGGTGAGCGTGATGGTGCGGGTGAAGTCGCCGTCGCCGTAGAGGAGCCCGGCGGTGAGGACGGCGGCGTTGGGGACGGTGTGGATCCAGCCGAGCCCGGCGGTCTCCTCGGCGACCGTGGTGAGGGTGTCCTCCCAGGCCATCCGGGCCTCGTGAAGGGAGGCGACCCGGCGCACGATGCGGGCCAGGCGGCTGCTCGCCGGGATCACCGTCAGCGCCTCGTCGACCGCCTGCCGGACCGTGCCCGCCGTGAACGCCGCCGCGATCAGTGCCGCCGCCCACATCGCGCCGTACACGCCGTTGCCGGTGTGGGACAGCACCGCGTCCCGACGCGCGAGCGAGGCGGCGCGGCGCGGGACGCCGGGGGAGGTCCAGCCGTAGACGTCGGCGCGGATCAGGGCACCGATCCACTCCTGGTACGGATTGTCGTACGTCGCCGTCAGCGGCGGCTTCAGCCCGTTGGCGAGGTTGCGGTACGCGGCCCGCTCCGCGGTGAACGTCTGCAGGTACGGCAGCCGCAGCAGCCACAGGTCGCCGACCTGCTCGGTGCTGAAGTCGAAGCCGTGGGTCTCCAGGAGGTCGAGGCCGAGGATGGCGTAGTCGATGTCGTCGTCGCGGCAGCTGCCGTGGATGCGGCCGCGTACGCACTGGCGCCACTCGGGGCGCAGCTCGAAGCCGTCGCCCTCGCCGATCGGCTCGGGCAGGTAGTCGGTGAGGGGCAGGGCGCCGGCCTGTCTCAGGTAGCGGTCGATGAGGTCCCGCGTCCACAGGTCGCCCTGCTCGACCGGCTTGCCGAGCATGTTGCCCGCGATCCGGCCCAGCCAGCCCCCGAGGATGCGGCCGGCGAGCTCTGACTCAGTGCCGACAGGGGTCATAGGTGAGGTGTACCCGATTCCGGGCGTGGCCGCGCGGGCTGGGACGCGGCGACCCTTCCGCGGTGTGGGCGGGGCATGACGGCGGGGGCGTCCGCCGGTTAAGGTCGCAGCGGCGCGACTGGCCCTGACGTGCGACGGGCCCGGAGAGCAAGGGGATTGCAACGTGTCGGACGCTGCTGTGCACGGCACCCAAAGGGTGCTCGTTGCCGCGGACAAGTTCAAGGGGTCGCTGACGGCCGTACAGGTCGCGGAGCGGGTGACGGCGGGACTGCGCCGGGTCGTGCCGGACGTCGACGTCGAGACGCTGCCCGTCGCCGACGGCGGTGACGGCACCGTGGACGCGGCCGTCGCGGCCGGGTTCGAGCGGCGGGAGGTACGGGTCGCCGGGCCCCTCGGTCACGAGGTCACGGCGGCGTTCGCGCTGCGCGGGGACACGGCCGTCGTCGAGATGGCGGAGGCGAGCGGGCTGCAGCGGCTGCCGGCGGGCGCCTTCGCGCCGCTGACGGCGTCGACGTACGGCTCGGGCGAGCTGCTGCGGGCCGCGCTGGACGCCGGGGCGCGGACGATCGTGTTCGGGGTCGGCGGCAGCGCCACCACGGACGGCGGCGCGGGCATGCTGTCCGCGCTGGGGGCGCGTTTCCTGGACGCCGACGGGGAGCCGGTGGCGCCGGGCGGCGGGGGGCTCGCGGAGCTGGCACGGGCCGACCTGTCGGGCGTCGACCCGCGGCTGTCCGACGTGGAACTGATCCTGGCGAGCGACGTCGACAATCCGCTGACCGGCCCGAAGGGCGCACCCGCGGTGTACGGGCCGCAGAAGGGCGCCTCCCCGGACGACGTCGAGGCACTGGACGCGGCGCTCGCCCACTACGCGGAGGTGCTGGAGGCGGCCGTCGGCCCGAAGGCGGCGGAGTACGCGGCCGCACCGGGCGCGGGCGCCGCGGGCGGCGTCGGATACGGCGCACTGCTGCTCGGTGCCCGGTTCCGCGCCGGCATCGAGGTCATGCTCGACGTGCTCGGCTTCGCGCCGGCCCTGGCGCGGGCGGAGCTGGTGATCACCGGTGAGGGCTCGCTGGACGAGCAGACCCTGCACGGCAAGGCCCCCGCAGGCGTCGCCGCGGCCGCCCGGGCCGCCGGCAAGAAGGTCGTCGCCGTGTGCGGGCGGCTCACGCTGTCTCCGGAGGCGCTGGAGCGGGCCGGGATCGGACGGGCGTATCCGCTGACTGCGGTCGAGCCGGACGTGGCTAAGTGCATCGCGGACGCGGGGCCGATCCTGGAGCGGGTCGCGGAGCGGATCGGCCGGGACTTTCTGGGCTGAGGCAGAGGTGCACCTCCTGGCCGACCGTGAACGGGTGGGTCGGATGGGCAAGCGAGGCCCGCATCAGCGCAGGGTGCCGGCAAAAGCGAAGGGCCCCGAACCAACCCGGTTCGGGGCCCTCTCAGCGGAGCGCTACGGCAGCTGCGCCGCCCGCGCCTCCCGCCGGTTGTCGCGGAAGTTGTTCACCCGGCGGGCCGTGGCGAACAGCGGGATCACCGCGCCCATGACCAGCTGCAGGGCGCAGCCCGTCTGGAGGAGGAGCTGACCGCTGGGGGCGTCGAAGGCCCAGGCGGCCAGGAGGCCCATCGACAGGACGATCCAGGAGAGCATCGCCACGGCGAGGCGGCCGCGCGGCTTCGGGTACTCCACGCGGCTCACCATCAGCCAGGCCGTCCCCAGAATGGCCAGGAGCGTCGCCACGAAGGGCAGCTCGAGCAGGATGATCGAGACGACCGTCAAAGCCCCGAAGGGGGAGGGCATGCCCTGGAACGTGCCGTCCTTCACTGTCACGCACGAGAAGCGGGCAAGCCGCAGCACCACCGCCAGTAGCACCACGATCGCCCCGACCGCCGCCACCCGCTGGTACGCGCCGTCCGCCACCATGCCGTAGACGAGGACGAAGTACGCCGGCGCCAGGCCGAAGCTGATCAGGTCGGAGAGATTGTCCAGCTCGGCGCCCATGGGGGAGGAGCGCAGCTTGCGCGCCACCAGGCCGTCGAACAGGTCGAAGACCGCCGCGCACAGCATCAGGATGACCGCCGTGGCCGCGCTGTTGCGCGCCATGCCGGACTCCTGGCTGCCGGTGAGGTCCGGGATCAGGATGCCGGTGGTCGTGAAGTACACCGCCATGAAGCCGCACGTGGCGTTGCCGAGCGTCAGGGTGTCCGCTATCGACAGACGAAGAGAGAGGGGCATCTCCTCTTCTTCGTCCACCTCGTCGGCCTCGGGCACCCAGCCCGCCTGTGTCTGCGGATCAATCACGGTCAATGCGAGTCACCCCAGCCACGGTCTTCTGTCCCACCTCGACCGCGATCTCCACGCCCTCGGGCAGGTAGATGTCGACGCGCGAGCCGAAGCGGATCAGCCCGATACGGTCGCCCTGCTCGACCTTCGTACCCTCAGGGATGTAGGGGACGATGCGGCGGGCCACGGCACCGGCGATCTGGATCATCTCGATGTCACCGAGCTCGGTGTCGAAGTGCCAGACGACGCGCTCGTTGTTCTCGCTCTCCTTGTTGAACGCCGGCACGAACCCACCGGGGATGTGCTCGACCGACGTCACCGTGCCGGAGAGGGGCGCGCGGTTGACGTGGACGTTGAGCGGGCTCATGAAGATCGCGACGCGGGTGCGTCCGTCCTTCCACGGCATGATGCTCTGCACCACACCGTCGGCGGGAGAGATGACCCGTCCCGGCGCGATCTCGCGCTCCGGGTCGCGGAAGAACCACAGCATGCCCGCCGCGAGAGCGGTGGCGGGTACGGCGACGGCCTTGGCGACACCCGAGCGGCGTGCGCGGACCAGGCTGACGGCTGCGGTGGCGACGGTCGGGAGAAGCCACGGCGATGCTCCGCGCGCGAGGCGTGTGCCGACCAGGCTGTCGCGAGGTGCAGAGGTTTGGCTGTGGGGCATGGATGACCTTCGTAGCGGATGATGCCGCACTCTGACGGGGGACGGCGGCTTTCAGCGATCGTAGCGGTTCAGGGCCACAACTGGGTAAGTCAGGAAGCCGAGTCGGCATCTGAGCGGGTTTGAGGGGGTGTGATCTTCTTCTCGAAGAAAACACCCCGGACCCGGACATCTAGCCTTGGAACCGATACTCCTCGAGCAGCCTGCGTCCGATGATCATTTTCTGGATCTCGGCGGTACCTTCACCGATAAGCAGCATCGGAGCCTCACGGTAGAGGCGCTCGATCTCGTACTCCTTGGAGAAGCCGTAGCCGCCGTGGATCCGGAAGGCATCCTCCACGACCTCCTTGCAATACTCGGAGGCGAGGTACTTCGCCATCCCAGCCTCAAGGTCGTTTCGTTCTCCGGAGTCCTTTTTGCGAGCCGCGTTCACCATCATCGCATGCGCGGCCTCGACCTTGGTAGCCATCTCGGCGAGCTTGAACTGGATCGCCTGGTGCTGCGCGATCGGCTTGCCGAAAGTGTGACGCTGCTGGGCGTACTGGACGCCGAGCTCGAACGCACGCTGAGCGACGCCGCAGCCACGCGCCGCCACGTTGACGCGGCCGACTTCCACGCCGTCCATCATTTGGTAAAAACCTCGGCCCGTGACCCCTCCGAGCACGCGGTTCTCGGGAATCCGCAGGCCGTCCATGATCAGCTCGGTGGTGTCTACACCCTTGTAGCCCATCTTGTCGATCTTGCCCGGGATGGTCAGTCCGGGGCGGACCTCACCGAAGCCGGGCTCCTTCTCGACGAGGAAGGTCGTCATCGACTTGTGGGGCGCGGTCCCCTCGGGGTGTCCTTCGTCACTTCGCACGAGAACGGCCACGAGTGACGACGTTCCGCCGTTCGTCAGCCACATCTTCTGGCCGTTCAGGACGTACGCGTCGCCGTCCTTCACCGCCTTCGAGGTGATGGCGGACACGTCCGAGCCCAGAGCCGGCTCCGACATCGAGAACGCGCCGCGGATGTCGCCGGCCGCCATCCTCGGCAGGAAGTGGTCCTTCTGCTCCTGTGTGCCGTGTTGCTTGAGCATGTACGCCACGATGAAGTGCGTGTTGATGATGCCGGACACCGACATCCAGCCGCGGGCGATCTCCTCCACGCACAGCGCGTACGTCAGGAGGGACTCGCCCAGACCCCCGTACTCCTCGGGGATCATCAGGCCGAACAGGCCCAGCTCCTTCAGGCCGTCGACGATCTGCTGCGGGTACTCGTCGCGGTGCTCCAGCTCGGTCGCGACCGGGAGGATCTCCTTGTCCACGAAGTCGCGGACGGTGGAGAGGATCTCCTGCTGGACGTCGGTCAGACCGGCGGTCTGGGCGAGACGGGCCATGGCTTACTTCTCCTGCGACTTGAGCTCGGGGCGGCCGGGCTGCTCGCCGCCGCGCTCCTTGATGTACGTCTCGGTCGGCACCATCACCTTGCGGCGGAACACGCACACGAGCGTGCCGTCCTGCTTGTAGCCCTTGGTCTCGACGTGGACGATGCCACGGTCGTTCTTCGACTTCGAGGGCCACTTGTCGAGCACGGTCGTCTCGCCGTAGATCGTGTCGCCGTGGAAGGTCGGCGCCACATGCTTGAGCGACTCGATCTCCAGGTTGGCGATCGCCTTGCCGGAGACGTCCGGCACGGACATGCCGAGCAGGAGGGAGTAGATGTAGTTCCCGACGACGACGTTCTTGCCGAAGTCGGTCGTCTTCTCCGCGTAGTTGGTGTCCATGTGGAGCGGGTGGTGGTTCATGGTGAGCAGACAGAACAGGTGGTCGTCGTACTCCGTGACCGTCTTGCCCGGCCAGTGCTTGTAGACCGCCCCGACCTCGAACTCCTCGTAGGTACGTCCGAACTGCATGGCCGTCACGCCTCCGGGATCTCGAACTTGCTGGTGCGCTGCATGCCGGCGGCGCGGCCCTTGCCGGAGATGACCAGGGCCATCTTGCGGCTGGCCTCGTCGATCATCTCGTCGCCGAGCATCGCGGAGCCCTTCTTGCCGCCCGCCTCGGACGTGTAGTAGTCGTACGCGTCCAGGATCAGCTCGGCGTGGTCGTAGTCCTCCTGGGAGGGCGAGAAGATCTCGTTGGACGCCTCGACCTGGCCCGGGTGCAGCACCCACTTGCCGTCGAAGCCGAGGGCGGCGGCGCGGCCGGCCACCTCGCGGTAGCCCTCGACGTTGCGGATCTGGAGGTAGGGGCCGTCGATCGCCTGGAGGTTGTTGGCGCGGGCGGCCATCAGGATCTTCATCAGGATGTAGTGGTAGGCGTCCGCCGGGTAGCCGGGCGGCTGCTCGCCCACGACCAGCGACTTCATGTTGATCGACGCCATGAAGTCGGCCGGGCCGAAGATGATCGTCTCGACGCGCGGGGAGGCCTGCGCGATCTCGTTGACGTTGTTGAGACCCTGGGCGTTCTCGATCTGCGCCTCGATGCCGATGCGGCCGACCTCGAAGCCCATGGTCTTCTCGATCTGGGTCAGGAGCAGGTCGAGCGCGACGATCTGCTGGGCGTCCTGCACCTTCGGCAGCATGATGCAGTCGAGGTTCGGACCGGCACCCTCGACGACCGTGACGACATCGCGGTACGTCCACTCGGTCGTCCAGTCGTTGACCCGCACGACTCGCGTCTTGCCCGTCCAGTCGCCCTCGTTGAGGAACTTGACGATGGTGTGCCGCGCCTCGGGCTTGGCGAGCGGCGCGCACGCGTCCTCCAGGTCGAGGAAGACCTGGTCGGCGGGGAGGCCCTGCGCCTTCTCCAGGAAGCGGGGGTTGCTCCCCGGTACGGCGAGGCAGGAGCGCCGCGGACGAAGACGGTTGACGGTCATGCGGGGACCTCCAGGGGGTCGAGCTTGTTCGCTTTCCGGATCTCGTCGACGATGCGGCCGATGATTCCGGTGATGTCGAAGTCCTTCGGGGTGAAGACCGCGGCAACTCCGGCGGACCTGAGCTGCTCGGCGTCCCCGTTGGGGATGATGCCACCGGCGATCACCGGAATGTCTGTGGCACCGGCCACACGCAGCCGTTCGAGCACGTCCGGGACGAGCTGGGCGTGCGAGCCGGAGAGGATCGACAGGCCCACCGCGTGCACGTCCTCGGCGAGGGCCGCGTCGACGATCTGCTCCGGGGTGAGCCGTATGCCCTGGTAGACGACCTCGAACCCGGCGTCGCGGGCCCGCACGGCGATCTGCTCGGCGCCGTTGGAGTGCCCGTCCAGGCCGGGCTTGCCGACCAGGAAGCGCAGCTTGCCGACGCCCAGGTCCTTGGCCGTCAGATCCACCTTTCGGCGCACCTCGGACAGGGCCGAGCCCTCCTCGGCGGGGATCGCCACCGGCGCCGACGAGACACCGGTCGGCGCCCGGAACTCGCCGAACACCTCGCGCAGGGCCCCGGCCCACTCGCCGGTCGTGACCCCGGCGCGGGCGCACTCCAGGGTGGCCTCCATGAGGTTGTCGGTGCCCTTGGCGGCCTCCTTCAGCTTCTCCAGCGCCTTGCAGGGGCGCGGGTGGTTGAAGGGCGGCTGGTAGCGGGTGTCGCGCCAGTGCTGGAGGGAGGCGATGACGCGGGCCTCGACCGCCGGGTCGACCGTCTGGATGGCGGTGTCCAGGTCGGCGGTGAGGGGGTTCGGCTCGGTCGTCTCGAAGATGTTGACGCCGATGATCTTCTCCCGGCCGGACTCGATACGGGCCCGGCGCTCGGCGTGCGAGGAGACGAGCTGCGACTTGAGGTAGCCCGACTCGACGGCGGCCATCGCGCCGCCCATCTCCTGGATCCGCTCGATCTCCGCGAAGGACTCCTCGACGAGCTCGCCCACCTTGGCCTCGATGACGTTCGAGCCCTCGAAGATGTCCTCGTACTCCAGCAGGTCGCTCTCGTGCGCGAGCACCTGCTGGATACGCAGCGACCACTGCTGGTCCCAGGGCCGGGGCAGGCCGAGGGCCTCGTTCCAGGCCGGCAACTGCACGGCACGCGCGCGTGCGTCCTTCGAGAGGGTCACGGCCAGCATCTCCAGCACGATCCGCTGGACGTTGTTCTCCGGCTGCGCCTCCGTCAGGCCCAGGGAGTTGACCTGGACGCCGTAGCGGAAGCGGCGGTGCTTGGGGTCCTCGATGCCGTACCGCTCGCGGGTGACGCGGTCCCAGATGCGGCCGAACGCCCGCATCTTGCACATCTCCTCGACGAAGCGGACGCCCGCGTTCACGAAGAAGGAGATTCGTCCGACGACGTCGCCCATGCGCTCCTGCGGCACCTGGCCGCTGTCGCGCACGGCGTCCAGGACGGCGATCGCGGTGGACATCGCGTACGCGATCTCCTGGACCGGCGTGGCGCCCGCCTCCTGCAGGTGGTAGCTGCAGATGTTGATCGGGTTCCACTTCGGGATGTGGGAGACCGTGTACGCGATCATGTCCGTCGTCAGGCGGAGGCTCGGCCCCGGCGGGAACACGTGCGTTCCCCGGGACAGGTACTCCTTGACGATGTCGTTCTGGGTCGTGCCCTGGAGCTTGGTGATGTCCGCACCGTGCTCCTCCGCGACGACCTGGTAGAGCGCCAGCAGCCACATGGCGGTGGCGTTGATGGTCATCGAGGTGTTCATCTGCTCCAGGGGTATGTCCTGGAACAGCCGGCGCATGTCACCGACATGCGCGATCGGCACGCCGACCCGGCCGACCTCGCCGCGGGCGAGGATGTGGTCGGAGTCGTAGCCGGTCTGCGTCGGCAGGTCGAACGCCACCGACAGACCCGTCTGACCCTTGGCGAGGTTGCGCCGGTACAGCTCGTTGGACGCCTCGGCCGTGGAGTGACCGGCGTACGTGCGCATGAGCCACGGCCGGTCCTTCTGACGCTCAGTCATCTGTGCCCCCGGATGTCTCAGATGTTGCGGAAGCGGTTGATGGCGTCGACGTGCTTGGCGCGCTTCTCCGCGTCGCGCACGCCCAGGCCTTCCTCGGGCGCCAGGCACAGGACGCCGACCTTGCCCTGGTGGAGGTTGCGGTGCACGTCGTAGGCGGCCTGCCCGGTGTCCTGCATGGAGTAGACCTTGGAGAGCGTCGGGTGGATCTTGCCCTTGGCGATGAGCCGGTTGGCCTCCCAGGCCTCGCGGTAGTTCGCGAAGTGCGAGCCGATGATCCGCTTCAGCGACATCCACAGGTAGCGGTTGTCGTACTCGTGGTTGTAGCCGGACGTCGAGGCGCAGGTGACGATGGTGCCGCCCTTGCGCGTGACGTAGACGGAGGCGCCGAAGGTCTCCCGGCCGGGGTGCTCGAAGACGATGTCGACGTCCTCGCCGCCGGTGAGCTCGCGGATGCGCTTGCCGAAGCGCTTCCACTCCCTGGGGTCCTGGTTGTGCTCGTCCTTCCAGAACTTGTAGTCCTCGGCGGTGCGGTCGATGATCGCCTCGGCACCCATGGCCCGGCAGATGTCGGCCTTCTGCTCGCTGGAGACGACACAGATCGGGTTGGCGCCGCCCGCCAGCGCGAACTGTGTGGCGTACGAGCCGAGGCCGCCGCTCGCGCCCCAGATGAGCACGTTGTCGCCCTGCTTCATGCCGGCGCCGTTGCGGGAGACGAGCTGCCGGTACGCGGTGGAGTTGACCAGACCGGGGGCGGCGGCCTCCTCCCACGACAGGTGGTCCGGCTTCGGCATCAGCTGGTTGGACTTCACGAGTGCGATCTCGGCGAGCCCGCCGAAGTTCGTCTCGAAGCCCCAGATGCGCTGCTCGGGGTCGAGCATCGTGTCGTTGTGGCCGTCGGACGACTCCAGCTCGACGCTGAGGCAGTGCGCGACGACCTCGTCGCCCGGCTTCCAGGCGTTGACGCCCGGGCCGGTGCGCAGGACGACGCCCGCGAGGTCGGAGCCGATGATGTGGTACGGCAGGTCGTGCCGCTTGGTGAGCTCGCTGACCTTGCCGTAGCGCTCCAGGAAGCCGAACGTCGACAGCGGCTCGAAGATCGACGTCCACACGGAGTTGTAGTTGACCGAGGAGGCCATGACGGCCACCAGGGCCTCGCCCGGGCCCAGCTCGGGCAGCGGCACTTCGTCCAGGTGCAGCGACTTGCGCGGGTCCTTGTCGCGGGTCTGCATGCCCGCGAACATCTCCGTCTCGTCCTTGTGCACGGTGATCGCCCGGTACGACTCGGGGAGCGGCAGGGCGGCGAAGTCGGCCGACGTCGAGTCGGGGGACTGGATCGCGTCCAGGATCTCGTTCACGGTCACGGTGTTGCCTCCGGCGGTACGCACCCTGAGGGAGGGGTGCTGAGGGTTACGTCGGTGCTGCTGAGGGTTGGGGAAGTGCCGTCGGTTCGGCGGGTGGTGCTGTTCGGCAGCGCTTTGTGGCGCGGGAGGTTGCCTGTGACGCAGGCGTCCGGGCGCTCAGGCCCTGAGGGGCTTGAGGGGACAGCCGACGTACGAAAGGTCTCTGCACGCCGGCCGCCCGGACACCTTCAACGTATGGCACGGCGTGTCACCCCGCAAGGCACTGGGTGCCAGAAATTGCTCTCAGGTGAAATCTTTACGTAACAAATGAGCGATGATCGATCAAAGCTACCGTTGAGTAGGCAATGAAAAACGCGCCGATGGCGGCACTGGGTGCCATCATCGGCGCGTAGCCGTATCTCCCGTACGGGAATGTCTAGGAATGTTCCTTCAGGGCCTGCTCGATGGTGCGCATGACCTCGTCGAGGGGGGCGTCGGTCCGCGCGACCGTCACCAGGACCTCTCCGTGTGCCGTCGCGGCGGTCGGCGTCGGCCGGGCCGTGGTGTCCCGCCCGGCCCCGATTCCCGTGCCGAACGTCTTCCGTACGATCGCGAAGGCGTGGTCCAGCTGTGCCTCGACGTCCCCCTGGGCGCCGGCCCGCAGCCAGCGCCGCAGGACGTGGTTGTGGGCGGTGACCACGGCGGACGCGGCGACCTCGGCCAGCAGCGGGTCGTCGTTGGCGTCGTCGTCGTGGGCGTGCTCGTCGAAGTGGCCGAGGAGGTAGCGGGTGAAGAGGCGCTCGTAGCGGGCCACCGACGCGATCTCCGCCTCGCGCAGGGTGGGCACCTCGCGCGTGAGCTTGTAGCGGGCGACCGAGATCTCCGGCCGGGCCGCGTACATCTTCATGACTTCCTTGATTCCCCGGCACACGGTGTCGAGCGGATGCTCGTGCGCGGGCGCCGCGTTGAGCACGGCCTCGGCGCGGATCAGTGTGTCGTCGTGGTCGGGGAAGATCGCCTCTTCCTTGGAACGGAAGTGGCGGAAGAAGGTGCGGCGGGCGACTCCCGCCGCGGCCGCGATCTCGTCGACAGTGGTCGCCTCGTAGCCCTTGGTCGCGAAGAGCTCCATCGCGGCGGCCGCCAGCTCCCGGCGCATCCTGAGCCGTTGGGCGGCCGCGCGGCTGCCCGGGGCACTCACGAATGCGTCGGGCGTCGCTGGTGTACGTGAGGACTTCGCGGGCTGGGACATGACCTGAACGTACTGCATGTGCGCAGCTCGGTGTGCATGTCGGGGGTTTCCCCCGCCCTCTCCGGGCGGGGGTCCGCCTGCCGTGCCGAGCAGCCCGCCCCAGTCCGCCGTGCCCGCGAACCGGTCCGCCGGACGCTCAGCGCCGGGCATATTCGCGGAAGCCGCGGCCCGTCTTGCGGCCGAGGCAGCCCGCGGCCACCAGGTGCTCCAGGAGCGGTGCCGGGGCGAGGCCCGGGTCCCTGAACTCGCGGTGCAGGACCTTCTCGATGGCCAGGGAGACGTCGAGGCCGACGACGTCCAGGAGTTCGAACGGACCCATCGGGTAGCCGCCGCCCAGCCTCATCGCCGCGTCGATGTCGTCGAGGGACGCGTAGTGCTCCTCAACCATCTTGATCGCGTTGTTGAGGTACGGGAACAGCAGCGCGTTCACGATGAAGCCCGCACGGTCACCGCAGTCGACCGCGTGCTTCCTGATCCTGACGCACACCTCGCGGACCGTCGCGTGGACGTCGTCGCCCGTCAGCACCGTACGGACCACCTCGACCAGCTTCATCGCCGGTGCCGGGTTGAAGAAGTGCATGCCGACGACGTCCTGCGGGCGCGAGGTGGCGCGGGCGCAGGCGACGACGGGCAGCGAGGACGTGGTGGTGGCCAGGACCGCGCCCGGCTTGCAGACCTTGTCCAGGGTCGCGAACAGCTGCCGCTTGACGTCCAGGTCCTCGGCGACGGCCTCGACGGCCAGGTCGACGTCGGCGAAGGCGTCGTAGGAGCCCGCCGCGGTGATCCGGTCCAGGGTCTGCGCGGCCGCCTCGGCTGTCAGCCGGCCCTTGTCGACGGAGCGGGAGAGCGACTTGCCGATACGGGCCTTGGCGGCCTGCGCCTTCTCCTCGCTGCGGGCGGCGAGGACGACGTCGTAGCCGGCCTTGGCGAACACCTCGGCGATGCCCGACGCCATGGTGCCCGAGCCCGCGACACCGACGGAGCGCACGGGGCGGCCCGGGGTGAGGTCGGCGCCGTCGAGCGGGGTCAGCGCGTCCCGCACGACGGTGGCGCTGCCGGGGGCGTCGTAGGTGTAGAAGCCGCGGCCCGACTTGCGGCCGGTCAGGCCGGCCTCGCTGAGCTGCTTGAGGATCGGGGCGGGGGCGTGCAGCCGGTCGCGGGACTCGGCGTACATGGCCTCCAGGACCGTACGGGCCGTGTCGACGCCGATCAGGTCGAGCAGCGCGAGCGGGCCCATGGGCAGCCCGCAGCCGAGCCGCATCGCGGCGTCGATGTCCTCGCGGGAGGCGTATTTCGCCTCGTACATCGCGGCGGCCTGGTTGAGGTAGCCGAACAGCAGCCCGTCGGCGACGAAGCCGGGGCGGTCGCCGACCGCGACGGGCTCTTTGCCGAGCTCGACGGCGAGGTCCGTGACCGCGGCGACGGTCTGCGGCGCGGTCAGCACGGACGAGACGACCTCGACCAGCTTCATCGCGGGCGCCGGGTTGAAGAAGTGCAGCCCTATCACCCGCTCCGGGCGGGCCGAGTCGGCGGCAAGACGCGTGACGGACAGCGCGTTCGTGCCGGTCGCGAGGATCGTCCCCGGGCGCACGATCCCGTCCAGCTCGCGGAAGATCTGCTGCTTGATCTCGTACGACTCCGGGGCCACCTCGACGACCAGGTCGGCGTCGGCCGCCGCCCGCAGGTCGGTGGAGGTGCGGACGCGGGCGAGGGCGTCCGCGCGCTCCTGTTCGGTCAGCCGGCCGCGCTCCACGGCGCGGGCGGTGGCCGCCTCCAGGGCGGCGAGGGACCTCGCGGCCTGGGCCTCGCTGATGTCGATGCCGATGACCTCGCGGCCGGCCCGGATGAGGACCTCGGCGATACCGGTGCCCATCGTGCCGAGGCCGACGACGGCAATGGTCTTGAGCGGGGACAGAGGGGCGTCGTGCAGGGGAGCGGCCATCGCGGGACTCCAAATGAGGGTGACGACTGGGAACGCGCCCGGGTGCGCCGAGGGCGCACCGGGGTGCGGAAGGAGTGCGGGTGTGGTGCCGGGCTGCAAGCGCACACGCCCGGTGCCGTCGCCGTGGACGTGCACACGTCCGGGGAACGGCTCAACCGACCGGCCCTGTCCCGTGGCCGGGTCGAACTGCGGTACACGGGGTACCGAACCGACTGCTCTCGTGGCGGCTGCGTCACCAGGCCACCGCGAGGAGGGGTGCGAGTGGGTAACTCGCTCGTATGAGCTTAACCGGTGGGTAACGAGCACGCCACCCCCGAGTTTGTGATGTAGGTCCCGCGTCGCGGGCGGCCCCTCTAATCTCGGGTTCATGGACGAAGAGTTGCGATCGCTCACGGAGCGCTTACGGCGGGAGTCCGGCGGGACGGCCATGTACGAGCGGCTGGTGGCCACCGAGGACCACGACGAACTGGCGGGAGTGCTCACCGAGCCCGGGCAGCCGCTGTGGGCCAGGGAGCTGACCGCGTTCCGGCTGGGGCTCGCGGGCGACCGGCGGGCCTTCGAAGCTCTCGTCCTGCTCCTCAACCACCGTGACCCGCCGCGCTGCGCCTCCGCCGCGTACGCCCTCGCCCGTCTCGGCGACCCCCGCACCGCCCGCGCGGCCGCCGCCCTCGCCACCAACGAACTGCGCGTCGCCTACGCCCTGCACCCGGTTCGGCTCCTGACCCGGCTGCGCGCACCCGAGTCCGCGCCCGCGCTGATCACCACCCTGGAGCGACGGCTGCGCCCGCACGATCCCTACCGGAAGGTGGCATTGGCGTGCGTGGAGGGGCTGGGCGCGCTGGGCGACGCCCGCGCCCGTCCCGTGCTGAACGAGGCGCTCGCCCACCCGGCACTGGCCGAGGCGGCGGTACACGCGCTGGCGCAGATCCCGAAGCAGCGGTGAGTTGTCTCAGCCCCCCAGTCGCTTCTCGTACCGCACTTCGGGTACCTCGGCGCCGTCCACCTCGAAGGGCTCCTCGGCGCCGTCCGCGGAGAACCCCGCCCGCTCGTAGAACGCGCGGGCGCGGGTGTTCTCCCTGAGGACCCACAGGTACATCCGCTCGTGTCCGAGGGCCACGCACTGGCGTAGTCGGGGAGCGTCATGTCCCGCACGTGGAGACCGGACGTGCGGAGCCCGCTCACTCCGGGACCACCGCGAACGCCTCGATCTCCATCAGGACGTCCGGCCGGACCAGCGCGGCGACCTGCACGGCCGAGGCGGCGGGGAGGCGGTCGTCGGGTATGTGCGCGGTGCGGGCCGCGCGGATGGCGGGCATGTGCGCCATGTCCGTGACGAAGTAGGTGAGTTTGATGATGTCGTCGAAGCCGGCGCCGGCGGCCGCCAGGCAGCGCCCGAGGTTGACGAAGACCTGCCGGGCCTGGGCCTCAGGGTCCCCCTCGCCGACCAGCCTGCGGTGCTCGTCGAGGGGGAGCTGGCCCGCTATCGCCACGAAGCGGCCGGTGCCGATGACGACGTGGCTGTACTGCGCGGCGGCGGCGACGCCGTCGGGGGCGGGAATCCTGGTCAGCTCACTCATGCGTCCATGGTGGACCATGGGTCTGACACCGCCCCCGACGGGCCGTCAGGAAGCTCTCCTAGCCCCGGAAGCCGAGCAGACCGTGCAGCGTCGAGCCGCGGGACGACGCCGACGCCGCCTTCGTACTCAGCGGCTTCGGGTCGGGCAGGGCCGGGCACACCGCGTCGGCCTCGTCGCTGCCGCGCGGCACCGTGCCGTCCCTCAGATAGGCCGCCAGGTGCTTGTCCAGGCAGCTGTTCCCGCTCAGCGTGACGCCGTGGTTGCCGCCGCCCTCCTCGACCACGAGGCTGGAGCCGCCCAGCAGGGAGTGGACCGTCGCGCCGCCCTCGAACGGGGTGGCCGCGTCGTTCGTCGCCTGGAACAGCAGGGCCGGAGGCAGATCGCCGTTGGCGACGTTCACCGGGTGCCCGGAGTGCGTCGGCCAGAACGCGCACGACGCGTTGTACCAGGCGTTGTTCCAGGTCATGAACGGCGCCTTCTCGTGCACCGCCCAGTTGTCCACGCGCCACCGCTCCCAGCTGCGCGGCCAGTCCGCGTCCCGGCACTGCACCGCGGTGTAGATGCTGTAGCCGTTGTCCCCGGTCGCGTCGACCGCGGCGAAGTGCTCGTACGCCTCGACCAGCGGTTCGGCGTCCTTGTCGTTGACGTACGCCGCGAACGCCTCGGCGAGGTAGGGCCAGTAGCCGTTGTAGTAGCCGCCGGGCATGAAGGTGTCCTCCAGCTCCGCCGCGCCCACCCTGCCGTCGGCGGGCTTCTTCGCGAGCGCCGTGCGCATCGCGTACCACCTGGCCTCGACCTGCTCCGGATCGGTGCCGAGCCGGTAGGTCGTGTCGTGCCGGGCGATCCACGCCATCAGGGCGCGATGGCGGTCGTTGAAGGCGTGGTCCTGCGCGAGATTGTCCTCGTACCAGATGCCGGCGGGGTCGACGATCGAGTCCAGGACGAGGCGGCGCACGCGCTCCGGGAACAGCTTCGCGTAGACCGCGCCGAGGTAGGTGCCGTACGAGTAGCCGAAGTAGTTGATCTGGCGCGAGCCGAGGGCCGCGCGGATGGAGTCCATGTCCCGTACGGCGCTGACCGTGTCGATGTGCGGCAGCAGGCTCGGGTACTTCTGGGTGCAGGCGTCGGCGAAGGACTTCGCGCGCGTGAGGTTCGCCTGCTCGATCGCGGGCGTGCTCGGCACGGAGTCCGGGCGGACCGGGCCGAAGTGGCCGGGGGCGCAGTCCAGGGCGGGTCTGCTGGCGCCCACCCCGCGCGGGTCGAAGCCGATCACGTCGTACTGCGCCGCCACCGCCTTGGGCAGGGACGAGGCGACGAACCCGGCGAGTGTGAGGCCGCTGCCGCCGGGGCCGCCGGGGTTGACCAGCAGCGGGCCCTGGTACTTCTTGGCGGTGTGCGGGACGCGGGACAGCGCGAGCGTGATCTGCTGCCCGCGCGGGTCGTCGTGATCGAGCGGCACCTTCAGGGAGGCGCACTGGAGCGTCGGGTAGGTGGTGGTGGCGCAGTTCTTCCAGCCGAGTTCCGAGGCGGGCGCCGCGTGTGCGGGATGCGACGGACCAGCGGCCGCGGGCACGGCCGTGAACGTTGCGGCCGCGACCACGGCGGCACCGCACAGCGCGGCTGCGCGTTTCCTCATCCAGTCCTCCCAGGACGGCGGGATGTCGGACCGCGGAGGTCACGGTCCTTGCCGCATCGTCCCGGGATGTGCGACTGAAAGAACATATTATGTCAATACTTGACCCAATTGGTCCGCCGGATGCGCTCGAACGCTCTCAGATCAGCGACAGTTGGGTCGCCTCGGGTGTGGTCGGCCGCTCGGGCTCCGGCTGCCTGATCCGTCGCGGCATCTCCGCCCGCGTGGGACCGATGCCGTACTCCTGTGCCAGGTCGTGGACCTGACGGGTGATCCGGCGCTGGTACCACTTCGGGGCGTAGGCGCCCTCCGCGTACAGCCGCTCGTAACGGCGCACCAGGTACGGGTGGTGCTGCCCGAGCCAGGCCATGAACCACTCGCGCGCACCGGGTCGCAGATGGAGCACGAGCGGGGTCACGGAGGTGGCTCCGGACGCGGCGATGGCCCGCACGGTCTCGCGCAGTCGGTCCGGCTGGTCGCTCAGGAACGGGATCACCGGTGCCATCAGAACCCCGCAGCCGATGCCGTGCTCGCCCAGGGTCCGTACGACGTCCAGGCGGCGCTCCGGGGCCGGTGTGCCCGGCTCGACGGTGCGCCACAGTTCGGCGTCGGTGAAGCCGACCGAGACGGAGATGCCGACGTCCGTCACCTCGGCTGCCTGCGTCAGCAGGTCGAGGTCGCGCAGGATCAGCGTGCCCTTGGTCAGGATCGAGAAGGGGTTCGCGTGGTCGCGCAGGGCGGCCAGGATGCCCGGCATCAGCCGGTAGCGGCCCTCGGCGCGCTGGTAGCAGTCGACGTTGGTGCCCATCGCGATGTGCTCGCCCCGCCAGCGGTGGGAGGCGAGCTGACGGCGCAGCACCTCCGGCGCGTTCACCTTGACCACGATCTGGGTGTCGAAGCCGAGGCCCGTGTCGAGGTCGAGGTAGCTGTGCGTCTTGCGGGCGAAGCAGTACACGCACGCGTGGGTGCAGCCCCGGTAGGGGTTCACGGTCCACTCGAAGGGCATGCGTGAGGCGCCCGGCACCCGGTTGATGACCGAGCGGGCCCGGATCTCGTGGAACGTGATGCCACGGAACTCGGGGGTGTCGAAGGTGCGGGTGGTCACCGCGTCCGCGCCGAACAGCGCGGCGTCGGCCCGGCCGTGCTCGCCCGGCTCCACTGTGAGGTTCTCCCAGCGCATGAGGCCTCCTCGGTAGCGCTGCCCCCACAATAGAACATGTGTTCCCATGATCGTGCGGGCGTCATTCCCGGTCGCCGTACGGCATCCGATCGGTCACATCCGGGACCCCGATTTGGCGGCCGGGGACCGGGGTGGTTGGCTTGCCCCAACCCCGAGAATTCAGGTCCCTGGAGGAATCCGATGGCGCAGGTCGAGGCCACTACCGAGCGGGTCGTCGCGGCGGACCCGGAGAAGGTGTTCGACACCCTCGCCGACTACAGCGGCACCCGCGGGAAGCTGCTGCCCGAACACTTCAGCGAGTACGAGGTGCGCGAGGGCGGCGACGGCGAGGGCACCCTCGTCCACTGGAAGCTCCAGGCCACCAGCAAGCGCGTCCGCGACTGCCTCCTGGAGGTCTCCGAGCCCACCGACGGCGAGCTCGTCGAGAAGGACCGCAACTCCTCCATGGTCACCACCTGGCGGGTCACCCCGGCCGGCGAGGGCGCCTCCCGTGTCCTCGTGACCACCACCTGGAAGGGCGCCGGCGGCGTGGGTGGCTTCTTCGAGAAGACCTTCGCGCCCAAGGGCCTCGGCCGGATCTACGACGCGATCCTCGCCAACCTCGCGACCGAGGTCGAGAAGTAGCCCCAGGCTCCCCAAGCCACAGATGCCCCCCGGGTGTTGATCCCCTCACCGGTTCGAGTGGATCTTCCGGGGGGCTTGCCGTCGTGCCGTAACCCGGCGCGCTCACTCGTGGTTGTCGCCTTACGCGGGACTTGTGCGGCAGGCGCGACGAGGGGAGCGGCACGTGGGCGGAACCACTCTGGTGCACGGCGAACTGCGGGAAGAAGCCCGGGACGAACCCGCCTCGGCGGGCGCTTGCGAAGGCCCGCCTCCGGCATCGGCCACCGAACCGCGACCGAGTCCACGGCGCGTACTGGTCGTCTTCTTCGCGCTGATGCTCGCCCTGCTCCTGGCCGCCCTGGAGCAGATGATCGTCGCCACCGCGCTCCCGGAGATCGTCGGTGAACTGCACGGCGTGGACCGGATGCCCTGGCCGATCACCGCCTATCTGCTCACCGCCACCGTCGGACTGCCGGTCTACGGCAAGCTCGGCGACCTCCTCGGCCGCAAGGGCGTCTTCCAGTTCGCGATCGTCGTCTTCGTCGTCGGCTCCGCGCTCGCGGGCCGCGCGCAGACCATGGACCAGCTGATCGCCTTCCGCGCGGTCCAGGGCGTCGGTGCGGGCGGGCTCATGATCGGCGTACAGGCGATCATCGCCGACATCGCGCCGCCCCGCCGGCGCGGCCGGTTCATGGGCCTCATCGGCGCCGCGTTCGGCGTCGCCTCCGTGGCCGGACCCCTCCTCGGCGGCTACTTCACCGACCACCTCTCCTGGAGGTGGTGCTTCTACTTCAACGTCCCCTTCGGCCTGCTGACCCTGGCCGTCGTCGCCGTCGCGCTCAAACTCCCCAAGCCGCGGGGCAGGGCCCGCATCGACGTGCTCGGCGCGCTGTTGCTCGCCGCGGCCTCCACCTGCCTGGTCCTGCTGGCCAGTTGGGGCGGCGCCGAGTACGCCTGGGACTCCCGCGTCGTCCTCGGGCTCGGCGCCGGGGCGGCCCTTGCGACCGTCCTCTTCCTCGTCACCGAGCACCGCGCGGCCGAACCCCTCATCCCGCTCAGGCTGTTCAGGGACTCCGTCTTCAACGTCACCGGCCTGGTGGGCCTGGTCGTCGGCGTCGCGCTGTTCGGGGCCGCGAGCTACCTGCCGACCTTCCTGCAGATGGTCGACGGGGCGAGCGCCACCGAGTCCGGGCTGCTCATGCTGCCCATGACGGGCGGCATCGTCGGCGCCTCGGTCGTCTGCGGCCAACTCATCAGCCACACCGGCCGCTACCGGATCTACCCGGTTCTCGGCAGCACCCTCTCCGTCCTCGGCATGTGGCTGCTGTCCCGGCTCGAGGCCGACACGCCACGCCTGCAGTACAGCGTCTGGATGGCCGTCCTCGGCGCCGGCATCGGCATGGTGATGCCGGTACTGATCCTCGCCGTGCAGAACTCCGTGCCCGCGGCCGACCTCTCCACCGCCACCAACGCCAACAACTACTTCCGGCAGATCGGCGGCAGCGTCGGCGTGGCGATCTTCGGCACCCTCTTCGCCGGACGCCTCGCCGACGCCCTGGAAGAACGGCTGCCCGCGCGCGCCGGGCTGCCCGACCCCGAGGCGCTCACCCCGCAGCTCGTGCACGCCCTGCCCCCACAGCTGCGCGACGCCTACGCCCACGCGTACGCCGACGCCATGCCGCGGATCTTCCTCTACCTCGTGCCGGTGCTCGTCGTCGGCCTGCTCATCGCCTGCTTCCTCAAGGAGAAGCCCCTTGTGCCCCACGACGCCCCCGCCACCGACGAGGAGACCGGGCAGATGACCGGGGTGAACGCCCCCGTCCCGCCGACCCTCCCCCATCCTTCGGGCGGGGGGACCCCCATCTCGCTTCACTCGCCGTACGCCGCCGCCCCCGTCCGCGGCATGGTGCAGCACCCCGACGGGACCGTCGTGCCCCGCGCGGCCCTCACCCTCATCGACGTCGCCGGACAGCAGATCGGGCGGGCCGCGAGCGACGAGGACGGGAGGTACACGCTGACCACACCCGGATCCGGGGCGTACGTGCTCATCGCCGCCGCGGGCGGCCACCAGCCGCAGGCGATCTCGGTGACCCTCGGGGACCGCCCCGTCGAGCTGGACATCGTCCTCGGCGGCGGCGCCGGACGTCTCGCCGGGAGGGTACGGACCGCGGACGGCACGCCCGTGCCGGACGCCATCATCACCCTCACCGACGTCCACGGCGAGGTCGTCGCCACCACCCGCACCGGGCGCGAGGGCGGCTACGCCATCCCCGAACTGGTGGCGGGGGAGTACACCCTCGCCGCGAGCGCCCCCGCGTTCCGCCCGGCCGCGCTCCCCGTCACGGTGCGGGCCTCCCGGGAGACCCGCCAGGACGTCGAACTCGCCGGAGGCGCCGTCCTGCGCGGCACGGTGCGCGGCCGCGGCGGGCGGCCCGTCGAGGACGCGCGCGTGACGCTGCTCGACCTGACCGGGAACGTCGTGGACACACTCACCACCGGGGCCGACGGAACGTTCCGGTTCGCCGACCTCGCCTCCGGCGAGTACACGGTCATCGCGACCGGCTACCCGCCCGTGGCCACCGTGCTCCAGGTGGCCGGCGGAGGGCCCACGGAACGCGACCTCCACCTGGGGCACGAGGAGTGACTGCGCGCCCCGCGCGCGGGCCCGTGCGCCGGAGCGCACTGGGTGGAACCAATTCCAGAAATGCCGCACATGGCGAACGGACCCGGCCGTAACGTGGTCGCGCGGGGGCAGATCTTGCGCAGCTCTGGGGAGGGCCTGGGCCATGGACCGTGGCATGGAGAGGGACGCACCTCCCGGGCGCGGAGCCGGCTTCGGCCCGGCCACCGACCTCGCCGGCGCCGGGCGCGTCCCGCTGGCCGTGGTGGTGGTCGACCGCGAGGGCCTGGTCTCCCACTGGAGCACGGGAGCGCGCCGCCTCTTCGGCGTCGCAAGGGAGGCTGCCGTCGGGCGGTCCGCCCTCGACCTGCTCCCCGTCTCCGGCGTGCTCCCCGACGAGGAGGACGAACCCTCCTACGGGGCCTTCGCCGCCTACGACGGTCTCGGGCCCGGTCTCGAGTCCTCCCTCGACGGCCGGCTGTCCTACCCCGCGGCCGGCCGTGCCCGCCTCACCGCGCCCGACCGCGACCGCGATCGCGTCGACGTGCTGTGGTGGGCGTACCCCCTGGTCGGCCCGGGCCGAGAGCGGCTGCTCGTACTGGCGGCGGACGCGGCGGGGCTGCGGGCCGGTGAAACCGACGCCGTGGCCGTGGAGCGGATCGCGCCCGGATTCGCCCTGCACACCGACTTCCCCGGGGCCGAGGAGCTGGCCCGCAGGCTGCCCGAGATCCTGCCCAGCATGAGTGTCGAGGAAAGCGCCCGCATCGTCGCGCAGGTCCTCGAACTCGGATACCCCGTCCTGGAGTTCAGCCAGAACGACCGGGTGCCCGTCACCCCCGACTGGGGCGTGGCCCGGCGGGTGGAGCGCAAGGCGCGCCGCGAGCGGGCCGCCCGGGCCGCGGCCGAGGGGCTGCCCGTACCGGAGGACGTCGCCGACGAGGGCGAGGACCTCGAGTACGCGGCCGTCCGTGAACGCCTGGAGTTCCTCAACGAGGTCAGCGGCAGGATCGGCACCTCGCTCGACCTCTCCCGGACGATCATCGAGGTCAGCGAGGCCGTCGTCCCGCGCTTCACCGACGTCGCCGGCACCTATCTGCGCGAACAGGTCGTCGCGGGGGAGGGCTTCCCCGAGGGCGTGCCGGACACGACCACGATGTGGCACCGGGTCGCCGTCGAGCACACCGACGAACCCGGCCGCTGGGACGACGTCGTACCCGTCGGCGAGGCCATGCCGTTCCCGGCGCACACCCCGTTCTTCCAGTGCATGACCACCGGCGAGCCCGTCCTCGTGCCGCGCATCAGCGAGCAGATGGGGCACGCCATCGCCTCGCAGTTCGAGAAGCGCGACATCCGGCCGCTCATCACGGGCCGCTCGATGCTGGTCGTGCCGCTGAAGGCCCGTAACGTCGTCCTCGGCTTCATGATCCTGCTGCGCCACCCCGAGCGCGCCGAGTTCAACGACATGGACCGCGTCACCGGAGCCGAACTCGCCGCCCGCGCGGGCCTCGTGCTCGACAACGCGCGCATGTACACCCACCAGGAGAGCGTCGCCGAGACCCTCCAGGACAGCATGCTGCCGCACATCCCGCCGCGCATGGCGGGCTGCGACATCGCCACCCGCTATCTGCCGGGCACGCTGCTCGGACGCGTCGGCGGCGACTGGTTCGACTCGGTGAAACTGCCCGGCGCCCGCACCGCCCTCGTCGTCGGCGACGTCATGGGCCACGGCCTCAACTCGGCCGCGATGATGGGCCAGTTGCGTACGGCCGTCCAGACCATGGCCGCCCTCGACCTGCCGCCCGCGCAGCTGCTGCGCAACCTCGACGACCTCGCCCAGCGCCTCGGCGACACCTACCTCGCGACCTGCCTGTACGCCGTGTACGACCCGATCGCGAGCGAGCTGCACCTCGCCAACGCGGGCCACATCCCACCGGTGCTGGTCCGCGCCGAGGACGGCCGCAGCGAGCTGTTGGACCTGCCGACCGGTGCGCCCATCGGGGTCGGCGGGGTGCCCTTCGAAGCGGTACGCGTGCGCGTGGCGCCCGGCGACCGGCTGGTGATGTGCACCGACGGCCTCGTGGAGGTGCGCGGCGAGGACATCGGCGTGGGCCTGGCGGCACTGTGCGAGTCCGCCGCCCACCCGGCCGCCTCCATGGACGACGCCTGCGACACGATCATCCGCGCCCTCGCTGTGACCTTCGCAGAAGCGGGCCGCGGCGGTCGCAAGGACGACGTGGCCCTGTTGATGGCCCGGCTGAGCGGCATCGAGCCCGACGACGTCGCGGAGTGGCGGCTCGCCCTCGACCCGGCCGAGGTCGGCCGGGCCCGCGCGGCGGTCCGCGAACAGCTCCACGACTGGGGCCTGGCAAAGCTGGCTGACAGCGCCGAGCTGCTGGTGGGTGAACTGGTCACCAACGCCGTACGGCACTCCCACAGCCGCCCCGTCGAACTGCGCCTCGTGCGCGGTGACACGCTGCTGTGCGAGGTGGACGACGACGAACACGACCTGCCGACGCTGCTGAGCACCGGGCCCGGCGACGAGTTCGGGCGGGGGCTGCGCGTGGTGAGCACGCTGGCCCGCGAGTGGGGGGCCAGCCGCCGGGGCGCGGGCAAGACCGTGTGGTTCGAACTCACACTGCCGCGCCGCTGAGCGGGGCGCAGATTCTCCGCGTACGCGTCCTGAACACGGCGCGCGCGGTGGGAGTTTCCGCGCACACGGCTCGAACGCCGCGTGAAGGTATGCGCACCACGCTTGTCGCCGTACCCGGGCGGCGGTAGACCGTACTGGCCCATCACTTACGACGGACCGACGCCGTACCCTGGGGAGTGGTCATGAGCGTATCGAGCCGGTACCGCCAGGCCTGGGAGGGCTTCTGGAGCGAGGCCACCGACGAACCGGGCGCCGTGTTCTGGGACGCGGAGCCCACCCTGACCGTCGGCCCCCACCTCGCGCTCTTCGAACCCCTGCTGACCGATCCCGGGCTGCCGCTGGTGGACCTCGGCTGTGGTAACGGCACCCAGACGCGCTTCCTCGCCGACCGCTTCCCGTACGTGGTCGGCACCGATCTGGCCGCCGCGGCCCTCGACCACGCCTGCCGCGCCGACCCCGCGAGGCAGGCGACGTACCGGCTGCTGGACGCGGCGGAGAAGAACGAGACCGAGACGCTGCACGCCGAACTGGGCGACACCAACGTGTACATGCGGGGCGTGCTCCACCAGTGCGAACCGGAGGACCGGCAGCCGCTGGTCGACGGGATCGCCACGCTCGTCGGCGAGCGCGGCCGGGCCTTCCTCGTGGAACCCTCCGAGGCCGCCGGCCCCGTCCTCCTGGAGCTGGCGCAACGCCCGGACGGCCCGCCGGCCAAACTCGCGCCCGTCCTGCGGCACGGCATCGCCCCCGCCGAGGTGGCCGACGACGCGGTGCCCGACTTCCTGCGCGCGGCCGGGCTCACCGTCCTGGCGAGCGGTGAACTGCCGCTGACCACCACCGAGTACGAGCCGGACGGCACCCGGATCGTGCTGCCGTCGACGTGGCTGGTGGCGACGCGCGCGGTGTGACTGCCGTCACGCGAAGTGGGTCGCTCCTGCTGTCACACTCCCGCGGCGCGGGGTGTCAGGGCAGTGAAGGAAGCCGATGAAGCGGGCCGGGGCGACAGCACCCCGGTCGCGACCCGAACGAGGAGCGTCCGCCATGTCCACCACCTACGTCGTCGTCACCGTCCTGGGAGCCGTCATGGCGGGTTTCTCGGCCGCCTCGATCTTCTTCAACGCCGAGTGGACGGTGAAGCCGCTGGCCGACTACGGCGTCCCGCGCTCGTGGTGGCCCTGGCTCGGCGCCGCCAAGGCCGCCGGGGCCGCCGGTCTGCTCGTGGGCCTGCTCGTGCCGGTCGTCGGCGTGCTGGCCGGGGCCGGGCTGGTGCTGTACTTCCTGGGCGCCGTCGTCACCGTCCTGCGGGCACGCTGGTTTTCGCACGTGCCGTTCCCGCTGCTGTACGCGGCGCCGGCGGCCGCGTCCCTGGTCCTCGGGTTCTGAGCGAGCGGCAGGGGTGACCGGCGCGCCCGCCGCTCACCCCTCGTACGTTCGTCAGGCGGCGAGCACCGCGACCTCCATCCGCTCCAGCCGCTCCCGGTCCGCGACGACATCGATCCCCGTGATGCCGTCCGCGGTGACGGTGAAGGCCAGGACCAGGCGCAGGCGCCCCTGCGGCGCCATCGCCAGGCCGACCCGCCCGTCGAGCAGCGCCACGCCGGTGAAGCGCGCCCTTCCCGTGGCGGCCATCGCGCCCTCCGCGACCGTCCGGGCACCGCCGACCACGATCGGCTCGGGAGTGGGGACGACGAAGCGGTCGGCGGTGAGGACGACGTCGGGGTGCAACAGCGACACCAGCGCCTCGAAGTCCCCGCCCCGCGTGGCCGCCAGGAACGCCCCGACGACCTCGCGCTGCCGGGCCAGATCGACGGCGGCCGACGCGTCGGCCGGAGCGGGTGCGGCGCCCTTGACCCGGCGGCGGGCCCGGCTCGCCAACTGTCTCGTGGCCGCCGGGGTCTTCTCGATCAGCGGGGCGATGTCGTCGAACGGCACCGCGAACATGTCGTGCAGGACGAACGCCAGCCGCTCGGCCGGGGCGAGGGTGTCGAGGACGATCAGCAGCGCCACACCGACCGAGTCGGCGAGCAGCGCCTCCTCCTCCGGATCGCCTCCGCCCCCCGGACCGACGGCCGGGTCGGTCACCCCCAGGTCGAGTGACTCCTCACGCCGAGCCCGACGCGAGCGCAGCATGTTCAGGCACACCCGGCCCACCACCGTGGTCAGCCACCCGGTGAGGTTCTCCACACCGGCGACATCGGCGCGGGCGGCCCGCAGCCACGCCTCCTGCACGGCGTCCTCGGCCTCACTGAGCGAGCCGAGCATCCGGTAGGCCACCGCCCGCAGATGGTGCCGGTCCGCTTCGAAGCGCTCGGCGGGCAGCGCGTACGTGGTCATCGGTCGCGTCCTCCGTGCGTGCGGCTCCGGTCACGCTGTGATCGTAGCTCCCGATGATCACCGCTGGTGGTCTCGGTGAGGGACAAGGAGACCCTCTGCGGGCTTGTCGAAGACGTACGCCGTGTAGCGGGCGACGCGGGCGACGGCCCGGTGGGCTCGGACGACGGTGACGACCTCGTCCCAGTCCCGTGCGTCGAGCGTTCTCAGGCCGGGCCACCGCAGGCACAGGGCCTGTTGGCCGACCCGGGTGGACGCGGTGCCGGTGAACAGGGCACAGAGATGGGCTGCCCTGCGGAGCACCGGGGTGGTCCAGTCGAGGACGCGATACGTGGTGAAGCCGGCCGCGGAAGCCATGAGCGGATAACGCTCGTACGGCTCAAGGCCGTCGAAGCGCCAGGTGCCGCGTACGAGGCCGCTCGGGTCGAGGGTCCCGATCGGCTCCTGCTCCGTAGGGGAGGTGACGTCCACGAGGACCAGTCGGCCTCCGGGGCGGAGCAGCCGGAAGCTCTCGCCCAGGAACGACCGACGGCCCGCGTGGCCGAAGTGGAAGGCGGCCTCCAGGCAGTGCACTCGGTCGAAGGAACCGTCGGTCAGCGGGATCTCCGCTGCTCGGCGCGGCAGATCGGCGGCATCGGCGACGGCGAATCGCGCGCCGCGACAGCCGCCGAACCGGCGACGTGCCTGGTCGATCTGCGCGGGCTGGATGTCCACCCCCAGCGCCCGGCATCCCGCGGTGCCCAACCGCGCCGTGGTGTCACCGCGACCGCAACCGGCGTCCAGGACGAGCTGCCCCGGCCGGGCGTCCAGCAGCGCCAGCGACCGGCGGGCCAGACGGCGCTGAAAGGGGACCGGCCCGGCCGCCGCCGCGAACGGCAGGGTGGGCAGCGTGAAGTAGCCGATGTCGGCCAGGCTGTCCCAGCCCAGGTGGCGCAGCACCCGGAAGAGCACGCTGTCGTCGCTGTACGCACTCGCGATGTCCTCGCTGTCACTCATCGCGCATCCTTCGCTCTCCGTGAGGCAGCCATCCCTGGCTCGATGTCCGGGTCACCGCCCCGGCCTGCACTTACACTGAGCCACAAGGGATGTTCGTGACATACCGGAATCGTCGTGCGCCATCATCGGATGCTCGTAGCGGCCCTCGCCCTGGTCCTCGTGGCGGTTCCCGCGATCTCCGCGCGGGCGCAGGGTGAGGGAGTCCCGCGCGGCCCCACGTTCGGCGCGCGCACTCTGCAGGCGCTGATCGACGGTATCCAGTTCGGGGTGATCATCGCGATCACATCGGTCGGACTCTCGCTGATCTTCGGCACCATCCATTTGATCAACTTCGCCCACGGTGAGTTCGTCACGATCGGCGCCGCCTTCGCGTTCTTCCTCAACGTCTCCGCGGCCGGCCCGGGCTGGCACCTGATCCCCGCCACCATCGCCGCGGTGGCCTTCGGCGCCCTGCTGGGCGGGGCCGTCGAGCGCTGCGTCTGGCGCCCGCTGCGGGCTCGGGGCACCGGGCTGATCAACATGTTCATCGTCACCATCGGGCTCTCGCTGCTGCTGCGGCACGTCGTGCTCGTGCTGTACGGGACCCGGCCCGCCTCCTACGCGCAGTACGACATCCAGAGCGCGATCGACCTGGGGCCGGTCGGCATCACCCCCCGGGACCTCACGGTCACCCTGCTCGCCGTCCTGGTGCTGCTCGGCATCGCCGCGCTCCTGCAGAAGACGCGGATCGGCACGGCTGTGCGAGCCGTCTCCGCCAACCGTGACCTCGCGGAGGCGTCGGGCATCGACGTGCAGCGGGTGGTGCTGTTCGTGTGGATGCTCTCCGGCGCACTGGCCGCACTCGGCGGGGTCTTCTTCGGCCTGGTCGAGATCGTCACCTGGGACATGGGCTTCAAGCTCCTGCTGCTCATGTTCGCGGGGATCATCCTGGGCGGTCTCGGCTCCGCCTACGGCGCGATGGTCGGCAGCCTCGTCATCGGCGTCGTCGCCCAGATGTCCACGCTGTGGTTCCCGGTGGACCTGCAGTACGCGTGGGCGCTGCTCGTCCTCATCGTGGTCCTGCTCGTCCGGCCACAGGGGATCCTCGGCCGGGCGGAACGCGTCGGGTGAGGGGTGAGCCATGGACTTCTCGGCCATCGTCTCCGACGCCCTGCGCTCCGGGATCGGCCCCATCGCGGCCATCTACGCACTCGCCGCGATGGGGCTGAACCTGCACTTCGGTTACACGGGGCTCCTCAACTTCGGTCAGGTCGGATTCATGCTGGTCGGCGGCTACGGGCTCGCCGTCACGGTGTCGACGTACGACGGCCCGATGTGGCTCGGCGTCCTGGGCGGAATCGCCTGCGCGATCGTGCTGGCCCTGCTGCTCGGTCTGCCCACCCTGCGGCTGCGCGCCGACTACCTCGCGATCACCACGATCGCGGCGGGGGAGACGCTACGGCTGTTCTACCGGTCCAGCTGGGCCGAGCCGGTCACCGGTGGGGTGTTCGGGCTCCAGAGGTTCGCGAACGACTTCTACGCGCTCAGCCCCGTCGAGCGCGGCACCTATGGCGTGTGGCTGGTGCGATTCGGCTCCCGCGACCTGTGGGTGATGATCGTCGGATGGGCGCTGGTGCTCGTGGTCGGATGTCTGCTCGCCCTGCTGATCCACAGCCCGTGGGGCCGTGTCATCCGTTCGATCCGTGAGGACGAGGTCGCCGCGCGCAGCCTCGGCAAGAACGTGTACGCGTACAAGATGCAGAGCCTCGTGCTGGGCGGCGTCATCGGGGCGGTCGCGGGCATGATGCAGGCGATCCAGGTGCAGTCCGTGAACCCGGACAACTACGATCCGAGCGTCACGTTCTTCCTGTACACGCTGCTCGTCCTCGGAGGTGCCGGGCGGATCCTCGGGCCGGTCGTCGGCTCGATCCTGTTCTGGTTCGTCCTCAGCTTCCTCGACAGCGCGCTCCGCCAGGCCATCGATGCCAAATACATCCCGCCGGACCTCATCAGTACGTCGGAGGTCGGCGCGGTGCGTTTCGCACTGGTCGGGGTCGCCCTGATGCTCCTGGTCGCGTTCAGGCCGCAGGGCATCCTCGGCAGCCGGAAGGAGATGCTGCTCAGTGGCCGCTGACTCCGCCGTGCCCCACACCGGCCGGCTCTCCGCGATCGTTCCCGAGCCGGGGGTACGCAAGCCCGATCCGCTGCTGGTCCTGGACCATATGACCCGCACGTTCGGCGGCCTCGTCGCCGTGCGCGTCGCACACCTGGAGGTGCAGCGCGGGGCCATCACGGCGCTCATCGGTCCCAACGGCGCCGGCAAGACCACGCTGTTCAACGTGGTGAGCGGGTTCGACCGGGCCGACGGTGGCGAGTGGTCGTTCGACGGACAGCGGCTCACCGGCTCCCCTGCACACCGGGTGGCGCGGCGGGGACTGGTCCGTACGTTCCAGCTCACCAGGACGCTCGCCCGGCTCACCGTGCTGGAGAACATGTTGCTCGCGGCGCCTGGGCAACGCGGCGAGCGGGTGCTGCCCGCGCTGTTGCGACCGCTGTGGCACGGGCAGGAGCGGGAGCTCGAGCGCCGGGCCGACGAGCTGCTGGACCGGTTCCGGCTCGGGCCCCTGCGTGACGACCACGCCGGCACGCTCTCCGGCGGTCAGCGCAAACTGCTTGAACTGGCTCGCGCGCTGATGGCCCGGCCGGTCATGCTCCTGCTCGACGAGCCGATGGCCGGGGTGAACCCCGCGCTGACCCAGTCGCTGCTCGGACACATCATCCAGCTGCGCGACGAAGGGCTGACGGTGTGCTTCGTCGAGCATGACATGGACGTGGTGATGGGCATCAGCGACTGGGTGGCCGTCATGGCCGACGGCCGCCTCGTGGCCGAGGGCCCACCGCACACGATCGGCCGCAACACCGCCGTCGTGGACGCCTACCTGGGCAAGCGGCACGACGAACCGGAGACGGCCGAGGAGATGGAGAAGGAGACCGAGAGGGAAGAGAGGGAGGAGTAGCGATGTCCGCCGAAGAGCATCCACCGGTGCTGGCGGCCGACTACATCGTCGCCGGCTACGTCCCCGGCGTCGACGTGTTGCGCGGATGCACCATCGAGGTGCGGCCGGGCGAGGTGGTCGGCGTGATCGGCCCCAACGGCGCCGGCAAGTCGACGCTGGTCAAGGCCGTCTTCGGGCTGCTGCGGGTGCGCGGTGGGACCGTGCGGCTGCGCGGAGAGGACGTCACCGACCGGCCCGCGCACGAACTGGTCCGGCGGGGCGTGGGCTACGTACCGCAGCTGCAGAACGTGTTTCCCCCGCTGACCGTCGAGGAGAACCTGCGGATGGGCGTCTATCTGCGGCCCAGGGACTACGCGCGGCGGGCCGCGGCGGTCCAGGAACTCTTCCCCGTGCTGGCCGACCGCCGGAAGCAGAAGGCCGGCGCGATGTCCGGCGGCGAACGTCAGATGCTCGCGATGGCCCGCGCACTGATGACCGAGCCGCAGCTGCTGCTGCTCGACGAGCCGTCGGCCGGGCTGTCGCCGCTGCATCAGGACCACGTCTTCGACCGGTGCCGAATGATCAACAGCGCGGGCGTCGCCGTGCTCATGGTCGAGCAGAACGCCCGCAGGTGTCTGCAGTTCTGTGACCGTGGCTACGTCCTCGACCAGGGCCGCAACGCGTACAGCGGCACGGGTGCGGCCCTGCTGCACGACGAGAAGGTGATCGAGCTCTACCTCGGCACGCTCGCCCGCGTCCGTTGAACCTGGCAGTCCTCCCTGTCACTTTTGAGCCGTGCTGATCTCGGTACGCAGGGTCTGCAACTGTCCCTTGTTGTTGTAGCCGTACACTTCGATCGTCGCCTGGCCGGGTTCGCCCTTGTCGGTGAAGTCGAGTGGGCCGCTCACACCGTCGTAGTCGATGTTCTTGCCGTCGGCGAGCAGCTCCTTGCAGGCGGCGAACGTGGTGCACTTGTCGCCGTCCCTGGTGATCCCGTTCATCTCCTTCACGTACTCGCCCGGGTCGTCGGACCCCGCCTTCTCGGCGGCGAGCGCGATCGTCGTCACGCAGTCGAACACCTGCGGCGCGAACTGCAGCTCCTTCAGCTTGGGCGCGAACTCCTGCAGATCCTTCACGTACTGCTCGTTCGTCGCCGACGCCGGCGCGGTCCCCTTCATCCCGGCGAGCCTCTCCGGCCGGCCCGGGGAGACCAGCGAGGGCAGCTCCTCGCTGCGCAGTCCGTCAGCGCCGTAGACACCGATCCGGTCGGGCCCCAGCCCGGACTCGATCATGCCCTGCAGGATCTGGGTGCCTTCCTCGAACGCGATCACCACGGCGGCGTCCGGCCCGGAGTTCTCCACCCGCTGAACGACCTGGTCGAAGTTGCTCGCCTCCGGGTCGTACGTCTCGGCGAGCGCCACCGTCGCACCGCGCTCCTCGAGCGACTTCCGTGTGCTCTCCAGCAGGCCGCGTCCGTAGTCGTCCGCCCGTGCGACCAGGGCCACCCGGTCGTGGCCGTCGTCGCGCACGACGTCCGCCAGGACAGGCCCCTGCAACGCGTCGCTCGGCGCGGTACGGAAGTAGAACCCGTCGTCCTCGTAGTCGGTGAAGGTGGGTGCGGTGTTCGCCCCCGAACACTGCACGACGCCCGCTCCGGTCACCCGGTCGATGAACGCCAGTGACATGCCGGAGGCCGCGGCGCCGATGACCGCGTCCACGCCCGCCGCGAGGACCCGGTCGGCAGACTGCGCCGCGACGGCCTCCTGGCCCGCCTCGTCACTGGAGACCACGGTCGGCACGGGCTCGCCCAGTACGCCACCGGCGTCATTGATCGTCTGTATCGCGAACTTCAACGACTCGATCTGCGGTGGACCGAGGTAGGCCAGCTGTCCCGTCTCGGGCAGGACGTACCCGAACTGGAGTTCCCCATCACCGGGGTCGGCCCGCGCTGTGCCCGTCGTGCCGCAGACGGCCATGACCAGAGCAGCCGCGCTCGCGAAGATCGCGGACCGCCGTATCGACGCTTTCATTTCCGCCTCCGCTCGGTAACAGGCGACGGTGGTCGACAGGCCGGCCATCCGCCCGCCTTATGTACTTGAGCGTAGAACCCATTCGCACGAGCGAAAAGTGCGAATTGTACAGCTTTGCGAATGGTCGGGTCCGGGGTGCAGGCACTTCGGGCGGCGCGTAGCCTGGCGCAGCATGAAGATCCTCATCAGCGCCGACATGGAGGGCGCCACCGGCGTCACCTGGCCGGCCGACGTGCTTCCGGGGACGCCGCAGTGGGAGCGGTGCCGGTCGATGTTCACCTCGGACGTGAACGCCGCCGTGCTGGGGTTCTTCGACGGCGGCGCGGACGAGGTGCTCATCAACGAGGCGCACTGGACGATGCGCAACCTGCTGCTCGAGGAGCTCGACGAGCGGGCGCAGATGCTCACCGGGCGGCACAAGGCGCTGTCGATGGTGGAGGGCGTGCAGTACGGGGACGTGGACGGGGTCGCGTTCGTCGGCTATCACGCGGGCGCCGGTATGGAGGGCGTGCTCGCGCACACCTACCTCGCCAACTCCGTCACCGGGGTGTGGCTGAACGACGTACGGGCGAGCGAGGGGCTGCTGAACGCGCGGGTCGTCGCCGAGTACGGGGTGCCGGTGGTGCTGGTGACCGGGGACGACGTGGCCTGCGAGGACGCGCTCGGGTACGCGCCTCAGGCGTTGAAGGT
The DNA here is from genome assembly GCF_042888465.1 of Streptomyces sp. NPDC002888. Lineage (NCBI taxonomy): Bacteria > Bacillati > Actinomycetota > Actinomycetes > Kitasatosporales > Streptomycetaceae > Streptomyces > Streptomyces sp. NPDC002888. The sequence continues at coordinate 231,630 of NZ_JBIAPU010000001.1, read as the reverse complement.
GGCGGTCAAGGACCATGTGTCGCGGTACGCGGCCGTGTGCCGGACGCCGGCCCGGACCACCGCCGACATCCGGGCGGCGGCGAAGCAGGCGGCCCAGCTGGCGGCACGTCATGAACCGGTGGACGGCGGGCCGTTCACCGTCGTCGTGGAGTTCGACGCGGAGCACCTGGCGATGGCGTCGACCGTCGTGCCGGGCGTGGGCCGTGTCGGGGAGCGGAAGGTGGCGTACACCAGCGGCACCATGTACGAGGGGATCCGCACGTTCAAGGCGGTCACCACGATCGTGGCGGCGGCGGTGGAGGAGGAGTATGGCTGACGCACAGGCGAGGGACGAGGTCGTCCGGTTCACCTCGGAGCTCATTCGCATCGACACCAGCAACCGGGGTGGTGGGGACTGCCGGGAGCGGCCCGCCGCCGAGTACGCGGCCGAGCGGCTGGCGGAGGCCGGTGTCGAGCCCGCGCTGCTCGAGCGCAGCCCGGGGCGGACCAACGTCGTCGCCCGGATCGAGGGCACCGACCCCTCGGCGGACGCGCTGCTGGTCCACGGCCATCTCGACGTGGTGCCGGCTCAGGCCCGGGACTGGAGCGTGGACCCGTTCTCCGGGGAGGTCCGCGACGGGGTGGTGTGGGGCCGGGGCGCGGTCGACATGAAGAACATGGACGCGATGATCCTGGCCGTGGTGCGCGCCTGGGCGCGGCAGGGTGTGCGGCCCCGGCGTGACCTCGTCCTCGCCTTCACCGCCGACGAGGAGGCCAGCGCCGAGGACGGCGCACAGTTCCTCGCCGACCGGCACGCGGGACTGTTCGAGGGCTGCACGGAGGCGATCGGCGAGTCCGGCGCGTTCACCTTTCACGACGGCGCCGGCCGTGAGATCTACCCGATCGCGGCGGGGGAGCGCGGTACCGGCTGGCTGAAGCTCACCGCGCGCGGGCGCGCCGGACACGGCTCGAAGGTCAACCGGGAGAACGCCGTCACCCGCCTCGCCGCCGCCGTCACCCGGATCGGCGCGTACGAGTGGCCGCTGCGGCTCACCCCCACCGTTCGCGCCGCACTCACCGAACTCGCCGCGCTCTACGGCATCGAGACCTCCCTCGACGATGTGGACGCCCTGCTGCGCAAGCTCGGCCCGGCGGCCTCCCTCGTCGAGGCGACGGTCCGCAACAGCGCCAACCCCACCATGCTGGAAGCCGGTTACAAGGTCAACGTGATCCCGGAGGAGGCCGTCGCGTACGTAGACGGACGGTATCTCTGGGGCGCCGAGGACGAGTTCCGCGCGACCCTCGACGAACTCACCGGCCCGGACGTCGACTGGGAGTTCCGCCATCACTCGGTCGCCCTCCAGGCCCCCCTCGATGCCCCTCTCTACGCCAGAATGCGCGCCGCCGTGCAGGAGTTCGCGCCCGAGGGACACGTCGTGCCGTACTGCATGTCCGGCGGCACCGACGCCAAGCAGTTCTCCCAACTCGGCATCACCGGCTACGGGTTCGCGCCGCTGAAGCTCCCGAAGGGATACGACTACCAGGCCCTCTTCCACGGCGTCGACGAGCGCGTCCCCGTCGAGGCGCTCCACTTCGGTGTCGACGTCCTCGACCGCTTCCTGCGGACGGCCTGAGGGGGGAGGGGGAGAACGTGCGGACCCTGGCGTACGGATCGTGGCCCTCGCCCGTCGACGCTGGCCTCGCCGCCGCGCACGACGGGCATCCCGAGTACGTCGGCTTCGTCGGCGACGAGGCCTGGTGGACCGAGCCGCGGCCTTCGGAGGGCGGCCGCCGCGCCCTCGTACGACGACGTGCCGACGGCGGCGAGGAGTCGGTGCTGCCCGCCCCGTGGAACGTGCGCAGCCGCGTCATCGAGTACGGCGGACACCCCTGGGCCGGAGTCGTACGGGACGGCGGCGGGCCGCTCGTGGTCTTCGTGAACTTCGCCGACCAGCGGCTGTACCGGTACGAACCCGGCGGTGAGCCCCAACCCCTCACCCCCGTCTCGTCGGTGGGCGGCGGACTACGCTGGGCGGAGCCGCTGCTGCGCCCCGGCCTCGGTGAAGTGTGGTGTGTGCTGGAGGAGTTCACCGGAGACGGCCCCACCGACGTGCGCCGGGTGATCGCCGCGGTGCCGCTGGACGGCTCGGCGGCAGGGGAGCGGGACGCCGTACGCGAACTCACCGACGACCGGCACCGGTTCGTCACCGGAGTGCGCCTCTCGCCGGACGGGCGGCGCGCCGCCTGGCTCGCCTGGGACCATCCCCGTATGCCGTGGGACGGCACGGAGCTGGTCGTCGCCGAGGTCGACGCGGAGGGCTTGCTGCGCGAGCCGCGCACGGTGGCCGGCGGGCCGGAGGAGTCCATCGCGCAGGTCGACTGGTCGACAGACGGCCGCCTCCTGCACGCATCCGACCGTACGGGCTGGTGGAACCTGTACCGCGACCACGAGCCGGTGTGCCCCCGCGAGGAGGAGTTCGGCGGGCCGCTGTGGAAGCTCGGGCACCGCTGGTTCGCGCCCCTGGAAGGCGGACTGATCGCCGTCGTGCACGGCCGCGGCGCCACCGCTCTCGGCATCCTCGACCCGGACACCGGCGAGGTCGTCGACGCGGCGGGCCCCTGGACCGAGTTCGCGCCGACCCTCGCGGCGCACGGCGAGCGAAGCGAGACGGGGGTCCCCCCGCCCGGAGGGTGGGGGAGGGTCGTCGCCGTCGGAGCCGGTCCGCGCAGCGGGTACGAGGTGGTGGAGCTGGACGCCCGCACCGGCCACGCCCGTGTCATCGGTGCCGCCCACGACGACGCCGTCGACCCGGTGCACTACCCAGAGCCGCAGATCCGCACCTTCACCGGACCCGCCGGACGCGAGATCCACGCCCATGTCTACCCGCCCCACCACCCCGGCTGCGCGGCGCCCAGCCACGAGCTGCCGCCGTACGTCGTGTGGGCTCACGGCGGGCCCACCGGCCGCGCCCCGCTCGTGCTCGACCTGGAGATCGCCTACTTCACCTCGCGCGGGATCGGTGTCGCGGAGGTCAACTACGGCGGCTCCACCGGGCACGGCCGCGCCTACCGGGACCAGCTGCGCGAGCAGTGGGGCGTCGTCGACGTCGAGGACTGCGCGGCCGTCGCACTCGCCCTCGCCGACGAGGGCACCGCCGACAGGGGTCGGCTCGCGATCCGCGGCGGCAGCGCGGGCGGCTGGACCGCGGCGGCCTCCCTCGTCACGACCGACGTCTACGCCTGCGGCACGATCATCTATCCCGTCCTGGACCTCGCCGGCTGGGCCGCGGGAGGCACCCACGACTTCGAGTCGCGCTACCTCGACACCCTGGTCGGACCGCCCGACCTGGTGCCCGGACGGTACGCCGAGCGCTCACCCGTCGAGCACGCCGACCGCGTCACCGCGCCCTTCCTGCTGCTCCAGGGCCTGGACGACGTCATCTGCCCGCCCGCCCAGTGCGAGCGGTTCCTCGACCGCCTGGCCGGGCGGGGCGTGCCGCACGCCTACCTCGCCTTCGCGGGAGAGGGCCACGGCTTCCGGCGCGCCGAGACCATGGTGCGCGCACTGGAGGCCGAACTCTCGCTGTACGCCCAGGTGTTCGGGCTCCGGCCGCCAGGCGTCCCGACGTTGAAGCTGACCACATGAAGGAACCCAGGTGAAGGAACTCGTGCGCCCGTCCCGACTCGCCCCCGGCGCCCGCGTCGCCGTCGTCGCGCCCAGCGGCCCCGTGCCCGAGGAGCGGCTGCAGGCCGGGCTCGACCTGCTGCGCGGCTGGGACCTCGACCCGGTGGTGGCACCCCATGTCCTCGACCGGCACGCGGAGTTCACGTACCTGGCGGGCACGGACGCCGACCGGGCCGCCGACCTCCAGGGCGCCTGGTGCGACCCGTCCGTCGACGCGGTGCTGTGCGCGCGGGGCGGATACGGAGCGCAGCGGATCGTCGACCTGCTCGACTGGGACGCGATGCGGGCCGCCGGGCCGAAGGTGCTGGTCGGCTTCAGCGACGTCACGGCGCTGCACGAGGCGTTCGCCGTACGGCTCGGCCTGGTCACGCTGCACGGGCCCGCGGCGGCGGGCGTCGACTTCATCAAGAACGTTCGGGCGCAGGAACACCTGCGGGCCACGCTCTTCGCCCCGGAGACGGTCCGGGTCATCACCTCCGGTGGCAGCGCTCTGGCACCCGGGCGGGCGCGGGGTGTGCTCCTCGGCGGGTGCCTGTCCCTGCTCGCGGCCGAGGTGGGCACCACGCAGGCCCGTGCCTCGGCCCGCGGCGGGCTGCTCTGCCTGGAGGACGTGGGCGAGCCGACGTACCGCCTGGACCGCTGCCTCACCCAACTCCTGCGTGCCGACTGGCTCGACGGGGTGCGGGGCGTGCTGCTCGGCTCGTGGGAGCGGTGCGATCCCTACGACCGGGTGCGGCCCATGCTGGCCGACCGACTCGGCGGACTGGGGGTACCGGTGGTCGAGGAGTTCGGCTTCGGGCACTGTGAAGGGGCACTGACGATCCCGTTCGGCGTCGCGGCCGAGCTGGACGCGGAGGCCGGCACGGTGACGCTCGACGAACCGGCGCTGCGCTGAGCTGCCGAATGAGCCGGAGGAGCGGGGCCGGTTCGCCGTAAGGTGGCCGGATGCCGCACATCGCCTCCCGCTACCTCGCCGAGAGCCCCCGCGTGGGCATACGCCACTTCACCTACGAGGACGGCGCCGAGTTCGTCGCCCGTGTGCACGAGACCAAGCACCTGCACCGGCCGTGGCTCTTCCCGCCGGACACCGACTCCGCGTACGCCGCCTACGCGGGACGGCTGATCGAGGACCCGACGAAGGCGGGGTTCCTCGTGTGCGAGAAGGACGCGGACGACGGCGGCGGGGCCATCGCCGGGTTCGTCAACATCAACAACATCGTCGAGGGCGCCTTCCTCAGCGGGGCGCTCGGCTACGGCGTCTTCGCGCACGCCGCCGGACGGGGGCTGATGCGCGAAGGGCTCGACCTCGTGGTGGGGTACGCGTTCGGGCCGATGCGGCTGCACCGGCTGGAGATCAACGCGCAGCCCGGCAACGTGGCGTCGATCGGCCTCGCCCGCAGCTGCGGATTCCGGCTCGAGGGGTTCTCGCCGAAGATGCTCTGGATCGACGGTGCCTGGCGGGACCACGAGCGGTGGGCGATCACCGCCGAGATGCGGACTTCCGGTTGATCTTCATGGTGTCGAGGTCGGTGACGGCGGTCTTCAGCTCGCCGAAGCCGTACCCGAGGTCCCTCAGGGTGGTCTCGGCCCGGTCCTCCGCGATCGCGGCGGCCATCTCCTCGCCGTCCGCCGCGTCCGACACGACGACGTACCGCATCGAGAAGTGCTTCAGCGGCGCCGGCTCGTACGTCAGGGAGCCCTCTTCGGTGAACCGCATGCTGGTCAGCCCGTGGTCACCGGCCTCGGCGAGCAGCCGGGCCCGGGCCTGTTCGGTGAGGCCGTCCCAGGTCCCCCGGACGATCACCCGGTAGGTGTGCCGCTCGCTCACGCGTCTGTCCTCCGTACCCGCTGGATGTCCCGTTGAAGGCCCGACTCTACGTCGACGAGGATGAACCGCATGCGGAATTTCGTCGTGCTCGACGCCCCCTCGAACCTGGGCCTGCGTCCGCCCGCCCCCGGCACCGTGCCCGGTTGCTACAAGCTCGCCGGTGCCCTGCGGGAGCAGCGGATCGTGCAGCGGTTGGGTGCGAGGGAGGGCGGCGTGGTGGTGCCGCCGCGCTACGACCGGGGGGACTGGCAGGAGGGCGACGGCGTCTTCAACGCGGCCGCCCTCGCCGCGTACACCCGCAGGCTCGCCGACCGGATCGAGACGCACGTCCGGGCCGGGGACTTCCCCGTCGTGCTCGGCGGCGACTGCTCCATCCAGCTGGGCGCCTCGCTCGCGCTGCGCCGCATCGGACGGTACGGGCTGGTGGCGGTGGACGCCTCGCACGACTTCCGGCATCCGGGGAACTCCGACCGGATCGGTGCGGCGGGCGGCGAGGAGGTCGCGCTGGCGACGGGACGGGGGCAGGAGGACCTGACGAACCTGGAGGGACTCAAGCCCTACCTGCGTGACGAGGACGTACGGTTCTTCGGCATCCGCGACGCCTTCGACGACGACATCGCCGAGCTGGCCTCCCTGAAGATGCCGGTCGTCACCGTCGGGGACCTGCGCGAGTGGGGCGCGGGCGCCCTCGCCCGGGCCACCGCGCAGGCCTTCGAGGTCCCGCAGCTCGACGGGTTCTGGGTCCACCTCGACGCCGACGTCCTCGATCCGACGGTCATGCCCGCCGTCGACAGCCCCGACCCCGACGGGCTCCTGCCCGACGAACTCGTCGCCCTGCTGCGCCCGTTGCTCGCCTCCCCGCACTGCGCCGGCCTCAACGTCACCATCTACGACCCCGACCTCGACCCCGAGGGCACGGCGGGCGCGCTGCTGGCGGACGTCGTGGTCGACGCGTTCACGTAGAGCGACCTGGGCAGGTCCTGGTAGGCGTCGCCCAGGCGGACATCCTGTTCGACGCAGGGGCGGCGTTCGCACCGGACGCCGCCCCCTGTCGTGTGCCGACACGTCACCCGGAGTTCACCTCTCCGCTCAACTCCCGCTTTCCGGCGCGGCATTGGATGTCCAGGCGGACGCCTGCTTCAGTTGTTCGCCATGTTGCAGGGGGAGAAAACATGCACCGTTCACGAAGAATCGCCACGGCAGTCCTCAGCGGCGCTCTGGCCCTGTCGGGCACCGTCCTGGCGACCCCGGCGGCCGCCGCACCGGCCGCCGACACCCCGGTCGCCGTCACCCAGCTCAGCAAGACCAGACCGACCGAGATCCAATACGTGTGGGCGGGGGCCTCCGGATTTCAGTACTGGTACCCGAACAGCGGCTCGGGCGCCACGAGTTGGCTCGACCACCCGGGTGTCACACCCCCGGACCAGGCGGGCCCGGAGGACCTGGCCACCGGCGTCGACGTGACCAACTCCCGGAGCGCGGGCGGCGCCACCGTCAGCCAGAGGCACCGCTCCGTCGGTACGACCGCCACGGTCACGATTCCGGCCGGACAGACCTACAAGGCAGCCGTCGGCTGGAGCGTCCTCACCGTGGAGAACGCCGACCCAACCGCCCTGCACGTGCTGCGCGCGGCACCGGACGGCACGACCGCGGACCTGCCCGTCACCGGCCTCCCGGCGGGCGCCGAACTCACCGGCACCGTCGTCACCGGCGGCTCGGTCCGTCGCCTCGCCGTGGTCTACAAGGTGGACACGACGGTCTCGACCGGCCTCGTCGACCTCGCGGACGGCACCTTCGGCGCATCCGTCCCCGGCTCGGACAACGTCCAGTTCAACGACCGCTGGTTCGTCGTCGGCAACAAGTTCCTGAAGGCGGACGCGGCGCCCGGCACCACGGCCACCAAGATCGTCGGCAGCTACTTCGGCCGTCCCCTCGCCGTCGTCGGCGAGCAGGTCCTCACCGGCCTCGCGGACTTCCTGCCCGCTGGGGACACACCGAAGCTGCAGGCCGTCTCGCTCACCACCGGCACCACCCGCACGCTCCTCGACAACTCCTACGGGTCCATCGCTCCCACCCTCGACGGCGGCGCGCTCGCCACGGCCGGGCCGTCCAGCACCGACTGGCATGTGCACCGGGTCACCGCCACCGCGGACGGCGATGCCTCGGCCTCGCCCGTGCTGACCGTGCCCGCCGGATACGCGCCGGTCGACGGTCTGATGCTGTCCGGCGGCGAACTGCTGATGCACGGCAACCCGACCCTCAGCATCGCCGGTGTGTACGCCATGCCGCTGGACGCCGCCGGGAAGCCCACCGGGCCGCAGGTCCGCCGCTCGACGGACGTGAACGTCTCCCCGTGCCTGGCGGGCGACGCCGCCTGCCCGCAGTACGAGGCGTTGGGCGACGGCCGCTTCGCCTACCTCTCCACCAGCCCCGACAGTGACCAGGAGTCGGTGAACGTCGCCGGCCTCAGCCCGAACTCCTACGCCTACGCGGCCATGGACGACTCCGCGGGCCGCGTCGGCGCCGGAAGCGGCCGCTATGTGCTCTACAACGGCAACACCCAGAAGGTTGCCGACTTCGCGCGCGGTGCCAACGGCGAGATCGTCCTCAGTCGCTCCCGTACCGCGGCGGCCATCTGGGGCCAGCGCCTGTGGACGCCGGGCGCCACCCAGGGCAGCGTGGTCGCCTACGACCTGAAGGCCAAGCGCACCGTGGCCACCGTCGAGACCGGTGCCCCCTGCACCCCCAACGAGATCCAGGCCGTCAACGCCTGGCTGTACTGGTCATGCGGCGCCAGTGGGCCGGCCGGGGTGTACGACCGCGCCGCCGGCCGCGCGATCACCGTGCCCGCGGGACAGGCCCGTCTCGCCGACGGCTTTCTGATCCGCGAGAACCGCACCACCCACGAACTGCTGCTCACCGACTTCCACACCGGCACGGCGACCACCCGGACCGTGGCCGTCCTGCCCGCCGCGGACCAGGACGGCGGAGGCAACACCGGCCGCTGGACGGTCGACCGGTTCGGCGGCAACATCGCCTACCGCAAGGAACGAGGCCAGATCGCGCTCGTCACCGCCGGGGTTCCCACCTCGCCGCTGGCCCAGATGGAGGCACAGACCGACCCCCAGCCCGGCCCGACCGTCGCTGAGCCCTGGCGGCCGGTGTGGCAGCTGAACAAGCCGTCCACCTGGACCCTGACCCTGTCCAACGCCTCCGGCACCGTGGTGCGCACCCTGACCGGCACCTCCACGGCGGCGGCGGTCCGTCCGTCCTGGGACGCCACTACGACCTCGGGTGCGAGGGCGCCGCGCGGCGCGTACACCTGGAAGCTCACCGCCGAACCCCGCGACGGCCAGGGACCGGGCCTGACACTCTCGGGGACGACGACCGTGGACTGAGGCCAGGGTGAGTTGGTGCCGTGGTTCCAGGCGATGGCCTCGAGGGTGCGGAGGTGATCCGCGACACGCGCTAGGCGCGGCGTCTGTCGACGTACTCGTAGATCGTGCCGTCCGGGTGGCGGGCGATCAGGTTGCGGCCCACCGGGGTGGGGACCGGGCCGGCGATGACGTCGGCGCCCAGTTCGGTGAGGGTCTTGTGTGCCTCGTCGACGTCCGTGACGGCGATCGTCGCGGCGACCTTGCGCAGCACCTCCAGCTCGGCCTCGGGTCCGCTCATCAGCAGGAAGAAGCCGAGCGCGGCGACCTGGACGCCGCCGCGCTCGAAGCGGAGGGCCTGGCTGCCCACGAGCCGTTCGTAGAAGGGGATCGCGGACTCGAGGTCGTCGACGCAGATGCGCAGCGTGGCTCCCAGAATGTCCATGGGAAAAGCCTAGTTGGTCCGCCGGGGAGGAGATCTCCTCCGGCGTTTCCGGTGCTTCGCGGTTCCCCCCGAAGGGCGTTACGCGTCCGTCACCGGGGGTACCCGCCGACCATGGACCGCATGGATCACCTGGAGCATCTGGACAAGCACCTGGTCGACGAACTGGCGCAGGTGGCGCGCGAGACCATCCGCGAGGAACTGCGCGAGCAGACCCGCAGGCAGCGCCGTAAGGCCATGCTGTACGCGGCCTCCGGAGCGGTCGCCCTGTACGCGGGCGCGGCCCTCGCGCTCGCCGTGGGACTCGCCCTGGCCATCGGGCTGCCGGACTGGGCCGCCGCACTGGTCACCGCGGCGCTCCTGGGCGTGGCGGCCTACGTGCTGCGCGGCGCCGCCCACCCGCACGCGTCGCGGCCGACGCCCGAGCACGAGGCCGAGCTCGACGCCGGCCACGGACGCACGATCGGTGGCACCGCCCCGGCCTCGCCCCCGAGCGGACTCGGCATGCCGTACCCGCCGGTGCCGCCCGGCACTCTCGGCACGACCGGGCCGGCGGCGCCCCGCCAGGACGACATCGACCCCGAGTCGCCGCGTCACCGGGCGTGATGCCTCGTGCGTACCTCCTGGACGGGACCGCTGACGAAGGGGCGCAGGGCGGTCGTGGTGACCGGCGCCAGCGGCGGCGTCGGCCGGGCGACTGCTCTGGCCTTCGCCGCGCGGGGCGACCGGGTCGCCCTCCTGGCCCGGGGACGCGAGGGTCTGGCCGCGACGGCCGACGAGGTGCAGCGGGCCGGCGGTGAGGCGCTCGTCGTCACCGTCGACATGGCCGACGCGAAGGCGGTCGACGACGCGGCCCAGAAGGTGGCCGACGCGTTCGGCCGCATCGACGTGTGGGTCAACAACGCTTTCGCCGGGGTCTTCGCGCCGTTCACCGAGATCAACCCGGACGAGTTCCGGCGGGTGACCGAAGTGACGTACCTGGGTTACGTCTTCGGCACGCGGGCCGCGCTGCGGCACATGCTGCCGCGCGACAGGGGCACGATCGTGCAGGTCGGCTCCGCGCTGGCGTATCGCGGGGTGCCGCTGCAGTCGGCGTACTGCGGGGCCAAGCACGCGATCCAGGGCTTCAACGAGTCGCTGCGGTGCGAGTTGCTGCACGCGAGGAGCGGGGTCCGTACGACGATGGTGCAGCTGCCGGCCGTCAACACACCGCAGTTCGAGTGGGTGTTGAACCGGATGCCGGGGCGGGCGCGGCCGGTCGCTCCGGTCTATCAGCCGGAGGTCGCGGCGCGGGCGGTCGTGCACGCTGCCTCGCACGGGCGGCGGCGGGAGTACTGGGTCGGGGGTTCCACGGTGGCCACGCTCATCGCCAACGCGGTGGCGCCCGGGGTCCTGGACCGGTACCTCGCGCGGACCGGGTTCGACGCGCAGCAGGAGCAGCAGCAGGAGGAGGGGAGCCATCAGGGGCCCGGGAACCTGTGGAGCCCGGCCGACGGGCCGCACGGACATGACTTCGGGGCGCACGGGCGCTTCGACGGGGAGGCCGTGTCCGGGAGCCCGCAGGAGTGGGCCTCGCGGAACCGGGGGCGCGTGGGGGCGGGCCTGCTGGTGGGCGGGCTGGGGGCCGTGGTGACCGCGGGGCTGCGCCGTCGTGGCTGGTCACCGTCGCGGCGGACATGAGAAGCGGACGCCGCCGCTACGCCGCCCTGCACTCTTCCACGTCCTCCGTCCTCAGTGTCAGGCCGAGGCCCGGGCCCTCCAGGGGACGTACCGTGCCGCCCGTGGGGTCCAGGGCGCCGTCGAAGAAGAAGGACTCGATGCGGACGTGGTCGTGGAACCACTCCAGGTGGAGGACGTCGCGGAGGGCGGCGGAGGCGGCGGCGTGCACGTGCGGGGCGCAGTGGGCGGAGATCTCCAGGCCGTGGGCCTGGGCGAGGGCGGCCGCGCGCAGGTACTCCGTCAGGCCGCCGGTGGGGGTCCCCCCACGCCCTTAAGGCAGTGGGGAGGGTCGCGTCGACCTGGAGGCAGTCCACCGCGCCGGCCGCGATCACGCGGGCGAAGTAGGGCAGGTCGTAGCCGTACTCCCCGGCCGTGACGTCGCAGACCAGTGCGTCCCGGACCAGGCGCAGTCCCGTCAGGTCGTCGGAGGACACCGGCTCCTCGAACCAGCCCACGCCCTGCTCGGCGAGTGCGGGACCGATCCGGCGTCCTCAGCGCCCGTTGCGCTGGAGCTGCGGCAGCACCTTCGTGCGGTAGAAGTCGAAGAAGCCGCGCTGGTCGGGTCCGATCTGGTTGACGTAGACCCGGTCGAAGCCGGCCTCGGCGAAGGCGTTGAGCGCGGCGACGTGCTCGTCGACGTCGTCCCCGCACACCGCCTTCTCGCTCACCATCTCCTCGGTGACCAGCGGCTCAAGCTGCTCGAAGTGCTTCGGTGAGGGCAGGATCTGGCCCATCTCGCCGGGCAGGAACTGGTTGAACCACAGCCGTTGGACGGTCCGCAGGGCCTCGTCGCGGTCGGTGCCGTAGCAGACCTTCGTCCCGCCGAGCACCGGCTTGGTGCCCCCGCCGCCCTTGCGGAACTGCTCCACCATCGACTCCTCGGGCATCATCGTGATGTAGCCGTCGCCGATCCGGGCCGCGAGCGAGGTCGCCGCCGGGCCGAAGCCGGAGATGTCGATCGGGACGGGCTCGTCGGGGACCGTGTACAGGCGGGCGTTCTCCACCTTGTAGTGGGTGCCGTAGTGGCTGACCTCCTCGCCGGTGAACAGTCGGCGCATGATCTGGACCGACTCCTCCAGCATCTCCAGCCGGACGCTCGCGGGCGGCCACACATGCCCGAGGATGTGCTCGTTCAGCGCCTCGCCCGATCCGACGCCGAGGCGGAAACGACCGTTCGTCATCACCGCGCTGGTCGCGGCGGCCTGCGCCACCACCGCCGGGTGGATCCGGACCGTCGGGCAGGTGACCGCCGTCTCGATCGGCAGCGACACCGCCTCCGAGATCGCGCCGATCACCGACCACACGAAGGGGCTCTGTCCCTGCGCGTCGTTCCACGGGTGGTAGTGGTCGGAGATCCACAGCGACTGGAATCCGGCCTGCTCGGCCATCCTCGCCTGCTCGATGAGATCCGCGGGGCCGAACTCCTCGCAGGACAGGAAGTAGCCGTATTCGGGCATGGGGGGTACCTCCGCGACGGGGCGGGTCAGTGGGACGCCGTCCGAGTACCCGGCGGCCGGGCCGGAAACCGGCGGACGTTTGGGTGCCCTGGCCAGGGGGACGCGGAAAACCTCGTACGCGCCAACGCCGTACGCCCTCGTACGCGCCCACCGCCGGAGGCGAACCGTGAGTCGACCCCGCATCCTGATCGTCGGTGCCGGCTTCGCCGGGTACCGCACGGCCCGCACCCTGGCGCGGATGTCCCGGGGCAAGGCAGACATCACCCTGCTGAACCCGACGGACTACTTCCTGTACCTGCCCCTGCTGCCGCAGGTGGCCGCCGGCATCCTCGAACCGCGCAGGGTCACCGTCTCCCTCTCAGGCACCCTGCCCGAGGTGCGGCTGGTGCTCGGCGAGGCCGACGGCATCGACCTCGACGGACGCACCGTGCACTACACCGACCCCGAGGGGGACGAGGGCACGCTGGAGTACGACCGGCTCGTGATCGCCGCCGGCAGCGTCAACAAGCTGCTGCCGATCCCCGGGGTCGCCGAGCACGCGCACGGCTTCCGCGGGCTGCCCGAGGCGCTGTACCTGCGCGACCACGTGACCCGGCAGGTGGAACTCGCGGCCGCCTCCGACGATCCCGAGAGCTGCGCCGCGCGGTGCACGTTCGTCGTGGTCGGCGCGGGCTACACCGGGACCGAGGTCGCCGCGCACGGGAAGCTGTTCACCGACGCGCAGGTCCGCGGGCACCCGCTGCGGCAGGGCATGCGGCCGCGCTGGCTGCTGCTGGACGTCGCGCCGCGCGTGCTGCCGGAGCTGGACGAGAGGCTCTCGCGCACCGCGGACGACGTGCTGCGGGAGCGGGGCGTCGACGTGCGGATGGGGACCTCGGTGAAGGAGGCCACGCACGACGGCGTGCTGCTCACCGACGGCGAGTTCGTCCCGACGCGCACGGTCGTGTGGTGTGTGGGCGTACGGCCCGATCCGCTCGCGGAGTCCCTCGGGCTGCCCATGGAACGCGGTCGGCTGCTCGTCGACCCCTACCTCCAGGTGCCGGGACGGCCGGAGGTGTTCGCGTGCGGCGACGCGGCCGCGGTGCCCGACCTGAGCCGGCCGGGCCAGTACACGCCGATGACCGCGCAGCACGCCTGGCGGCACGGCAAGGTCTGCGCCCGCAACGTCGCCGCCTCCCTCGGCGTGGGGGAGCGGCGCCCCTACCGCCACAGCGACATGGGGTTCGTCGTGGACCTCGGCGGGGTGAAGGCCGCCGCCAACCCGCTCGGCGTGGCCCTCTCCGGCCCGGCGGCCGGCCTGGTCACCCGCGGCTACCACCTCGCGGCGATGCCCGGCAACCGCGTCCGCGTCGCCGCCGACTGGCTCCTGGACGCGGTCCTGCCGCGCCAGGCCGTCCAACTGGGCCTCGTACGGTCCTGGTCGGTACCGCTCGACACGGCATCACCGGAACTGGCCCGGGTGCCGGGCGGGCCGCGGGACGAGGAGCGCCGCGAGGGACGGGGACAGCGGAGCAAGGGGCAGGGACGGCAACAGAAGAAGAAGCGGGAGCCCGGGGAGCACGAGAAGGAGCCGCAGCAACGGCACCAGCGCCAGAAGAAGGCGAAGCCGGGACCGGGCGCGGCGACCAAGGCGGACACGGACACGCCGGGCGACGAACCCGCCAAGAACGAGCCCGGCGGTGAGCCCGCGAAGGGCCGGCCCGGCCCCGAGCCCGCCAAGAACCAGCCCGGCCCCGAGCCCGCCAAGAACCAGCCCGGCGGTGAGCCCGCGAAGAACCAACCGGGTCCCGAATCCGCCAAGAACCAGCCCGGCGGTGAGCCCGCCAAGAACCAACCCGGCCCCGCCCCTGCCCGCAACCGGTCCGAGTCGGCGGAGGAGCACCCCGCCCCGGGCCCCGTGAAGCGAACCGACACTCCCGCGCAAGCGGAAGGAGACTCATGAACACCGGTGAACTCGTCGAACTGGGACAGCAGCTGCGCGTGGACAGTGTGCGGGCGGCCGACGCCGCGGGCTCCGGGCATCCGACGTCCTCGATGTCCGCCGCCGACCTGATGGCCGTACTGCTCGCCAACCACTTCCGCTACGACTTCGACCGCCCCGACCACCCCGCCAACGACCGCTTCGTCCTCTCCAAGGGCCACGCCTCGCCGCTGCTGTACTCCGCGTACAAGGCGGCCGGTGCCATCGACGAGGACGAGCTGCTGACCACGTACCGCAAGCTCGGCAGCCGTCTCGAAGGGCACCCCACGCCCCAGCGGCTGCCGTGGGTCGAGACGGCCACCGGCTCGCTCGGCCAGGGCCTGCCCGTCGGCGTCGGCATCGCGCTGGCCGGCAAGCGGCTGGACCGGGCCGACTACCGGGTGTGGGTGCTGTGCGGCGACAGCGAGCTCGCCGAGGGCTCCGTCTGGGAGGCCGCCGAGCACGCGGGCCACGAGCACCTCGACAACCTCACCGTGATCGTCGACGTCAACCGGCTCGGCCAGCGCGGCCCGACCCGGCACGGCCACAACCTCGACGCCTACGCCCGCCGCTTCCAGGCCTTCGGCTGGCACACGGTCGAGATCGACGGCCACGACGTGGACGCCGTCGACCGCGCCTACGGCGAGGCCGCCTCCACCAAGGGCCAGCCGACCGCGATCCTCGCCCGCACCCTCAAGGGCAGGGGCGTGACCGACGCCGAGGACCGCGAGGGCCTGCACGGCAAGCCGCTGAAGAACGCCGACGACGCGATCGAGGAGCTCGGCGGGATCCGCGACATCCGCGTCGAGGTGCACGAGCCCCCGGCCGCCCGCCTGCTGCACGCCGTACGCACCGGGCACGTCGAGCTGCCCCGCTTCGAGAAGGGCGACCCCGAGAAGGGCGTCGCCACCCGCAACGCCTTCGGCCAGGCGCTCGCCGCCCTCGGCAGCGGCCGCGGCGACGTCGTCGCCCTCGACGGCGAGGTCGGCGACTCCACCCGCGCGGAGTTCTTCGCCAAGGAGCACCCCGAACGCTACTTCGAGTGCTACATCGCCGAGCAGCAGCTGGTCGCGGCCGCGGTGGGCCTGTCGACGCGCGGCTGGGTGCCGTACGCCTCGACGTTCGCGGCGTTCTTCACGCGCGCGTACGACTTCGTGCGCATGGCCTCCGTCAGCGGTGCCGGCATCAACCTGGTCGGCTCCCACGCGGGTGTCGCCATCGGGCAGGACGGGCCCTCGCAGATGGGTCTGGAGGACCTGGCGATGTTCCGCGCGGTGCACGGCTCGACCGTGCTGTACCCCTGCGACGCCAACCAGACAGCCCATCTGGTCGAGGCGATGGCGAACCTCGAGGGCATCCGCTACCTGCGCACCTCGCGTGGTGAGAGCCCGGTGATCTACGGCCCCGACGAGGAGTTCCCGATCGGCGGCAGCAAGGTGCTGCGCTCCTCCGACCAGGACCGGCTGACCGTGGTCGCGGCCGGCGTCACCCTGCACCAGGCGCTGGCCGCCGCCGACACGCTGGAAACCGAGGGCATCCGGATCCGGGTCGTCGACCTGTACTCGGTCAAGCCCGTCGACCGGGCCACCCTGCGCCGGGCCGCCGAGGACACCGGCTGCCTGCTCACCGTGGAGGACCACCACGAAGAGGGCGGCCTCGGGGACGCCGTCCTCGACGCGTTCCTCGACGGGCGCCCCGTGCCGCGCCTGGTGCGGCTCGCCGTCCGTACGATGCCGGGCTCGGCGTCCCCGGACGAGCAGCTGCATGCCGCGGGCATCGACGCCGAGTCGATCGCGGCGGCCGGCCGGCTGCTGGTGGAGCAGGCGATCGTGCGGTGAGCGGCGGCGAGGCGCGCACCGTTCGGGCGGGCCGGCGCTCCGTCGAGGTGCACCGGCCCGACAAGGTGCTCTTCCCCGGCGGCGGGGGCGCGAAGGAGTACACCAAGGGCGACCTCGTTGACTACTACCGGGCCGTCGCCCCGTTCATGCTGCCGCACCTGCGCGGCCGCCCGCTGATGCTGGAGCGGCACCCGGACGGCATCGACGGCCCCCGCTTCATGCAGAAGAACACCCCGGAGAACTACCCGGAGTGGATCACCCGCGTCGAGGTGGCCAAGGAGGGCGGCACCGTCTGCCACACCGTCTGCGACGACACCGCCACCCTCCTCTACCTCGCCGACCAGGCCAGTCTCACCCTGCACCGCTGGCTGTCCCGCGTCGACGGCGTCGACCGGCCGGACCGGCTGGTCTTCGACCTCGACCCGGCCGGGGACGACTTCCCGGCGGTGCGGGAGGCGGCCCGGCTGCTGCGCGAGCTGCTCGACGAGCTGAAGCTGCCCTCGGCGCCCATGACCACCGGCTCGCGCGGACTGCACGTCGTCGTGCCCCTCAACGGCCGCCACGACTTCGACGAGGTGCGCGCGTTCGCCCGGGACGCCGCCGACACCCTCGCCGCCGCCCATCCCGACCGGCTCACCACGGCGGCTCGCAAGAAGGAGCGCGGCGAGCGGCTCTACCTCGACGTGCAGCGCAACGCCTATGCGCAGACCGCGGTCGCGCCCTTCACCGTGCGTGCCCGGCCCGGCGCACCCGTGGCCACGCCCATCGCCTGGTCCCAGCTGGACGACCTCGACCTCGACGCCCGCCGCTGGACCGTCGCGGACGCCGTCGACCAGGCCCGCACCAACCCCTGGGCCGACGTCCTGCGGACCGGCCGGGCCCTGGGACCGGCGCGCCGCAGGCTCAACAAGTTGCGTGGCTGAACCACGTACTGGGCGGGACGCGGCCCGAACGCGTCCCGTCTCCGACGCATGAGATCCCGAAGGTTTGGCCAATGGCCAAGCGGCCACCCGAAGGAAGAGGTGGCCATGTCGAACACAAGGAACACACCACAGGCACAGGATTCACGGAATCGCCGAAGTCGCGACGAGCGGCATCACGAACCCCGCGAATCCCGGAACCCCGAACGTAAGGAAGAGCGCGTGGCGGACGACCGGCCCAGCCCCATGGAGGTGCTGCGCAACGCGCGCGCCCAGTTCGCGGAGCTGACCGGCAAGGCCGCCGAGAGCGTGTCGTCCTTCGAGCAGACGGAGGACGGCTGGGCGCTGGAGGTCGAGGTCCTGGAGCTGCCTCGCGTGCCCGACACGATGAGCCTGATGGCGGGCTACCAGGTCGACCTCGACCCGCAGGGTCAGCTCACCGGCTACCGGCGCGTTCGCCGATACGAACGCGGGCGGGCCGACTCACACCGGCCCGGCGGCCGCTAGGTCGCCCACCCGCGACACAGACAGCTCACGAATCCACGGACAAGGAGGCAGGGTCGGCATGACCGTTGTCCCGGCACAGCAGACCGGCGGCGGAGGCGGCAGCAGCGGTCTCTACGACGTACTGGAGCTCATCCTCGACAGGGGGCTCGTGATCGACGCGTTCGTGCGGGTGTCCCTGGTGGGCATCGAGATCCTCAAGATCGACGTACGGGTCGTCGTGGCGAGCGTCGACACCTACCTGCGCTTCGCCGAGGCGTGCAACCGCCTCGACCTCGAGGCCGGTCCGCGCAAGGACCCGGGCCTGCCCGACCTCGTCGGCGAGATGACCGAGTCCGGCGCGCGCGGCAAGTCCAAGGGGGCGCTGACCGGCGCCGCCGAGACCATATCCGGCGCCTTCAAGGAGGCACGTGAGGAGGGCCAGACGGAGTCCAGGCCACGTGCCCGCAAGTCCACGGCGTCGCGCCGGAAGGAGGAACAGGAGTGAGCACGTACGTCTACGGCATCACTGCCGCCTCCCACCCCTCGCTGCCCGAGGACATGGGTGGCGTCGGGGATCCGGCGCGCCCCGTGCGCGTGCTGAAGGAAGGCGAGCTGGCGGCCGTCGTCAGTGACGCGCCCGAGAACCTGCGGCCCAAGCGCAGGGAGCTGCTCGCCCACCAGAACGTGCTCGCCGAGGCGGGCGGGGGCGGCGTGGTGCTGCCCATGCGGTTCGGCAGTCTGGCCCCGGACGACGACGCCGTCACCGGGGTGCTGGCCGAACGCGCCGACCACTACCAGGAGCGGCTGCGGACGCTGGACGGCAAGGTCGAGTACAACGTCAAGGCCACGCACGACGAGCAGGCCGTGCTGCACCGCGTGATGTCCGAGAACCCGGAGCTGCGGGCCCTGGCGGAAGCCAACCGTGAGGCGGGCGGCGGCACCTACGAGCAGCGGCTTCAGCTCGGCGAGATGGTGGCGGCCGCGGTCAAGGCCCGCGAGTCCGAGGACTCGGTGGATGTGCAGCACACGCTGGAACCGGCCGCCGCCGCGGTGAGCGTCGGCCCCGAGTCCACGGGCTGGCTGGCCAACGTGTCCTTCCTGGTGGAGCGCGACTCGTCCGAGACGTTCCTCGCCGCGGTGGAGCAGGTCCGCAAGGGCCACCCCCACCTCGATCTGCGGGTCAACGGCCCGCTGCCGCCGTACAGCTTCGTCGAGCCCGGCCCCGCCGAGCCCGCGGGCAGCACGGCCGGCACCGACAGCGCGGAGGAGTGAGTGAGTGATGGGACTCATCTCGGAGGTGCTGCTGCTGCCGTTCGCACCGGTGCGCGGCAGTGCGTGGGCGATCAGACAGGTGCTGAACGAGGCGGAACGGATCTACTACGACCCCGCCACGGTCCGGGCTGAACTCTCCCGTCTGGAGGAGCGGTTGGAGGCGGGCGAGATCGACGAGGACGAGTTCGACCGCCAGGAGGACGAGCTTCTCGACCGGCTGGAGATCGGCCTGGGCGGGGGCGCGGGAACAGGCGAGGTGACGGCACGATGAACCGAGTGGGACTGGGCCTCGCGCTAGGGGCCGGATACGTCCTCGGACGTACCAAGAAGATGAAGCTGGCCATGGCAGTGGGTTCCCTCGTGGCCGGCAAGAAGCTGAACCTGACCCCGAAGGGCATCGCGGACCTGGTCTCCCAGCAACTGCAGAACAACCCGCAGTTCAAGGAGATCGGCGACCAGATGCGCCAGGACCTGCGCGGGGTCGGCAAGGCGGCTTCGGGCGCCATGGTCGAACGCCAGATGAGCGCGCTCGCCGACCGGCTGCACGGCCGTACCGACCAGGTCCGCGACCAGCTGGCGGGCGCCGTGCCGGGCGAGTCGGAGCCCGAGGACGAGGAGGAGCCGGAAGAGGCTACCGCAGAGGAGGAGGCCCCCGAGGAGGAGGCCCCCGAAGAGGACGAGGCCTCCGCCGAGGACGAGGAGGAAGACGAGGAGGAGGCCCCCGAAGAGGACGAGGCCTCCGCCGAGGACGAGGAGGAAGACGAGGAGGAGGAAGAGGAAGAGCCGGAGCCGCCGCGCAAGGAGGCGGCGAAGAAGGCCGCCAAGAAGGCGCCCTCGAAGAAGAGCGCGGCGAGCAAAGCCCCGGCCAAGAAGACGGCGGCCAAGAAGACCGCCACGAAGAAGACGGCCGGCAGGAAGACGGCATCGGCAGGCGGCGGAGCCCGCCGGGCCGGCGGCCGACTGCCGAAGGGCGGCGGTGCATGATGACCGAGACTCTCGGAAACGCACGGGACGGGGCAGGCAAGGCGACCGGCAAGGCGACGGACAACCCCCTCACCGGACTGGCCCAGAGCGAGGCCGCCGACCGGCTCAAGGCGGAGCTGCAGGAGTACCTCGCCGCCCAGGCCCAGCGCGTGCTGGTCGGCGCGGGCCGCAAACTCGGCGAGACCACGGTCAAGCTGACCGACATCGCCGAGGGCAAGAGCCCCGGCCTCGCCAAGCTCGCCCTCGACGGCGGCCGCAAGCTCGCGGAGGGCAAGGGACCCCTGCGCGCGGCGTTGGAAACCGGCGCCACCCACATGAAGGACAAGGCGATGGGCGCGCTCAAGAACCTCGGCGGCGGCAAGGGCAAGCGCAAGGGCGGAGGAGGCCAGCAGCCCACCGTCATCATGGAGTCCATCGACGTCGGGGTGGACCTGCGGACCGCCTACGACCAGTGGACCCAGTACCAGGACTTCAGCACCTTCGCCAAGGGCGTCAAGAGCGCGAACCGCACCGACGACATCGACTCCGACTGGAACCTCAAGGTGCTCTGGTCCAGCCGCAGCTGGAAGGGCCACACCGGCGAGCAGATCCCCGACGACCGGATCTCCTGGACGTCGGAGGGCGCCAAGGGCACCACGAGGGGCGTCGTCTCCTTCCACCGGCTCGCCGACAGCCTCACCCGCGTCCTGCTGGTCATCGAGTACTACCCCTCGGGCTTCTTCGAGAAGACCGGCAACATCTGGCGCGCCCAGGGCCGCCGGGCCCGGCTCGACCTGAAGAACTTCGCCCGTCACATCACGCTCAAGGGCGAGGCGGAGGACGGCTGGCGCGGTGAGATCCGCGACGGCGAGGTCGTCAAGAGCCACGAGGACGCTGTGGCGGAGGAGGAGCAGGAAGAGGAGCAGGAGGACTCCGAGGCCCGGGACGAGGAGGCGCCCGAGGAGGAGGAAGAGGAGGAGTACGAGGACGAGGAGGAAGGCCCCAGCGCCGAGGACGAGAGCGGCGAGTACGACGAGGAAGAGGCGCCGGAAGCGGAAGAAGAGGAAGAGGAGGAGCCGGAGGAGGAGTACGAGTCCCAGGATGAGGACGAGTACGCCGACGCCGGGAGCCGTCGATGAGCATGCCCAGCAGAATGCCCGAGCCGTATCCCTCCAGCAGCGGCGCCAACCTCGCCGACATCCTGGAGCGGGTGCTCGACAAGGGCATTGTCATCGCGGGCGACATCCGCATCAACCTGCTGGACATCGAGCTCCTCACCATCAAGCTCCGCCTCATCGTCGCCTCCGTCGACAAGGCGAAGGAGATGGGCATCGACTGGTGGGAGGACGACCCCGCGCTGTCCTCCCGAGCCCGCCGCAACGAACTCGCCCGCGAGAACGCCGAACTGCGTGAGCGGCTCGCCCGGCTGGACCAGTTGGAGACCGGCCGCGCCGACCGTGCCGAGAAGGTCGAGCGTGCCGAGACGGCCGACCGTACCGAGACGGCCGACCGTACCGAGACGGCCGACCGGGCCGAGAAGAAGGAGGCCCCATGACGGGACTGCGGTACGTGTACGCCGTCTGCCGCCCCCTCGGCGCGCCGCTGCAGGCCGAACTGACGGGCGTGGTCGGCGCCCCGGCCAGGATGCTGCCCCATCACGGACTGATCGCCGTGGTCAGTCATGTGCCGGAGCGTGACTTCGCGGAGAAGCCGCTCCACGCCCACCTGGAGGACCTCGACTGGCTGTCCGACACCGCCAGGGCCCACCAGGGCGTGATCGACGCCCTCACCGTCGTCACCACGCCGCTGCCGCTGCGGCTCGGCACCGTCTTCCGGGACGACAGCGGCGTACGTGTGATGATCGAGGCGCGCGAGGACGAGTTCCGGCGCACCCTCGACCGGCTGGAGGGGCGCGTCGAGTGGGGCGTCAAGGTGTACGCCGAACCGGAGCCCGAGCAGACCGAGCAGCCGGCCGAGAAGGCGGCCTCGGGCCGGGACTACCTGCGGCAGCGGCGCCGGCACGTCCGGGCGAACGAGGACATGTGGCAGAAGGCGGAGGAGTTCGCGACCCGCCTGCACGAAAAGCTGTCCGCGTACGCCGAGGACTCCAAGCTGCACGCACCCCAGAACGCCGCCCTGTCCGGGGTCTCCGGACGGAACGTGCTGAACGCCGCCTATCTGGTGCCGCGGCGCGATTCCGAGGAGTTCGTGGAACTGGTGGACCGTACGAAGGACGACACGAGGGCCGAGGCCTCCGGAATGCGCGTGGAACTCACCGGCCCCTGGGCGGCCTATTCCTTCGCCGGCGAACTCACGGAAGGCGCGGAAGAGTGACCGTCGTCGAACGCCGTGAGGTCGCCCTCGTGGACCTGCTGGACCGGCTGCTGGCCGGCGGCGTCGTCATCACGGGGGACATCACCCTGCGCATCGCGGACGTCGATCTCGTCCGCATCGACCTGAACGCGCTGATCAGCTCGGTGAACGAACAGGTTCCTTCGCCGTGGGGGGAATTGACGTGACCGAACGCCGCAACAGGATGGATCTCGAACCCGACACCGTGGAGCGCGATCTCGTCAAACTCGTCCTCACTGTCGTGGAGTTGCTGCGTCAGCTGATGGAACGGCAGGCCGTGCGCCGGTTCGACTCGGGCGAGTTGTCCGAGGAGCAGGAGGAGCGGATCGGGCTCACCCTGATGCTGCTCGACGACCGCATGACCGAGCTGCGCGAGCGCTACGGGCTGCGGCCCGAGGACCTGAACCTGGACCTCGGGCCGCTCGGTCCCCTGCTTCCCCGGGAATGACCACGCCGGAATGACCACGCGGGAATGACCACGCGGGAATGACCACGCGGGAATGACCACGCGGATTCCGGCGGATCGGGCTACTTCCGGCCGAGGATCTCTGCGTGCAGGACGCTGAACCAGCCGTCCTCACGCTCCCCCCACTCCCGCCATGCCCGCGACACCGCCCGCAGTTGCTCCTCGGTCGCGTGCGCGCTCTCCGTGGCCCGTCGCGCGTACTCCGACGCGAGCGTGCGGTCGGCCCACAGCCCGCTCCACCACGCGCGTTCGTCAGGTGTGGCGAACGTCCAGGTGCTGGAGGTGGCCGTGATGTCCGTGAACCCCGCCGCCAGCGCCCATGACCTCAGCCGGCGTCCGGCGTCCGGCTCACCGCCGTTGGCACGGGCCACCCTGCGGTACAGGTCCAGCCAGTCGTCCATCCCCGCCGACTCGGGGTACCAGGTCATCGCCGCGTAGTCCGAGTCGCGGACCGCGACGATCCCGCCGGGCTTCGTGACCCGCCGCATCTCGCGCAGCGCCTGCACCGGGTCGCCGACGTGCTGCAGCACCTGGTGGGCGTGGACCACGCAGAACGTGTCGTCCGGGTAGTCGAGGGCGTGGACGTCGGCGACCGCGAAGTCGACGTTCGTCAGGCCCCGCTCGGCGGCCGTGGCCCGCGCCCGGCCGAGGATCCCCTCCGCGTGGTCGACACCGGTGACGTGTCCCTCGGGTACCAGAGCGGCCAGGTCGGCCGTGATGGTGCCCGGACCGCAGCCGACGTCCAGGATCTTCATGTGGGGCTTCAGCGAACCGAGCAGGTACGCCGCCGAGTTGGCGGCCGTCCGCCAGGTGTGCGAACGCAGTACGGACTCGTGGTGGCCGTGCGTGTAGACGGCGGTCTCCCGCGCTTTCGGCATGGCTGTGCCCTTCTCCTCGTACCGGACCCCAGGCTCCGAAGAGCCCGGGGCGACATGCTTCACGGTACGCGAGCAGCCGAATACTGAGACAGTTTGTTTTGCTATGTGGACTGACGGAGTGTCAATTCTATGCCAGGGGCCGGTACACCGTCAGCGCCTGCGGCAGCTTCTCCAGCGTCACCTCGCCCTGCACCTCGGTGACTTCGCCGTCGTGCGCGAGGAGTGTGCCCGGTGCGACGCCGTTCAGCCGCAGCCGGCCGACCTGGACCGCCGCATGGGCGGGGGAGCGGGTCAGCGGGCCCGCGACGGCGGCCGCGAACAGCCGCAGCGCGGGCCTGCGCCCGCCGTGCACCACCCGGACGTCGAGCTTCCCGTCCGCCAGGTCGACGCGGCGACCGGGAGCGAGCCCCATGCGGTGGTACGTGCCGTTGCCCGCGAACAGCAGCCACAACGGGTGGGGACGGCCGCCCACTTCGGCCTGAAGCGGATGACGGTCGGCGCGCAGCACCCGCAGGGCCGCCAGCACCCCGGCCGGCCAGCCCCCGATCCGTTTCGAGAAGCGCTCCCGCTCGCGCACCAGCTCCGGATAGACGCCCAGGCTGCAGGTGTTGAGGAAGACGCCCTGCCGGTCCCCGCAGGTGAACCGGCCCAGGTCCACCCGCACGCCCTCGCCGCCGCGCACCGCCCGCGCCAGGTCCCGTACGTCCTCCACGCTCAGGTCGTGGGCGAAGTGGTTGAGGGTGCCGCCGGGCACCACGGCCAGGGGCAGCCCGCGGCGCAGGGCGACCTCGGCGGCCGTGTTCACCGTGCCGTCGCCCCCGCACACACCGAGCACCCGGGCGCGGGCCGCCGCCCTCTCCAACTCGCCCCGCACGTCCTGCGGTTCGCACTCCACGACCTCAGCCAGGGGCAGCGCGTCCCGCAGCGCCCGCACCCGGTCGGCGGTGCCCGCGCCGGTGTTGGCGACGACCACCAGGCCCTCGCCGTCGGGCAGCACCGGCACCTCGGCGCGGGGCCGGGCCGACGAGGCGATCTGGGCGCGTGTCGGCACCATGGCCCGTACGGCGAACGCGGCGCCCGCGCCCAGAGCGGCCCCCGCGAGGACGTCGCTCGGGAAGTGCACGCCCGTGTAGACGCGGGACATCGCCACCGAGAACGCCACCGGAGCCACCACCGCGCCCCAGGCCGGGGACTCCAGGGCCACGCCGGTCGCGAAGGCCGCCGCCGACGCCGAGTGCCCCGAGGGGAACGACGTGGTGATCGGCTGCCGCTTCAGCTGACGCACCAGAGGCACCGGGTCCAGGACGGGCCGGGTGCGGCGCACCGAGCGCTTGCCGACGGTGTTGATGGTCAGCGAGGCCAGGCTCAGGGAGGCGAGCCCGCGGGCGGCGGCCCGGCGGGCCCGGGGCGTGCGGACCGCCGCCACCGCGGCCGCCGTCGCGAACCACAGCACACCGTGGTTCGCGCTCCGGCTCAGCCGCGGCAGGACGCGCTCGGCACCGGGCCAGCGGCGCTCGGCGGCGAACTCGAACACCCGGCAGTCCAGGGCGAGCAGCCGGTCACGAAGGGGATGCGGTCCGGGCTTCGGCACGGTGAGGTCGACGTCTGGGCTCATATCGTGGCGGGTACCCTGAAGTGGCCGTTTCTTGTCCGGGCGTCACGTCCGGGGCGTCAACCGCACAGAGGATCACCGCATGCGCCTGCTGCTCGTCCGCCACGGCCAGACCCCCACGAACGTGGACTACCTCCTGGACACCGCCGTGCCCGGGCCGGGCCTGACCGCCCTCGGCGAACAGCAGGCGGCGAAGCTGCCCGAGGCCCTCGTCGGCGAAGACATCGAGGCCCTCTACTCCTCCACCCTGGTCCGCACCCAGCTCACCGCCGCCCCGCTGGCCGCCGCCCGAGGCCTCGACGTCCTCGTCCGGGACGGCATCCGGGAGATCTCCGCGGGCGACCTGGAGATGCTGCCCGGCGAGTCGAAGGAGGGCGAGCTCTACATGCGGACCGTGTTCGCCTGGGCGGCCGGGGACACCGCGCTGCGGATGCCGGGCGGGGAGAGCGGCGCCGAGGTCCTCGCGCGCTACGACGCCGTGGTCGCGGAGGCCGCCGCGAGCGGGGCCCAGGCGGTCGCCCTGGTCAGCCACGGCGCGGCGATCCGCATGTGGTCGGCCGCCCGCGCGGACAACGTCGACGTGCCGTTCGCCGCCGCGCACCGCCTCGACAACACCGGCGTGGTGGTCCTGGAGGGCTCGCCGTCCGACGGCTGGAAGGCGCTGTCGTGGGCGGGCGCGACGGTCACCCCGGCGGGCGAGGGCGGCCCGGCCGGACGGCCACTGGACGCCACCGAATGAGAGTCTGCCCGGCATAAGAGTTTGCCCGGCCGGTCCCTGCGCCGCAGAATGCGTCCTCATGGGACATCTGGAAGCCGCGCACCTCGAGTACCACCTCCCCGACGGGAGGACCCTGCTCGGCGATGTGTCCTTCCGGGTGGGCGAAGGCGCCGTCGTGGCGCTCGTCGGACCCAACGGCGCCGGCAAGACGACCCTGCTGCGGCTGATCTCCGGCGAACTGAAACCGCACGGCGGCACCGTCACCGTCGGCGGCGGGCTCGGTGTGATGCGCCAGTTCGTGGGCTCCGTACGGGACGAGACGACCGTACGCGACCTGCTCGTGTCCGTCGCGCCGCCCCGCATCCGCGAGGCTGCCAAAGCCGTCGACGAGGCCGAGCACGCCATCATGACCGTCGACGACGAGGCCGCCCAGCTGACGTACGCGCAGGCCCTCGCCGACTGGGCCGAGGTGCGCGGGTACGAGGCCGAGACGCTGTGGGACATGTGCACGATGGCCGCGCTCGGGGTGCCGTACGACAAGGCGCAGTTCCGGGAGGTCCGCACCCTCTCCGGCGGCGAGCAGAAGCGGCTGGTGCTGGAGGCGCTGCTGCGCGGCACCGACGAGGTGCTGCTCCTCGACGAGCCCGACAACTACCTCGACGTGCCCGGCAAGCGGTGGCTGGAGGAACGGCTGAAGGAGACCCGCAAGACGGTCCTGTTCGTCTCCCACGACCGTGAACTCCTCGCCCGCGCCGCCGAGAAGATCGTCTCCGTCGAACCGGGGCCGGCCGGCGCCGACGCCTGGGTGCACGGCGGCGGCTTCGCCACCTACCACGAGGCCCGCCGTGAACGCTTCGCCCGCTTCGAGGAGTTGCGCAGGCGGTGGGACGAGAAGCACGCCCAGCTGAAGAAGCTGGTGCTGAACCTCCGTCAGGCCGCCTCCATCAGCCATGAGCTGGCCTCCCGCTACCAGGCCGCCCAGACCCGGCTGCGCAAGTTCGAGGAAGTGGGGCCGCCGCCCGAGCCGCCGCGCGAGCAGGACATCACCATGCGCCTCAAGGGCGGCCGCACCGGCGTACGGGCCGTCACCTGCACGGGACTTGAGCTGACCGGCCTGATGAAGCCCTTCGACCTGGAGGTCTTCTACGGCGAACGCGTCGCCGTCCTCGGCTCCAACGGCTCAGGCAAGTCGCACTTCCTGCGCCTGCTCGCCGGTGACGACGTGACGCACACGGGGGAGTGGAAGCTCGGCGCGCGGGTCGTCCCCGGCCACTTCGCCCAGACCCACGCCCACCCCGAACTCCAGGGCCGCACCCTCCTGGACATCCTGTGGAAGGAGCATGCCCAGGACCGGGGCGCGGCCATGTCCCGGCTGCGCCGCTACGAACTGACCCAGCAGGCCGAGCAGAGCTTCGACCGCCTCTCCGGCGGCCAGCAGGCCCGCTTCCAGATCCTCCTGCTGGAACTGCAGGGAGTCACCGCCCTGCTCCTCGACGAGCCGACCGACAACCTCGACCTGGAGTCCGCCGAGGCACTCCAGGAGGGCCTGGAGGCCTTCGACGGCACGGTCCTCGCCGTCACCCACGACCGCTGGTTCGCCCGCTCCTTCGACCGCTACCTCGTCTTCGGCAGCGACGGCCACGTCCGCGAGACCCCGGCGCCGGTCTGGGACGAACGACGCGTGGAACGGGCCCGCTAGCGCCCGGGGGTCTTCCTGGGGCGTGTGAGGACAGCCGGGTGCGGGGGCCGGCGTGGAAGCCGGCCCCCGCGGGGGCTGCGGTCGGGCGGGGCGTCTTCGTGGCCGCGCGCCGAGGGGCTCGGGCGTCACTTCCAGCGGAGCAGCGCGCCGAGGCCGCCCACCGGGGCCTCCTCGGCCGCTGTGGGGACGGCGAGGGCGGGGGCGTCCGTGGCCACCGCGCAGCGCACCAGGGCATCGTCGGCGCGGGCCGCCCAGGAGTGCTGCTCGCCGAGGGCCTTCAGCTCCGTACGGCGCACGGCGAGCTGGTCCGGGTCCTCGCCGATCCACACCTCGCGGTGCGCGTCCGGGCCGTCCGTGCGGATCAGCAACTCGTCGATACGGTGCTCACGCGCCGCCTCGACCAGCGCGGGCACGCCCTCGACCGCACCGGAGCGCCCCTCGGCGTCCGGGGCGCGGGCAGCCAGGAACCGCTCCAATTCGGTCTCCGTCCGCCGGCGCACGTGCTCGGCGCGGGCCTCCTCCACCTCATCGTCGAGAAGCCTGCTGCCGGTGCCGTGGGCACTCTCGACCGCCCGGTCGTGCAGCCGCTGCGGCAACCGCTCGTGCACGGACCGTCGCTCCCGGTCGTCACCGACCAGGATCAGCAGGTCGGCCCGTGTCTCCTCCTGGCAGACGGTGAGCGCGTCGGCGATCTCCGCCGCGTTGTGCTCCCAGGTGTTCTCCACCTTCAGCTGGAAGTGCCGCTCCGACCAGTCGACCGTGGACGTGCGGTGCACAGGCCACTGCCGTCCGGTGACCGACCCGGCCTTCTGGCTGCCCAGCGCGGTGCGCAGCTCGAAGTCGGCGCCCCTGCGGTCGATGTACGCCACCACGCAGATCGGCTCCTGGTCGGCCAGGTCCAGCAGGGGCGTGACCCTCGGCAGGGGCGCCCACTCGGCCCAGCTGCCCTCCGGGGCCTTGGCCAGCGGCGGATCCAGGACGACCTGGCCCGCGCGGGCGAACAGGGCCCGCCCGTGTGGCTCCGGGGAGTGCCGCAGGTCCTCCACGGCGTCCTCCACGGCCCGGCAGGTGGCCTCGTCGGCGCCCTGACCGGACAGTTCCCTGGCCAGCGCGGCGGCTGTGAGATGCCGTTCGTGGGGCGTGCTCTCCGTGTGACGGGAGGTGTCGACGTACACAGAGGCCCAAGGGCCGGAATGTTCGTAGAGTGGATGCAGAAAAGCGAGATCCATGGCTCCCTCCCAAATACCGCTCGTGGGTAGTGCTCCCGGGCGGGTACCCGAACCGCATGAACGAACACGACGAGCGGGACATCGCGATGACCGGAGTCGACCCCGACCGGCTGGACGACCAGCAGCTCATGAAAGAGCTGGAGACGATCCACCGCACACGCCACGACACCCTCCTGCACGGCTCGAACGACGCACTGCGGGCCCACAACGAACGCATGGCGCAGCTGGAGGGCGAGTACCTGCGCCGCAATCCGCGCCGCTTCGTCGCCCAGGGCCGCACCCGCGAGGGCGCCCGCGAGCGGGGCAGGGAACAGCACGAACTGGTGGGCAAGTGGGGCCGGAGAACGACGAACGGCCCCGGCGGGAAGTGAACCCACCGGGGCCGCACGAGCCAGTGGCCCGGTGACCCGGCCGCGGACCGGGTGACTCAGCCGCGCACCGGTGGCCGGTCCCGGTGCCGGTGCTGGGCGATCGCGTCCACGAACGCCTGGATGAACTCCGCGCTCGCGGCTCCCGGCGAGGTGTCCGTCACGACACCCCGGTCGCTCAAAGCGCGGTGGAACTCGGTCGACACCGCTAGCCCCTCGGGCTCCAGCGCCGCCACCACGCCCACGCCGGAGCCGAGCGCGCCGATGGGCTTGCCGTGCCGGTAGGCGTC
Organism: Streptomyces sp. NPDC002888; assembly: GCF_042888465.1. Classification (NCBI taxonomy): domain Bacteria; kingdom Bacillati; phylum Actinomycetota; class Actinomycetes; order Kitasatosporales; family Streptomycetaceae; genus Streptomyces; species Streptomyces sp. NPDC002888. The sequence goes on along the minus strand of NZ_JBIAPU010000001.1, from coordinate 202,095 downwards.
CCGTACGAAACGCATCGCGTCCGGGTCGGCCGCCGCCGGCGGAGTGTCCAGCGGCCCGCCGGGCACGAGGACGGCGTCGTACAGCACGGAGGCGACGGTCGGCAGTGCGCGGTCGACCGCATACTGTTCACCGTCGGTACCCGTCACGGTGCCGTCCGTATCCGCCAGCGCCTCCACGATCGCCCCCTCGGCGGCCAGTGCCTCCCGCGCCGAGGTAACCTGTTCGGCGTCCACACCATCGCTGACCAGCACCGCGATCTGCCGGGTGCGGATCGAGCCGTCGCCGTGCAGTGACTCCGCGTCGAGGCTGAGGGCGGGGGAGGCGAGCTTGTACGCCGCCTGACTCCCGGAGGGTGCGGGTATCCCGACGCCCCGCGCCACCGCCGCCGCCAACTCGCCGTCCACCTTGGCCAGTTCCTCGACCGTACGGGCCCGGATCGTCCGCGCGTCGACCTTGCCCAGCTCGAACCGGAACGCCTCGACGATGTGCTGCTTCTCCCAGTCCGTCATGCTGTTCCAGAACAGCGCCGCCTGGCTGTGGTGATCCTTGAAGCTCTCGCTGCGCTGCCTGATCTTGTGCCCGTCGACCCGCTCGGCATAGTGCCGGTAGGCCTCGGGGTCGCCGCCCGCGTGCGCCGGGCAGCCGCCGCCCAGGGAGTTCGGGAAGTAGTTCGTGCCCCGGTGGATCGTGCCCTGGTGGTAGCCGTCGCGCTGGTTGTTGCGTACCGGCGCCACCGGCCGGTTCACCGGCAGCTGCGCGAAGTTGGGGCCACCCAGCCGGATCAACTGCGTGTCCAGGTAGGAGAAGTTACGGGCCTGCAGCAGCGGGTCATTGGTGAAGTCGATGCCCGGCACCACGTTCGCCGTGTGGAAGGCGACCTGCTCGGTCTCCGCGAAGAAGTTCTCCGGATTGCGGTTCAGCACCATCCGGCCGACCGGCCGCACCGGCACCTGCTCCTCCGGGATGACCTTCGTCGCGTCGAGCAGATCGAAGTCGAAGGCGAACTCATCCTCCTCCGGCACCAGTTGGACGCCGAGCTCCCACTCCGGGTACTCGCCCGCCTCGATCGCGTCCCACAGGTCGCGCCGGTTGAAGTCCGGATCGCGGCCCTGGCACTCCTGCGCCTCGTCCCACACCAGCGAGTGCACGCCCAGCTTCGGCTTCCAGTGGAACTTCACGAACGTGCCTTTGCCGTCCGCGTTCACGAAGCGGAAGGTGTGCACGCCGAAGCCCTGCATCATGCGGTAGCTGCGCGGGATCGCCCGGTCCGACATCAGCCACATGATCGCGTGCAGCGTCTCCGGCTGGAGCGACACGAAGTCCCACAGCGTGTCGTGCGCGGACGCGCCGGTGGGGATGTCGTTGTGCGGCTCCGGCTTCACCGCGTGCACGAAGTCGGGGAACTTGATGCCGTCCTGGATGAAGAACACCGGGAAGTTGTTCCCGACCAGGTCGTAATTGCCCTCCGACGTATAGAACTTGGTCGCGAAACCGCGCACGTCCCGCACGGTGTCCGCCGAGCCCTTCGGGCCCTGCACCGTCGAGAACCGCACGAACACCTGCGTGCGCACCGACGGGTCCTGGAGGAAGGCCGCCCGGGTGAACTCCGCGCAGGACTCGTACGGTTCGAAGTAGCCGTACGCGCCCGCCCCCCGGGCGTGCACCACCCGTTCCGGGATCCGCTCGTGGTCGAAGCGGGTGAGCTTCTCCCGGAAGTGGAAGTCCTCCATCAGCGTCGGACCGCGCGCGCCGGCGGTCAGTGAGTCGTCGGTGTGGTCGACCACCACACCCTGGTCGGTGGTCAGGGGCCCGTCGGCCGGGTCGGCCGCCCGGAAGGCCTCGCGCTGCTCCTGCGTGCGCTCGTCCGGGGAGGACATCAAGCGGCCTCCTGCGCGAACACGTCGAGATACGCCTCGCAGAACGCCTTCAGATCGTCCGGCTTGCGGCTGGTGACCAGCTTGTTCGGTCCGTGGTCGCAGATCTGCACCTGTTCGTCCACCCAGGAGCCGCCCGCGTTGCGGATGTCCGTCTTCAGGCTCGGCCACGAGGTCAGCACCCGGCCCCGTACGACGTCCGCCTCGACCAGCGTCCACGGGGCGTGGCAGATCGCGGCGACCGGGCGGCCCCGCTCGAAGAAGGCCTGGACGAAGGCGACGGCCTTCTCGTCCATGCGCAGGAAGTCCGGGTTCGCCACCCCGCCCGGCAGGACTAGCCCGCCGAAGGACTCCGCCGGCACCTCACCGACGACCTCGTCCACGGGGAACGTGTCCGCCTTGTCCAGGTGGTTGAAGGCCTGGATCTCGCCGGGCCGCGTGGACACCAGCACCGGCTGGTGGCCCGCGTCCTTGGCGGCCTGCCAGGGGTCGGTGAGCTCGACCTGTTCGACGCCCTCGGGTGCCGTCAGAAAAGCGATGCGCATACTGGTCAACGTCCTTTCGGTCATCGGCTTTCCGTGGCACGCCAACGGGCCGCGTCGCCCTTGGCGCGCCTGTTCTTCTTCCTGGCCGTACGCAGGCAGCGCAGCAGCTCCTCGCCGTACGGCAGGGCCACGCAGGCGCCGATCGCGACCGCGATCCCCGCGCGACAGCGGGCGCCGGCGCGGCACCAGGCGCCAGGCGTGCGGATCGCCCCGTCCCCCGCGGGCCGGCGACTTCACCTGGTCGCGCGGCCCCGGGCGTCCGGATCGGTCCGGCTGATGTCGGCGAGTGCCGAGTCCGGGTCCCGCGCCAGCGCCAGGTCGCCCAGGCTGACGATGCCGACGGGCCGGCCGTCCTCGACGACCGGCAGCCGTCGTACCGCGTGCTCCCGCATCAGTTCCACCGCGGTCTCCGCCGCGTCGTCCGGGCCGACCACGACCGGGCGCGGGGTGCACACGGCCTCGGCGGGCACCGCCAGCGGGTCGACGCCCTCGGCGACCGCGCGCACCGCGATGTCACGGTCGGTGAGCACGCCGACGACCCGCCAGTCGTCGGCGACGAGGACGTCCCCGATGTCCTGCGCCCGCATCAGCCGGGCCGCCTCGACGAGTGAGGCGTCGGGGCGCACGGTGACCACGCCCGGCGTCATCACGTCGCGCACGCGCTCCCTCCTCACCGCGAGCCCTCCTGCCCGCCCGAACCGGGCGTGGTGAGCGCCTCCGCCAGGGCCTGGACGTTGGGGTAGCGCGTCGAGCGCGGCAAATCCCGCACCGCGTCGACCAGGTCGTCCGGAGCGTTCTTACGGCGCAGGACGCCGGTCAGCTCGCTCGGGCTCGCCGGGAAGGAGCTGCGGCCCAGGATGCGGGCCAGCTCCAGGCGCACCGACTCCAGGGAGGCGTGCGAACTCCCCGGCGCCACCGGTCCGCGCCAGATCTCGGGGTCGTCGTCGGCGGTCGGCTCCGGGTCGTTCCACTCCTCGGTCCGCGTGGGGTGCCCAGACCTGAGCAACCCCTGCAGTTCGTGCTTCATCTCTTCGTCCCGGTGGACGCTCAGCCGGTCGCTGCCTCGCTGCATGTCTCCCTCCAGAGCTTCGGGGGTGGGCCACCGCGTACCCGAGGAGCGGACGCCGACACGGGGATTGTCGGCCGGATCGACACGGGGATCGTCGGCCGGTTCGACATGGGGATTGTCGGCCGGTTCGACATGGGGATCCGGGGTCGGCTCCACGCCCGGCTGATGGCCGGATCCACACGCGGCCGATCGGCTGGATTTGCACGTCGTCCGCCGGGCGGATCCACACGTCGTCCGCCGGGCGGATCCACACGTCGTCCGCCCGGGGGAGCGACCCGGGGCCCGCCAGGCCGAGCGACCCGGGGCCCGCCGGGCGCATCGGCGTGAGGTCCCCCGTCCGGATCAACGTGGGGTTTGTCCGTCCGATCGGGGGAGACCCGGATCACACCCCCCACGGTCCCACCTGGGGAAGGACGGACGATGGAGCTGCTCGCTGTGCTCATCCCGGTCCTGATGCTCGGCATCGTGCTGGCACTGGGCCGTTACGAGGAGATGCTGCTGCCCGCCGAGAAGGAGGCGACGCGTCTCGCGCCGCCCCCGGCGCTGCCTACTTCTCCTTCTTCTCCCGCCCCGGCAGGAACTCCTGCACCTTCGCCTTGAGTCCCTGCCGGACCATCGAGGTTCGGTCCGCGTCGCCCTTCAGGATCGACGCGGCCGTAGCCTCCATCTGCTCCCAGCTCGCGTGCGGCGGGATCGGCGGCACGGCGGGGTCGGTGAGGAACTCCACCACCGCGGGCCCGTCCGCCTCCAGCGCGGTACGCCAGCCCGCCTCGACGTCCTCCGGCTTCTCCACCCGCACCCCGGTCAGCCCCAGGGAACGGGCGAACGCCGCGTACTGCACGTCAGGGAGCTCCTGCGAGGGCAGGAAGGACGGGGCGCCCCCCATGGCCCGCATCTCCCAGGTGACCTGGTTGAGATCGTGGTTGTTCCACACGGCGAACACCAGCCGCGGGTCCTCCCAGCGGTCCCGGTACTTCGCCGCCGTGATCAGCTCCGCCAGCCCGTTCATCTGCATCGCGCCGTCCCCGACCAGCGCGATCGCCGGCCGGTCCGGATGGGCGAACTTCGCACCGATGGCGTACGGCACCCCGCAGCCCATCGTCGCCAGCGTCCCCGACAGCGAGCCGCGCATGCCGGGCCTCATCGTCAGGTGCCGCGCGTACCAGTTCGCCACCGACCCCGAGTCCGAGGTGACGATCGCGTTCCCCGGCAGCAGCGGATCCAGTACGTGCGCCACGTACTCCGGGTTGATCGGGTCGGCCGACTGCTGTGCCCGCCGCTCCATCACCTCGCGCCAGCGCCGCGCGTTGTCGCACACCGTGTCGTACCACTCGCGGCCGCGCTCCTCGCCCCGGATCATCGGGATCAGCCGCTTCAGCGTCGCCTGCGCGTCGCCGACGAGATTCACCTCGTACGGGTAACGCATCCCGATCATGTGCGGATCGATGTCGATCTGCACGCCCCGCGCCTTGCCGAACTCCGGCAGGAACTGCGTGTACGGGAAGGACGAGCCGATCGTCAGCAGGGTGTCGCAGTCGCGCATCAGCTCGTACGACGGGCGGGTGCCCAGCAGCCCGATCGCGCCGGTGACGTACGGCAGTTCGTCGCTCAGGGCGTCCTTGCCGAGCAGCGCCTTCGCCACGCCCGCACCGAGCAGTTCGGCGAGCTGCTCCACCTCCCGCCGGGCGCCGGCCGCGCCCTGACCCACCAGGATCGCCACCTTGTCACCGGAGTTGAGGACCTCCGCCGCCCGCCGGAGGGACTCCTCGTCCGGAACCGCCGTCCACGTGCTCTGGTCCAGGCTGGACGGCACCATCTTGAACTCGTGCGTGGGCGGCGAGTAGTCCAGCTCCTGCACGTCCCCGGGGATGATGACCGCCGTGGGGGCGCGGCGCGCGTACGCGGTGCGGATCGCCCGGTCGAGGACGTTCGGCAGCTGCTCGGGGACCGTCACCGTCTCCACGAAGTCGGAGGCGACGTCCTTGAACAGCGTGTGCAGGTCCACCTCCTGCTGGTACGAGCCGCCCATCGCCGTGCGATGCGTCTGGCCGACGATCGCGACCACCGGAACGTGGTCCAGCTTCGCGTCGTACAGGCCGTTGAGGAGGTGGATCGCGCCGGGTCCTGACGTCGCCGCACACACGCCCAGACGGCCGCTGAACTTGGCGTAGCCGACCGCCTCGAACGCGGCCATCTCCTCGTGGCGGGACTGGATGAAGCGCGGCTGGTCCTCGGCCCGGCCCCAGGCGGCGAGCAGCCCGTTGATGCCGTCACCCGGATAGCCGAAGACACACTCCACACCCCACTCGCGTAGTCGTTCGAGGATGTGGTCGGACACCTGCGTGCTCATACGGACCTCCCGGTCGTGACATGCGTCCTGGCACGGTGCCGAGTCACCCCCGCCGCGAACGGAAAACCTGCGGGGGAGTTTGCGGGCAGGGGCGGGGGGCAGGCGCGGAACCAGTGCTTCGGACAGGAGGCACGTCCGTGGGAGAGCGGTGCTTTCTACAGCCCCCGGCACATCTGTCCGGGCTGTGCGCACGCCCACGGTGACCGTCCACCCAGAGCACCCTTCCAAGGGAGATGCGACGCACCATGCGAAACCGAGCGAGCGCGAAGCAGCACCCCCACGACGACGCCCCCGACACCTCGGAGGCGTTCCGCAGGCTCGCCGCGCTCCCCCCGGGCCAGCAGCGCGACACCCTCCGAGACCAGATCATCGAAGCCTGGCTGCCCATGGCCGAACGGCTCGCCGGGCGCTTCCGCAGCCGCGGCGAGAGCTACGAGGACCTCCGCCAGGTCGCCTACCTCGGTCTGGTCAAGGCCGTCGACCGCTACGACCCCGAGCGCGGCAACGCGTTCGAGAGCTACGCCGTGCCCACCGTCACCGGTGAGATCAAGCGGCACTTCCGCGACCACATGTGGACCCTGCACGTACCGCGCCGGGTCCAGGACCTGCGCAACCGCGTGCGGTTCGCCTGCCAGGAACTGTCCCAGTCCGTCTCCGACCGCCGGCCCAGCATCGCCGAGATCGCCGCGCACGCGAACATGACCGAGGAAGACGTCAAGGTCGGTCTTGAGGCGCTGGAGAGCTTCACCGCGCTGTCTCTCGACGCGGAGCTGCCGGGCAGCGAGGACGGGTACTCCCTCAGCGACGCGCTCGGCTCACCCGATCCGGCGTTGGACACGGTCGTGGACCGGGAGGCCGTCAAGCCGCGGCTCGCCGCGCTGCCCGAGCGGGAGCGGACGATTCTCTACATGCGCTTCTTCGGGGACATGACGCAGAGCAGGATCGCCGAGCAGCTGGGGATCTCGCAGATGCATGTGTCGCGGCTGATCAGCCGGTGCTGCGATCGGTTGCGGGACCAGGTCATGCACGACGTGGCGTGAGGCATTGGGAGCCTTAGGGGTGCGGGTGACTTCTCGGCACCCCTACGCGGATCGGCCGAGCGTCAGTGCGATGTGACGGGCGATCGTGTCCAGGGTCTGGGCCTCCGCCAGTGAGAACGGGGGGCGGGAGCCGCAGCGGAAGAGGGTCAGGACGCCGAGCACGGTCTCCTCGGCCTTCAGGGGTACGCACACCAGTGACGTCACGTTGGCCGTGACGAGGAACGGGGTTCCGGTCGCGTCCTGGCCGAAGGACTTCGGGTCCTCGGGGCGGATCTGGAGTGAGGTGATGCCGCTGCGGGCCGTTTCGACGACCAGGGGGTTGTCGATCGGGTCCTGGCCCGAGAGCGCGGCCGCCTCCTGTTCCGAGGGGGCGAAGGTGGCCGCGCGCGAGAGTCTGAGCCGTCCCGCGTCGGCGATGACCCAGTCGGCGAAGCGGGCGTGCAGGACGCGGGCCGCGCCTTCCAGGACTGCTTCGTGGTCTCCGGGCGGGGCGGTGAGGAGGCTCGTCGTCATCGCGTCGAGGAGGTCCATGAGGGTCGCGTGGCGAGTCGCCTCGGTCAGGTCGGGGGCCTGGGCGGACGGCCTGTCGGGTGCCGTCGGCGACTGGGCGCCGGCGGGCCGGAGCACCACGAGGACCGCGGTGCGGGGCTCGCCGGGCGGGTGGACGCCTGCGAGGGTGGCGTGGACCGGTACGGACGGACGTTGCTGGAGGTGGACGGTGAGGCTGCGGTCACCCTCGCCGCGGGCCACGGCGGCGGCCTGCGAGCGGAACGCCGCGCGGTCGGCGTGGGCCAGGAGCCCGGTCAGCGGGCGGCCCGTCGCGTAGCCGGCGCGGGCTCCCGTGAGGGCGGTCGCCGCGAGGTTCAGCCGCCGCACGACCGTCTCCCGGTCGATCAGCGCGACGGGTACCGGGACGCTCTGGAACACCGCGCGCAGCAACTGCTGCTCCTGACGGTCGGGAGGAGCGGTGCGATGCGTGCCCTCCGTGGACAGCCGCTCGTACCACGGCCACAACTGGCCCGCCACATGGTCGAGTTCGAAGATAGCCGCATCGAGGACGTTCGGCAGGTCGCCCACCGACACGGACCGTGAGGCCTTGAGTTCCGCGACCCGGCGCACGAAGTCCGCGAGTTCCTCACCGAATTCCTCCGTCTGCGTCATGCGACGAACCTAACCCGGTTTCCGTGGTGGGGTGTCGGGAAGGCGCGGGGGAGAGACGGCGGGCGGTGGAGAGGAGGGGGCGGCATGTCGGCCACGAAAGGTCCCGGCCGGTGGGAGACGGAGGGGGCCGAATCCCCCGAATCGGCCCTGCCGGGGCGACGGTTGTCGGAGCTCGTCGAACAGGCCGTGCGCTGCACCGCCGACTGCTGCGGGGCGAGCAGCATGGTGGCCGAGGGCAGTCCCGAGCGGCACGCGACCGTCACCCATCCCGACCTCGGGGCGCTCGTCGCCGTGCAACTGCGCAGCGGGGACGGGCCGATTCCGGCCGCGCTCGACCGCGGAACGCCCGTGGACAGCGCGGACCTGCTGCGCGACGAACGCTGGCCGGAGTACCGCGCCGTGGCGCTCGACGCAGGGGTCCGCTCCAGCGTGACGCTGCCGTTCCGGCGCCGGGGGCTCACGATCACCCTCAGCCTCTACAGCTTCCGGCCCGGCGCGCTCGCGGACGTCCCGCACGGGCCCGCGCGGGCGCTCGGTGACGTCACGGCGACCTGCCTGGTCCGCGACCGCTCCTACCGCGCAGCCCTCACCGAGCTCGACCAGCTCGGCACGGCCCTGCGCTCCCGACCCGTCGTCGACCAGGCCTGCGGCATCGTCATGCACGTCCTCGGATGCGACCCCGACACCGCCTTCGGCGTACTCCGCCGCGTCTCCCAGGACTCCAACCGCAAACTCTTCGACGTCGCCTCGGCGGTGGTGGGCCGACGCGGGAGGGGCTTGGAACGGGACCTGGCGGCACTGTTGAACTGAGTTCGTCCGGGGCGGCCGGCTCACCGCCCCGCCCGCCGCGGCCGGCCTGTCTTGCCGGCCCGGCCTTGATGCGCCCGGGGCGCCCCGCCCGACTCTTCCGCTCGGGTTTCGCCCGTCGTCCCGCGGGCCGGGTGCCCGCCGGGCGGGCCGCTGGTGGGCGGCTGCGGTGCCTGTGCGGCCGTAGCCGTGTCGCGGTCCTGGTGCGTACCTGACCGTGCCGGGATCGTGGTGGGTGCCTCGGTTCGGATGGCCCGGCCCCGCAGCGTCACGCGCCCGCCGCCGGTCTCACGCGCGGGGTCCGGCCCGGCTTCGCCTCGTTCCGCCTACGTCCGGCTGCCCACCCGGCGCCCTGTCTCCACGTCGACTCGACCGGCGCGGACGAGGTCGGCAAGGCCGATCCGCCTCCCTCCGGCCGCGCCCACGGCGCCTGCTGCGCGCGCCGCGCCCACAGCGCCCGGGCCCGTCCGCTTGGCTCACGCCCGGCCCCCGCGGTCCGGCCGGTCGCCTGGGCCTGCCGTATGGGGCTACGCCACTCGGGCTTACCGTCTCGCCTGCCTGTTGCCTGTTGCCTGTTGCCTGCTGCCTGCTGCCTCCGTCCGTCGGCCCCGCTTGCTCAGCCCCGGGCCCCGCCCCCCCCCAAAATCTCACCCGCTCGGCCGCCCCCCGTCCCGCGAATGGTGTCCGGCCGCGCGCGGGGTGGGGGCGGGCGGGCTGTGATGGCTGCGGGGCGCGAACCTCGGGTCCCGTGATCGTTGGTCGAAGGAGTTCGTCCCATGCGCCGCACCTCCCGCGCCCTGTCCGTCGCCGCCCTGGCGGCGGCGGCCCTGGTCGCCGCCGCGCCGGTCGTGTCCGCGGACCCGGACGTCGAGGTAAGCCCGAGCACTGCCTCCGCGGGTGGCGACGTCACCGTCTCGATCTCGTGCGACCCCCTCGGCGGCCCCGCTCCCGAAACCCTGGAGGCCACCTCGGCGGCCTTCGACGGGGGTACGGTCAAGCTGGAGCACGTCCCGGGCGACGACGACGAACTGTCCGGCCCCGCCTACACCGGCACCGCCCGCATCGCCCCCACCGAGGACGACAAGGACGACGAGGACGACCAGGAGGCCGACGTCGCTCCCGAGGTCGCCGGTGGCGACTCCGCGTGGACCGTCGACGGCACCTGCCCCGCGCCGCCCGGCGGGCAGGGCCAGCCCTGGAGCGCGACGCTCGACGTGTCCCGGGGCACCACCGGCCCGGCCCCCGCCCCCGTCAAGCCCTGCCCCCAGCCGTACGGCACCGAGGCGACCGACATGACAGACGCGACCCACGGCTGCGGTACCCCCACCACCAAGCCCTGCACGCCGTCCCACGGCAGCGAGCCCACCCACGGCTGCGCCACCGCCACCGCCACCGCCACAGCCACCGCCAAACCCTGCCCCCAGCCCCACGGCCCGCAGGCCCCCCGCGACTGCGCCGCCGTCATCCAGCGCGGCGTGCGGGCCGGAGAGGGCGGGTCCCTCGGCGCCTCCGTGCCCGCGCTGGCCGTCGGCGGGCTGTTGATCGCCGGCGCGGCCGGTGCCGCCGTGCACCGGGTGCGCCACCGGGATCCCGCGGGCCGCTGACCCGTGAACCGGCGGCGGTGCCAGTGCCACGTCGGCCGCTGTGATCAGCGCAACCCGTGCGGACGGCCATGGGGTGGGGGCACCCTGGGTACTTGGACGCCGAGGGCACACCGGAGTCATGCGCACCAGCAGGCCACCGGCGACACAGCCCAGGCGGCACAAGAGCACACGCCCGACGCCGACGGCACCGGGACCAGCGACTGCGCGGAGGTACCTATGCGGCGGACGGACCCGGAAGGGCACGGCCCCGTCCGCTACGGCCCACCGCTCCCCGAGGACGGACTGCCGGTCCTGCCCGAGCTCTCCGCGCTCCTCGCCGCGGCCGCCGCCCGGCCCGAGAGCGAGCCCGTGGGGGGCGGCCACGCGCTGCTGGAGGCCGCGTGCGGCTACTGGGAGCGCCGCGGCCTGACCTGCGGCCCCGACCGCACCGCGGCCGCCCCCGGCGCCCCCGCACTGCTCGTCGCGCTGACGGCCGCGCTCGGCGGTGACGTCCTGGTACCCCGGCCCTGCGCCGCCTGGTGGGCGCCGTACGCGCGCCTGCTGGGCAGACCCGTCTTCCACGTGGCGACACCCGCCGAGTGCGGCGGCGTCCCCGACCCGTTCGCCCTCCTGGAGACCGTGCGCCGCGTGCGTGACGAGGGCGGTGACCCGCGGCTGCTCGTGCTGTCCGTCGCCGACGACCCCACGGCCACCGTGGCGCCCCCCGAGGTGCTGCACGAGGCCGTGGAGGCCGCCGCGGGGGAGGGCCTGCACCTGGTCAGCGACGAGACCTGGCGTGACACCGTGCACGCCCCGCACGACACCGTCCTGCTCAGCCCCGCCGAGATGCTGCCGGACCGGGTCACCGTCATCACCGACCTGGCCGGCGCGCTGCTCCCCTCCGGCTGGCCCGCCGCCGTCGCCCGCTTCCCCACCGGACCCACCGGCGACGGCCTCCACGCGCGTGTGCTCGACGTGCTCACCGCGCTCGGCGCCCGCGTCGCCGCCCCGGTGGCCGTCGCGGCCGGACACGCCCTCGGCGAGCCCGAACCGGTCACCGCGCGCGTGGCCGCCTCCGTACGCCTGCACGCGCGCGTGGCGGAGGCCGCGCACGGCGTCGTCGTGGCGGCCGGAGCCCTGTCCCTGCCCCCGCAGGCCGGGCGCCACCTGTATGTCGACCTCGGCCCGCTGCGCTCCGCGCTCTCCGCGCAGGGCGTCGGCGACGCGCAGGACCTGGAGGATTTCCTCGCCGCCCGGCTCGGCATGCCCGCCCCGGGCGGCCACCGCTTCGGCGACGACCTCGAGGCGCTGCGCGTAAGGCTGTCCACCGGCCCGCTGCTGGGCGGTACGCCCGAGGAGCGCGCGGAATCCCTCACTTCACCCTCGCCGTTGGAACTGCCTCACGTGCAACGCGCGTTGATCACCTTGAGGTCGGTCTTCGACGATCTCCGCGACGACGCTCAGCGATGGGAGCCTCCTCGATGACGCAGCAGCCCGAGTCGCCCACCACGAGTCCGAGCACCCAGGAAGCCGGCCCTCATGCGGCCACGTCGCCCTTCGACCCCGCCTTCCCGCCCCTCGCCGCCCCCAGAGCGCTCGGTGAACGCCGGGTGTGGCCGCGGTCGTTCCACGACCGGCTGACCGCCCCGCTGCCCGGCCTCAAGGCCGTCGCCCGCTTCGCCCGGGAGGGCGCCGTACGGCCCGGCCGGGAGGGCCTCGCCGACATCCCGCGGCTGCCCGTCGAACCCGCCCCCGTGCCCCGCGTCGACGCGGGCACCCTCGCCGTCAGCTGGGCGGGGCACGCCAGTTGGGTGGTGCAGATCGGCGGCCTGACCGTCCTGACCGACCCGGTCTGGTCCCGCCGCATCCTCGGCACCCCGGCCCGCATCACCCCCGTCGGCGTCCCCTGGGGCGCGCTGCCACCGGTCGACGCGGTCGTCATCAGCCACAACCACTACGACCACCTGGACGCCCCCACGCTGCGCCGGCTCCCGCGCGACACCCCGGTGTTCGTGCCGGCCGGCCTCGGACGCTGGTTCCGTCGCCGCCGGTTCACCCGGGTCACCGAGCTGGACTGGTGGGAGGCGGCCGAACTGGACGGCGTCCGCTTCGACTTCGTCCCCGCCCACCACTGGTCCAAGCGGACCCTGACCGACACCTGTCGCAGCCTGTGGGGCGGCTGGGTCCTCACCGCCCCCGACGGCCTGCGCGTCCACTTCGCGGGCGACACGGGCTACGGCCACTGGTTCTCCCGCATCGGCAGCCGCTACCCGGGCATCGACCTCTCCCTGCTCCCCATCGGCGCGTACGACCCCCGCTGGTGGCTCAGCGACGTGCACTGCGACCCGGAGGAGGCCGTCCGCGCGGCCCAGGACCTCGGCGCCCGCCGCATGGCTCCCATGCACTGGGCCACCTTCGTACTGTCCGCCGAACCCGTCCTCGAACCGCTCACCCGCGTCCGGGCGGCCTGGGAGAAGGCGGGCCTGGCGCGCGAGAACCTCTGGGACCTGCCGGTAGGAGGCTCCCGGATCCTGGAGTAGGGCGCCGAAGCCGCATGCAAGAGGCCCCGCCCCGGACAACCGGGGCGGGGCCTTCTGGAGCGCCGGGCAGGCCTTGCACCTGCATCTTCCCGCAGGAAGCGGGACGTCTTTCCTTGGACCACCAACGCGCGGCGCACTCACAGGAGTTCTGTGGCGTGCTCACAAGATCCAGTATGCCACACGGCGCGGGCCCGAATTCCCCGCGCACCCTCAGGCACTAGGCAGCCCGCGTCCCGCGCACCCGGCGCCACACGCTCGGGATCGCGGCGAGGAGCAGGGTCAGGGCGATCGCGGCGAGGACGCCCTCCCACGGCTCGCTGAACAGCGAGCCGCCGAGGATGCCGATCAGCTGGTACGTCACTGCCCAGGCCAGGCAGGCCGGCAGGTTGCCGCGGGCGAAGCGGCGCAGCGACCACTTCGCCATCAGGCAGGCCAGCATCACCGGGATCCGGCCCGCCGGCACCAGCCGGGACAGCACCAGGACCGCCACCCCGTGATCGGCCAGCTTCCCCTGAGCCTGCGCGAGCCGGTCCTCGGGCGCCCGTGACCGGATCGCCTCCAGCCACCGCGAGCCGTTCTTCGAGCCCATCCCGCGCCGCCCCAGCCAGTACAGCGCCACGTCCCCGAGGAAAGCGGCCAGCGACGCCGTCACGAACACCAGCAGCAGCGAGAACGGTGCCGTCTGGTGGAAGGCGACCACGGCCGCCGAACTCACCAGCGCCCCCGTCGGCACCACCGGCACCAGCGCGCCGACCAGCACCAGCAGGAACAGCGTCGGATAGCCGATCGCCTGCTGGGTCGACTCCGTGGGTACGACCGCCGGGACGGCGGCGACCAGCCAGGTCACCGCGGGGCCTCCAGCCGCACGCTCTCCCCGTGCCCGAGCCGGTGCACCTCGACCTGCGGCGCGCGCTCCGCCGCGAGGCGAACGAACTCCTCGCCCGGCGCGTGGAACTCGTGGGGGCGCACGGCGTCCATCCCGATCGGCCAGTACGTGCCGTAGTGCACTGGCACGGCACTGCGCGGCGCCAGCCGGGCCAGCGCCTGTGCCGCGCGCCCCGCGTCGAGATGCCCCTCGCCGAGGTACGGCCCCCAGCCGCCCACCGGCAGCAGCGCCGCGTCGACCGGCCCGACCTCCTCGGCCATGTCGTCGAACAGGCCCGTGTCCCCGGCGAAGTACGTCCGCGCCTCACCCTCGATGACGTAGCCGAGGGCGGGGGAGCGGTGCGGGCCGACGGGCAGGCGCCGCCCGTCGTGCAGCGCGGGCACGGCCCGCACGGCCAGATCGCCGACGCGGGTCACGTCCCCGGGAGCCACCTCGGTCACCCGCAGCCGCGTCAGCCGACGCAGCCCCGGCACGGCGCGCGGTGCACCCCGGGGCACGAGGAGGCGCGTACCCGGCGCAAGGCGCGCAAGGGAGGGCACATGGAGGTGGTCGGCGTGCAGGTGGGAAACGAGCGCCACGTCCACGTTCCAGGCATGGGGCGGGGGCAGCGCGCCCCGGCGCCGCCGCAGGTGGGCCAGCCGACGCACGAACAGAGGGTCGGTGAGCACGCGTATGTTCGAATCCTGCACCGTGCAGGTGGCGTGACCCCACCACGTGACCTCCACCGGCACCTCTTTGCCTCCTTCGCGCGACTCCCCCGAAGCCTACGGGCAGGAGTAGGGTCGGCGGCGAAACCCGGAGGTGAGGGGGACGCCATGGGACCGGTTCATGTGACGGCGATCGCGAGTCTGACGCCGCTGGAGGAACTGGACGACGATCCCTTCCTGGTGGACTCCCGCAGCCAGCACGCGATGTGCGCCCGCTGGGCCGCCGAGCGGGGCTTCGTCGTCAGCCGGGAACTGCTGGTGCGCGGCCTGCGCCCCGACCACTGCGTGCTGTGGGACGGCATCCGGCCGGGCATCGACCTCTTCGTGGCCCCCAGCCGCCGTGTCCTGGAGAGCGCGCTGTCCTCCGTCGACGAGTTCACCGCCGAGTGCGCCCGCCGCGGGGTGCGCGTCGAGACCGTGGGCCGCGCGGAACCGTCGTACGACGCACAGATGAAGGCACGGGTGCACCGCAGGCTGTCGATGCCGACGGCCGGGTACGACGGCCGCTAGTGCCCCACCAGGCAACGTTCGCCCCGTCGCGACGCCCGGCACGCCCTCTCGCCGCACCGGGCACAAGCCCAAGTACATCCAGTACGAGGACGTGCACCCGGCACGCCGAGAGCACGCACCGGACGCCGCTCCTTGACGGGCAAACGTTGCCTGCCGGGGCACTAGCACGGGACGCGGGACGCTGGATCGCCCGGCAACGGCATGTGACAGGGTGGACACCGAGCCCCCGCGGGCGGCGGGGCCGGGACGTGAGGTGTGCTGGGCGTGCGTGAGGGGCGTTGGCGGCGGGCCGTCAGTCAGATCGGGCGAAGCGTCGCCGTGTGGGCGGTCTCCACCGTCACCATGCTCGTGCTCGCGGGCCTGCTGCCCGACTTCCAGCTCCAGTCCGCCGACGACGACAGCACCACGCAACTCGCCGTCACGGCCGGCATCGGCGCAGGCGTCTTCGGCCTGCTGTCCGCCCTCGTCTGGCCGCTCCTCGTACGGCTCCTGCTGCTCGTCCCGGCCCTCGTCCTCGGCCTGCTGGTCTTCTTCCTCAACGGCTCGCTGCTGCTGCTCGCGCTGAGACTCAACCCCTCCGGCGACAGCGAGGCCGCCCCCGAGACCGCCGTCATCGTCGCCGCCGTGATGTCCGCCGTCGCCTCCGCGACCGGCGCCGCGCTGGCCGTGCGCGACGACGACGCCTACCGCCGCCGGCTCTACCGCCTCGCCGACCGCCGCCGCAGACGCGGACCGCCCTGCCCCACCTGCCCCGGCACCGTCTTCATACAGCTCGACGGCGTCGGCCACGACGTCCTGCTGGACGCGGTCGCCACGGGACTCATGCCCACCGTCGCCCGCTGGCTCGGCAAGGGCACGACGAGCGTCCCCACCCACCGGCTCACCCCGTGGCGCACCGACTGGTCCAGCCAGACCGGCGCCAGCCAGCTCGGCATCCTGCACGGCAGCAACCACGACGTCCCGGCCTTCCGCTGGTACGAGAAGGACACCGGCGAGGTGATGGTCAGCAACCGCCCGACCAGCGCCGCCGATCTCCAGCGCCGCGCGGTCGAACGCACCGGCGACGACGGACTGCTCGCCGTCGACGGCGCCAGCCGCGGCAACCTCTTCAGCGGCGGCGCCGGCGAACAGGCCCTGGTGCTGTCCATCGCCACCCGCCGGCGCAGCCGCGAGAACCGCTCCAGGGCGGGCTACTTCGCCTACTTCAGCGACCCGGCCAACGCCGTGCGCACCGCCCTCTCCTTCGTCGCCGAGGTGGGCCGCGAGATGGGCCAGTCCACCCGGGCCCGTCTGCGCAGACAGCGCCCGCGCGTCGGACGCGGCGGCCTCTACCCCTTCGTCCGCGCCTTCGCGACCGTCGTCGAACGCGACGTCGTCGTCGCCGCGGTCATGGGCGACCTGCTCGCCGGACGCACCGCCGTCTACGCCGACCTCGTCGCCTACGACGAGGTCGCCCACCACTCCGGGCCGCACAGCCGGGACGCCGAGAAGGTCCTCGAACGCCTCGACCGGTCGCTCGAGCTCATCGAGAACGTCGCCGAGCACGCCCCCCGCAGATACCGGATCGTCGTCCTGTCCGACCACGGACAAAGCCCCGGCGAGACCTTCCGCGCCCGCTACGGCCTCACCCTCGGCGACCTGGTGCGGGCCGGCTGCGGCCTGCCCGTGCCCCGCAAGGCCGAGCGCACCCGCAGCGGCGCCGAGGCCCGCGCCGCCGTACGCGCGGCGCTGCGCCGGCCCGTCGAGGAGGGCCGCGCCCACCAGTACCCCTCGGGCCGCGACTCCGAGCCGATCGCGCTGGCCTCCGGCAACCTCGGCCTGGTCTCCTTCCCGGACGTGCCGCACCGGATGACCAAGGAGGAGATCGACGCCCGCCACCCCGCCCTGCTGACCACGCTCGCCAACCACCCCGGCGTCGGCTTCCTGCTCGTGCGCAGCGAGGAACACGGCGGGCTCGTGCTCGGCGCGCGCGGCGCGGAGATACCGCTGCACGAACTCACCGACGACCACCCCGGACCGCTCGACGGGTTCGGCCCCGGTGCCGCCGACGCCGTGCGCCGCACCCACTCCTTCCCGCACACCGCCGACATCATGGTCAACTCCTTCCACGACCCGGCCGACGGCGAAGTCCTCGCCTTCGAGGAGCAGATCGGCTCCCACGGCGGCCTCGGCGGAGCGCAGGCCAGGCCGTTCCTGCTGGCCCCGCTCGTCCTCTCCGCAGCCGTCGTGGACGGTGAGCACCTCGTCGGCGCCGAACAGGTCCACCACGTCCTGCGGCGCTGGCTGGAGGAGTCCGACGGCGCCGAGGGGCCGATCACGGCCCGAGAAGAACGCAGGGCGGCCTGAGCGCAGCGTCGTCGGCGGTGCCGCCAGAAAAATCGGGTGACGACCGCAACCATCAATTGAGAACCTCGACGGCGAGCAACCACGTCCGCGACAGCGGCGCCGGATCAGGCGCAAAAGGGGGGATGCGTGCAGGCAGCCGTCACCGTCACGCCCTCCCGCATACCCGACCTGCTGCTCGGTCTCGCCACCGTGCGGCCGGTCTTCGTATGGGGCGCCCCCGGCATCGGCAAGTCCTCCCTGGTGCGGGAGTTCGCCGAGTCGCTGGGACTGGAGTGCGTGAGTCTGCTCGGCACCCAGCTGGCGCCCGAGGACCTGATGGGCGTCCCGCAGATCCGCGACGGACGGTCGGTGTTCTGCCCGCCCGAGGCGATCGCCCGTGACGAGCCGTACTGCCTGTTCCTGGACGAGCTGAACGCGGCCACGCCGGACGTGCAGAAGGCGTTCTACTCGCTGATCCTGGACCGCCGCATCGGCACCTACGAGCTGCCCAAGGGCTCCATCGTCATCGGCGCCGGCAACCGGGCCACCGACAACGCCCTCGCCCGCCCGATCGCCTCCGCCCTGGTCAACCGCCTCACCCACGTCCACCTGGAGGCCTCCGCCAAGGACTGGCTGGCCTGGGCCGCGAACAACGGCATCCACCCCTGGATCGTCGACCACCTCACCGACCGGCCCGACCACCTGTGGTCCAAGCCGCCGAAGACCGAGGAGCCGTTCTCCACGCCCCGCTCCTGGCACATGCTCTCCGACGCCCTGCACTCCTTCGGCCAGGACCTCGACGAGCCGACCCTGAAGGTCCTCGCGCACGGCACCCTGACACCCGCGCACGCGACCGCCTTCTGCGGCTACGTCAAGATCGTGCGCAGCCAGTACGGCATCGAGGCCGTCATCCGGGGCGACGCCCGCTGGCCGCACCGCGTCGAGGACCGCGACCTGCTCTACTACCTCGCCGAGTCCTTCCGCGGCCGGCTCGTCAAGGAACTGCCCGCCGACAAGAAGCACATGTCGGCGAACGGACGGGAGACCGCGTACCGCGCCAAGTCCCTGCTGGTGCAGCTCGCCGAGATCTCCGTCGAGGTCGCCCAGACCGTCATCGCCTCCGACGCCGACGGCAACCCGGTGCTGCCCGCCTGGTTCCTCGTCGAGGCGGCCCGGGACATGCCCCGACTGGTCGAGGCGCGTCGATGAGCCCCGCCCGCGGCAAGGGGCGCAAGAAGCGGGACCTCGCCGAGGAGGCGTTCACCGAGGGCATGCGGCTGGTCCGCGCCCACCTGGCACTCTTCGCCGTCGACTTCATCATCTGCCGCGAGGAGGAGTGCGCGTTCGCGCCGCGCGACGGACTCGTCCGCGTCAGCTCCAACGGCGTCCTGCACGCCCACCCTGCGCGCCTCGCCGAGCCCGCCGTCTGGGCCTGGTCCCTCGCCCACGCCGTACTCCACCTCGGCTTCGGGCACGTCCCGCAGGTCAGGGGCGAGCGGGTCCAGCCCGACCGCCACGACCTCGCGGCCCGCTGTGTCGTCGTCAACCGCTTCCTGCTGTCCTTCCCCGTCGGCCGCGCACCGGACGAGCTTCCGCTGTCCTACCCCGACGGCGACGAGGAACAGCTCGCCGCCCGCTGGCGACGCGACGGGCTGCCGGCGGCGTACGAGCGCTGCGGTACGGCGGGCGCGCAGGCCGACCAGCTCCTCATGCCGTGGGAGGACCGGTGGCAGCAGCCCAAGGACTGGCAGCTGGCCTTCGCCACCGCCCTGACCCGCACCGTCTCCGCGGCGATGGACATGGCGGGCGGCCGCCGCGACTCCCTCGACGACGAGGCCACCGTGCAACGCCCCTGGGAGCAGGCCCTGAGCTGGTTCGTCTCCTCCTTCCCGCTGCTCGGCGGCATCGCGGCCGGCATCAAGCTCGTCGCCGACGCCGAACTCGCCCGGGCCCACGGCATCGCCGTCGCCGCCGTCAACGCGGAGGCCGGCGAGATCTACATCAACCCGCTCCGGGGGTTCGAGGACGAGGAGTGGCGCTTCATCCTCGCCCACGAGATGCTGCACGCCGCCCTGCGCCACGGCGACCGCTGCGGCCCCCGCGACCCCTACCTGTTCAACATCGCCTGCGACTACGTCATCAACGGCTGGCTGCGCGAGATGCAGGTCGGCACCATGCCCGACGGGCTGCTGTACGACCCCGAGCTCAAGGACCTCTCCGCGGAGGAGGTCTACGACCGCATCGCCGGCGACCTGCGCCGGATGCGCCGCCTGGCCACCCTGCGCGGCAAGGGCGCCGGAGACATCCTGGGCGCCCCGCTGTGCCCGGCGGGCGACTACGTGGACCTCGACGGGTTCTACCGCCGCGGCCTCGCCCAGGGTATGGACCTGCACGAGCAGCAGGAGCGCGGCTTCCTCCCGGGCGGCCTCGTCGAGGAGATCCGGGCCCTCAGCCACCCGCCGCTGGACTGGGACGCCAAGCTGGCCCGCTGGTTCGACGAGTTCGTGCCCCGCCCCGAGCCCGTACGGTCCTACGCCCGCCCCTCCCGCCGCCAGTCCGCCACCCCCGACATCCCCCGCGCGGGCCGCTACTTCCCGCCCGAGGAGATCGCCCGCTGCACCTTCGGCGTCGTCCTGGACACCTCCGGGTCCATGGACCGCACCCTCCTCGGCAAGGCCCTGGGCGCCATCGCCTCCTACGCCGAGGCCCGCGACGTACCGGCCGCACGGGTCGTCTTCTGCGACTCCGCCCCGTACGACGCCGGCTATGTGCCGGTCACGGATATCGCCGGCCGGGTACGGGTGCACGGCCGCGGCGGCACGGTCCTGCAGCCCGGCGTCGACCTGCTGCACCGCGCGGACGACTTCCCGCCCGGCGCACCCGTCCTGATCATCACGGACGGCTGGTGCGACGACGTCGTACGGGTGCGGCGCGAGCACGCCTACCTGATCCCGCAGGGCCGTCGCCTGCCGTTCACCCCGCGGGGGCCGGTCTTCCGCGTGCGATGAGCCGGAGTGTGATCGGATGGGACACGGAAAACCCGTCCGACGGGAAACCCACGTGAAAGAAGGAAGAACCGTGGCAACCACGCGCACCGCACACACCGTCTGGGAAGGCAACCTGCTCGAGGGCAACGGTGTCGTCACCTTCGACTCCTCCGGCATCGGCCAGCAGCCGGTGTCGTGGCCGTCGCGCGCCGAGCAGGCGAACGGCAAGACCAGCCCCGAAGAGCTGATCGCCGCCGCCCACTCCAGCTGCTTCTCCATGGCCCTCTCGCACGGCCTGGCCGGCGCCGGCACCCCGCCCACCAAGCTGGTCACCAACGCCGACGTCACCTTCCAGCCGGGCGAGGGCATCACCGGCATCCACCTCACCGTGGAGGGCACGGTCCCCGGCCTCGACAACGACGCCTTCGTCGCCGCCGCCGAGGACGCCAAGAAGAACTGCCCGGTCAGCCAGGCCCTCACCGGCACGACGATCACCCTGTCGGCCAAGCTCGCCTGAACCGGCGCACCGCCCGGCACCGTGGGCCGCCCTCCCAGGGGCGGCCCACGCGCTCGCCGGTTCGGCGACCGGGGGCGGGGTATAACGCCCTGCGCCGATACGGCGGAAGGGGCGTCGGAAGGATGAGGATGCTGCCGGGAACCTCCGACAACGGCCGGGTGCTCGACTCCGCCGTCCGGGAACGCACCCGGATCCTGCTGCTGTTCAGCCTGGCCGGCCGGGTCTCCCCGGAGCTCGGGGCGCGGCAACGGCTCGTCGACGGCTTCGACTTCGGCCGCTTCACCCCCCATCTGCACACCAGCGAACCGCTGTTGCCGGTACCGATCCTCACCGAGCGTGTCTCCCCCGAGGAGCTGCGACTGCCGCCCGGTGCGCGGGGGCTCGCCCTCGCCGGGGCGCGCGTCCTGGTCGTCACCACCCCGCGCGGCGACGCGACGCTCCTCGTGGACTGCGACTTCGCCGATGAGACCCCGTCCGACGCGCTCGCCCCGTGGCTCGCGGCCACCTGCTTCGACCGCGCCGGCCTCGCCCTCGGCGACCGGCCGCTGCTCGACGTGCTGACCGAACGCCTCGGCCTGCCGGAACCCCTCGCCTTCGGACAGAACGTCCACCAACTCGTCTTTCCAGGAGGACGGTTGGCCCGCGACCTGCTCGGCGCGGCCGACCACGACGACCCCCGGCTGTCCGCCCCGCTCAGCGAGATGATCTACCGCGGCCGACTCCCCAGCAACGGCGCTGCCCACGCCGGCGTCATCGTCCCGGAGCACATGAGGAACCACGGCGTGACCGTCTCCGCGCACGGCCGCGGCGTCTCCGTCCAGGCGGGCTGGGCCCCGCACGTGGAGAACGGCCTGGCCCTGGTCGCCCTGGGCATGGTCTCCGCCCTTGCCGTCCTGCAGCGCACCCGGCTGGCCGCCTTCGGGATGATGCGGGCCAACGAGCAGGCGCCCGCGGACTCCCCGTCCGGGATCCGCTCGCTGATCTCCCGGCTGTCGGCCGGCGTCAACGAACTCCAACTGGACCTCGCGTTCGGCGTGGAGGCCTACGTCGACAGCCTGCTGATCCCCGAGATGGTCATGGAGGGCTTCCAGTCCTCGCTGCGGGACGCGCTCGGCGTCCGCGACAGCCTCGACAACTCCGCCCGCATGGTCGAGCGGCTGACCTCCGTGATCAACGCCCGCTCGGCGGCCCTCGACGCCGCCCTCGCGGACCGGGACGACCGCCGCGACCGTACGATCTCGGGTCTCGTCGCCGCGGCCACGCTGATCGCGCTGCCGCCGACGCTGCTGCTGGCGTTCTTCGGAGTCAACGGCACCGACGTGGACGACCACCGCTCCATCCTCGACCTGCGAGAATACGGCGCGGCCTACGTGGTGGCCTGGCTGCCCTTCGTCGTCCTGGTCCTGATCGGCTACGTGCTGCTCAGGCGGGCCGGCAGGCGCTCCGGCTCGCTCCTGGCCGCCCCCGACGACTCCCGGGCCCCCGTGCCCGCCCCACGCCCCTCATCCGGGAGGTGACCATGCCGCGACGCCCCGCCGTCTCCGCCCACCGCGGCGGCTCCGAACGCTTCGGCGCGGCCACCCGGGAGGCGTACGAGGACGCGGTCGCCTCCGGCGCGGAGTACGTCGAGTTCGACATCCGGCGGACCGCGGACGGTGCCTTCGTCGTCCACCACGATCCCCGGGTGAACGGCACCGGCCCCGAGCTGGCGCGGATCACCCACGCCGAGCTCAGCGAACGCGCCGGTTTCGCCGTGCCCGCCGTGGACGAGGTCATGGCGCTGATCGCCGGGAAGCTCGTCGGACACCTCGACCTGAAGGAGGTCGGTCACGAGCGGGAGCTGATCGACCGGGCGATCGCCCTGCTCGGTCCCGACGGGTTCGTCGCGACCACCCTGGAGGATCAGTCGATCGCGGCGATCACCAGCACCTTTCCCCAGGTCCGCACCGCCCTGTCCCTGGGCCGCGACCGCCAGGAGGTGGGGGCGGCACGATTGGCCCGCACCCGGGCGAGCGAACTGTTCCCCATGAGGCGCCTGCGGGCCTGCGGGGCCCACGGGGTCGCCGTGCACCAGCGCCTGGCACGCGCCAACGTACTGCGCGAGGCGGCCCGCCACCGCCTGTTCACCATGGTGTGGACGGTCAACGACGACACCGCGATGCGGGCCTTCCTCACCGACCCGCGCGTGGACGTGCTGGTCACCGACCGGCCCCGGCGGGCCGTGCAGCTGCGCGGCGAGCCGCATCGAACCCCGGCGGCGGGGAACGTGTCCCATTGACAGGAGCCCACTCACCCTCTGAGCTGGAGTGCGGGAGGCTTCCTGGCGGAAGGGGACAACGATGGGACGTCCGGTCGGGATCGATCTCGGAACCACGAACTCGGTGGTGGCCGTCCTGGAGGGCGGCGAACCCACGGTCATCGCGAACGCAGAGGGGGCCAGGACCACACCGTCGGTCGTGGCGTTCGCCAAGAACGGCGAGGTGCTCGTCGGCGAGGTCGCCAAGCGGCAGGCGGTCACCAACGTCGACCGCACCGCCCGCTCGGTCAAGCGCCACATGGGCGACGCGCACTGGCGCTTCCCCGATCAGGGCGACGTGGACGGCACCCGCTACCGCGCCCAGGAGCTGTCCGCCCGGGTCCTGCAGAAGCTGAAGCGGGACGCCGAGTCCTACCTCGGCGAGGACGTCACGGACGCCGTGATCACCGTGCCCGCCTACTTCGACGACACCCAGCGGCAGGCCACCAAAGAGGCCGGCGAGATCGCCGGCCTGAAGGTCCTCAGGATCATCAACGAACCCACCGCCGCCGCCCTCGCCTACGGCCTCGACCGGGGCGAGGAACAGACCGTCCTCGTCTTCGACCTCGGCGGCGGCACCTTCGACGTGTCCCTGCTGGAGATCGGCGACGGCGTCATCGAGGTCAAGGCCACCAACGGCGACACCCACCTCGGCGGTGACGACTGGGACCAGCGGGTCGTCGAGTACCTGGTCAAGAAGTTCAAGGGACAGAACGGCATCGACCTCGGCAACGACAAGATGGCGCTGCAACGGCTGCGCGAGGGCGCCGAGAAGGCGAAGATCGAGCTGTCGTCGTCCTCCGAGACCACCATCAACCTTCCGTACATCACGGCCTCCGCCGCGGGGCCCCTGCACCTCGACGAGAAAATGACGCGCGCTCAGTTCCAGGAGCTCACCGAGGACTTGCTCGACCGCTGCAAGACACCCTTCCACCAGGCAGTCAAGGACGCGGGCGTCAAGCTGTCCGCGATCGACCACGTGATCCTCGTCGGTGGCTCCACCCGCATGCCCGCTGTCACCGAGCTGGTACGGGAGCTGACCGGCAAGGACCCGCACAAGGGCGTCAACCCCGACGAGGTGGTCGCCGTCGGCGCGGCCCTCCAGGCGGGCGTCATCCGCGGAGACGTCAAGGACGTGCTGCTCCTCGACGTCACCCCGCTGTCCCTCGGCATCGAGACCAAGGGCGGCATCATGACCAAGCTCATCGACCGCAACACCACGATCCCCACCCGGCGTTCGGAGATCTTCACCACCGCCGACGACAACCAGCCCTCCGTCGGCATCCAGGTCTACCAGGGCGAACGCGAGATCGCCGCCTACAACAAGAAGCTCGGCGTCTTCGACCTCACCGGGCTGCCGCCCGCCCCGCGCGGCGTCCCGCAGATCGAGGTCGCCTTCGACATCGACGCCAACGGCATCATGCACGTCTCCGCGAAGGACCTCGCGACGGGCCGCGAACAGAAGATGACCGTCACCGGCGGCTCCGCGCTGCCCAAGGACGACATCGACCGCATGATGCGGGAGGCCGAGCAGTACGCCGAGGAGGACCGCAACCGCCGGGAGGCCGCCGAGACCCGCAACCAGGCCGAGCAACTCGTCTACCAGACCGAGAGGTTCCTGCGCGACAACGCCGACAGGATCCCCGCCGACACCACGTCGGAGGTGGAGTCCGCGGTCGCAGAGCTCAAGCAGCTCCTGGAACAGAACGCCGACACCGCCGCCCTGCGCGACGGCGTCGAGAAACTCGCCGGCGTCAGCCAGAAGATGGGCCAGGCCATGTACGCCCAGGCCCAGCAGGAGACGCCGACGGAGGACACCCCACCACGACCGGACCAGCAGGACGACGAAACGGTGGTGGACGCGGAGATCGTCGACGACGAGGACCGGGACGCGAAGGGCGGGGCGGCGTAGTTCGGTTCCCCCGGGCCGTTTCCAGCGGCTCGGCGCTCGGCGCCTCGCTGGTCCGCAGTGCCGCTACGCCGCGCGCCGGGCCCTACCGGTGCTTACCGCGCGGTCCTGACGACGACGGCTGCGAGGTGGTGTCGGACCGGGCGGGCGGCGGCGCTGGTGCCGGCACGCTCCGGCGGTGGCGGGAGGCGTAGAGGGCGGCCGCCGAGATCCGGCCGGCCGCCACCATGCCGACCGCCGCCCCGGCGAGCAGCAGGCCCGGCAGGACGCCCAGGACGGCGCGCATCAGGTACTCGAGAAAGGCCGCGCTCGCACCCACGGCCAAGCAGACGGTGGCGCAGCGGAGCCGCCACCGGAACTCGGCGTCGTGCGGCGCGGCGGCCGCTCCGGCGAGGACGGCGACGTGGCAGACCAGCCCCAGACAGGCCACCAGCAAGAGCGGTGCGTCCGGCGTGTCCACGAGGAGGCGGCCGGCGGCGACGATCGCCCCGACGGCCGTCGCGACGGTGACGGCATGGGCCAGCAGGAGCCGTGGGCCCGTCGTGTCCGGAGCCTCGGTCCGTGTCACCGGCTCCGCGGGAAAGAGCGGCACGGGAGCGGGCCGTCGGGCCCGGCGACGCAGGAACGGCAGCAGCGCGCCGCTCAGCAGCGCGACGCCGACCACCACGGCGCGCACGTACGGGGTGCTTCCGTCGGGGAGGGCCGTCGGGAACCAGGCCACCGTGGTGAGCACGCCGTACGCCCCGACCCACCAGGACGCCGCCCGCGGCCCGCACACGGCGTCGCACACCAGGGCACACAACGAGAGCGCCAGGACCGTCAGAGCCGCCGTCAGCGCGAGGCCGAGACCGAGGACGCCGGTGATCTCGCCCCACCACATCGTGCCGAGCTGCACGGACCGGCCGGACCCGAACGCCTGCGTCGGATGGAGCGCGCACCCGGCGCACAGCCCCGCCCACAGACCCACGGCGAGGAGCGCCAGCCGTCCCGCCAGGGCGCGCCCACCACGGGCACCGCCCCACGCGGCGACCGTGTGCCGGATGCCGGAGCCCAGGACGGCACCGGCCGGGAGGAGCAGGGGCAGCGCCAGCCAGGTGTAGACGGGGCGGAGCGTGTCGAGCTCCAGGAAGCCCCGTTGCAGCCCGGTCAGCATCACGTCGAAGCTGTCGCCCAGCAGCAGGTTGACGGACAACAGGGCGACACAGCCGGTCAACGCGGCTTCCCAGACACTGAGTTCACCCGCCAGGGCGGGGTGGCGCAGGGCCGCCCTGCGGCGCTGGAGGGCGGGATGGGTGGCGAACGGCAGACCGGTACCGCCGCGCACCGCGGCCAGATCGACGAAGAAGGTGTCCAGCTTCCGTCGCCGTTCCTCCCCCCGGCCCGTTCCGGCGGGACCCCGCACGGCGAACGCGTCGGCGTGCAGTTCCCGTGACTGGAGGAAGGTGTTGCGGGCCGCGTAGAGCGTGCAGGCGAGCAGAGCGAGATGGAAGGAGAGCCGAAGCAGGTACGTGCCGTCGCCGGCGTACCCGGACACGGCGAAGCAGAACGTGGCGGCGAGCAGGACGTTGAAGGCGCCCCACAACGCGGTGACGCCATGGGTGACGTCGAGGTCCCGGTGGCGGATGTGGCCGAGTTCATGGCGGACGACGACCTCGAAGGTGCCCTGATCCGTGTCGAACAGCGTCACCATGCCGCTCGCGAGTTCGACGTGCCGACGCCGCCAGTGCCCGAACGCCACCGCGTTCTTGGTGTAGTCGGAGGCGTTCAGCCACACACCG
This sequence comes from Streptomyces sp. NPDC002888, assembly GCF_042888465.1. NCBI lineage: Bacteria > Bacillati > Actinomycetota > Actinomycetes > Kitasatosporales > Streptomycetaceae > Streptomyces > Streptomyces sp. NPDC002888. Next base: position 175,210 of record NZ_JBIAPU010000001.1, on the reverse strand, counting down.
TGGACGGTCACCCCGGCGTCGTCCGCCAGCCGGAGCACGGCGTCGGCGACGTCGGGCCGGTAGCCGCGGGGCGCTCCCGTGCGCGGTGTGGGGTGCAGGCGCAGCAGCCGCCGGAAGAGGATCTGCTGGTACGGGCTGAGCCAGTACAGGACGAAGCCGCCCACCCCCAGTACCCCCAGCGCCAGCCCGGCCCGCGACTCGCGCGGGTTGGCCGTCCGCGCCGGGCAGTGGTCCCGCAGGTATCGCTTCAGGGCCGGGGCGTACGCGTCCGGCACCGGTTGCGGAGGCCAGACGGGCGCCTGCCGAAGGATCTCGCGTTCCACCGGATCCATTGGCAGGGTCAACTGGAACTCCCTGAACGCCCCCGGCCAACACCGGCCGTAGGCTGCGTAGTTGTCCTCCTGTCGACTGGTGGTGGCCGGAAGGGCGATCGTGACGGCGGCGGCCATCAGGGCGACACAGAAGAGGAGCGCGCGGACGACCACGTCAGTGCCCGGTCGCCGCTGGACCGTCTCCGTCGCCGTCGGTGTTTCCTTGCCCGCCCGCGTTTCCGCTGGCCTCGTCCGAGGGCCGGTCGGGGGCGTCGGTGTCCGTCGCCAGCATCCGGACGAGTTCCGCCAGCACGGAGTCGGCGACGCGTTCGGCTGCCTGTTGCTCGGACAGGTGACGCAGGGCGCCCGACAGCGCGGCCGCGTGCCAGCGGGCCAGCTCCCCGGCGGTCGGGGCGGGCGCCGCCACCGGCGGCGCGGCGGGCTCGGACGGCTCGGCCGGCTCGACCTCGGCCCGCCGCCGACGGCGCGCCACCCGGCCCACGAGGCGCGAGGTCAACCGGCTCACCAACTCCGCCGACATCACCCCGAGCACCCCGGCCGCCGCCGACAGCGCCGCAGGCGTCACCACGTCGGTCGCCAGCCCGAAGACGTCGACAGACAAGGGCCTACGGCTCCACAGCCGGGGGCGGAAGTGGCTCCGGGCACGCCGCTCGAACAGCGGGAGCTCCTCGGCGGCCACGTCGGTCACCACCGACTCGGCCAGCGCCTGCGCGAGCCGACGGCGCTCCCCGCCGAGCCTCCACGGGCTCGCGGACACGACTGTGCCGGACGGTCTCGGAGTCGTCATGAGTGTGCGTCAGCCCCCCGCCAGGTCGTATCCCAAGTATGGCCCCGCAGGCCGTGCCCTGTCCGGCCTGCTCAGAAGTTCTCGCGGCACTCGCGCAGCAGCTTCTTGGTGCGCTCCGCGGACGCGGCGTGCGTCGTCATGTGGTCCAGGACCTCCAGGTGCGCGGAGACCTCCGCGCGGGAGTCCAGGTACAGGGCACCGGTCAGATACTCGGTGACCACCAGGTCCGGCAGCTCCGGCTCGGCGAAGCGGAACAGCGAGAAGGGCGCGTACGTCCCCGGGTGCGGTCCGTCCGCGAACTCGGCGACCTGGAGAGTGACCCGGTCGCGCTCGGCGTACTCGAGGAGCTTGTCCAGCTGCTCCCGCATCACCTCGCCCCGGATGCTCACCGGGCGCCGCAGCACCGTCTCGTCCATGATCACCCACAGGTGGGGCGGGTTCGGGCCGTCCAGCAGCCGCTGCCGGGCGATACGCAGCGACACATGCCGCTCGATCGACTCCGGCGTGGTCTGCCCGATCGTGCCGGAGTCGAGCACGGCACGCGCGTACTCCTCGGTCTGCAGCAGCCCGGGCACGAAGTGCGGCTCGTAGGAGCGGATCATCCGCGCCGCGCCCTCCAGGCTCACGAACAGGCTGAACCAGTCGGGCAGCACATCGTGGAACCGCTGCCACCAGCCCGGTTTGTTCGCGTCCTCGGCCAGCGTCACGAAGGCCGCCGCCTCGGCCTCGGGCACCCCGTACGCCTCGAGGAGCACCTGGAGGTACGGAATTTTCAGGGAGACCTCGGCCATCTCCATCCGCCGCACGGTCGCGGGAGCCACGTGCAGGACGCGTGCCGCCTCCTCACGCTTGAGGCCGGCCGCCTCCCGCAGCTCCTGAAGCCGTTTGCCGAGCACCACCTGGCCCACCGTGGGTGCCGGCCGCCGCTCACTCACGCCACGTCTCCCCTACGCGCCGAAGGATCCGAGTCAGTGTGTCATGTTCCGGCCGCCATCTCACGGGGACGGCGAGGAGGAACTCGTCACGCGTGGCGCGGGAGACGCCGTTACTCCCGGTAGTACTGGCCGTGGGCGTGGCATTACCCCGTGGGTAATCGACCCCCAGGCCCGGCGGCGGGATCGTGGAGGCACCGGGTTCCGAGCCGGCGCACTCCGGCCCGGGACCCGGGCCCCGACAGCAGCGATCCGACCTCGACGGAGGGTGATTCGTCATGTCCGCAACCCAGCTCGCCCCACTCGCCCGCACCTCCGAGCCGCAGACCATGCTGCGCCGCTTCCTCGCCCTGGACGCCGTCGTGACCGGCGCGAACGGCCTCGCCTATCTCGCCGCATCCGGCCCCCTCGGCCGTCTCCTCGGAGTCGGCTCCGGACTGCTCCTCGAACTCGGCGCGTTCCTTGCGGTGTTCGCGTCCGGTGTGGGCCTGCTCGCCTCCCGCGCCCGGCCCGCCGCACTGCCGGTGCGGGTCGTGATCGAAGCCAACCTTGCCTGGGCAGTGGTCAGTTGCGTCGCCCTGGCCCTCTGGCTGTCGCCGACCGCGGTCGGCGCGGTGTGGACGGTGCTCCAGGCGCTCACCGTCGCCGGGTTCGCCGCGCTCCAGCACATCGCGCTGAAGGCACGTCAGGTGATCAGCGAGTGAAGGTACTTGACCGTCGCCGGGTCGGCCGGGAGGAGCGTCTCGATGGCCAGCTCGGCGACGGTCACGTCCATCGGCGTGTTGAAGGTGGAGATCGACGAGATGAAGGACAGCGTCCGGCCCTCGTACTCGACCTGCATCGGCAGCGCGAAGTACGGGACCGGCTCGGCGGGTTCGGCCGTGGGCGCCGCCTCGGGCACCGGATACGCCGCCACCTCCTCGTACAGCGCACGCAGCTGCTCCGACCGGTACAGGGCGATCTGCCGCTCCATCTGCGCGAGGAGATGACCGCGCCACTCGCGCAGGTTGCGGATGCGCGGTGCGAGCCCCTGCGGGTGCAGCGTCAGCCGCATCGCGTTCAGCGGAGGCGTGAGCAGGGACTCCGGTACGCCGTCCAGCAGCATCGTGATGCCTCGGTTGGCGGCGACCACGTGGTACGTCGCGTCGACCACCATCGCCGGGTAGGGCTCGTAACCCTGGATCAGTCGCTCCATGCCCGCGCGCAGCGCGTCCAGCGCCGGGTCGTCGAGCGGGGTCTCCGGATAGTGCGGGGCGTAACCGGCCGCCAGCAGCAGCGCGTTGCGCTCCCGGACGGGGACGTCGAGGTGCTTCGCCAGCCGCAGCACCATCTCCTCGCTCGGCCGGGAGCGGCCCGTCTCGATGAAGCTGATGTGCCGGGCGGAGGAGTCGGCGCGCAGCGCAAGCTCCAGCTGACTCACCCGCCGCCGCTCCCGCCACGCCCGCAGCAGCGGGCCCACGCCCTTGTCGACGGGAGCGGCGGAGCCGGCGTGGCCGAACGCGACAGTGGTCATGCGCACGACCGTACAAGAGGGCCGCCCCCATGTGCCCCGGACGGGCCTGACCAGGGCCGCGGCGACGCTCCTGTGGCAGGCTGGACAGGTACGTGACACCCACGAAGGGAGCCACCGTCATGCCCTCCGAGCCGCTGTCGCAGAAGGAGATCGAGGACCGCCTGGCCGAGCTGCCCGGCTGGTCCCTCGACGGGGACCGCATCGCCCGCTCCTACCGGCTCGCCGACCACTTCGCGGCGACCGCGCTGGTCGTCCACATCGCCCAGGTCCAGGAGGAGCTCGGCCACCACTCCGAGCTGACCCTCGGCTACAACACGGTCTCCCTCGCCGTGAACACCCACAGCGCGGGCGGAGCCGTCACCGAACAGGACTTCGAGCTGGCCCGACGCGTGGAGGAGCTGGCTCCCGGGCACGGGGTGCGGTGACGGAGTCGGGAACGAACGACCGGCAAGCGGCGGCCACGACGTCTGGGGCTACGGGTACGACGGGACGGCGACGGGGGAGCGGACGTGCTGGACTACGACGAGGAAGCCGAGCGATACGACGTCTCGCGCGGGGGCGAGCCCAGGGCGGCGGCCGCCGCCGAGGCCGTCCTGAGCCTCGTACCGCCCCGGGCGAGCGGCCTGCTCGACATCGCCTGCGGCACGGGCATCGTCACCCGGCGCCTCGCGGCCCACGACGGCCTGCGCGTCACCGGAGTCGACCTCGCGCAGACGATGGCGCGGCATGCCGCCGCCCGGCTGCCCGGTGCCGTCGTGCGCGCCGACAGCCGCCGACTGCCCTTTCGGGACGGGGAGTTCGACGCCGTCAGCAGCGTGTGGCTGCTGCACCTCGTGGAACCGGCCGAGGATGTGCGACGCGTCGTCGCCGAGTGCGCCCGGGTACTCCGACCGGGCGGGGTGTACGTCACCACGGTCGACAAGGGCGCCTCGCACAACGTGGGCAGTGACATCGACGCCGTGCTCGCCACCCGTCCCCGACGCCCGGCCTCCGACGCGGCCGCCCTCGTCGAGTCGTACGCCCTCGCCTGCGGTCTGGTCCCGGCCGGGCAGGCCCGCTTCCGTGGCCGCGGGCAGGGCCGCAGCCCGCGCCGGGCCGTCGCGGACCTGCGGCGCGGCTGGTTCGTCACGCTGCCGCCCGGCGAACCGCTCGCGGAGGGGTTCGCCGCCCGGCTCCAGGCCCTGCCCGATCAGGACCGGCCCCGCCCCGACCCCGAGTTCACCCTGCGGGCGTTCCTGAGGCCGCCGGACGCGTGAACTCCATGATCCAGTTGGTCAGCCAGGTCTCCCCGCCGTCCAGCGAGAACGACTGCTCCCAGCGGGCGGAGGTGTCCGACACCCCCGACCAGACGAACCGGGCCCGCACGTCCTTGCCGTCGTGGGTGTCGTCGCCGTAGAACTCGCCGCGGCCGCCGTCGAAGGCACCGACCACCGGCGGGAACAGCCTGCCGCTGCGGCTGGAGGACCAGTTCAGGGACCACAGCCGGGTCTCCTGGTCGAAGAGTCGCAGCGTCAGTCCCTTCGCCCCGAGATGCGGCATGTCGATCTCGTCGATGTTCGCGGCCCCGTCGAACAGCGGCCAACAGCGGGACGTGGACGGGAACTCCTCCCAGTCGCTGTCGGGGTCGAGGAAGTCGGTGCGCCGACGGTGGTGGACCTCCCAGTCGCCGTGGAAGAAGTCGAAGTCGTGCGGGCTGCTCATGCGCGGTCTCCCGTCGTGCCCTCGGGCAGGGAATCGGTCAGGTAGGCGTTCAGGTCGGGGACGTCGGGCGCGAGCATGTGCCGCACCCAGGCGTCCCGTTCGTGCAGGATCGGCGGCAGCTCCCAGACGCAGCCGATCCATGGTTTGTCCGGCCTGATGAAGTGCGTGGGGTCGCGGGGGGGGGGGGGGGGGGGGGGGGGGGGCGCCGGCGGCCCCCCCGGGGGGGGGGGGGGGCGGGCGGGCGCCCGCCCCCCCCCCCCCCCCCCCGCCGCGGCGAACCGGAGGTGCAGGACGTTGTCCCAGGTCCAGCTGTACGCGTTCAGGTAGGCGCCGTCGTCGCCGCCCCGGTGCAGGACCACGAAGGTCGCCGGTGGGGTGCCGTCGGGATCCGGCAGCAGGGTCGGCAGGATCTTGTACGCGGCATCCTGCACATCGGCGGCGATGCCCTCGGGGTCGGCGGTGACGTGGTAGCGCTTGATGTGCCGGCCCGCCACCTCGACGGGTGGTGGCACGGTCAGCAGTTTCTCGGTGAAGCTCATGGCGGGACGCTAAGCCCGCTTCACTGACATCCTGTGTCAGTGAAGTCCAGCCGACTCGTCTCGATCCTGCTCCTGCTCCAGACCAGGGGCCGGATGACCGCCGCCCAGCTCGCCAAGGAGCTGGAGGTGTCGGTGCGCACGGTCTACCGGGACGTCGAGGCGCTCGGCGCGGCGGGCGTCCCGCTGTACGGCGACGCGGGCCACGCCGGTGGCTACCGCCTCCTCGACGGCTACCGCACCCGCCTGACCGGCCTCACCGCCGACGAGGCCGAGGCCCTCTTCCTCGCGGGCGCTCCCGGCCCGGCCGCCGAGCTCGGCCTGGGCTCGGTCCTGGCCGCCGCCCAGCTCAAGGTCCGCGCCGCCCTGCCGCCCGAGCTGCGGGCCCACGCCGACCGGATCAGCGGACGCTTCCACCTGGACGCCCCCGGCTGGTACGCGGCCGCCGACGAGGTGCCGTATCTGCCGGCGGTCGCCGACGCCGTATGGAACAATCGTATTTTGCATACCGTATACCGTCGATGGCGTGAGCCCACCGACGTGGAACGCCGTCTGGAGCCGTACGGACTGGTCCTGAAGGCAGGCCGCTGGTACGTGATCGCAGGCCCAGGGCCCCGCACCTTCCGCGTCGACCAGATCCTCGAACTCACCACCACCGACGAGGAGTTCACCCGCCCGGACGACTTCGACCTGGCCGCCTACTGGACGGCGCACCAACGCGACTTCCACCAACGCCTGCACCGCGGAGAAGCGTTGGTGCGGCTGGCGCCGGGCGTCCAGCTCGCCGGGGCGGTGACGGCCGACGCGCACAAGGACGCGCACAAGGACGCGACCGCGGAAGCGGATGGCTGGATCCTGGCCACCGTCCCCATCGAGTCCGTCGACCGCGCGCACGCCGAATTCCTGCGCCTGGGCGCGGAGATCGAGGTCCTCGAGCCGCCCGAGCTCCGCGCACGCATCGCCCGGACGGTCGCCGAACTGGCCGGAAGATACGGCAACCCGGGTGCGCCCGGCGACGACTGAAGGAGCGGAACCCGTCCGTCCTTCAGGAGGTTCGTCCCGTGCAGCACCCGCACCCCCACGACCACCCCCACCCGCGCCGCAGACGCCGGCCCGCCGTCCTCGCCGCCCTGACCGCCGCGGTGGCCCTGACCGGCGCCGGTCTCACCGCGCTCGCCACGGACACCGCCGAGGCCGCCACGGCCCGCCAGGTGGAGAAGCTCGACCGTGGTGTCGTCAGCGTGCACACCGACAGCGGCAACCTGATCAGCTGGCGCTGGCTCGGCACCGACCCCGACAACGTTTCCTTCAACGTCTACCGGGCCGGTACGAAGGTCAACTCCACGCCGATCACCGGCTCCACGAACTACTTCCACTCCGGCGCGCCCAACTCGGCCGACTACACCGTCCGCGCGATCGTGAACGGCGTCGAACAGGCCGACTCCGTCCACGCCATCCAGTTCCGCACCGGCTACAAGGACGTCCCCATCACCCCGCCGGCCGGCGGTACGACACCCGACGGCGTCGCCTACACCTACGAGGCGAACGACGCCTCGGTCGGCGACCTCGACGGCGACGGCGCCCTGGACTTCGTCCTCAAGTGGCAGCCCACCAACGCCAAGGACAACTCCCAGTCCGGCTACACCGGCAACACGATCATCGACGGCGTCAAGCTCGACGGCACCCGGCTGTGGCGCGTCGACCTGGGCCGCAACATCCGTTCCGGCGCGCACTACACGCAGTTCCAGGTGTACGACTACGACGGCGACGGCAAGGGCGAGGTCGCCATGAAGACGGCCGACGGCACGAAGGACGGCACCGGCGCGGTGATCGGCAGTTCGTCCGCCGACTACCGCAACTCCAGCGGATACGTGCTGTCGGGCCCCGAGTACCTGACGATGTTCAACGGCCAGACGGGCAAGGCGATGCAGAGCGTCGACTACGTCCCGGCCCGCGGCACGGTCTCGTCCTGGGGCGACTCGTACGGCAACCGGGTGGACCGCTTCCTGGCGGGTACGGCGTACCTGGACGGTTCCCGCCCCTCCCTGATCATGGCGCGCGGCTACTACACACGCACGGTGATCGCCGCCTGGGACTGGCGGAACGGGTCCTTCACCCGCCGCTGGACCTTCGACACCAACTCCTCCACCAACAGCGGCAAGGGCTTCGACGGCCAGGGCTCGCACAGCCTCTCCGTCGGCGACGTCGACAACGACGGCAAGGACGAGATCGTCTACGGCGCGATGGCGGTCGACGACAACGGCAACGGTCTGTGGACGACCAAGACCGGCCACGGCGACGCCCAGCACCTCGGCGACCTCGACCCCGGGCACGCGGGCCTGGAGTACTTCAAGGTCTCCGAGTCCACCTCTCAGCCGGCGGAGCTGTACATCAACCCCGCGAACGGCACCGTGAACTGGAAGCTGGCCGCCTGCTGCGACAACGGCCGCGGCGTCGCCGGGGACATCTGGGCGGGCAACGACGGTGCCGAGGTGTGGTCCGCGTCCGACAGTTCCCTCCGTGACGAGGCCGGTGCCACGAAGGGCCGCGAGCCGTCCTCCGTCAACTTCCTCTCCTGGTGGGACGCCGACCCCGTCCGCGAACTCCTCGACGGCACCCACATCGACAAGTACGGCACCTCCTCCGACACCCGCCTCCTCACCGGATCCTCCGTCCACTCCAACAACAGCACCAAGGCGACCCCGTCCCTCTCCGGGGACATCCTCGGCGACTGGCGCGAGGAGGTCGTCTGGCCGACGTCGGACAACACGGCTCTGCGCATCTACTCCACTCCGATCGAGACCGGCACCAGGATCACCACACTCCTGCACGACACGATGTACCGCACGGGCATCGCCTGGCAGAACACGGCATACAACCAGCCCCCGCACCCGAGCTTCTTCATCGGCAACGGCATGCCGACGGCACCGCGGCCGACGGTGTACACGCCGTAGGCGCTGGTACGGAGGAGGGCGCGTGCCGTCTTGGGCACGCGCCCTTCGTGGTCAACTCACCGTGCAGTTCTGCTCACCCACCTTGAAAGCGGTGGGCTTCGTGTTCGTGCCCGACCAGTTGCCCGTGAAGCCGAAGCTCACCGACGAGCCGGCGGCCACGTTGCCGTTCCATCCGACGTTCTTCGCCGTGGCCGTCGAACCCGACTGGGTGTAGTCGGCGTTCCAGGCCTGGGAGACGGTCTGGCCGTTGGGGAAGGCCCAGCTGAGGGACCAGCCGGACCAGGGGGTCGTGCCGGTGTTGGCGAGTTGGACGTCTGCCTGGAAGCCGCCGGACCACTGGTTGGTGATCTTGTACGTCACCGCGCAGGCGCCGGTCGGGGTGGGCGTGGGGTCGGTCCCGCCGCCCCCGCCTCCGCCGCCGGTGTCCGAGGTGTCGCCGTAGATGACACCGCGGCCGTTCGTCGAGACGTAGACGCGGCCGTAGACCCGGGGGTCACCGGTGATCGCCGCGCCGGTCCAACCCCACTGGTGGGCGTCGTCGTTGACACGGGTCCAGGTCGCGCCCTTGTCGGTGGAGCGGAAGATGCCCCGCACTCCGGCGATCTTCGCGCTGGTGTAGAGGGTCTGGTAGGAGGCTCCCGCGGCGGCCTTGCCGAAGCCGATCGCGTCCGCCTGCTCGACGCCCGACAGCTTGGTCCACGTCGTGCCGCCGTTCGTCGAGTGCCACAGGCCGTACGCACCGTCCGTGGCGCCACCCGCCAGCCACACGTCGCCCTTCGCGCCGGGCAGTGCCTTGAAGCGCACGCTGTCGCCGCTGGGCAGGCCGGTCGCCAAGGACGCCGTGAAGGTGGCGCCGCCGTCCGTACTGACGTAGAACTTCCCGGACTTGAAGCCGTAGAAGGTCTTGGGGTCGACGCGGTCCGACTCGACGATCGCACCGGCCGGGATCCCGCTCGACGCCTGCCACGACGTGCCGAAGCCGGTCGTGTACTGCACCCCCGCGCCGGCCGGGCTCCACACGAAGCGGCTGCCGTCGGAGGCCGCCGCGACCGTCCCGCCGCCCGAGACCCCCGAAGGGTCCGTCCCCGCGAACCAGTTGGCGCCGTTGTCCGTCGAGAACGCGACGTGCGGCCCGGAGTCGAGATTCCCCACGCGCACCACCGTGTTGGGGTTCGTCTCGGCGAAGTCCAGACTCGTGGTCGTGGTGAAGTTCGGCGAGGTGTACATCATCGTCGGGACCTTCGTCAGGTCCGTGTGCCGGAACCCGCCGATGTCACCGAGCGCGCTGAGCAGCGTCGCGCCCGACGGGGGAGCGGCGAGGTCGTTGACGGCGGTCTCCTCCAGCCCCTGCACCATCGGCTTGATGGTGAACTGGCTGCCGCCGTCCCAGTTCGTGAGGTTCTCGGTGCCGTAGATCGTCGCACCCGTCCCGTACATCACCCGGTTCGAGTTGAACGGGTCGATCTCCAACGCCTCGCTCATCCAGCCCAGTTTGGGCGTCTGCTCGGGCGGCGACGGGTTCGCGCCCCACGTCAGCCACGGGGACGACGACACGTCCATCGTGTAGCGGTTCGAGCGGTTGGGGTACGACGTGTAGTCCCAGGCCTTCGTCCAGGTGCCGCCGCTGTCCGTCGAGCGGAAGATCTGCGTGTCCGGCCACCAGGAGCTGTACGCGGTCGCCATCACCGTGCCCGGCTTCTGCCGGTCGACCGTCAGACCGCTGAAGCCGTAGTACGTGTCCGCCTCGGCGACCGGGCTGATGTTCGTCCAGGTGCCCGTCGTGGTCGCGTACCGCCACAGCTGGCCCTTGCCGCCGTCGTACGGCCCGCCCTTGTCGCTGTAGGCGAGGTACAGATGGCCGTTGACCGTATCCAGTACACCCTTGTGCGCGAGGTAGCCCGTCGGCTGCCCACCGAGCCGCGTCCAGGTCGCGCCCGCGTCGGTCGAGCGGTACACCGCGTTGTCCTTGTCGGCGACCCCGACGTAGATCGTCTTCGTCGCGTTGCCGGACGTGCCCGTCGACTCGTCGAAGGTGACCCAGACGATGCCCTGGTTGTCACTGGCGTAGCCGGAGGTGTCGCTCGGGTCCTGTACGTAGTTGCCGACGTTGGGGAAGTTCGTCACCTGCGCCCAGGTGGCCCCCGAGTCGGTCGACCGCCACAGGCCCTTGCCGCTCGGCGCGCCCAGGTACAGCACGCTGTTCTTGTTCGGGTCGACCGCGAGCCGCTCTCCCATGCCACGCCCGGGCATGTTGCCGCCCAGCTTGAACGGCAGGTTCGCCTTCTGCCAGCTGGCGCCCCGGTCGGACGACCTGAGCACGGCCCCGTTCTTCGGGTCCCAGCTGTTGGTGTATGTGCCGACCGCCGCGTACACCCTGTTCGGGTCGGCGGAGTCGGACGCGAGGCTCACCACGCCCGTGTGCCCCCAGTCGTCCCAGCCGACCGAGTCGAGCAGCGGCGTCCACGTCTTGCCGGTCTCCTGCCAGCGGTACGCGCCGCCGATGTCGGTGCGGGCGTAGGCGAGGTTCTTCTCCTTGCGGTTGAAGACGATGCCGGGCACGAAGCCGCCGCCGTCGATGCGTGCGTTCTTCCACGTGTACGACTCGGCGGCGATCGTCACCTTGCCGTCGGCCGAGGCCAGTGCGGGCGGAGTGCCGGCGAGCAGGCCGGCGGCAAGCGCGAGGACGGCCGTGAGGATACGGGTTCTTCGCACGGTGGGGGTCCTTCCTGGGGGTCCTTCGTGGGGGAGCGGAACGCGCGACAACCGGACGGCCCTCTGTGCGGGTGAGGGCCGTCCGGCGCGGTACGCGGAGTCTTAGCGGGGACTTATTCGAGGAGCTCCGCGTACGAGCCCATGGCCAGGGCGATGTCGGCCTGGGCCCAGAACCGGTGGTACGTGAACGAGGGCGCGGCACCGCCCGCGAGATAGCTCTCGATCTTCGACCAGGCCGGGTCGCTCTTGTAGAAGGACCTGAGCGAGGCGAAGGTCGAGGAGGAGTTGATCGTGTCGCCGTTCGGCATCTTGCCGCTCCAGCCGCTCGGGACGTACACGCCGTCGTCGAAGCGGTTGTAGTCGGCGCGGGTCTCCGGCACGGCGATCCCGAGCGCGTCCTGGTGCTTGTTCCACATGCCGTCCAGCAGCGCCTTCGCCGTCGTCTTCGCCTCCGTGTCACCGGACCGGTCGGCGTAGTACGTCAGGGTCTTGGCGTACGCGGCCGCCACACCGACGTCGTTGGTGTAGTCGGCGACGGTGACGTGAAGTCCGCTGTTGGCACTCGGACTCGAGGCGTTCCAGGTGTCGGGCTGGCCCGACCACTGGAGCGTCGACGGGATCTGGTAGGTGCCGTCCGGGTTGATCGTGGTCTTGGACAGCGCCCAGTCGACCCACTTGTCGAGGACCGCCTTGGCAGCCGCGTTCCCCGTCTGCTGGTAGTACTCGGCGACCCGCTCCATCGACCACGCCTGGAAGCCGAACCACTGGTTGGACGGCGGGTCGTGGTAGACGGGCTGCTGGTCGTAGTACATGCCGTAGAAGGTCGACTTGCCGGCCGGCGGTGTCGCGTACCGGCCCGCCCAGCTGTTGGTCGCACCGCCCGCGATGGCGCCCTCGTTGGACTGCAGCCAGCGGTAGAACTCGATCTGCCGCTCCAGGGACTTGCCCCAGTCCGCCTGCCCGGTCGCCGACTTGGGCTTCAGCGGGGCGTAGTTGCTCAGCGCGTACGCGGCGAGCGGGTTCTGGTAGCCGCCGTGGGCGTGGCTGGAGCCGATGCGCCAGGCCCAGCCCGCGTTGGAGTCGGTGGCGCCGCCCCAGGCGTAGTACCAGGAGAGCAGGTAGTGCGAGGCGTCCTTGCCGGTGCCGGCCGGGCAGGACGAGGGCCCCACACAGTTGCCGATCTTCTTGAAGTACTTGTCGTACATGGCGTAGCGCAGGTAGTCGCCCATCTTCGCGGCCTTGCCCACGGTCGCGGTGACGTCCGAGCCCTTGCCCTGCTGCTTGGCCCAGATGTCCGCCCAGTACGCGGCCTGCACGGCGCGCGCGTCGGCGTCCGGGGCGTTGGTGAACTTCCACTGCTTGGCGTAGGAGGCGTCACCGGTGAACAGGTCCAGGTAGCCGTTGGTGCCGCCGTACTTGAAGGCGTCACAGGTCGGCTGCGGGACCGTCTCCCAGACGGACTCCTGGGCGCCGCGCTGGAAGGTGTTGATGTACGACGGGCCGGTGTCCGAGGGGCCCGCCTCGCACTTGCCGGGCGAGTTGCCGTAGCCGTAGACGTTGTCGACGTCCTGCAGCCAGTGCATGCCGTAGACATCGTCCGTACCGTATGCGGTCTTCAGTTCACCGGCGATCGGATCCGAGCCCGCCGAGACCCCGGTGTCCAGCTTCGCCGGGTACTCGTTGGGGGTGTCGAGCTCGGGCGCGTACGTCGCCGGCTTGGAGGCGTTGTAGAAGGAGTTGGTCGGCTGGTCGGCGTGGGTGGGGATCATGTACTTCTCCATGATCTCCCAGGCGCCGTTGAACTTGGTCCAGTCGCCCGTCACCTTGCCGTACATCGCCTGCAGCCACAGGAGGTAGCTGTAGGCCTCCGACGTGGTCTCGTGGCCGTGGTCGGGAGCCTCGACGATCAGCGTCTCCACCGAGTGGTAGGGGATTCCCTCGGGTGAGAAGTAGCCGTTCGCCGGGTTGGTGATCTTGCCGTAGAGCTCCAGGAACCGGGCGTCGTACTCCTTGGTCGCCGCGATCTGGGTGGCCGTCACCGTGGCCTTGGCGTGCCCGGTGGCCGTCGACTCGAAGGTCGCCGCGCCGGTGCCGGAGGCGTTGCCGGTGATGGTCACCTTCTGCGCGGTGTTCCAGTTCGACGGGGTGAACACGAGCGACGCCCCGCCGGTCACCGACAGGCCGGTGTTGCCGCCGGTACGAGTGGTCGTCACGGTCACGTTCGCCGACGGCTGGGTCGACAGCTTCACGTCGTACGTGGCCGTCTTGCCCTGTTGTACGGGCAGCTGGGTCGGCGAGGCCACCACGGCGGGACCCGAGGCGACGGTGATGCCGACCGGCGTGGACTCCGCGGAGGCGCCCAGGCTGTCGTACGCCTTGGCCAGCAGAGAATGGCTGCCCACGGTCAACCCGGAGGCGGACAGGGTGTACGGCGCGCTCGTGTCCGTGCCCAGCAGGGTCGTGTTGTCGTAGAACTCGACCTTGCTGATGGTCGCGCTGTCCGCGGCCGCGGCGGTGGCCGCGAGCGGGACCGCGTCGCCCTGTGAGTAGACCGCGCCGGCCGCGGGGCTGGTCAGCACGGTGATCGGCGGCTGGTGCGCGCCGGTGCAGGGGGTGCCGTTGATCGCGAAGGAGGTGGGCGCGGTGTTGGTGCCGCTGTAGGTGAACTGCCCACCCGTGGTCACCGCCGCCCCGGCGGCGATGTTCGCGTTGTACGTCGCGTTCTTCACCGTGACGGACTGTCCGGACTGGGACCAGGTGCCGTTCCACCCGTTGGTCAGCTTCTGGTTGCCCGCGTACGCGTACGTCAGCGTCCAGCCGTTGATCGGGTCCGTGCCCCGGTTGGTGAGGGTCAGGTCCGCGGTGAAGCCGGAACCCCAGTCATTGGTCTTGTAGTCGACACTGCACTGAAGTGCCGCCGCCTGAGCGGGAGTTGATCCTGTACTCAGCATGGTCAACGGAAGGGCCAGGGCCGCCACCACGGCGGTCCACAGCCGCCGCGCGCTGCGACGTCTGCGTCTGGGATGCATGTGCTGGTTCCTCCTTGCGGCTCGGAGAAGTCAAGGCTTGAACCAGTGGGAGCGCTCCCATAGTGGGGATGGGTGTGCTAGGGGTCAAGATGTTTGAAGACTCGAAAAGATTCGACCTGTACGAGTTGAGGGAAAGTCAGTTACTCCCCTGTTCTTTGCTGACGCTTGGCGCTAGCTTCATTGACACCAGTGGGAGCGATTCCATCAGTCGACGCGTTGGACACAACGCGCTGAGCTGCAAGGAGTCGCTCATGCGACACCCCCCGCGTTCAGTACTTTTAGCCGTCGCCGGCGCGGCCGCCCTCGTAGGAGGCGTGACCGTTCCGGTGGTCACGGCCCAGGGCGCCACCCCTGCCTGCACGGTGGAGTACTCGGTCACCAGCCAGTGGGACACCGGCTTCCAGGGCGCCGTGAAGATCACCAACAACGCCGCGGCCCTGAGCGGTTGGAGCCTCGGCTTCGACTTCGCAGGCGGGCAGAAGCTCACCCAGGGCTGGGGCGCCAAGTGGTCCCAGTCCGCTGCGACCGTGACCGCGTCCAACGAGAGCTGGAACGGCTCGCTGGGCACCGGCGCGAGCGTCAGCGCCGGGTTCATCGCGTCCAAGTCCGCCACCAACCCCGTACCGACCTCGTTCAGGCTGAACGGCACCACCTGCAACGTCGGCACCGACCCGACGCCCACGCCGACTCCGACCGACCCGCCGGACACCGGTGACAAGCCGCCCGCGCTGCACGTCGTGGGGAACAAGCTCGTGGACGCCGGCGGCAAGACCCGCCGTCTGCTCGGCGTCAACCGCTCCGGCGGTGAGTTCATGTGCGTCCAGGACCGCGGCATCTGGGACGGACCGGTCGACGACGCCGCGATCAAGGCGATCGCGGACTGGAAGGCCAACACCGTCCGCATCCCGCTCAACGAGGAGTGCTGGCTCGGGCTGTCCAACATCAGGCCCGAGTACGCCGGGGCGAACTACATCAACGCCGTCAAGGACCTGGTGGCGAAGGTGAAGGCGCACGGGATGACCCCCCTGGTCGAACTGCACTGGACCTGGGGCCAGTACACCGGCAACTCGGCGGGCTGCTCCGACGTGCACGCCAGCTGCCAGAAGCCGATGCCGGACATGCAGTACACGCCGTCGTTCTGGACCTCGGTGGCCAACACCTTCAAGAGCGACCCGGCCGTGGTGTTCGACCTGTTCAACGAGCCCTACCCGGACCGTGCCACCTCCACGACCACCCAGGCGTGGCAGTGCTGGCGCGACGGCGGGACCTGCCCCGGCATCGGATACGAAGTCGCCGGTATGCAGGACCTCGTCGACGCCGTACGGGCCACCGGCGCCAAGAACGTGATCCTGGCGGGCGGGATCGCGTACTCCAACGACCTGAGCCAGTGGCTCACGTACAAGCCCACCGACCCGACGGGCAACCTGGCCGCCGCCTGGCACGTGTACAACTTCAACTCCTGCTCGAACGAGAGCTGCTGGAACTCCCAGCTGGCCCCGGTCGCCGCCCAAGTTCCCCTGGTCGCGGGGGAGATCGGCGAGAACACCTGCGCGCACTCCTTCATCGACCAGGTCATGAAGTGGTTCGACGACCGCGGCCTGTCCTACCTGGGCTGGACCTGGAACGCCTGGAACTGCTCCTCCGGCCCCGCCCTGATCTCCAACTACGACGGAACCCCCACGTCGTTCGGCATCGGGCTGCGCGACCATCTGCGCGCCCTGAACGGATGAACCCCCACCACCCGCAACCGAACACCCGCAACGGAGAGGGAAACCCGCACTCATGAGCCGTACCAGAACAGCGATGCTCGCCGCCATGGCACTGGTCGCCGGGGCCTCCGGGACGGCACTCGCCGTCGTGCCCTCGGACGCCGGCCTCGCCGCCGTCCCCTGCACCGTGGACTACAAGGTGCAAAACCAGTGGGACACCGGCTTCACCGCCGCCGTCACCGTTACCAACAACAGTGCCGCCAAGTCGAGTTGGGCGGTGAAGTGGTCGTACGCCGGCAACCAGAAGGTCACCAACTTCTGGAACGCCAAGGTCAGCCAGAGCGGCACCGCCGTCACGGCCGGCAACGAGTCCTACAACGGGACGCTGGCGACCGGCGGTTCGGTCAGCTTCGGCTTCCAGGGCACCTACAGCGGCACCAACGCCATCCCGGCCACCTTCACCCTCGACGGCGTGACCTGCAACGTCGACGGCGGCAGCGGCCCCACCGACCCGGGCCCGACGGACCCCGGCACCCCCTCCAACAGGGTCGACAACCCGTACTCCGGCGCCAAGGTGTACGTGAACCCCGAGTGGTCCGCGAAGGCCGCCGCCGAGCCGGGCGGCAGCCGGATCTCCAACCAGCCGACCGGCGTGTGGCTGGACCGGATCGCCGCGATCAACGGCGTGGGCGGTGGCATGGGCCTGCGCGCCCACCTCGACGAGGCGCTCAAGCAGAAGGGCTCCGGCGAGCTCGTCGTCCAGCTGGTCATCTACGACCTGCCCGGACGCGACTGCGCGGCCCTCGCCTCCAACGGCGAGCTCGGCCCGACGGAGATCGACAAGTACAAGACGCAGTACATCGACCCGATCAAGACGATCCTCTCCGACTCGAAGTACGCCTCCCTGCGGATCGTCACCACCATCGAGATCGACTCGCTGCCCAACCTCGTCACCAACACCGGCAGCCGGCCCACCGCCACCCCGCAGTGCGACGTGATGAAGGCCAACGGCAACTACCAGAAGGGCGTCGGCTACGCCCTGAACAAGCTCGGTGACGTGCCCAACGTCTACAACTACATCGACGCCGGCCACCACGGCTGGATCGGCTGGGACGACAACTTCGCGGCCAGCGCCACGCTGATGAAGGAGGCGGCCACCTCCGAGGGCGCCACCGTCAACGACGTCCACGGCTTCATCGCCAACACGGCCAACTACAGCGCCCTGAAGGAGAACAACTTCACCATCAACGACTCCGTGGCCGGCAAGTCGGTCCGCGAGTCCAAGTGGGTCGACTGGAACCGCTACGTCGACGAGCAGTCCTTCGCCCAGGCGTTCCGCAACCAGCTGGTGTCGTCCGGCTTCAACTCCAACATCGGCATGCTGATCGACACCTCCCGCAACGGCTGGGGCGGCTCGGCCCGGCCCACCGGCCCCGGCGCCTCGACCAGCGTCGACACCTACGTCGACGGCGGCCGTTACGACCGTCGCCTCAACACGGGCAACTGGTGCAACCAGTCCGGTGCCGGCCTCGGCGAGCGGCCCAAGGCCAGCCCGGCGACCGGGATCGACGCCTACGTGTGGATGAAGCCGCCGGGGGAGTCCGACGGGTCCAGCAGCGCGATCCCGAACGACGAGGGCAAGGGCTTCGACCGCATGTGCGACCCCACGTACACGGGCAACCCGCGCAACAACAACCACATGTCCGGCGCGCTGCCGAACGCGCCGCTGTCCGGGAAGTGGTTCTCCGCCCAGTTCCAGCAGCTGATGCAGAACGCGTACCCGCCGCTGCCCTGATCCGCTGAACCCGGTCCGCCGGGGCCTCGGTCACTCCCCTCGACCGAGGCCCCGGCGGACCGCGCGAAAACACCTGGGCCATGCCTCACCGGTTTTTTGCCGCCCCGGCAACAGCAGTGGCTCTCGCACGGTGCGTCGGCGCAGGCTGGCGGCACACCGAGCGAGAGGCTGTCCGCCATGGCGCACGACCACCACAACCACCACGGCAACCGCGATCACCACGACCACACCGACATCGACTGGGCCGAGATGGCCCCGCACCTGGAATCCCAGGCCGAGCTCTACGCACCCCTGTACGAACGGGCCCTGGCCTGGCTGGGCAAGGAGGTGACCGAGCCGGGGCTGATCGTCGACGCGGGCAGCGGCCCCGGCGTGGTCTCCTGTCTGTTCGCCGAGGTCTTCCCCGGCGCCCGCGTGGTCGCCGTGGACGGCTCCGCGCCCCTCCTCGAACGAGCCCGGGCGCGGGCCGAGCGACTCGGATACGGCGACCGCTTCGACACCCTGGCCGGTGAACTCCCCGACGTGCTGAGCGACTTGGACTACCCGGCCGACCTGCTGTGGGCGGGCCGGAGCCTGCACCACCTCGGCGACCAGCGCACCGCCCTCACCGCCTTCGCCGAGCGACTGGCACCCGGGGGAACGGTGGCGCTCATGGAGGGCGGCCTCGCCCCGCGGTTCCTGCCTCGCGACATCGGCATCGGCCGCCCCGGCCTGCAGGCGCGGCTGGAGGTGGGGGAGCAGGAGTGGTTCACCCGGATGAGGGCCGGCCTGCCGGGCTCCGTCGCCGAGACCGAGGACTGGCCGGCCCTGCTGGCCACCGCGGGCCTGAAGCACACCCGCACCCGCAGCTTCCTCCTCGACCTGCCCGCCCCGGCCTCCGACCGGGCCCGCGCCTACGTCGCCGCCCATCTGTCCCGGCTGCGCGACGGCCTGGCCGACGACCTCGACGCCGAGGACCGCGCCACCCTGGACCGGCTCCTGGACGCGGACGACGAGGCGAGCGTGCACCGGCGGTCGGACGTGTTCGTGCTGGCGGCGCACACCGTGTACACGGCGGTCCGGGCGGTGTAGCCGCAGCGGCCACCGGTCGGCCCTTGACTTCGAGAACACTCCACGTGATGAACTCCCTGCCGTTCACCAAGAAAACAGGGGGCAACACCATGACCGACTCTCGGGTCGCACTGATCACGGGCGGCGGCAGCGGCATCGGTGCCGCCGTCGCGCGGCAGTTGCTTGCGGCCGGGTACCGGGTGACCGTCACCGGCCGCGGAGAGGCGCGGCTGCGCGGCTTCGCCGAGGAACTCGGCAACCCGGAGGGGCTGTTGACGGTCGTCGGCAACGCGGCCGAGTACGACGACGTACAGTCGGCGGTCGACCGTACGCTCAAGGAATTCGGTCGGCTGGACACAGTCGTCGCGAACGCCGGTTCCGCCACCCACGACTCGGTCGCGGAGGGCGACCCGGCCGGCTGGACCGACATGGTGCTGACCAACGTCCTCGGTCCGGCCTTCCTCAGCCGGGCCTCCGTCGAGGCGCTGAAGGAGTCCCGCGGCCGGATCGTCCTCGTCGGCAGCGTCGCCGGGTTCGTGGCCACGCCGGGCAATGTCTACGGGGCGACGATGGGGGTCCCTCCCGCTCGAGCGAAGCCGAGAGTGGGGGAGGGCGGTGACCGGTCTCGCCGAGAACACGCGCCGCCAGGTCACCGAGTGGGGCATCGGCGTCACGCTGGTCGCCCCGGGCCGGGTGGAGACCCCGTTCTGGGACGGCTACGGCAGCCTGCCGCCCGGCCATCTCCTCACCGCCGACCAGATCGCCGACTCGGTGGTGTGGGCGATCCGGCAGCCCGAGGGAGTCGACGTCAACACCGTCGTCGTACGGCCGATCGGGCAGCCCAACTGAGAGAAGAGACGCCTGTGCCCCGGATCCGTACGGGTCCGGGGCACAGGTATGGTGCGGGACGGGGTTCAGCCCGCGTCGAGCGTCGCCGGGTCCGGGCCGATGCGCCGGTCCTCGTTCAGCGCGCTGATCGCCGCCAGGTCCTCGTCGTCCAGCGAGAAGCCGAAGACGTCGATGTTCTCCTTGATCCGCGACGGCGTCACGGACTTCGGGATCACCACGTTGCCGAGCTGCAGGTGCCAGCGCAGCACGACCTGGGCCGGGGTGCGGTCGTGCTTCTGGGCGATGGCGATGATCGCCGGGACCTCCAGCAGGCCCTTGCCCTGGCCGAGCGGCGACCAGGCCTCGGTGGCGATGCCCTGCTGCGCGTGGTACTCACGGGAGGCGTGCTGCTGCAGGTGCGGGTGCAGCTCGATCTGGTTGACCGCCGGGACGATCGACGTCTCGCCGGTCAGCCGCTCGAGGTGCTCCGGCAGGAAGTTGGAGACACCGATGGCCCGCACGCGGCCGTCGGCGAGGAGCTTCTCGAACGCCTTGTAGGTGTCGACGTACTGGTCCCTGGCCGGGCGCGGCCAGTGGATCAGGTACAGGTCGAGGTAGTCCAGCCCGAGCTTCGCCAGGGAGGTGTCGAAGGCACGGAGGGTGGAGTCGTACCCCTGGTCGGCGTTCCAGAGCTTGGTGGTGACGAAGATGTCCTCGCGGGGGAGGCCGGAGGCGGCGATGGCCTTGCCGGTGCCCTCCTCGTTGCCGTAGATCGCCGCTGTGTCGATGCTGCGGTACCCGGCCTCGAACGCGGCGGCGACGGCTCGCTCCGCCTCGTCGTCCGGCACCTGCCACACGCCGAAGCCCAGCTGGGGCATCTCGACGCCGTTGTTCAGGATGATCGGGGGGACCTTGCTGCTCACGAGCTCTTGATCCTTCGGTTGTCCGTCGGGTGGTACTCCCATCGTCAACGATCACGAGGCGTGATGCATTCCTGACCCACGAATTGGTCCCTCGGGGGTTCAGGCTCGGTACAGCGCCTCGACCTCGTTGGCGTAGGCGTTCTCGATCGCCTTGCGTTTCAGCTTCAGCGACGGGGTCAGCAGGCCGTGTTCCTCGGTGAACGGCTGGGCGAGTATGCGGAAGGTGCGGATCGACTCGGCCTGCGACACGAGCGTGTTGGCGGCGACCACCGCACGCCTGACCTCCGTCTCCAGGTCCGGATCGCGCACCAGTTCGGCGGGTGTCAGCTGCGGTTTGTTGCGCATCTGGAGCCAGTGCTCGACGGCCTCCTGGTCGAGGGTGACCAGGGCCGCGATGTACGGGCGGTCGTTGCCGACGACGATGCACTGGTTGACCAACGGATGGTCCCGGACGCGTTCCTCGAGCAGTCCGGGGGCCACGCTCTTGCCGCCGGAGGTGACGAGGATCTCCTTCTTGCGGCCGGTGATGGTGAGGTAGCCGTCGTCGTCGAGGGCGCCCAGGTCGCCGGTGGCGAGCCAGCCGTCGTGCAGGGCCTCGTCGGTGGCCTTGGGGTTGTTGAGGTAGCCCTGGAAGATGTTGTCGCCGCGCAGCCAGATCTCGCCGTCGTCCGCGATGTGCACGGTCATGCCGGGGATGGGCTGGCCCACGGTGCCGTAGCGGGTGCGCTCGGGCGGGTTGGCGGTCGCGGCCGCGGTCGACTCGGTGAGGCCGTACCCCTCGTAGATCAGCACGCCCGCGCCCGCGAAGAACAGCCCGAGCGTGCGGTCCATCGCCGAGCCGCCGGACATGGCGTGCCGGACCCGGCCGCCCATCGCGGCGCGCACCTTGGAGTAGACGAGCTTTTCGAAGAGCTGGTGCTGCATGCGCAGGCCGGCCGACGGGCCGGGCCCGATGCTCCAGGCCTTCGCCTCCATCGCCTCGGCGTACTTCACGGCGATGTCGACGGCCTTCTCGAACGGGCCGGACCTGCCCTCCCGCTCGGCCTTGCGGCGGGCCGCGTTGAAGACCTTCTCGAAGATGTACGGCACGGCGAGGAAGAACGTCGGCCGGAACGCGGCCAGGTCAGGCAGCAGCGCCGCCGCGTTCAGCTGGGGCTGATGGCCGAAGCGGACCTTGCCGCGGATCGCGGCGACCTGCACCATCCGCCCGAAGACGTGCGCGAGCGGCAGGAACAGCAGGGTCGCCGCCTCGTCGCCCCGCTTGGAGTGGAACACCGGCTCCCAGCGCTCACGGACCGTGTCCGCCTCCATCATGAAGTTGCCGTGCGAGATGACACAGCCCTTCGGGCGGCCCGTCGTGCCCGAGGTGTAGATGATCGTCGCGACCGATTCGGGGGTGACCGCCTGCCGGTGCCGGTGGACGACGTCGTCGCCGACATGGGCGCCGGAGTCGTAGAGATCCTGGACGCAGCCGGAGTCGAGCTGCCACAGCTCGCGCAGCTGCGGCAGCCGGTCGATGACCGTGGCGATGGTCATCGCGTGGTCCTCGTGCTCCACGACCGCCGCGGTCACCTCGGCGTCGTAGAGCATCCAGAAGCACTGCTCGGCGGAGGAGGTGGGGTAGATCGGCACCACCTGGGCACCGATCGTCCACAGTGCGAAGTCGAACAGCGTCCACTCGTAGCGAGTGCGGGACATGATGGCGACCCGGTCGCCGAAGCGGATGCCCCGGGCCAGCAGGCCCTTGGCCAGGGCGAGCACCTCGTCGCGGAACTCGGCGGCGGTCACGTCCCGCCACTGGCCCAGCTCGTCCTTGCGGCCGAGCGCGATGTACAGCGGGTCCTCCTGGGCGTGTTGGAAGACGACGTCGGCCAGACCGCCCACCGGCGGTGCCAACGTCAACGGAGGGTTGGTGAACTCGCGCAAACCCGCTCCCGCTTATTGACGCTCCGCACAGCGCCGTGAAAGCTACCCCACCCGATGACGGGGCGGGAGGGGGCGTGAACGCGAGCAACGCTCTTGTATGCGCTGGTCAGTACCGGAAAATGGGCTCACATACGGAAGGGTCGGACAGAAAACTGACGATTGAGTAAGTTTCGGTGCCGTAATCTCCACCGAATCGGCACCACCCGATCACGGCACGTGAGCCCTCTTCCGGAGGGTCAGTGCCGGGGTGCGGCCTCCTCTTCTTCCAGCGTTGGAACGGTGGATTCCGTTACGTCGGTTCGCCGGGCGCGAGGTGCCCTGACCAGGGCGAGGACCAGGATCCCGGCGACCGTCGCGACCAGCCCCGCGGTCACCGCGACGGTGTCGAGCCCCGAGGTGAAGGCGCTGCGCAGGGTGTGTTCGGGGAACGTGCCGCGCAGGGCGCCGGTGGCGCCGCCCGCCAGCGCGTGCGCCGCGTCGTGCGGCAGGGTCCCCCGCATGTCCGACGTCAGCACCGTGCCGAAGACGGCGACCCCGAGCGCGTAGCCGAGCTGGCGGAACGTGTTGACCGCGCCGCCGGCCATCCCGGCCCGCTCCGGCTCGACGGCGGCCAACGCGGCGCCCGCGATCGCCGGCAGCGCCAGCCCCGTCCCGATGCCGACCAGCACCAGCCCCGGCACCAGCGCTCCCGCCGTCGACCCCGCGTCCAGCCCCGCCATGCAGAACTGGCCCGCGCCCGTCAGCAGCAGTCCGCCTCCGACCGTGAACCGCGCCGGCACCCCGTGCAGCAGTCGGCCGCCGGCCGCGGCCACCACGAAGGAGGCCACCGACAGCCACAGGAAGACCGCCCCACCGCGCACCGGACTCATCCCGAGCACGGTCTGCAACCAGATCGAGGTGTACGCCAGGGCGCCGAACGCCGCCGCGTTGAAGGCGAACGCCCCCACCATCACCCCCGCGAACGCCGGCTTCAGGAACAGCCGCGGATCGAGCAGCGGGTCGGCGCCCCGCCGCTCGACCACGACGAAGCAGACCAGCGCCACCGCCGCGAGCACGAACGACACCAGCGTCCCGCTCTCCGTCCAGCCGTGCGTCCCGGCCCGTACCGCCCCGTACGTCAGCGCGCCCGCCGAAGCCGCGAAGGTCACCGTGCCCGCCCAGTCGACGCGGCGCCCACGCGGCCCCCGCGACTCGGGAACCACCCGCAGCGTCAGCCAGAACGCGGCCACACTCACCGGCAGGTTCACATAGAAGATCCACCGCCAGCCCGGCCCGTCGGTGAGCACCCCGCCGAGCACCGGCCCGACCGCGGCCGCCGCGCCACTGACGGCACCCCAGACCCCGAGCGCCACCGACCGCTGCCTGCCCCGGTAGACCGAGCCCAGCAGCGGCAGCGTCGTCGCGAACATCGCCGCCGCGCCCAGGCCCTGCACCGCCCGCGCGGCGACCAGCATCTGCGGGCCGCTCGCCAGTCCGCACAGCAGCGAGGCGACCGCGAACACCACGATGCCCACCACGTGCACCCGGCGCCGCCCCAGCACGTCGGCCGCCGCTCCCACTCCGAGCAGCAGCGCGGCCAGCGCCAGCGCGTACCCGTCCATCACCCACTGCAGATCGCTCAGCGACGCGTCCAGCGCCCGCGCCATGTCGGGCAGCGCGACGATCGCGATCGTCACGTCCAGCAACAACATGAACGTCCCCAGGCATACCGCTGTCAGCGGCCCCCATGTGCGCATGTCCCACTCCCTCGTCGACGGATGCGTACGACTCGTACGATGGGCTCCGACCGGACGATCACGGCGAAGAGGACCTGGCCATCGCCGGAACCCGACACAGGAGTGCCCGATGGAGATGGAATCCGACACGCTCGACCGGTTGGACCTGCAGCTGCTGTCCGCCCTGGAGGTCGACGGCCGCGCCTCCTTCAGCCGTCTCGGAGCGGTTCTCAACGTCTCCGACCAGACCATTGCGCGCCGCTACCGCCGGCTGTGCGCCGAGGCGGGCCTGAGGGTCCTCGCCCTCCGGGACGCCGAAGCGCTCGGCCAGGACCAGTGGATGCTGCGCCTGCGCTGCGCCCCGGACAGCGCCACCGTCATCGCGGACGCCCTCGCCAAGCGGCACGACACCTCCTGGATAGGCCTCGCCTCGGGCGGCACCGAGATCATCTGCATGACCCGACCTCTCCATCCCGACGACCACGACGACCTCTTCCTCGGCAAACTGCCCCGCACCCCGCGCGTCGTGGAGATCCGCGCCCAGCAACTGCTCCACCGCTTCTACGGCGGCCCCACCGGCTGGTCGCGCAAGTTCCGCGCCCTCACCGACGACCAGATCGACGCCCTGCGTCCCGACCACCGTCCGCCCGCCGGACCGGCCCGCATCGAAGCGGAGGACGAACCCCTGCTCGCCGTCCTCGAACGCGACGGACGTGCCTCCTACCCCGAACTCCAGCGCGCCACCGGCCGTTCCGAGTCCGCCGTCAAACGCCGCCTCGCCGCGCTGCGCGCCTCCGGAGCCGTGTACATCGACGTCGAGTACCGGTCCGAGGTCCTCGGCTACCCCGTCGCCGCGATCCTGTGGATCACCACCGCGCCCGGCGCCCTGCACTCCGTGGGGGAGGCCCTCGCCGGCCACGACGAGGTCGCCTTCGCCGCCGCCACGGCCGGCCCCTCCCACCTGGTCGTCACGGCCGTCGTCCAGAACACGGCGGGCCTGTACGCCTACCTGCGCGGCCCGATCGGGCGCCTGGAGGGCGTCCAGCACGTGGAGACGAGCCCCTTCCTGCGCCGCGTCAAGCAGTTGACGTACCAGCGGCCCGCCCCGGGCGGCACGACACGGTCGGTCAGGCCGACAGCACCATGATCAGACGGTGCGGGCCTGGGCCGAAGCAGTCCTTTCCGGAGTTGTCGGAGTTGCCGGAGGTACCGGAGCTGGCTCAACGAACCCTGGGAGGCCGCGACCCCGTAGTCACCAACCGGCTCCCGCCGGCCAGGATCGCCGACGCCAGCGCGTCCGCCGCGCCCTGCGCGGAGGCGCGGCGGCGGCCGTGGACCAGCACGAAGTCGACGCCGCCCAGCTCCGGCAGCCCCGCCCGCTCGCGCACCCGCACCAGGCCCGGCGGGATGAGGCCCCGCGAGTGCGCCATCACGCCGAGCCCCGCCCGGGCCGCCGCGACCAGCCCGTTCAGGCTGCCGCTGGTGCACGCGACACGCCACTCGCGGCCCTGGCGCTGCAGGGCCTCCAGGGCGAGCGCGCGGGTGATGCCGGGCGGCGGATAGACGATGAGCGGCACCGGTCGCGCGGGGTCCAGGCGCAGCCGCTCCGCGCCGATCCACACCAGCTCGTCCTGCCAGACCAGCTCCCCGCGCGGGTCCTCGGGACGCCGCTTGGCCAGTACCAGGTCCAGCTTCCCGGCCGCGAGTTGCTCGTGCAGCGTGCCCGACAGCTCGACGGTCAGCTCCAGGTCGACCTCGGGATGGTCGTGGCGGAAACCCTCCAGGATCTCCGGCAGCCGGGTCAGCACGAAGTCCTCCGACGCGCCGAAGCGCAGCCGGCCGCGCAGCCGGGTGCCGGTGAAGAACGCCGTCGCCTGCTCGTGCACCTCCAGGATCCGGCGCGCGAAGCCGAGCATCGCCTCGCCGTCCTCGGTCAGCTCCACCGAGTGGGTGTCCCGGGTGAACAGCTGCCGCCCGGTCGCCTCCTCCAGGCGTCGCACGTGCTGGCTGACCGTGGACTGACGCAGGCCGAGCCGCCGGGCGGCCTGCGTGAAGCTCAGGGTCTGCGCCACCGAGAGGAAGGTACGCATATGAGAGGGGTCGTACACCCGTACCACGGTACCTGGTCATCACGGAACGCGATGACAGTCAGAGCGGTATGACGGATTCCCGATCACGCGTGCGAGGAGGACCATGGAGGGGGCCCTTCCGGGCCCGTGGCGCAGTGGCGCCGTGAACGAACGTGCAAGACGAACGAGCAAGACGAACGAGCAAGTGGAGCACCGTGAAACGCCTGCGCTGGCCGAGCCGGCTGCCGATCGACCCGTACATCCTGCTGCTGCTGGGGACGGTGGGCCTCGCGGCCCTCTTCCCGGCGCGCGGCACGGGCGCCGACGTCGCCTCCGGCGCCTCAACGGCGGCGATCGCCTTCCTCTTCTTCCTGTACGGGGCCCGCCTGTCCACCCGCGAGGCGCTCGACGGGTTCAAGCACTGGCGGCTGCACGTCACCGTGCTGGCCTGCACCTTCGTGATCTTCCCGCTGCTCGGCCTGGCCGCCCGCGGCCTGGTCCCTGTCCTGTTGACCCACCCGCTCTACCAGGGCCTGCTCTTCCTGACCCTGGTCCCGTCGACGATCCAGTCGTCGATCGCCTTCACCTCGATGGCCCGGGGCAACGTGCCCGCCGCGATCTGCGCGGGCTCCTTCTCCTCCCTCGTCGGTATCGTCATCACCCCGCTGCTCGCCGCCGCGCTGCTCGGCAGCAGCGCCGGCGGGTTCTCCGCCGACTCCCTCGTCGAGATCGTGCTCCAGCTGCTCGTGCCGTTCGTGGCGGGTCAGCTGCTGCGCCGGTGGATCGGCGGCTTCGTCACCCGGCACAAGAAGGTCCTCGGGCTGGTCGACCGCGGCTCGATCCTCCTCGTCGTCTACACCGCGTTCAGCGAGGGCATGGTCCAGGGCATCTGGCACCAGGTCAGCGCGGTCCGGCTCGGCGGGCTGCTGGTCGTCGAGGCCGTCCTGCTCGCGGTGATGCTGCTGCTGACCTGGTACGGCGGCAAGGCTTTGCGCTTCGACCGGGGGGACCGGATCGCGATCCAGTTCGCCGGCTCCAAGAAGTCCCTCGCCTCCGGGCTGCCCATGGCGAGCGTCCTGTTCGGCGCGCACGCCTCGCTGGCGGTGCTGCCGCTGATGCTCTTCCACCAGATGCAGCTCATGGTCTGCGCGGTGATCGCCAAGCGCCGGGCACGCGACCCGCAGGCGGAGCCGGCCGGGGTGACGGAGCCGGCGGAGTCGGCCGAAGGGGCGCGCAACGCGGTCGGTACGGGGACGCGGGCGCGCTGACGCCCGCCCGCGCCCTCGGTCTCAGCGCCCGCCGCGCACCCGGTCCAGGGGCAGCCACAGGACACTGCCCCGGCCGGAGCCGAGCTGCCGGCGGCCCGTCAGTTCGGCGTCGGTCAGCGCCCGGTCCCACACATGCACGTCGTCGATCGCGCCGGTGAAGAAGGCCCGGCTGTCCATGCGCTGGCCGACGTGCACGCCGAACGGCGAGTTGCGGCTGACCGAACCGGGTACGTCCGCCGTGCTGATCGCCGTACCGTCGATGAAGAGGGTGAGCTGCCCTCCGCCGCGCCGCAGGGCCAGGTGGTGCCACTCGCCGTCGTTGTAGGCGCCGTCGGTGCGCACGTACGCCGACCGCGGGGGCGAGGCGCCGTCGCGTACGGTGATCAGGCCCTGGACGCGGTTGTTGGCCGGCTCGCCGCGCAGCCAGACCTGGGGCTGGCCCGTGCCGATGCCACCCATCCACAGCAGCGGCTGTTCGCCCGTCGTGGCGGTGTAGCGGAACCACAGCGAGGCCGTGAAGTCCTTGGTGCCGAGCGGCAGTCGGGCGCGGTACGGCAGGCGTACGGCGTCGTCGGCGCCGTCGAAGGAGAGCGCGCCGCCGAAGACGCCGTCCGTCTCCTGGGCGCCCCCGAGGACGGCGGCGGGCTTCGTGGGCGACGTCAGGTCCGGTGTGGTCGGGTCCGGGCCGCGGCGCGGTGTGAGCCAGTCCTCGGTGAAGCGTGCGAAGCGGATCTCGTCGCGGGCGTCGACGGCACCACCCTCGTACAGCAGGCCCACCGCGTCCCCGCCGATGTGCACCA
Source organism: Streptomyces sp. NPDC002888 (assembly GCF_042888465.1). Classification (NCBI taxonomy): domain Bacteria; kingdom Bacillati; phylum Actinomycetota; class Actinomycetes; order Kitasatosporales; family Streptomycetaceae; genus Streptomyces; species Streptomyces sp. NPDC002888. The sequence goes on along the minus strand of NZ_JBIAPU010000001.1, from coordinate 146,631 downwards.
GGTCGGAGTAGCCCGACCAGTCCGTGGTGACGACCGTGCCGCGGTCCACGCTGTCCCAGGTGCGGCCGCCGTCGTAGGAGGAGCGGATCATCATCGTGCGGCGCCGGTCGGGGTCGCCCGGGCAGGCCAGCAGGATGCGGTCGCCGAGGCGCAGCATCGAGCCCTGGACCTGTGGGGTGTAGAGGTCCGGGAGGTCCTGGAAGGGGGCGGCGAAGCTGTCGCCGCCGTCGCGGCTGACGGCCTGGGTGCGGTGACCGAGGTCGGTGCCGTCCTGCTCACGGCCGCTGACGAGGACCGAGCCGTCGGCGCGCTCGGTCAGGGTCACCTCGGACGGCTTCTGGCGGAAGACGCCGTCGGCCGCTATCGGCCACGAGTCCGTGGCGCCGACCTTCCAGTGGTCGCCGCCGTCGTCGCTGACGATCAGCGCCGCGTGGTTCGCGCTCACCCGATTGCCGTCCCACGTCTCGGTGTTGACCCCGAACACGAGCCGCCCGGCGTGTCGGCCCCGGGTCAGCTGGATGCCGTGGACGGGGCCGGTGGCGTACCAGGAGTTCCAGTTCCCGGGCAGGATCTCGTCGCTCAGGTCGCGCGGCTCGGACCAGGTCGCGCCGTCGTCGTCGCTGTGGCGCAGGTGCGGGGTGCGGTCGCAGGGGACCTGGCAGCCGGCGCTGTCCGTACGGCCCGTGTTGTACGTCTCGGCCAGCAGGATGCGGCCGGTCTCGCGGTCCACGACCGGTGCGGGGTTGCCGTGGGTGTCGCCGCCGCCCTCGTCGACCACCTGGAGCGGCCCCCAGGTGCGGCCGCCGTCGGTGGACCGCTTGAGCACGATGTCGATGTCGGCGGCGTCACCGCAGTTGAGGACCCGCCCCTCGGCGAACGCGAGCAGCGTGCCGTCGTTGGTCCGCACGATCGCGGGGATGCGGAAGCAGGCGTAGCCGGGGTCCTGGGAGGCCTTGAAGAGGGTCTGCTGCTCGAACTGCGGGGTGGTGGCGGCCGGCCCGGCCTGCGCCGGGCCCGGGAGCGAGAACAGTGCGGCGGCCGCCGCGATCAGGGTGGCCACGGGGGTTCTGAGACGTGCGCGAACACTTGACGGCATGGTGCGACCTGCCCTTCAGCGTCTGGACATTCGGACATTCTACGTCCAACGTGCGCACCTCAGACGTTAGTTGGCGTCTTCGGCGCCTCACAAGAAGCGTGCGTCAGGGGATCAGGACGACCTTGCCCGTGTTGGCCCGCGACTCGATCGCCTCGTGGGCCTTGGCCGCCTCCTCCAGGGTGAACTCCCCGTGCACGGCGGGCCGTACGGCCCCGTCGGCGAACAGCTGCCACAGCTCCCGCCGCCACCGCTCGTACAACTCCGGCTCACCGCGAGCGATCCGCGCCATCTGGAACCCGATCACGGACCTCGCGCCGACCAGGAGGTCGCACGCCTGGATCGTCCCGCCGCCCGAGCTGTACGCCACCAGCCGCCCGCCGGGCGCGAGGGCCGCGACGGCCGGGGTGAGCAGCTCGCCGCCGACCGCGTCGAGGACGTAGTCGACGCTCTCGCCCCAGCTCTCGTCGCCGTAGCCGACCACCTCGTCCGCGCCGAGGGAGCGCACGAAGCCGGCCTTGGCCGGGTCGGAGACCGCGCCGACGATCCGGGCCGCGCCCCGTGCCCGGGCGAGCTGCACGGCCAGATGCCCGACCCCGCTCGCCGCGGCCGTCACCAGCGCCGACTCGCCGGGCTCCGGGCGCGCCGCCGCGAGTGCGCCCAGGGCGACCAGGCCGCTGCGGACGAGGGTGACCGCGTCGACGGCCGAGGCGTCCTCGGGCACGGGCGAGGCCATCGCCTCGTGCAGGGTCGCGAAGTCGGCGTAGCCGTGTCCGAAGCAGAGCCCCGTCACGCGGTCGCCGGCCCGGAAGCGGGTGACGCCGCCCCCGACGGCGACGACCTCCCCGGCGACCTCGCCGCCGAGGGGGACCGGCTCGGCGGCCTCGGTGACCTTGCGGACGACGGGGAGCGTGACGCCCACGGCCTCGCAGCGCACGAGGAGTTCACCGGGGCCGGGCTCGGGGACGGGGGCCTCTTCGAGGAAGAGAGGGCCGCCGGCGGACTCGTAGCGGACGCGGCGCATCGCACCTCCGGGCATCGTGAGGATGCTCCGCGCACTCGTGGGGAACACCCATGAAATCGTTGGGAACCCCAACGGTAACGAACGATCATTGGGAAGTCCAATAATCATTCGTTAGGATTCCGGTATGGCCGAAGCACCCCTCCCCGCGATCCGCTCGCTCCCCAGCTGGCTCCTCGGCCGGGCGGCCGCCCGTGGACGAGCCCTGGTGGCGGAGGCGCTGGCCGTGGAGGGCATGAAGATGTGGCACCACGTGGTGCTCTCCGCCGTCCGCGATCTCGCGCCCGTCGCCCAGGCGGACCTCGGCCGCGGTGTCCGGCTCGATCCGAAGGATCTGGTCGGCATCCTCAACGACCTTCAGTCCGCCGGACTCGTCGTGCGTGAGCCGGATCCCAGGGACCGCCGCAAGAACGCGGTGTCCCTGACGGAGGAGGGCGCCAGGATGCTGGCCCGCTGCGAGAAGGTCGCCCGCGAGGCGAACGACGCGCTGCTCGCCCCGCTCTCACCGGCCGAACGCGACCAGTTCATGGGCCTGTTGACCCGGATCTCGGGCACGGCGGACTGACCGCCCGAGGAGAGCGAACGGTCGACTGAGACGGGGCCCCTGCGGCGCAGGGGGCGCTCCCCGCCGGTCGGGGCCCCGCCGCCGTGTCGCGGGCAGCCGGTCAGCCCTGGGTGGCCGCGGCCCGCAGGGCGACGCGGTCCTCGCCCGCGTACACGTTCATGGAGCTGCCCCGCAGGAAGCCCACCAGCGTCAGACCGGTCTCCGCGGCCAGATCCACGGCCAGCGACGAGGGCGCCGAAACCGCCGCCAGCATCGGAACGCCCGCCATCACGGCCTTCTGCGCCAGCTCGAAGGAGGCCCGCCCCGAGACCAGCAGGATCGTGCGCGACAGCGGCAGGTCCCCGTTCTGCAGGGCCCGGCCGACCAGTTTGTCGACCGCGTTGTGCCGGCCCACGTCCTCCCGGACGTCGAGCAGCTCCCCGCGCTCCGAGAACAGGGCCGCCGCGTGCAGGCCCCCGGTCCGGTCGAAGACCCGCTGGGCCGCCCGGAGCCGGTCGGGGAGGCTCGCGAGCAGCTCGGGCTCCACCCGGACCGGGGGAGTGTCGGCGATGGGCCAGCGGGTCGTCGTCCGCACCGCGTCGAGGCTCGCCTTGCCGCACAGGCCGCACGACGAGGTGGTGTAGACGTTGCGTTCCAGAGTGATCTCCGGGACGACGACGTCCGGGGAAGTCCGCACGTCCACCACGTTGTAGGTGTTCGACCCGTCTGCCGTCGCCCCGGCGCAGTAGACGATGTTCTGCAGATCGGATGCGGTCGCCAGTACGCCCTCGCTCACCAGAAAACCGGCGGCAAGGGCGAAGTCGTCGCCGGGCGTGCGCATGGTGATCGCCAGCGGCTTCCCGTTGAGCCTGATCTCCAGGGGTTCCTCGGCGACGAGCGTGTCCGGACGGGTGGAGACCGCCCCGTCCCGTATGCGCAGTACCTTGCGTCGTTCCGTGACTCGTCCCATGGTCTGATCAGCCCCGGTTCTGTACGTGCTGGTAGCCGAAACGGCCCTTGATGCAGAGGTTGCCGTGGGTCACCGGGTTGTCGTGCGGTGAGGTGACCTTCACGATCTCATTGTCCTGCACGTGCAGCGTCAGGTTGCAGCCCACTCCGCAGTACGCGCACACCGTCGTCGTCTCCGTCTGCGCCGACTCCTCCCAGGTACCCGCCGCGCGCATCTCGAACTCGGACCTGAACGACAGCGCACCCGTCGGACACACCTCGATGCAGTTCCCGCAGTACACGCACGCCGAGTCGGTCAGCGCGGCGTCGTGCTCGACCGCGATCCGGGCGTCGAAGCCGCGCCCCGCGACGGAGATCGCGAAGGTGTTCTGCCACTGGTCGCCGCAGGCGTCGACGCACTTGTAGCAGAGGATGCACTTGTCGTAGTCGCGCACGTACAGATCGTTGTCGATCCTCGGTTCCTCGTTCAGGCGCGCCGCTTCGGGGCCGAACCGGTCCGGCTTCGCCTCGTACTCCTTGATCCACTCGCCGGCCCGCGGGGTCGTCGACAGATCCACCGAGGAGGCGAGGAGCTCCAGGACGATTCTGCGGCTGTGCCGGGCGCGTTCGGTGTCCGTCCTCACCTCCATGCCCGGCTCGGCCCGGCGGGAGCAGGCCGGCACGAGGGTCCTGGATCCCTCCACCTCCACCACGCACACGCGGCAGGCGTTCTTCGGGGTGAGGGTGTCGCCCTGGCAGAGGGTGGGCACGTCCTTCCCGGCGGCCCGGCAGGCGTCGAGGATCGTCGACCCCTCCGGGACCCTGGTCTCCTCCCCGTCGATGGTGAACTCGACCAGCCTGCGCGGCACTCCGAGCGGTATCGCGGTCATTCGTACGCCCCCAGACGGTCGATGGCGGATTCCACGGCGTTCCACGCGGTCTGCCCGAGACCGCAGATCGAGGCGTCCCGCATCGCGCGGCCGACCTCCCTGAGCAGGGCGATGTCGTCCGCGGCCGCCGCGCCCGTGCGCTCCGCGATCCGGTGCAGCGCCTCCTCCTGGCGCACGGTCCCGACCCGGCACGGCACGCACTGGCCGCAGGACTCGTCGCGGAAGAACTCGGCGATGCGGAGCAGGAGCCGGGGAAGGGGGACGGTGTCGTCGAAGGCCATGACAACCCCGGAGCCGAGTGTGGCGCCGGCCTCCCGGGTGCCTTCGAAGGTGAGCGGGATGTCGAGCTCGTCGGGCCGTACGAAGCCGCCGGCCGCCCCGCCGAGGAGCACGGCCCGCAGCCGCTCGCGCACGCCGGCCTTCTCCAGCAGTTCGCCCAGTGTCGCGCCGAACGGCAGCTCGTAGGTCCCGGGCCGCTCCACGCTGCCCGAGACGCAGAACAGCTTGGGCCCCGTGGACCGCTGCGTCCCGATCGCCGCGTACGCCGGTGCCCCCATCGTCAGGATCGGCAGGACGTTGACCAGCGTCTCGACGTTGTTCTCGACCGTCGGCCTGCCGAACAGCCCCTTCTCCACGGGGAACGGCGGCTTCGAGCGCGGTTCGCCCCGGTAGCCCTCGATGGAGTTGAACAGGGCGGTCTCCTCGCCGCAGATGTAGGCGCCCGCCCCGCGCCGGATCTCGATGTCGAAGGCGTAGCCCTGGCCGAGGATGTCCTCGCCGAGCAGTCCACGGGCGCGCGCACGGTCGACGGCATGGTGCATACGGTCTGTCGCCCGCGGATATTCGCCGCGCAGATACAGAAACCCGCGGTGCGCGCCGACCGCATACGCCGCGATCGTCATCGCCTCGACGAGCGCGTACGGGTCGCCCTCCATGATCACGCGGTCCTTGAAGGTGCCCGGCTCGGACTCGTCGGCGTTGCAGACGAGGTAGTGCGGATGATCGGGCCGGGAGGCCGTGGCCTGCCACTTGCGGCCGGTCGGGAAGGCGGCTCCGCCGCGCCCCACCAGACCGGAGTCGGTGACCTCGCGGATGACGCCGGCGGGGCCGAGCGCGAAGGCCCGGCGCAGGGCCGTGTAGCCGCCGTGGGCACGGTAGTCGTCCAGCGAGGACGGGTCGACGACTCCGACGCGGCGCAGTAGGGTCAGCGACGGGTCCCCCGCCTGGGGCACCGCCAGCGCCGCCGGTGGCTCCTGAGGTGCCGAGTCGGGGGCACGCGCGGCGAGCACGGCGGCCTCGACGGTCGTCGGCGCCGACACGGCCGTACGGACCGGATCGCCGGCCTTGATCGCGAGGGCCGCCGGAGCGCGCTCGCACAGGCCGAGGCAGGGGCTGCGCTCGACCGCCACCCCGCTGCCCGGGCCCAGCCGCGCCTCGACGCCCGCGCACAGTTCGCTCGCCCCCGCGGCCGTGCACGCGAGGTCCGTGCAGACGTGGAGCACGGTCGCGGGACGGGGCCCGACCGAGAACATCGCGTAGAAGGTGGCGACCCCGTAGGCCTCCGCCGGCGGCACGGTCAGCCGGCGGCACAGGTAGCCGAGAGCGCCCTCGCTGATCCAGCCGACCCGGTCGTTGATCGCGTGCAGCCCCGGCAACAGCAGGTCGCGGCGGTCCCGGGCCTCGCGACCACCGCGGGCCCACCTCAGGTCGGCGGCCCGCATCTCGTCGCGGGCGGCGCCCTCCCACGAGGACTCGGGAGGCCCGAGCAGCGCGTCGACCGCCGCCCGCTCCTCGTCCGTCGGCTTGCTGTCGCCGAAGTGCAGGTCCACTTGCGTCACCTCACGTAGGTCACAACCGGCAGCTTGTCGATCCGGATCGCCGACGCCTTGAACTCCGCCGTCCCCGCGATCGGGCAGTTGGCCTCGATCGTCAGCTGGTTGGTGTCCACCTCGTCGGGAAAGTGCATGGTCATGAAGGCGAGCCCGGGCCGCAGCGCGGTGTCGACCCACACCGGCGCCACCACAAAGCCCCGTCGCGACGACACCCGTACCTCCTCACCGACCACCACCCCGTAGCGCTCGGCGTCCTCCGGGCACAGCTCGACATACTCGCCCCGGCGCAGCGGGGAGGCGAAACTCCCGCTCTGCACACCGGTGTTGTAGGAGTCGAGCCGCCTGCCGGTGGTCAGCCGGATCGGGTACTCCTCGTCCGTGAGGTCGACCGGCGGATCGTGCTGCACGATCCCGAAGGGTGCCCGTCTGCCCCGAAGTTCCGGGTCCGTCTCCCACAACCGCCCGTGCAGATAGGTCGGTTCCAGCCGGTCCGGGCTCGGACACGGCCACTGGATGCCCTGGTGCTCCTCCAGGCGGTCGTACGTCATCCCGTAGTGGTCCGGGGAGACCGAGCGCAGCTCGTTCCAGACGGCCTCGGAACCGGCGTACTTCCAGTCGTGGCCGAGCCGGGCCGCGAGGTCGCAGATGATGTCGATGTCCTCGCGCGCCTCGCCGGGCGGGGTGACGGCCCGGCGCACCCGCTGAACGCGGCGCTCGCTGTTGGTGGTGGTGCCCTCGGTCTCCGCCCAGCCGGCGGTCGCGGGCAGGACGACGTCGGCCAACTCGGCCGTCTTCGTGAGGAAGATGTCCTGCACGACGAGGAAGTCCAGCGCTCGCATCCGCCGTACGGCCTGCTCGCTGTCGGCCTCCGACTGCGCGGGGTTCTCGCCGATGCAGTAGACCGCCCTGAGCGTGCCCTCCTCCATCGCCTCGAACATCTCCGTCAGGTTCAGCCCGTAGTGCGGCTGGATGACGGTGTCCCAGGCGGACTCGAACTTCAGCCGCGATGCGGCGTCGAGGATGTCCTGGAAGCCCGGGAGACGGTTGGGGATGGCGCCCATGTCGCCGCCGCCCTGCACGTTGTTCTGCCCGCGCAGCGGCTGCAGGCCCGAACCGTACCGGCCGACGTGCCCGGTCAGCAGGCAGAGGTTGATCAGCGCGCGCACGTTGTCGGTGCCGTTGTGGTGCTCGGTGATGCCGAGGGTCCAGCACAGCTGGGCGCGCTCGGCGCGGGCGTAGGCGTGCGCCAACTCCCTTATAGCGCGGGCCGGTACGCCGGTCACCTTCTCGGCGAGCGACAGTGTCCACGGCTCGACCAGCGCCTTGTACTCCTCGAAGCCGGAGGTCGCCCGCTCGATGAACGCCTCGTTGGCCAGGCCCGCGTGGATGATCTCGCGGCCGATCGCGTGCGCCATCGGGATGTCCGTGCCGACGTTGAGGCCGAGCCAGCTCTCCGCCCACTCGGCGGTGGAGGTGCGGCGGGGGTCGACGGCGTACATCCGGGCGCCGTTCCTGATCCCCTTCAGGACGTGCTGGAAGAAGATCGGGTGCGCGAAGCGGGCGTTGGAGCCCCACATCACGACGACGTCCGTGTGCTCGATCTCCTCGTACGAGGAGGTGCCGCCGCCGGAGCCGAAGGCCGCCGACAGCCCGGCGACGCTCGGGGCGTGACACGTCCGGTTGCAGGAGTCGACGTTGTTGGTGCCCATGACGACCCGCGCGAACTTCTGGGCCACGTAGTTCATCTCGTTGGTCGCGCGGGCGCAGGAGAACATGCCGAACGCACCGCGGTTGCGCTCCAGTCCCCGGGCGGCGCGGCCCAGGGCCTCCTCCCAACTCGCCTGCCGGAGGGGCTCGTCGCGGGAGTCCCGGACAAGGGGGTGCGTGAGCCGGGTGTAGGTCTTCGGTTGCCGTTTGCTCATGCGGCGCTCCTCCGTGCCAGCAGGTCCGAGATGGCGTGGACGGTGCGCAGGGTGGGCACCTCCACACCGGTGATCTCCGCCAACTCGACGACGGCGGCGAGGAGTACGTCGAGTTCGAGCGGCTTGCCGCGCTCCAGGTCCTGGAGCGTGGAGGTGCGGTGGTCGCCGACGCGCTCCGCGCCCGCGAGACGGCGCTCGATGGAGACGCCGACCTCGCAGCCCAGGGCCTCGGCGACGGCGAGCGTCTCCGCCATCATGATCTCGATGACCCTGCGGGTGCCGCCGTGCAGGCACATCTGCCGCATGGTCGCGCGGGCCAGCGCGCTGATCGGGTTGAAGGAGATGTTGCCCAGCAGCTTGAGCCAGATGTCGTTGCGCAGGTCCGGCTCCACCGGGCACTTGAGCCCGCCGGTCTGCAGGGCCTCGCTGAAGGCGAGACAGCGCGCCGACGTGCTGCGGTCGGGCTCGCCGACGGAGAACCGGGTGCCTTCCAGGTGCCGTACGACGCCCGGCCCTTCGAGTTCGGTCGCCGCGTAGACGACACAGCCGACGGCCCGTTCGGGCGCGAGCACCGCACTGACCGCGCCACCGGGGTCCACGCTCTCGACGCGGTGGCCGTCGTACGGACCGCCGTGCCGGTGGAAGTACCACCAGGGGATGCCGTTCTGGGCGGCCACGACCGCCGTGGTGTCGTGCAGCAGCGGCTCGATCAGCGGCCCGCACGCCGCGTACGAGTTGGCCTTCAGGCCCAGGAAGACGTAGTCGACCGGGCCGATCTCCGCCGGGTCGTCGGTGGCGTGGGCGCGAGCGGTGAAGTCGCCGCGCGGGCTGAGCACCCGTACTCCGTCCCGCCTCATGGCCGCCAGATGCGGTCCACGGGCGACGAGATGCACATCGGCGCCCGCACGGTGGAGCGCGGCACCGACGTAGGCGCCGATGGCTCCGGCGCCGAGAACTGCGACTTTCATGGTGAGGGAGCTCCGTTCGGTCGAGGGATACCGAGGAACTGTCGAGCAACGGTCCACTTTGTGTCGACGAAATATTGTCTACAGTATGGAAGTTGGGCCAGCAAGAGTTCGCGCAGCGCGTGAAGTGCCGGGAGCGGCTCGGACGCGCCGTGGGATACCGGTCGGTCCGACCGTTCGGCGCCTCCCGGATACCGTTCATCGCATACGGTCGACGCGCCGCCTTTTCAACTGCCCTGCCGGTTCCTACCGTTCGGGATCATGAGTCCCCCTGTCGCCCCCCAGGGCTGGAGCCGCTGGCTGGTTCCGCCCGCCGCTCTCTCCGTCCACCTCTCCATCGGCCAGGCCTACGCCTGGTCCGTCTTCAAGCCGCCGCTGGAGTCCGCGCTCGGTCTCAGTGGCACCCAGAGCGCGCTGCCCTTTCAGCTCGCCATCGTGATGCTCGGGCTGTCCGCCGCGTTCGGGGGCACGCTCGTGGAGCGGAACGGGCCGCGCTGGGCGATGACGGTCGCCCTCGTGTGCTTCTCGTCCGGCTTCCTGATCTCCGCGCTCGGCGCGGCGACGGAGCAGTACTGGCTGATCGTCCTCGGCTACGGCTTCGTCGGCGGGATCGGCCTCGGCATCGGCTACATCTCGCCGGTCTCGACACTGATCAAGTGGTTCCCCGACCGGCCCGGCATGGCCACCGGCATCGCCATCATGGGCTTCGGCGGCGGTGCGCTCATCGCCTCTCCCTGGTCGGCGCAGATGCTGGAGTCCTTCGGTTCCGACCACTCCGGGATCGCGCTCGCGTTCCTCGTCCACGGGCTGTCGTATGCGGTCTTCATGCTGCTGGGCGTGCTGCTGGTGCGGGTGCCACGCACCGAGCGGCCGGTCGACAGCGGGCCGAGTGTGCCGACGGGGCCTCAGGTCTCGGCTCGTAACGCCGTGCGTACTCCGCAGTTCTGGTGCCTGTGGGTCGTGCTGTGCATGAACGTGACCGCCGGCATCGGCATCCTGGAGAAGGCCGCGCCGATGATCACGGACTTCTTCGCCGACACCTCGACCCCGGTCTCCGTGACGGCCGCCGCCGGCTTCGTCGCCCTGCTGTCCGCGGCCAACATGGCGGGCCGCATCGGCTGGTCCTCCACCTCCGACCTGATCGGACGCAAGAACATCTACCGCGTCTACCTCGGCGTCGGCGCCCTGATGTACGGGCTGATCGCCCTGTTCGGAGACTCCTCCAAGCCCCTGTTCATCCTGTGCGCGCTGGTGATCCTCTCCTTCTACGGCGGCGGCTTCGCGACGATCCCCGCCTACCTCAAGGACCTCTTCGGCACCTATCAGGTCGGCGCGATCCACGGCCGGCTGCTGACCGCCTGGTCGACGGCCGGCGTGCTCGGCCCGCTCATCGTGAACTGGATCGCCGACCGGCAGGAGGAGGCCGGCAAGCACGGCGCGTCGCTGTACGGTCTGTCCTTCGGCATCATGATCGGGCTGCTCGTCGTCGGCTTCGTCGCCAACGAACTCGTCCGGCCCGTCGACGCCCGCCATCACATCCCCGCCCCGAGGGAGGCCGCCGATGTCGCACGACAGCAGCCCGAGTCAGCCTGACCCCCGCCGGCCGCTGATCGCCTTCGCCTGGCTGTGGGTGGGCGCGCCGCTCGTCTACGGGCTGTACGAACTCGTCCTGAAGGCGAAGCAGCTGTTCACCGGGTAGACGTTCGAAAGGTGATCGGGCGTCCGGCGGTCTGACGGAAGCCGACAACCCCGACGCTCGTTTCCTGTGGCTTCACCTGCCGTCGTACTGGTGAGTCACTGATCAGACTGGTGGGTCCTGCTATCCAAGGCAACGAGGGGGACCACCCAATGAACGGCTCGCGCATCGCCGCCGTCGGCCACTACCAGCCCGCCAAGGTACTCACCAACGAGGACCTGGCGGGCCTGGTCGACACCAGCGACGAGTGGATCATGAGCCGAGTGGGCATCCGCACACGGCACATCGCAGGCCCCGACGAGCCCGTCGACGAGCTCGCCGCGCACGCCGCCGCCAAGGCGCTCGCCACGGCGGGTCTCACGCCGGGCGACATCGACCTGGTGCTGGTCGCGACCTCCACGGCCGTCGACCGCTCCCCGAACATGGCCGCCCGTGTCGCCGCCCGACTCGGCATCCCGGGCCCCGCCGCCATAGACGTCAACGTGGTGTGCGCCGGATTCACCCACGCGCTGGCCACCGCCGACCACACCGTGCGTGCGGGCGCGGCGAGCCGCGCACTTGTCATCGGCGCCGACAAGATGTCCGAGGTGACGGACTGGACCGACCGTACGACGTGCGTGCTCGTCGGGGACGGGGCGGGCGCCGCCGTGGTGGAGGCCTGCCCGCCGGGTGAGGAGCCCGGCATCGGGCCCGTGCTGTGGGGCTCGGTGCCCGAGATGGGGCACGCCGTCCGCATCGAGGGGCAGCCGGCGCGGTTCGCGCAGGAGGGGCAGAGCGTCTACCGCTGGGCGACCCAGCAGCTGCCGCCCCTGGCCCGGCAGGCCTGCGAGCGGGCCGGCTTCGCGCCCGAGGACCTCGCCGCCGTCGTCCTGCACCAGGCGAACCTGCGCATCATCGAGCCCCTCGCGGGGAAGATCGGCGCGGTCAACGCCCTCGTCGCGCGGGACGTGTGCGAGTCCGGGAACACCTCGGCCGCGAGCATCCCGCTGGCGTTCTCCAAGCTCGTGGAGCAGGGCGGGATCTCCTCGGGCGACCCGGTGCTGCTGTTCGGGTTCGGCGGCAACCTGTCGTACGCGGGGCAGGTCGTGCGCTGTCCGTGAATGCGCTGGTGTGGGGGCGCTGTCCACGAGTGTGTTGCCCGTGAGGGGGCGTGTGACGAGGCCAACTGCGCCCTGCTCTGGCCATTGTGCGCCGTAGACTGTAGACGAAAGACAATCGATACTGATGGTCCGGCCGTGGTGAGCCCGGCGCCGCTCAGGAGGGGGACCGACCGATGTTGTCGACAGGACTGCCGCAGGGCGCGGTGCCCAGACTCGAACGGCCCGGCCCGCTGCGCGACCGTGTCTACGAGGCCCTGCTCGAACTCATCACGACCCGCGCCCTCCAGCCCGGCCAGCACCTCGTCGAGAGCGAACTCGCCGGGCACCTCGGGGTCTCCCGGCAGCCGGTGCGCGAGGCGCTCCAGCGGCTGAACACCGAGGGCTGGGTCGATCTGCGGCCCGCCCAGGGTGCGTTCGTGCACGAGCCGACCGAGGAGGAGGCCGACCAGCTCCTCACGGTCCGTACGCTCCTGGAGGCGGAGGCCGCCCGGCTCGCCGCACTGAACGCGGACAGCGCCGGGATCGAGGCGTTGGACGAGATCTGCGGGGAGGGCTTCACCGCCGTCGCCTCGGACGACGTGGACCGCGCCGTCGCGCTGAACGCCCGCTTCCACGCGAAGATCATGGAGCTGGCCGGCAACGCCGTCCTCGCGGAACTCGCGGCCCAGGTCGACCGTCGCGTGCGCTGGTACTACACGCCGGTCGCCCGGCAGCGCGGGGGCCAGTCCTGGACCGAGCACCGGGAGCTCATCGCCGAGATCGCGGACGGGAACGCGCAGGAGGCTGCCCGCCTCATGCGCGAACACACGGAGCACACGCGCAAGTCGTATCACGCGCGAGCCAAGTCCTGAGCGAGGCAGGGGACTTCCCTCCCGCGTGATCCCTCAGCCTTGAGTCCGCCCTTCTGTGCCGCTTGCTTTGTCCTGTCAGTGGAGAAAGTTCGCAGCAATCCGTGCACGGCTTCTTCCCAGCCCCGGCAGTCGCTGCTACGTTCCCCTCGAAAGCCCGACACGGGTGGCCGAATTGATGCGGGGAGGGGCTCGTGAGACGTATGACGGCACGCCCCGCCAACGCGCACCAGGCCCGGCTGCTCAAGCTGTTGCGTGATTCCGGCCCCAACTCCCGTGCCCAACTGGGCGATCAGGTCGACCTGTCGCGGTCCAAGCTGGCCGTGGAGGTGGACCGGCTGCTGGAGACCGGGCTGGTCGTGGCCGATGGACTCGCCGCCTCGCGCGGCGGGCGCCGCTCCCACAACATCCGGCTCGCGCCGGGCCTCCGCTTCCTCGGCATCGACATCGGCGCCACCTCCGTCGACGTCGCGGTCACCAACGCCGAACTGGAGATCCTGGGCCACATCAACCAACCCATGGACGTGCGCGAGGGACCGGTCGCGGTCTTCGAGCAAGTCCTTTCCATGGCCGCCAAGTTGCGTGCCTCAGGGCTCGCGGAGGGCTTCGACGGCGCCGGCATCGGCGTCCCCGGCCCGGTCCGCTTCCCCGAGGGCGTACCGGTCGCGCCGCCGATCATGCCGGGCTGGGACGGCTTCCCCGTGCGGGAGGCGCTCAGCCAGGAACTCGGCTGCCCGGTCATGGTCGACAACGACGTGAACCTCATGGCGATGGGAGAGCAGCACGCGGGCGTCGCCCGCTCCGTCGGCGACTTCCTCTGCGTCAAGATCGGCACCGGCATCGGCTGCGGCATCGTCGTCGGCGGAGAGGTCCACCGCGGCACGACGGGCAGCGCGGGCGACATCGGGCACATCCAGGCCGTGCCCGACGGACGGCCCTGCGCCTGCGGCAACCGCGGGTGCCTGGAGGCCCACTTCAGCGGGGCGGCACTGGCCCGCGACGCGCTGGAGGCCGCCCAGCAGGGCCTCAGCGTCGAACTCGCGACCCGGCTGGAGGCGAACGGCGGCCGCCTGACCGCCGTCGACGTCGCCGCCGCGGCCGCCGCGGGCGACGCCACCTCCCTCGACCTGATCCGCGAGGGCGGCAACCGTGTCGGCCAGGTCATCGCCGGACTCGTCTCGTTCTTCAACCCCGGCCTGGTGCTGATCGGCGGCGGGGTGACCGGACTCGGCCACACCCTGCTCGCCGCGATCCGCACCCAGGTCTACCGCCAGTCACTGCCCCTCGCGACAAACAACCTGCCCATCGTTCTGGGGGAGTTGGGCCCGACCGCCGGCGTCATCGGCGCTGCCCGGCTCATCAGCGACCACCTCTTCTCGCCCGCCTAGACCCTGACCCCGGTTCGGCTCACCAGCACAGCGCACCGCTCTGCCCTGCCTGAAAACGCCTTCTCTGCCCAAAAAGACGCCTGCTCTGCCTCAAGAGCCCTACGCGGCAGGTGAATCGCCCTCAAACCGGCCCGCACGTCCGCCGAGGGGAACCCACATGGCACCAGAACCACCGCTGCTCACCATGTCCGGCATCACCAAGTCGTTCCCCGGCGTCCGCGCCCTGGACGGCGTCGACCTCGACGTCCAGGCCGGTGAAGTGCACTGCCTGCTCGGCCAGAACGGTGCCGGCAAGTCCACCCTCATCAAGGTCCTGGCCGGCGCCCACCAGCCCGACACCGGCACGATCCACTGGCGAGGCGAGCCCGTCACCCTCCGCTCGCCCATCGCCGCCATGCGCCTCGGCATCGCCACCATCTACCAGGAACTCGACCTGGTGGAGCACCTGTCCGTCGCCGAGAACGTCCACCTCGGCCACGAACCCACGGCCGCCGGCTTCGTCGTGAGGGGAAAGCTGGCGCGCACGTCAACAGCGGCTCTGCTGAAGCGGCTTGGGCATCCGGAGATCGATCCGTCCCGGCTCGTCGGCGCCCTGTCGGCGGCACAGCAGCAGATCGTCTCCATGGCGCGGGCGCTCTCCCACGACGTACGCCTCATCGTCATGGACGAGCCGTCGGCGGCCCTCGACCCCGATGAGGTCGACAACCTCTTCCGCATCGTCGGCGACCTCACCGCCGAGGGCGTCGCCGTCGTCTACATCTCGCACCGCCTGGAGGAGATCCGCCGCATCGGCGACCGCGTGACCGTGCTGAAGGACGGCCGCGCGGTGGCAGGCGGGCTGCCCGCGAAGACGACCCCGACCCGTGAGGTCGTAGCGCTGATGACGGGGCGGAACGTGGAGTACGTCTTCCCGCAGCGGTCGGCGGCGGGGGCGGAGCCGGCCGGGCCGCCGCTTCTCCAGGTGCGGGGGCTGGCGCGGGACGGCGAGTTCGCGCCCTTCGACCTCGACCTGCACCCGGGAGAGATCGTCGGACTCGCGGGGCTGGTCGGCTCCGGACGCTCGGAGATCCTGGAGACCGTCTACGGCGCCCGCAAGCCGAGCAAGGGCCACGTCCTCGTCGACGGACGGCCGTTGCGGCCCGGCAGCGTGCGCGCGGCAGTCCGCGCCGGCCTCGGTCTCGCGCCCGAGGAACGCAAGGCGCAGGCGCTGCTGATGCTGGAGTCCGTCACCCGCAACGTCTCGGTCTCCTCCATGTCCCGCTTCTCGCACGGGGGTTGGATCGACCGGCGCGCCGAACTCGGCGCGGCGCGGGCGGCGACCCGCGAGCTGTCGCTGCGCCCCGACAACCCGTCGGTCCCCGTGCGCACCCTCTCCGGCGGCAACCAGCAGAAGGCCGTCCTGGCGCGCTGGCTGCTGCGCGGCTGCCGTGTCCTGCTGCTCGACGAGCCCACCCGGGGTGTCGACGTCGGCGCCCGCGCCGACCTGTACGCAGTCGTCCGCCGACTGGCGGACGAAGGCCTCGCCGTGCTGCTGGTGTCCAGCGAGGTGCCGGAGGTGCTCGGCCTCGCCGACCGCGTGCTGGTGCTCCGTGAAGGCCGCGTCGTCCACACGGCGCCCGCCCGGGAGCTCGACGAACACCGCGTACTCGACCTCGTCATGGAAGGAAGCCCGGTGTCATGACGCAGCCCGTCTCCCCGCCCCGGGACAGCACCGACAAGGTGCCGCCGATCCACCAACTCCCCGCGTGGCGCGTCCTCGTGGCCCTCGCCGACGTCCGCACCCTCTCCCTCCTCGGTGTGCTCGCCGTACTGATCGTCATCGGCGGTATCACCAAGCCGGACGAGTTCCTCGACACCCGCAACCTCCAACTCGTCCTCACCCAGGCCTCGGTGATCGGCGTTGTCACCGTCGGCATGACCTTCGTCATCACATCCGGCGGCATCGACCTCTCCGTCGGCGCGATCGTCGCGCTCGCCTCGGTGTGGGCGACCACCGTCGCCACCCAGGAGTTCGGCTTCGCGGGCATCCTCTTCACCTCGTTGCTCGTCGGGCTCGGCTGCGGCCTGGTGAACGGGCTGCTCATCGCGTACGGCGCGATGGTCCCCTTCATCGCCACGCTCGCGATGCTGGCTTCGGCACGCGGGTTGGCGTTGCAGATCACCGACGGCAGGACGCAGGTCGTCACCATCGAGGGGATCCTCGATCTGGGCGAGCGGGATTCCTACGTGCTCGGCATCCCGCCGCTCGTCCTGGTCTTCGCGGTCGTGACGGTCATCGGCTGGCTGCTGCTCAACCGGACCACCTTCGGGCGCCGCACGGTCGCCGTCGGCGGCAACGCGGAGGCCGCCCGCCTCGCCGGCATCGACGTCCGCCGCCAGCGGCTCTACCTCTACCTGCTGTCCGGGCTGTGCTGCGGCATCGCCGCCTTCCTGCTGATCGTCCTGGCCGGCTCGGGCCAGAACACCAACGGCAACCTCTACGAACTCGACGCGATCGCGGCCGCGATCATCGGCGGCACGCTGCTCAGCGGGGGCCGCGGCACCATCACCGGCTCCGTGCTCGGCGTCCTGATC
Source organism: Streptomyces sp. NPDC002888 (assembly GCF_042888465.1). Lineage (NCBI taxonomy): Bacteria > Bacillati > Actinomycetota > Actinomycetes > Kitasatosporales > Streptomycetaceae > Streptomyces > Streptomyces sp. NPDC002888. Next base: position 129,810 of record NZ_JBIAPU010000001.1, on the reverse strand, counting down.
TTCACCACGATCACCAACATCTTCGCCCTGAACAACCTGCAGAGCGACGTCCAGCAGATCGCCAAGGGCGCGATCATCGTCGCCGCCGTGCTGGTCCAGCGCCGTACCGCGAGCACGACCTGAGGAAAGGGTTCACCGCCATGTCGCACCTCACCAGTCGCAGAGGACTGCTCTTCGGCACCGCCGCCGTGTCCGCGGGTGCCCTCCTCGCAGGTTGCACGAGTAACGAACCCAGCGACGAGAAGCCGGCCGCCGACGATCAGCCGGCCGCCGACGACAAGCCCGGCAAGCAGGTCACCATCGGCTTCGCCGGACCGCAGGCCGACCACGGCTGGCTCAACGCCATCAACGACAACGCCAAGGACCGGGCGAAGAAGTACACGGACGTCACCCTGGAGATCACCGAGGGCTCCAACGACACCGCCACGCAGATCGGCCAGATCGAGACCCTCATCAACAAGAAGGTCGACGTCCTGGTCGTCCTGCCCGCCGACGGCAAGGCCCTCACCCAGGTCGGACTGAAGGCGATGCGCGCCGGCATCCCCGTCGTCAACCTCGACCGTATCTTCAACACCCCGCAGGCCTACCGGTGTTGGATCGGCGGCGACAACTACGGCATGGGGCTCAACGCCGGCCGCTACATCGGCGAGAAGCTGAAGGGCAAGTCGAACGCCAAGGTCATCGAGCTGGCCGGCCTGGACAACCTGGAACTCACCAAGCAGCGCACCCAGGGCTTCGACGACGCGCTGAAGAACTACCCCAACATCAGGAAGGTGGCCCGCCAGGCCGCCGACTTCACGGTCGAGTCCGGCCAGGCCAAGATGGCCCAACTCCTGCAGGCCCAGTCCACGTTCGACGCGCTGTGGAACCACGACGACGACCAGGGCGTGGGCGCCCTGCGCGCCGTCGAGCAGGCCGGACGCGACGACTTCCTGATGGTCGGCGGCGCGGGCGCGCTCTCCGCCTTCCAGGCGATCAAGCAGGACAACGGCGTCCTCAAGGCGACCGTCCTCTACCCGCCGACCATGGCCGCCTCCGCGATCGACCTCGCCCGCGCCCTCGGCCAGGGCAAGGGCGTGGGCGGCCTCGCCGAGTACGAGATCCCCGCGTCGATCACGCTCTACTCGGCCGTCGTCGACAAGGACAACGTCGACCAGTACATGTCCACGGGTTTCCGCTGAGCCACACCCGTGGGGACATGTCCACCCCCTTCCCATGAGGCGCCCCGCCCCGCGCCCCCCACCGCGCCATGACGACGAGGAGGACCTCTGCATGGAACAGCCGCAGCAGTCAGCAGGACCGGAGGCCGACAAGCCACCACTGCGCGTCGGCATGGTCGGCTACGCCTTCATGGGCGCCGCCCACTCCCAGGGCTGGCGCACCGCGGGCCATGTCTTCGACCTGCCCCGCCGCCCGGTCCTCGCCGCGATCTGCGGCCGGGACGCGGCGGCCGTGCGCGCGGCGGCCGACCGGCACGGCTGGGCGGCGGCCGAGACCGACTGGCGCGCCCTGATCGCACGGGACGACATCGACGTCGTCGACATCTGCACCCCCGGCGACAGTCACGCCGAGATCGCCCTCGCCGCCCTGGAGGCCGGCAAGCACGTCCTGTGCGAGAAGCCCCTGGCGAACACCGTCGAGGAGGCCGAGAGCATGACGCATGCGGCCGAAGAGGCATACGGGCGCGGCCAGTTGGCGATGGTCGGCTTCAACTACCGCCGGGTGCCGGCCACCGCGCTGGCCCGCCGGATGGTCGCGGAGGGCAGGCTCGGCACCCTGCGGCACGTGCGGGTGACGTACCTTCAGGACTGGCTGGTGGACCGGGACTTCCCGCTGACCTGGCGGCTGCGCAAGGAACTCGCGGGATCCGGCTCACTCGGCGACCTGGGCGCGCACATCGTCGACCTCGCACAGCACCTGGCGGGGGAGCGGCTGGCCGGTGTCTCCGCGCTCACCGAGACCTTCGTACGGCAGCGGCCGCTGCCCGGTGGGGGAGCGACCGGCGGACTGGCTGCCGTGTCCACCGCCGGAACCGGCACGGTCACCGTGGACGACGCCGCCCTGTTCACCGGCCGCTTCGCCTCCGGCGCCCTCGCCTCCTTCGAGGCCACCCGGTACGCCACCGGACGCAAGAACGCCCTGCGCATCGAACTCAACGGCGAGCACGGCTCGTTGGAGTTCGACCTGGAGCGCCTCAACGAGCTCTGGTTCCACGACGGTTCGGAGCCCGCCGCACAGGCCGGCTTCCGGCGCATCCTCGTCACCGAGCCCGACCACCCCTACATCGACGCCTGGTGGCCCCCGGGTCACGGTCTCGGCTACGAGCACACCTTCGTCCACCAGGCCCGCGACCTGGTCCACGCCATCGCCGAGGGCCGCCGCCCCGAACCCTCCTTCGCCGACGGACTCCAGGTCCAGCGCGTCCTCGCGGCGGTGGAGGAGAGCGCCGAGAAGAACTCCGTCTACACCCCGATAGCGGTCTGAGGAGGCCCCCGTATGGCGCGCCAGTTCACGCTCTTCACCGGCCAGTGGGCCGACCTGCCCCTGGAGGAGGTCTGCCGTCTCGCCCGCGACTTCGGCTACGACGGGCTCGAACTCGCCTGCTGGGGCGATCACTTCGAGGTCGACAAGGCCCTCGCCGACCCGTCCTATCTGACCTCCCGCCACCAACTCCTCGACAAGTACGGCCTGAAGTGCTGGGCGATCTCCAACCACCTGGTCGGCCAGGCGGTCTGCGACGCCATCATCGACGAACGTCATCAGGCGATCCTGCCCGACCGCATCTGGGGCGACGGTGAGCCGGAAGGCGTCCGGCAGCGGGCCGCCGCCGAGATCGCCGACACCGCCCGCGCCGCGGCCGCCTTCGGCGTCGAGACCGTGGTCGGCTTCACCGGCTCCGCCATCTGGCACCTGGTCGCCATGTTCCCGCCCGCACTCGAGTCGATGATCGAGCGCGGATACGAGGACTTCGCCGAGCGCTGGAACCCGATCCTCGACGTCTTCGACTCGGAGGGCGTGCGGTTCGCGCACGAGGTCCACCCGAGTGAGATCGCGTACGACTACTGGACGACCGTACGCACGCTGGACGCAGTCGACCGTCGACCGGCCTTCGGCCTCAACTTCGACCCCAGCCACTTCGTCTGGCAGGACCTCGACCCGGTCGGTTTCCTGTGGGACTTCCGCGACCGCGTCTACCACGTGGACTGCAAGGAAGCCCGCAGACGTCTCGACGGCCGAAACGGCCGCCTCGGCTCCCATCTGCCCTGGGGCGACCCGCGCCGCGGCTGGGACTTCGTGTCGGCCGGCCACGGCGACGTCCCCTGGGAGGACGTCTTCCGGATGCTGCGCTCCATCGACTACCAGGGCCCCATCTCCGTGGAGTGGGAGGACGCCGGCATGGACCGGCTCCAGGGCGCCCCCGAGGCCCTGACCCACCTCAAGGCGTACGACTTCGAGCCGCCTTCGGTCTCCTTCGACGCGGCGTTCGGTAACTGACCTTTCGTCAGCTCTTCTCCGGCTCTCCGGCTCTCCGGCTCTCCGGCTCCTTGGCTCTTCGGCTTTCCGGCTCTCTGGTTCTCCGGGATGACGGCGCATCCCGGCGCAGGTACCCGCCCGTACAACCGGCCCCTTTCTGGAGGCATCCGTGCACGGGAACGACTGCACCACCCGCACCACCCGCACCGACCGAACAATGACCCACAGACGACGCCTGTCCTGGCGCAAGTCAGCCGCCCTGATCAGCGGGGTTCTGCTGGCAGGCGCGTCGCTCGGCCTCACCGCACCCACGGCCGGCGCAGCCGTCGCCGGCCGGGAGGCGGCGGCCGCCGCCGAGGACTTCCAGCAGGTCACCCTCGCCAAGGGCGAGGCGGAGGTCGGCGAGCCGATGTCGCTCGCCGTCCTCCCGGACCGCTCGGTCCTGCACACCTCACGCGACGGCGAACTCCGTCTCACGGACGCGGCCGGCAACACCAGGCTTGCCGGCAAGCTCGACGTCTACTCCCATGACGAGGAGGGCCTCCAGGGCATCGGCGTCGACCCGGCCTTCTCAGAGAACCGTTTCATCTACCTCTACTACGCGCCTCCGCTGAACACCCCGGCCGGCGACGCCCCCGAGACCGGCACCGCGGCGGACTTCGCGCCCTTCGACGGCGTCAACCGCCTCTCCCGGTTCGTCCTGAAGACCGACGGCACGCTCGACAACGCCAGCGAGACGAAGATCCTCGACGTCCCGGCCTCCCGGGGCCTGTGCTGCCACGTCGGCGGCGACATCGACTTCGACGCGGCGGGCAACCTCTACCTGTCGACCGGCGACGACACCAACCCCTTCCAGTCGGACGGCTTCACCCCGATCGACGAGCGGGCGAACCGCAACCCGGCCTTCGACGCCCAGCGTTCGTCCGGCAACACCAACGACCTGCGCGGCAAGATCCTGCGCGTCAAGGTGAACGCCGACGGCTCGTACTCCGTCCCCGCCGGCAACCTCTTCGCCCCCGGTACGGAGAAGACGCGCCCCGAGATCTACGCGATGGGCTTCCGCAACCCGTTCCGCTTCAGCGTCGACAAGAAGACCGGCATCCTCTACGTCGGCGACTACGGCCCCGACGCGGGCGCCGCCGACCCGGCCCGCGGACCGGGCGGCCAGGTCGAGTTCGCCCGGGTGACCGGCCCCGGCAACTTCGGATGGCCGTACTGCACGGGCGACAACGACGCCTACGTGGACTACGACTTCGCCACCGGCGCCTCCGGAGCCGCCTTCGACTGCGCCGCCCCGAAGAACACCTCCCCGAACAACACCGGCCTCACCGACCTGCCCCCGGCCCAGCCCGCCTGGATCCCGTACGACGGAGGGTCCGTCCCCGAGTTCGGCAGCGGCTCCGAGTCCCCGATGGGCGGCCCGGTCTACCACTACGACGCCTCGCTCGACTCGCCGGTGAAGTTCCCCCAGGCCTACGACGGGGACTTCTTCGCCGGGGAGTTCGGCCGTCGCTGGATCAAGCGGATCACGAGCGACGCGAACGGCACCGTGCAGTCGATCAGCGACATCCCGTGGACCGGCACCCAGATCATGGACATGGCCTTCGGCCCCGACGGCGCGCTGTACGTCCTCGACTACGGCGTCTCGTGGTTCGGCGGCGACGAGCACTCGGCCCTGTACCGCATCGAGAACGCCACCGACGGCCACTCCCCGGTACCGCAGGCTGCGGCGAGCCGCACCTCCGGGCAGGCCCCGCTGAAGGTCCGGTTCTCCTCCGAGGGCACCGCCGACCAGGACGGCGACGCGCTCACCTACAGCTGGGACTTCGGCGACGGCGGAAAGTCGACGCGGGCCAACCCGACATACACGTACCGCAGGAACGGGACCTACACCGCGACCCTGACCACCCGGGACACCACCGGCCGCACCGGCAGTGCGAGCGTGCAGATCGTGGTCGGCAACACCGCGCCCACGGTCGTGCTGGAGGCACCGAAGGACGGGCAGCTGTTCAGTTTCGGTGACGCGATCCCCTTCAAGGTGAAGGTCACCGACCCGGAGGACCGAAGCATCGACTGCTCCAAGGTCACCGTCACCTTCGTCCTCGGCCACGACAGCCACGGCCACCCGGTGACCTCGGCCAACGGCTGCACCGGCACCCTCCAGACCAGCGCCGACGGCGGCCACGACGAGGACGCCAACATCTTCGGAGTCCTCGACGCCGAGTACACCGACGGCGGGGGCGGCGGCCAGGCCGCGCTCACCACGCACGACCAGAACGTCGCCCAGCCCTGCCACCGCCAGGCCGAGCACTTCGGTGACTCCTCCGGCGTCACCGTCATCACGAAGGACACCGCGCACGGCGGCCGGACCGTCGGCGACATCGACAACGGCGACTGGATCTCCTTCACGCCGTACGTCCTGAGCAACGCCCGGCAGATCACGGCACGCGTCTCCTCCGGCGGCGCTGGCGGCACGCTGGAGGTCCGCGCCGGATCCCCGAGGGGCACCCTGCTCGGCAAGGCGACCGTCCCGGTGACCGGCGGCTGGGAGAACTTCCAGGACGTCACCGCCGCCCTGTCCCGCGCACCGAGGGCCACGACCACGCTCTACCTGGTCTTCAAGGGCGGCTCGGGCGCCTTGTTCGACGTGGACGACTTCACCTTCACCACGGGCTGAGAGGAGGCTCCCATGCGCCGAAGAGGCCAACTGACCACCGCGGTCGCGGGGGCGGCCCTGCTCCTCGGCTGTGTCGCGCACCCGGCCGTCTCCCAGCCCGATCACGACGGCAGGCGCGTGCTCGTCTTCTCCAAGACGGCCGGCTTCCGCCACGACTCGATCCCGGCCGGCGTCGCCGCGGTACGGCAGCTCGGCGAACGCGGCGGCTTCACCGTCGACGCCACCGAGGACGCGGGCGCGTTCACGTCCGCCAACCTGCGCCGCTACGACGGGGTCGTGTTCCTGTCGACGACGGGAGACGTCCTCGACGCCGCCCAGCAGACCGCCTTCGAGGGCTACATCCGCCACGGCGGCGGCTACGTCGGCATCCACGCCGCCGCCGACACCGAGTACGACTGGGCGTTCTACGGCGGCCTCGCCGGCGCCTACTTCCAGTCGCACCCGGCGATCCAGCAGGCCGAGGTGAACGTCGAGGACCGGGCCCACCCGGCGACCTCGGGGTTGCCGCGGGCCTGGGAACGCACCGACGAGTGGTACAACTACCGCTCCAACCCGCGCGAGCACGCCCACGTCCTCGCCTCGCTCGACGAGTCGTCCTACACCGGCGGCACCATGAACGGCGACCATCCGATCGCCTGGTGCCAGAACTACCGGGGCGGCCGCGCCTTCTACACGGGAGGCGGCCACACGGGCGAGTCGTACGCCGAACCCGCCTTCCTCGCCCACCTGCTGGGCGGCATCCGCTGGGCGATCGGCGACGCGCAGGCCGACTGCCGCCCGGAGAACGGCTACCGGCCGCTCTTCGACGGTACGTCGGCTTCGCTCGCCGGCTGGCAGCAGGCGGGCCCGGGCTCCTTCACTCTCGACGACGACGGCACGCTGACGTCGTCGGGCGGGATGGGCCTGCTCTGGTACGCCGACCGGAGCTTCGGGGCGTACTCCCTGAAGCTCGACTGGAAGACGTCCGGTGCTTCCGGTGACGACAACTCCGGTGTGTTCGTGGGCTTTCCGCCCTCGACGGATCCGTGGTCGGCGGTGAACAACGGCTACGAGGTTCAGATCGACGCCACGGACGTACCTGAGAAGACCACCGGGGCCGTGTACGGCTTCCAGTCCGCCGACATCAGGAAGCGCGACCGCGCGCTGAACCCGCCGGGGGAGTGGAACACCTACGAGATCCGCGTGCAGGGCGAACGACTCCGCGTGTGGCTCAACGGCGTGAAGATCAATGACTTCACCAACACCGATCCGGCCCGGAGCCTGCGCGACGGACACCTCGGTCTCCAGAACCACGGAGCCGACGACCAGGTGTCCTTCCGTGACGTCCGGCTCAAGGAACTGCCCGCGAAGCCCTCGGTCCGTACGGCTTCGCAGGGCGACTGAACGGCGACGGGCGGGGGACGCCGGACTCCCGCCCGCCGTCTCCTTGCCGTCCCTCTCCTTCCCGTCCGTGTCGGTCCTGTCCGTGTCGGTGTCCTCGACAAGGAGGCTGCTCATGTCCGCATCCGTTTCACGCTCGCGTGTCGGTGTCTGGCTGATCGGAGCACGCGGTTCCGTCGCCACCACCGTCGTCGCGGGATGCGCCGCCGTCACCGCGGGCCTGCACCCGCCGACCGGCCTGGTCACCGAGACACCGGCGTTCGCGGAGAGCGGCCTGCCGGCGTTGTCGTCGCTCGTCTTCGGCGGCCACGACACGGTGGACTGCCCGCTGCCCAAACGGGCGGAGGAACTGGCGGCCGGCGGCGTACTGCCCCCCGGCCTGCCGTCCGCCGTCGCCGCCGAACTGGACGCGGCGGAGCGGGAGATCAGGCCAGGAGGCCCGGTCCCGGGCGACACCCGGGACGCGGAGGAGCTGATCAGCACCTTCGCCTCCGACCTACGGGACTTCGTACGACGGCGCGGTCTGGCGCGGGCGGTGGTGGTGAACGTGGCGTCCACCGAACCCGCGCCGACCGGATCCACGCTGCCGCCGAGCTCGCTGTACGCCGCGGCCGCCCTGCGCGCCGGCTGTCCGTACGTCAACTTCACCCCCTCTACCGGCCTGCACCATCCTGCTCTCGCCTCCGCCGCCGACGCGAGCGGCCTGCCGTACGCCGGCCGTGACGGCAAGACCGGCCAGACGCTGCTGCGCTCCGTCCTCGGCCCGATGTTCACCCAGCGCGCCCTCGCGGTCCGGGCCTGGTCCGGCACCAACCTGCTGGGCGGCGGCGACGGCGCGGCCCTGGCCGACCCGGCGGCCGCGGCGGCGAAGAACGCGGGCAAGGAACGTGTCCTCGCCGACACCCTGGGCACCGCCCCGGAGGGCCAGGTCCACATCGACGACGTACCGGCGCTCGGCGAGTGGAAGACGGCCTGGGACCACATCGCCTTCGACGGCTTCCTCGGCACCCGCATGATCCTCCAGACCATCTGGCAGGGCTGCGACTCGTCCTTGGCCGCACCCCTCGTCCTCGACCTCGCCCGCCTGACCTCCCGCGCCCACGAGGCAGGCCTCTCCGGCCCCCTCACCGAACTCGGCTTCTTCTTCAAGGACCCGGTGGGGGACGGGCCGCCGGCCCTGGGAGAGCAGTACGCGGCACTGGCCGGCTTCGCGCAACGGCTGAGGAACGCCCGAACGGGGGAGCAGGAGTGAGGCGGGGAAGTGGGGCCGTGGGCCGGTCCGTCTCCCCGGGCGACCGCCGGGAACGCGGCCGTGCCTGGGCCGAACTCCTGCGGATCCCCGCGCTGTTCACCGTCCCCGGGGACGCACTGGCGGGCGCCGCGGCGACCACCGCGCCTCCCAGCTCCCGCACTCTGCTCGCCATCGGTTCCTCCCTGTGTCTCTACGAGGCCGGTATGGCCCTCAACGACTGGGCCGACCGTGAGGAGGACGCCGCCGAACGCCCGCACCGCCCCCTCCCGTCCGGCCGAGTCCGTCCCTCCGCCGCTCTGACGGCTGCTTGCGCCCTCACGGTGAGCGGACTGGCCCTCGCGGCCCGCGCCGGCCGCCCCGCACTCACGGTCGCCGCCCCACTCGCGGCCACGGTCTGGGCGTACGACCTCGCCCTGAAGCACACGCCGGCCGGTCCCGCTGCCATGGCCGCCGCGCGTGCCCTGGACCTCCTCCTGGGCGCCGCGGCCACCGCCGGCCGCACCCGCGAGGCGCTGCCCTCGGCCGGCCTGCTGGCCACCCACACCCTCACGGTCACGGCCGTCTCCCGCCACGAGACCCGAGGCGGCTCGGCACGGACCCCGTTGGCAGCCCTCGCGGCGACCGCCCTGCTGACCGGACTCCTGCCCCGGCTGATCCGGCGACCCGCAGGCGGGCCGCCGGGGCCCGACCGCCCCGCACAGCCCGTCACCGACGCCCTGGGTAGTGCCCTCGGTGCCGTCTATGCCGCGACCGCCGCCCGCCCCTACTTCCACGCGGCCCTCAACCCGTCACCCCCTCTCACCCAACGGGCGGTCGGCGGCGGCATCCGCGCCACGATCCCGCTCCAGGCCGCGCTCGCCGCCCGCTCCGGAGCCGGTGTCACCGCCCTGCTCGTCGCGGCCCTCGCCCCGGCGGCCGGCAGATTCGCGAGGAAGGTGAGCGTCACATGAGCCCTCGCCCCGGCGGTCGGGCCGCCCCGCCTGCCACCCCCGCGCCCGCCGTCCCCGCCCCGGTCGCCGCAGAACCCGCCCCGCCGAACAGCTCCCTCCGCTTCGGCTACGGCACCAACGGCCTCGCCGACCTCCGCCTCGACGACGCCCTCGCCCTCCTCGCCGACCTCGGCTACGACGGTGTCGGCCTGACCCTCGACCACATGCACCTTGACCCGCTCGCCCCGGACCTCGCCGCCCGCACGCGCCACCTCGCCCACCGGCTGGACGAGCTGGGGCTGGAGGTCACCGTCGAGACAGGCGCCCGCTATGTCCTCGACCCGCGCCGCAAACACGGGCCCTCTCTCCTCGACCCCGACCCGGACGACCGGGACCGCCGCGTCGATCTGCTGATCCGTGCCGTCCAGGTCGCCGCGGAGCTCGGCGCGCACGCCGTGCACTGCTTCAGCGGGACCGTGCCGAGGGGCACGGACGAGGACACGGCCTGGAAGCGCCTGGCCGAGTCCCTGGCCCCCGTCCTGGACGCCGCCACCACCGCCGGCATCCCCCTCGCCGTCGAACCCGAACCGGGCCATCTCCTCGCCACTCTCGCCGACTTCCACCGACTGCGCCGAGCCCTCGGCGACCCGGATCTCCTCGGTCTCACGCTCGACATCGGCCACTGCCAGTGCCTCGAGCCCCTTTCTCCCGCCGACTGCGTACGAGCCGCCGCCCCTTGGCTGCGTCACGTCCAGATCGAGGACATGCGCCGCGGTGTCCACGAACACCTCCCTTTCGGAGACGGAGACATCGACTTCCCACCCGTCCTCGCCGCTCTCGCCGCCACCGGCTATCGGGGCCTGACCGTCGTCGAGCTGCCCCGGCACTCCCACGCCGGCCCCCACTTCGCCGAACTCTCCCTTCCGTTCCTGCGCCATGCCGCCTCACCCACCGCACCTCTTCACACCCGGGCAGAGACGGACACCCCGCCGATGCCCCCACGGGCCACGGCCACCGCACCGCCCAGCCCACCGACAGCACCAGCAGCCCCACCCCCAGGCGAGCCCTCCGCCACCCCAGAAGGGAACCCCTCATGACGCGCCCGCACGCGGCCCACCCGGCCCGCCCCCCGGCCGACTCGACGCCCCCGACCCCAGAGACACCGGCCCCCGACGTCAAGGGCCCCGCCGTCGCCCACACCCCACTTCCCGAGGTGCGCGCCCACCTCGACGCCGCCCTCGACGCCCCCGCCCGCGCCTGGCTCGGGCGAGCTCTCGACGACGCCACCGCCCACCCCGGACTCCACGGGCCCATCTCCGTGTGGGAGCTGCGCCTTGCCGAGGCAGGGCGCCGCTGCGGTGCGGAACACGCCGACGCCGTGCGCGTCCTCATCCTGCACGCGTCCCGGGCCGATCCGACCGCACTCGCCCACGTCTACTTCCAGGGCACCGCCGCCGAACGCCGCGCCGTCCTCCAGGCCCTGCCCCACCTCGTGCCGGGCCCCGACGCCCTCACGCTCGTCGAGGACGCCCTGCGCACCAACGACACCCGGCTGCTGGCCGCCGCCGTCGGCCCCTACGGCGCCCGGCACCTCGACGCCCACACCTGGCGCCACGCCGTTCTGAAGTGCCTCTTCACCGGCGTGCCCGTCGACGAGGTGACCGACCTCGACCGCCGCGCCCGCGCCGACCCCGAACTGGCCCGCATGCTCGCCGACTACGCCGCCGAACGCACCGCCGCCGACCGCCCCGTCCCTGCGGACCTGAACCGCGTTCTCACCCTCACCCGGTCCGCGTGTTCCGAGCCCCGCACGGACCGCCCCCACGGCGAGGAGTCCTGATGCGCATCTTCGACCCCCACATCCACATGACGTCCCGGACCACCGACGACTACGAGGCCATGCACTCCGCGGGTGTCCGCGCCGTGGTCGAGCCCTCCTTCTGGCTCGGGCAGCCCCGCACCTCGCCCGCCTCCTTCCTCGACTACTTCGACTCGCTCCTGGGCTGGGAGCCGTTCCGCGCGGCCCAGCACGGCATCGCCCACCACTGCACGCTCGCCCTCAATCCCAAGGAGGCGAACGACCCGCGCTGCGTCCCCGTCCTCGACGAACTGCCCCGGTATCTCGTCAAGGACCACGTCGTGGCCGTCGGTGAGATCGGCTACGACTCGATGACCCCCGCCGAGGACACGGCCCTCGCGGCCCAGCTCCAGCTCGCCGCCGACCACGGCCTGCCCGCGCTCGTCCACACCCCGCACCGCGACAAGTTCGCCGGACTGCGCCGCACCCTCGACGTCGTCCGCGAGTCCGCACTGCCCCTGGAGCGGGTGCTGGTCGACCACCTCAACGAGACCACCGTCAAGGAGGCCAGGGACAGCGGCTGCTGGCTGGGCTTCTCCGTCTATCCCGACACCAAGATGGACGAGCGGCGGATGGTGGCGATCCTCCATGCCTTCGGGCTCGAGCGGGTCCTGGTGAACTCCGCCGCCGACTGGGGCAGGAGCGACCCCCTCAAGACCCGCAGGGTCGGCGACCTGATGCTGACGGAGGGCTTCAGCGAGGACGATGTCGACCGGGTGCTGTGGCGCAACCCCGTCGCCTTCTACGGACTCAGCGGACGCCTGAACCTCGACGTCGGCGCGCCCGATGCCACCCACGAGGGCAACTCCCTGCTGCGTGGCGGGGAGTGAGCGATGCGCTTCCGCCACCCCGACGGCACCACCGTCCACCTCGCCTACTGCACCAACGTGCACCCCGCCGAAACCCTCGACGGCGTCCTCGCCCAGCTCCGCGACCACTGCGAACCCGTCCGCCGACGCCTGGGCCGCGACCGCCTCGGCATCGGCCTGTGGCTCGCCAGGGACGCGGCGAGCACCCTCGTCAGCGACCCGTCCGCGCTGCGCGGACTGCGCACCGAACTCGACCGGCGCGGCCTCGAGGTCGTCACTCTCAACGGCTTCCCCTATGAGGGCTTCGGTGCCGAAGAGGTCAAGTACCGCGTCTACAAGCCGGACTGGGCCGACCCCGAACGCCTCGACCACACCACCTCCCTGGCCCGCGTCCTCGCCGGTCTCCTCCCGGACGACGTCACCGAGGGCAGCGTCTCCACCCTGCCGCTCGCCTGGCGCACCGCCCAGGACTCCGCCCGCGCCGATGCCGCCCGCGCCGCGCTGCGCGCCCTCGCCGAACGCCTCGACGCGCTGGCGGAGCTGACCGGCCGTTCCATCCGCGTCGGTCTGGAACCGGAACCCGGCTGCGTCGTCGAGACCACCGGCGATGCCATCGCCCCGCTCACCGCGATCGCCCACGACCGCATCGGCATCTGTGTCGACACCTGTCACCTCGCCACCTCCTTCGAAGACCCGCACACCGCCCTGGACGCCCTCACCCGAGCCCGCGTCCCCATCGTCAAGTCCCAGCTCTCGGCCGCCCTGCACGCCGAGCACCCCCACCTCCCCGAGGTCCGCGAGGCCCTCGCCGCTTTCGACGAACCCCGCTTCCTGCACCAGACCCGCACATCCCCCACTTTCAACTCGGCCCGAGCGGGAGAGGCCCCCATCGCCGTCGGCCTGCGCGGCACCGATGACCTCGGCGAGGCGCTCAAGGGTGACGCCCTGCCCGACACCACACCCTGGCGCGCCCACTTCCACGTACCGCTGCACGCGGCCCCCGCCGCGCCCCTCACCTCCACGCTCCCCGTGCTGAAGACCGCGCTGACCCGGCTCGTCGGCGGCCCGCACCCGCTCACCCACCACCTGGAGGTCGAGACCTACACCTGGCAGGCCCTCCCGCCCGAGCTGCGCCCCCGCGCCCGTACCCAGCTCACCGACGGCATCGCCGCCGAACTCGCCCTCGCACGCGACCTGTTGACGGACCTCGGCCTGAAGGAGCTGCCATGAGCACCCACCGCACTGCCATGAGTACCCGCCAGGCCACCCCGGGCCCCACTCCTCTCCTCGTCCTCGACGTCGTCGGCCTCACCCCCCGTCTCCTCGACCACATGCCCCACCTCAACGCCCTCGCCGGATCCGGTTCCCGGGCGCCGCTCGGTACCGTCCTGCCCGCCGTCACCTGCGCCGCCCAGTCGACCTTCCTCACCGGCACCCTCCCGTCGGAGCACGGCATCGTCGGCAACGGCTGGTACTTCCGCGAGCTCGGCGACGTACTGCTGTGGCGGCAGCACAACGGCCTCGTCGCCGGCGACAAGCTGTGGGACGCGGCCCGTCGGGCCCACCCCGGCTACACGGTCGCCAACATCTGCTGGTGGTACGCCATGGGCGCCGACACCGACATCACCGTCACCCCCCGTCCGATCTACTACGCCGACGGCCGCAAGGAACCCGACTGCTACACCAGGCCCCCGGCCCTCCACGACGAACTCACCGCGCAACTCGGCACCTTCCCGCTCTTCCACTTCTGGGGCCCGGGCGCGGACCTCGTCTCCAGCCGCTGGATCATCGACGCGACCCGCCACGTCATCCGCACCCGCCACCCCGACCTGACGCTCTGCTACCTCCCTCACCTCGACTACGACCTGCAGCGCTTCGGCCCCGACGACCCGCGCTCCCTGAAGGCGGCGACCGACCTGGACGCGGCCCTCGCCCCGCTCCTCGACGACGCCCGCACCGAGGGCCGTACCGTCGTCGCGCTCTCCGAATACGGCATCACCCGCGTGAGCAGGCCCGTCGACATCAACCGGGCACTGCGCCGCGCCGGACTGCTCGAGGTGCACACGCAGGACGGCATGGAGTACCTGGACCCGATGGCGTCCCGTGCCTTCGCCGTCGCCGACCACCAGATCGCCCATGTCTACGTGCGCCGCGCCGAGGACCTCGACGCCACCCGGGCCGCGCTCGCCGATCTGCCCGGCATCGAGCGAATCCTCGACGACGAGGGCAAGAAGGAGCACCATCTCGACCACCCGCGCTCCGGCGAACTCGTTGCCGTGGCGGAGCCGGACGCCTGGTTCACGTACTACTACTGGCTCGACGACGCCCACGCGCCCGACTTCGCGCGGCTCGTCGAGATCCACCGCAAACCCGGCTACGACCCCGTCGAGCTCTTCATGGATCCGCTCGACCCGTATGTGAAGGTCAAAGCGGCCACGGCCCTGGCACGCAAGAAGCTCGGCATGCGTTACCGCATGGCGGTCGTGCCCCTGGACGCCTCACCTATTCGCGGCAGCCACGGCCGCCTTCCGGCGAGCGACGACGACGGTCCGCTCCTCATCTGCTCCACCCCCCGTGCAGTCGGCGACCGTGTCGCGGCCACCGACGTGAAGTCACTCCTGCTCCAACTGGCCGGCCTGTCCTGACAGGTCGTCTGTCCGGACAGTCATCTGTCCTGACTGGTCACAAGTGAAGCACTCACCACTGACAACGCCCCGAGACCTCGAGGAGTTCCAGCATGAGCCGCACCTTCCGGTCCGACCCCGAACTCACCCACCGGCTCACCAGACGAGGCATGCTCGGCGTGGCCGCCGGTGCCTCCGCCGCCGCCCTGCTGGGCGCCGCCGCGGCCCCCGCCACCGCCGCCGCGGACGGCACGGACGCCGCGAGCTCGGCGGCGGGCCGCGGTCGCCCCGTCCTGCCGCCCGGCCGGCTCGGCATCCAGCTGTACAGCCTGCGCGACAAGGTTTCCACGCTCGGCTTCGCCCCCGTCTTCGCGGAACTGGAGAAATACGGGTATGACGAGGTCGAGTTCGCCGGCTACACCCAGGGCTCGGCGGGACCCATCACCCTCGCCCAGCTCAAGCGGCTGGCGAGGAACCACGGCCTGAATCCGATCGGCAGCCACGTCGGCTACTACTCCAGCGACCCGGGCGCCTACACCTTCGCGCAGAACCTCACCAAGGTCCTCGACGACGCCGAGGCGCTCGGCCTCAAGCACATCGGCACCGCCTCCGGCCCGTTCCGCTACGGCTCCACCGTCGACGCGTGGAAACGCGCCGCCGAGGAGTTCAACACGTACGGGGCGGCGGCGCGGGCACGCGGCATCAAGTTCTACCAGCACAACCACTCCGAGGAGTTCTCCTTCGCCACGGACAACCCCAAGGTGCGGCTGTACGACGTGCTGCTCGCCGAGACCGACCCCCACCTCGTCTTCCTGGAGATGGACATCTTCTGGGCGTACTCGGGCCAGTTCCGCTTCTCGAAGCGGCCCGACGGCACGCCCGCGCCCTTCGAACCGCTCGACTACGTCCTCAGGCAGCCCCACCGCTACCCGCTCTTCCACGTCAAGGACGGCGTGAGCGACCCGGAGAACCAGTACGGCTACCGCATGACCGACGTCGGCGACGGCGACATCGACTACCAGCGTTTCATCTCCGCCGTGACCCGACTGCGCGGCGAACGGCTCGCCCACCACTGGCAGGCCGAACACGACAACCCGACCGAGTCGTTCACGTTCGCGCGGCGTTCGAGTGAGCACCTGCACTCGCTGCGCGAGAAGTGCTGACCCGCACGCGCGCGTGAGGCGGCCCTCCCCGAGTCCGAACGCGGGGAGGGCCGCCTCGGGGAGAGCCGCCTCATGAACAGGACGCGACCGGATCAGCCGGCCGCCTGCGGCTGAGCGGTCCGTGCCCCGTCTCTGTCGTGCCCGGGCTGCCGCAGCAGCGGCGCGATCGCCGCCGCCACCATCGACACCCCGCCGGCCAGCGCGTACGCACCCGTCGTAGCCCAGGTCGCGACCACCACGGAGCCGAGGCCGCCGCCGGGTAGGGACGGTTCGCGGCGTCGGGATGTGCCGAACGAGCTGTTCGCAGCGACGGGGTCGGCCGTCATGTCACGCCATCTCCTCACCGAGCGGCTGTGGGTTGGGGACGACGCCTCGGGCCTTCGGCCTGCCCGGAGCCTTCAGGAAGAGCGCCAGCACCGCGGAGGCCAGCCCGATGGAGCCCGCTATGACGAACGCGCCCTCGTAGTCCCACGCGTCGACCACGAGCTTGCCCATCCCGGAGCCCACCAGGCCCGAGATCAGCTTCGAGCTGTAGACCATGCCGTAGTTGGAGGCGTTGTTGTTCTCGCCGAAGTAGTCCGCCGTCATGGCCGCGAACAGCGGGAAGATCGCCCCGCCGCCGAATCCGGAGACCATCGAGCAGAACAGGAAGAACGGCATGCTGCCCATCTGGCCGGAGACCAGCACCCCGAACTGGGCGGTGCCCAGCACCAGACACACGATGATCAGTGTGTTGCGGCGGCCGAACCTGTCGGAGATCCAGCCGATCACCCCGCGCCCGGTGCCGTTGACGATCGCCTTCAGGGACATCGCCGTGGCCACGATCCCGCCCGCGAACCCCATGTCCTTGCCGAACGGCACCTGGAAGGCGATGCCGAAGATGTTGATGCCGGCCGTGCACAGCAGACAGAACCACATCATCCACAGGACGGGAGTGCGAGCGGCCTCCTTCGGGGTGTACTGCTTGACCGCCGGCGGGTTCTTCTCCAGCGCCCGGCGGATCTTCGGGTCGTCGGCCACCCTGAGCGGGTCCACGTGCGCGGGCCACCAGTTCTTCGGCGGGTCTCTGAAGAACCAGCCCGCCGTGGCCACCACCAGGCACAGCCCGACACCCACCGAGACGAGCACGCCCTGGTAGTTGCCCAGGTCCATGTACGAGGTGAACAGGAACACGAAGGGCACCGAGCCGTAGGCGAAACCACCGTTGACGAAGCCCGTCTTGCCGCCCTTGCGCTCCGGATACCACTTGCCGACCATGTTCACGCAGGTCGCGTAGACCAGACCGGCACCGATTCCGCTGCACATGCCGAAGCCGAAGTAGGCGACGAGCACGTTCGGCGCGTACGCCAGCGACAGATAGCCCAGCAGCGTGCCGACCGCGCCGATCAGCATGGCCGTACGGGCGGGCAGTCTGCCGCTCTCCCGCAACTGTCCGGCCGGGAAGGCCACGGCCGCCTGGAAGAACACCCAGACGCCCATCAGCCAGAAGATGTGTCCGCTGCTCCACAGATGAGCCTCGTGGAGCGTGTCCTCCGCCGACGTGAACGCGTACTCGGCGGAGCTGATGCCCATCATGCCCACCCAGGGCAGGATGACCATCCACCTGCGTTTACGGCCCATGACGTCCAGATCGGACTCGCCGATCCGGTACACGCGGCCGTTGCGGTCCGTCACCTCCCTGTAGGCGACGGACGTGGTGTAGTCGGTGGTTGTCATGTCGTTTCGCACCCCTTGCGTCGAAAGAACTGGCCAGCGCCCCCTGTCCCGTGCCTTTCGTGCGCGCTCGGGCTCCGGGGCCGGCCGACGCGCACCGTCGGCCGCCCCGGGCTCGGTCACCTCATGAACCGCCCCCCAACAGTCCTGCCGCCCGCGCCCAGCGGTACTTCGCGCCGAGCACGGCCACCGGCTTCTCCGTCGTGTACGGGTACGCCACGACCCCCCGCTCGAAGAGGTACTGGCAGGCCTCCTCCACCTCGACGTCGCCCGCGAGCGACGCCACCACGGGCTTCTCGATACCCCGCTCGCGAAAATCGGCCACCACGCGCGCGGTGAGCTCGGCGAACACCATGGGAGGGGTCACGATGGTGTGCCAGTAGCCGAGGACGAGCGCGTGGATGCGCGGGTCCTCCAGACCGAGCCGGATCGTCGCCTCGTACGTCGACGGCGGCTCGCCTCCGGTGATGTCCACCGGGTTGCCGGCGGCTCCGAAGGGCGGGATGAACTTCCGGAAGGCCTCGTCCAGGTCCGCCGGGATCTCCATCAGGGACAGGCCGTTGTCGGTCACCGCGTCCGACAGCAGCACTCCGCTGCCGCCGGCCCCTGTGATGATCACGACGTTGTCCCCGCGCGGGGTGGGAAGGACCGGCAACGCGCGCGCGTACTCCAGCATGTCGTTCAGGCCCGGCGCCCTGATGACACCGGCCTGCCGGAGGATGTCGTCGTACACCGCGTCGTCGCCCGCGAGGGCTCCGGTGTGCGAACCGGCGGCCCTGGCGCCCGCTGCCGTACGCCCCGCCTTCAGCACCACGACGGGCTTCTTCTGCACGGTCGCCCGCGCGGCCTCCACGAAGGCCCGCCCGTCCTTGAGGTCCTCCAGGTGCATCGCGATGCATTCGGTGTGCGGGTCCTCGCCGAACCACGTCAGCAGGTCGTCCTCGTCCAGGTCCGACTTGTTGCCGAGCCCGACGATCGCCGAGACGCCCGTCTTCGTGGCCCGGGCGAAGCCCAGGATGGCCATCCCGATGCCACCGGACTGCGAGGTGAGCGCCACCCCGCCCTTGACGTCGTACGGCGTGCAGAACGTGGCGCACAGATCATGCCAGGTCGAGTAGTAGCCGTAGATGTTCGGCCCGAGCAGGCGGACGCCGTGCCGCTCCGCGATCGCCACGATCTCCGCCTGGAGTTCGTGCTCCCCGGTCTCCGCGAACCCGGACGGGATCAGCACGGCGTTGGGGATCTTCTTGCGTCCCACCTCCTCCAGGGCCGAGGCCACGAACTTGGCGGGGATCGCGAAGACCGCCACATCCACCTCACCGGGAACGTCGGTGACACTCTTGTACGCCTTGCGGCCCAGAATGTCATCGGCCCTGGGGTTCACCGGATGGATGTCCCCGGCGAAACCGCCGTCGACGAGGTTGCGCATCACCGAGTTGCCGATCTTGCCCTGCTCGTTGGAGGCGCCTATCACGGCGACCGAGCTCGGCTTCATCAACCGGCGCATGGAGGTGAGGATCTCCTCGCGCGTGTAGCGGCGGCGCGACTTCACGGGCGCCTCGGAGAGGATCACGCGGATGTCGGCCGCGACCGCGCCCTCCGCGGTGGCGATCACCGGGTTGAGGTCCACCTCGGCGATCTCCGGGAAGTCGGCGACCAGTTGGGAAACCCGCCGGATCTGCTCGGCGACCGCCCACCGGTCCACGCCGGCCTGCCCGCGCACCCCGCGCAGGACCTCGGCCGCCCGGATCGAGTCCAGCATGGACAGGGCCTCGTCGGCGGAGACGGGAGCGAGCCGGAAGGTGACGTCCTTGAGTACCTCGACGAGCACCCCGCCGAGCCCGAAGGCCACGACCTTCCCGAACGTCGGGTCCGTGACCGCGCCGACGATGACCTCCTGCCCCTTCGGCAGCAACTCCTGCACCTGCACGCCCTCGATGCGCGCTCCCGCGTCGTACGCGCGCGTGTTCTCGATGATTCCGTGGAACGCGGCCCGTACGTCCGCCGCGCCCTCGACCCCGACGATCACACCCCCGGCGTCGGTCTTGTGCAGGATGTCCGGGGAGACGATCTTCATCACGACGGGCCCGCCGAAGCGCGCCGCGTACGCCACCGCCTCCTCCACGTCCCTCGCCAGCTCCTCGCCCGGTACGGCGATCCCGTACGCGTCGGCGACCACCTTGCCCTCGGGAGCGGTCAGCGCCGTCCGCCCCTCCGCGCGCACGGCGTCGAGAAGCGACCGCACCCTCAGCACCCGGTCTTCGGCCATCACGTCAGATCACTCCGTTCGACTTGAGCAGGCGCAACTCCGCGTCGCCGAGACCGAGCTCGCCGACGTAGATCTCCGCGTTGTGCTCGCCCAGCAGCGGTGACGTGGTCACGTCGACCGGGGAGTCGGAGAGCTTGAGCGGGCTGCCCACGGTCACGAACTCGCCCCGCTCGGGGTGCGGCACGGTGACGACCATCTCGTTGGCGACCAGCGACCCGTCCTCGATGATCTCCTTGGTGGACAGGATCGGCCCGCACGGGATGTTGTGCGCGTTGAGCCGCTCCAGCACCTCCCACTTGGGCAGCGTCGAGGACCACTCCTCGATCAGCTGGAACATCTTGGTGAGCTTGGGCAGACGGGCCCCCGGCGTCGCCCACTCCGGGTCGTCGGCCAGCTCCGGCCGGCCGATGAGCTCGCTGATCGGCTCCCAGCCGACCGGCTGCACGATGACGTACACGTAGTCGTTGGGGCCGCCCGGCGCGCACTTGACCGCCCACCCGGGCTGGCCGCCGCCGGACGCGTTTCCCGAACGGGGAACCTCGTCGCCGAAGTCGTCGTTTGGATATTCAGCGAGCGGGCCGTGTGCCAGGCGCTGCTGGTCGCGCAGCTTCACCCGGCAGAGGTTGAGCACAGCGTGCTGCATGGCCACGTTGACCCGCTGCCCGCGCCCGGTGTGCTCCCGCTGGTACAGAGCGGCGAGGATGCCCGCCACGGCGTGGACGCCCGTGCCCGAGTCCCCGATCTGGGCCCCCGTCGCCAGCGGCGGCCCGTCCTCGAAACCGGTGGTCGACATCGACCCGCCCATGGCCTGAGCGACGACCTCGTACGCCTTGAAGTCGGTGTACGGGCCGTCCCCGAACCCCTTGATGGAGGCATAGACGATCCGTGGATTGATCTCCTGGATGCGGTCCCAGGTGAAGCCCATGCGGTCGACCGCGCCCGGTCCGAAGTTCTCGACCATGACGTCCGAGCGCCGGATCAGCTCGGTGAGGATCTCCTTGCCGCGCTCGGTCTTGGTGTTGAGGGTGATGCTCCGCTTGTTGCAGTTGAGCATCGTGAAGTAGAGGGAGTCGACGTCCGGGAGGTCGCGCAGCTGCTTGCGCGTGATGTCACCGGTCGGCGCCTCCAGCTTGATGACGTCCGCACCGAGCCAGGCGAGCAGCTGGGTCGCGGATGGTCCGGACTGGACGTGGGTCATGTCCAGGACGCGGATGCCGTCGAGTGCCTTGGTGGTCACCGGGCTCACCTCACTTGTACATGGTCTGGTTCATGGTTCCGGGGGCGTACGCGTCGGGGTCGACCCAGACGTTGATCAGCGAGGGCTTCCCGGACTCGCGGGCGCGCCGCAGCGCGGGGCCGATGTCGGCGGGGTCGCGCACCTCCTCGCCGTAACCGCCCAGCATCTGCGCGAACTTGTCGTAGTGGACGTCACCGAGGGTGTTGCCGACCCGCTCGCGCTCCAGGCCGTACTTCCGGGCCTGGCCGTAGCGGATCTGGTTCATGGAGGAGTTGTTGCCGACGATTCCGACGAAGGGGAGGTCGTAGCGGACGAGGGTCTCGAAGTCCCAGCCGGTGAGGGAGAACGCCCCGTCGCCGAAGAGGGCGACGACCTCCTTGTCGGGCCGCGCCTGCTTGGCCGCGAGCACGAACGGGACACCGACGCCGAGGGTGCCCAGCGGACCGGGGTCCATCCAGTGTCCGGGCGACTTGGGCTGCACGACCTGACCCGAGAAGGTGACGATGTCGCCGCCGTCACCGATGTAGATCGACTCCTCGGTGAGGAAGTCGTTGATCTCGCTCACCAGACGGTAGGGGTGGATCGGTGAGGCGTCCGACCTGAGGCTCGGCAGCCGCTTCTCGATGGCGGTCTGCTCGGCGGCGCGCAGTTCGTCGAGCCACTCCTTGCGCTTCGACGCGCCCCCGTTGAGGCGCCCGGAGGCGGCCTCGGCCACCGACTTCAGCACCAGTCCTGCGTCGCCGACGATGCCGAGGTCGATGTCGCGGTTCTTGCCGACGGTCCGGTAGTCGAGGTCGATCTGCACGACGGTGGCGTCCGGGGAGAGCCGTTTGCCGTAGCCCATGCGGAAGTCGAAGGGCGTACCGACGATGACGATCACATCGGCGTTGGAGAAGGCGTAGCGGCGCGACAGCTGGAAGTGGTGCGGGTCGCCGGGCGGCAGCGTGCCGCGGCCCGCGCCGTTCATGTAGGCCGGGATGTTCAGCGTGCGCACCAGCTCGACGGCCGCCTCGGTGCCGCGGGTCGTCCACACCTGGCTGCCCAGCAGGATGGCCGGTTTCTCGGCGTGAACGAGGAGGTCGGCGAGCTTCTCTATCGCCTCGGGGTCGCCGGGGGAGCGGGTCGAGGCGCGGTAGGCGCCGGGTTTCGGCACGCGCGCCTTGGCCGTCGGCACCTTGGCGTCGAGGACGTCGCGCGGGATCTCCAGGAAGGAGGGTCCGGGCGCGCCGTGGTAGCACTCGCGGAACGCCATCGACACCATGTCCGCCGCGCGGGCCGTGTCCGGCACGGCCGCCGCGAACTTCGTGATCGGCGTCATCATGTCGACGTGCGGGAGGTCCTGGAGGGACCCCATCTTGTGCTGTGTGAGTGCGCCCTGACCGCCTATCAGCAGCATTGGGGACTCCGCGCGGAAGGCATTGGCGACACCGGTGACGGCGTCGGTCGTACCCGGCCCGGCGGTGACGACCGCGCAGCCCGGCTTGCCGGTGATGCGCGCGTAGCCGTCGGCGGCGTGGGCGGCGACCTGTTCGTGGCGCACGTCGACGACTTCTATGCCCTCGTCGACGCAGCCGTCGTAGATGTCGATGATGTGGCCGCCGCACAGCGTGTAGATGCGGTCGACCCCCTCGGCCTTCAGCGCCTTGGCAACGAGATGACCACCGGAGATGACGTCCTGGGTGTCGTCGGGCATGGCGAAGTCCTGTCCCTTCGTAGGGGGTTGGAAGGCTCTCGCGGTACATTGCATACAGTCGACGAATACTGTATGAAGCTTGTTATCCCGCATCCGGTGGGTGGTGTCCAGGGGGCGTGCGGCACTTTCCAGACAGGAGCCGAGATGGACCTGTACGAGCACCAGGCAAGGGAACTCTTCGAGGAGTACGGCATCTTGGTGCCGAGGGCCGAAGTGACGGCTCGTCCAAGGGGGCCCGCGAGATCGCCCGCAGGCTCGGGGGCCGGGTCGTCGTGAAGGCCCAGGTCAAGACCGGAGGACGAGGCAAAGCGGGGGGTGTGAAGCTCGCCGCGGACCCGGCCGCCGCCGAACTGACGGCACGCCAGATCCTGGGCATGGACATCAAGGGCCACAGGGTCGGCAGGGTCATGCTGGCCCAACCCGTCGACATCGAGGACGAGTTCTACGTCTCCTACGTTCTCGACCGCGCGGCCGGTGGTTTCCTCGCGATCGCCTCCGCGGAGGGCGGCATGGAGATCGAGGAGGTGGCCGCCAGTCGACCGGATGCTGTCGCCCGTATACACATCGACCCGGCCGAGGGCGTCACCTCGGCGAAGGCTGCCGAGATCGCCGAAACGGGCGGGCTGCCCCCGCAGACCGTCGACGTGCTCGTACGGCTGTGGGAGGTGCTGATCCGCGAGGACGCCCTCCTCGTCGAGGTCAACCCCCTCGTCCGCACCGCACAGGGGCAGATCGTCGCTCTCGACGGCAAGGTCACCCTCGACGACAACGCCTCCTTCCGGCAGGCGCGTTGGGGTGCGGACAGTCAGGCGCACGACGACCCGCTGGAGGCGGCGGCCGCCGCCAAGGGCCTCAACTACGTCAGGCTCGACGGCGAGGTCGGCATCATCGGCAACGGCGCGGGCCTCGTCATGTCGACGCTCGACGTGGTCGCGGGCTGCGGCGCGCGCCCCGCCAACTTCCTCGACATCGGCGGCGGGGCGTCGGCCCGGATCATGGCCGACGGGCTGTCGCTCGTCCTCTCCGACCCGGCCGTGAAGTCGGTCTTCGTCAACGTCTTCGGCGGTATCACCGCGTGCGACGCGGTCGCCGACGGCATCGTGCAGGCCCTGGACACCGTCCGGTTGACCAAGCCGCTCGTCGTCCGCCTCGACGGCAACAACGCCGCCCGCGGCCGCGCCCTCCTCGACGAACGCGCGCACCCACTGGTCCAGCAGGCCACCACCATGGACGGCGCCGCCCGCCGTGCCGCCCAACTCGCCACCACAGCCTGAGGAGACGGGACATGGCGATCTACCTCACCAAGGAGAGCAAGGTCCTCGTCCAGGGCATGACCGGCGGCGAGGGCATGAAGCACACCCGGCGCATGCTCGCCGCCGGTACCGATGTCGTCGGCGGCGTCAACCCCCGCAAGGCCGGCCGTACCGTCGACTTCGACGAGCGGGACGTCCCCGTCTTCGGGTCGGTCGTCGACGGGGTGCAGTCGACGGGCGCCGACGTCACTGTCGTCTTCGTGCCGCCCGCCTTCGCGGAGGCGGCCGTCATGGAGGCGGCCGACGCCGGAATCGGGCTCGCCGTCGTGATCACCGAGGGCATCCCCGTCCACGACTCCGTCGCCTTCACCACGTACGCGAAGAAGCGCGGCACGCGCGTCGTCGGCCCCAACTGCCCGGGGCTGATCAGCCCCGGGCAGGCCAACGCGGGCATCATCCCCGCGGACATCACCAAGCCCGGGCGCATCGGCCTGGTCTCCAAGTCCGGCACGCTGACGTACCAGTTGATGTACGAGCTGCGGGACATCGGCTTCTCGACGTGCGTCGGCATCGGCGGGGACCCCGTCGTCGGCACCAGCCACATCGACTGCCTGGCCGCGTTCCAGGACGACCCCGACACCGAGATGATCGTCCTCATCGGAGAGATCGGCGGCGACGCGGAGGAGCGCGCCGCCGCGTACATCCGCGCGCACGTCACCAAGCCGGTCGTCGGCTACATCGCTGGTTTCACGGCCCCCGAGGGCAGGACGATGGGACACGCGGGCGCCATCGTGTCCGGTTCGTCCGGAACGGCCCAAGTGAAGAAGGAGGCGTTGGAGGCGGTCGGCGTCCGGGTGGGCGGCACCCCGACGGAGACGGCCCGACTGCTGTCGGACCTGCTCTGACAGCACGCGGCCCCCCCAGGGCCGTGCGCGGCGGCGAGCGCCCTGAGGGGCAACACCCGCCCGTCTCCCGAACCGCCCCACTTCCAAGGAGAGCTACCGGCCCTCCTCCTCTCGACCGTGTACCGAGAGCGGAGCAACCCCATGGCAACCAAGGCAACCAAGGCAACAACCACCCTCACCCTCAAAGCGGGCACCTCCTGGTCCGACGCCTGGCGGCGCTGCCTCGCCGTAGCTCCCGAGGCGTTCCGGGACGACCGTGTCCTCAACCTCTGGGGTTCCACCTGGCAGGCGGACGGCCGTGCGCTGCCCGCCACCAGCCCCGTCGACGGAAGCCCCGTCGCGGGCCCGCCCCGCCTGGACGGGGCCACCGCCCACCAGGCCGTACGCGCTTCCCTCGACCAGCACCGCGCCTGGCGTCACCTGCCCCTCGAAGAGCGCAGGGCCCGCGTGGCGGCCACCCTCGACGCCCTGACCGCACACCGCGAGCTCCTCGCGCTCCTGCTGGTGTGGGAGATCGGCAAGCCGTGGCGGCTCGCGCAGGCCGACGTCGACCGGGCCGTCGACGGGGTGCGCTGGTACGTCGACGGCATCGAGCCGATGGTCGCCGGCCGGGCCCCGCTGGACGGCCCGGTGTCCAACATCGCCAGCTGGAACTACCCGATGAGCGTGCTCGTTCACGCAGTGCTGGTACAGGCCCTGGCAGGCAACGCGGTCATCGCCAAGACCCCGACCGACGGCGGTGTCGCCTGTCTGACCCTGGCCTGTGCGCTGGCCGCGCGCGAGGGGCTTCCCGTGACCCTCGTCAGCGGCAGCGGCGGCGAGCTGTCGGAGGCGCTCGTGCGAGCGCCCGAGATCGGCTGCGTCTCCTTCGTCGGCGGCCGCGACACCGGCGCCGCTGTGGCCACGGCCGTCGCCGACCTGGGCAAACGGCACATCCTCGAACAGGAGGGACTCAACACCTGGGGCATCTGGAACTTCTCGGACTGGGGCGCACTCACGGCGGTCGTTCCCAAGCTCTTCGACTACGGCAAGCAGCGCTGCACGGCTTACCCGCGCTTCGTCGTCCAGCGCGAGCTGTTCGACGCGTTCCTGGCGGCGTACCTCCCGGCGGTCCGCACGCTCAGGGTCGGCCATCCCCTGGCGGTGGAGCACCCCGGCGATCCCTACCCGAAGCTGGACTTCGGGCCGGTGATCAATGCGGCCAAGGCCAAGGAGCTGCACGACCAGGTCGCGGAGGCCATCGACCGGGGCGCCGTCCCGCTGCACCGCGGCACACCGGCGGACGCCCGCTTCCTCCCTGGCCAGGACACCTCGGCGTACGTCCAGCCGGTCACGCTCCTGGGCCCGCCGCCCTCGTCGCCGTTGCACCACGCGGAGCCGTTCGGCCCGGTCGACACGATCGTCCTGGTCGACACGGAGGCCGAGCTGCTCGCCGCGATGAATGCCTCCAACGGCGCGCTGGTCGCCACGCTGTCCACGGACGACCGGGCGACGTACGACAGGCTGGCCCCGCAGATCCGCGCCTTCAAGGTCGGCCACGGCGCCCCACGCTCGCGCGGGGACCGCGACGAGCTGTTCGGCGGCTTCGGCGCGTCCTGGCGCGGGGCCTTCGTCGGCGGCAAACTGCTGGTGCGCGCGGTGACGCGGGGCCCGGCGGGGGAGCGGCTGCCCGGGAACTTCCCGGAGTATCAGCTCATGCCCTGAGCCGGAGTATCAGCTCATGCCCTGAGCCGGAGTACCAGCTCATGCCCTGAGGAGGATGAGGCGGGGCGGCTGAGACAAGGCGCGACCCACCCCGGGGTGACCGAGATATCACCCCGGGTGACGCTCCCGTGCTGCCCCTGCCCGGGCGCCTCCGGGGGTGGAAACGCAGGTGAAGGGCACTCCGAAAGCTTGGTATTCTTGTCCATGTCGCTGCGGGGAACACCCGCGTCAAGGCGACAGACACCTGGTCCGGGTGGCGGAATGGCAGACGCGCTAGCTTGAGGTGCTAGTGCCCTTTATCGGGCGTGGGGGTTCAAGTCCCCCCTCGGACACCACCCACCTCGTGCGGGTCGAGCGAAGTCTCGACCCGCACGAGGTTTTTTGTGCACCGCATGCATCACATGCGCATCACACCGCGCAGCCACCGACCACTGGCGCCGCGGAGTTCCCGTTCTTCATCACCGTGAACCCGAAGCTGGTCGACGCCCCGGCGGCGAGCGTTCCGTTGCCATTCGGCTTCATGGTCATGACATTCCCACTGCTGTCCCACGAGGGCGTGCCGTTCCAGGTGGCGGAGACCTTCTGCGGGGACGTCAACGTGACGGTCGTGGTCCAACTGCTGATCGCGGACGAACCCGCCGTGATCGTCACCTTGCCGTTGAAGCGGTCGCTCCACTCCTCGGCCTTGCTGTACGTCGCCGTACACGTCGCGCTGCCACCGCCGCCCCCGGAGGATCCGCCGAGCGCGTTGAGCACCGCGGTGTACGCGGACTTCTTCGCGTAGTTGCCGTCGAACAGCAGGGGCGTGCTGCTCGCACGCCACGAGTACTTGTCGGTGACGCCCCAGACGGTGATGCCGGTGCAGCGGGAGACGGCCAGGCAGGACTGCACCACGCTGCTGTAGCTGTTGGCCTGGGCGGTTCCGGAGCCTGCGATGTCCAACTCGGTGATCTGCACGTCGACGCCGAGGTCGGCGAAGCGCTGCAGGTTCGCCCGGTAGTCACCGGGAAGGGGGGAAGCGCTGTTGAGGTGGGACTGGAAGCCCACGCAGTCGATCGGCACGCCGCGTGCCTTGAAGTCCTTGACCAGGTTGTAGACGGCGTTGCTCTTCGCGTTGACACCGTCGGTGTTGTAGTCGTTGTAGCAGAGCTTCGCGGCCGGGTCCGCGGCCCGCGCGGTGCGGAACGCCTCCTCGATGAAGCCGTTGCCGAGCTTGTCCTGGAAGGGCGAACTGCGCCGGGCGCCGCTACTGCCGTCCTGGAAGGCCTCGTTGACGACGTCCCACGAGTGGATCTTCCCCTTGTAGTGCTGCATGACCTGCGTGATGTGGTTGTTCATCGCCGTTCTGAGGTCGGCGGTGCCCAATCCGCCCACCCAGCTGGGCAGTTGGGAGTGCCACACCAGGGTGTGCCCGCGGACCTTCATGCCCTTGCTCTGGGCGTGGCTCACGATCTGGTCGGCGGAGCCGAAGGAGAAGGAGCCCCGGGTGCGCTCGGTGGCGTCCCACTTCATCTCGTTCTCCGGCGTCACCGAGCTGAACTCGGTGTCGAGCGTGGTGGCATACGGGGATTCACCGAGGTGGTTCGCCGCGACCGCGGCACCGAAGTAGCGGCCCTTGCCCGCGGCCGCGGAGCCCAGGGTGCTCGCGGCCTCGGCCGTCCCCGCGAGCACGGTGACGCCGGCCGTGGCGAGCAGGCCCGCCATGCCGAGAGTCACCATCCCTCGGACGCGTGGGCGCCAACAGGAGCCCCCGGGCGGGCTGTTGAGGGGTGCGTAGATAACCATGTCGTCTCCTTTTGCCGGTTGTTCTCCCGATGTGCTGGACAGCCCGGCCGGAGCCCCGGCCGTAGCGGGTACATGACAGGTACAGGGATCCCGAAAGTTTCGAGACGATTTCCGGATGGATGCGCAGACAGTAGGGCCCGGTTCTGAGGGAGTCAATGGAGTGCGTCGCGCGACGTGAGGGTTGGCTGAAGTGGCATCGTCGCGGCGAAGGTGCGCTCAGTTCGTCGAAAGTTTCGAGGCCGGGGCCCATGGACCGGGCCAGGCTTGCGCCGATGTCAACCAACATGAGCTGACTGACCGTCAATGGTCCAGCAAAGAGAGCATATTGGCGGCCAGTGACCGGTTCCTACGATGATACGATCACCGCGCTTGTAGAGCGGGCGGATGGGCGGTCCGCCGGTCCACCCGTTATTGACGGGAATTCAGCAGCTGGCCGTCAGTCGCCTGAAGAGAGTCTTATGACGCAATACATACAGAACCCAGTATTCTGGGCTCTCCTGGTCGTCATCCTTGCCGCGATCGCGGTCATCGTCCGCCAACGCAGGGCGGCAAGGGATTTCAAGCAGGAGATCACGGGGCTCAGAAGTCATTACTCCGAGCTTGAGAATCAGTACTCGGAATCCGTCGAGGCGGCGCAGGAACGGGCCGAAGAAGCGACGAAAACGGTCCTCAAGTCCGCCATGCGGACCCTTCAAGGCCTCGCCGCCGAGCAGCAGTTGATCGTTTCCAGGCTGCAGAACAAGTATGGCGAGTCGGTGATTCTCCAGGACCTCCTGGAGATCGACCACACGAATTCGCAGTTCGGTCGGCGCGCCCAGTCCATCGCCGTGCTGTGCGACGGCTGGCTGGGCCGGCAGCGCGATGTCGCATCGGTTTACGACGTGGTCCGCAGTGCGCAGGGCAGGGTCCGGCACTACCGGCGCGTCGAAATTCTTTCGCAGGTCGATTTCGGTATCACCAGCCGTGCCGTGGAACCGGTGGCACTGGCCCTCGCGGAAGTGCTCGACAACGCCACCAGTTATTCCAGCCCGGACACGGTCGTCGAAATCAACATTCGCACCGTGCCCAAGGGTATTTGCATCGTCGTCGACGACGCGGGTGTCGGCATGAACGACGAGGAGCGGGCGAAGGCACAGAAACTCCTGTCCAGCGAGCGGGTCTCGGGCGTCTCCGAGCTCGGCAATCCGCCGCAGTTCGGCTTCGCCGTCATCGGCGTGCTCTGCGAACGCTTCGGATTCGAGGTGTCCGTGGATTCCAGCTCTCCGTACGGCGGCGTCCGCGCGGTCGTCCTCCTGCCGCACGAGCTGCTCACCGGCATGCCGGAGCACAAGGCGCCCGCGCCGGCCGTACCCGCCGCCGCGTCCGCCGCGGTCCCCGCCCCCTCCGCGCCGGACCTCGATGACCCCGATCCCGCGCTGACCGCGTCCTCGACCGTCGACGGCCTGCCCAAGCGGCGCCGCAAGCGGCCCATGGCCATCGTCCCGGGCAGCACTTCGGCCACGCGCACGTCGGCCCGCTCGGGCGCGGAGACCGCCGCGATCATGGGCGCCTTCCAGCGGGGCACGCAGTCCGGCCGCGCCACGCAGGCGGACACCGCCGAGCAGACCAGCAGCACACGTGATGCGAGCAGCGAAGGACATGAGGTCTCGTGAACGACGATCTGTCATGGATGCTTGACAGTGCCCTGGAGATCCCCGGGGCCCTGCACGCGGTACTGATCTCCGCCGACGGTCTGCTGATGGCCCGGACACAGGACTTCGGCAAGGACGACGCGGACCGGGTTGCCGCCGGGATGAGCGGGGTCCAGTCGCTCAGCCGCTCGCTCGGCTTCTTCATCGGCGGCACCCGGCACCACTGGCGCCAGACGCTCGTCGAGTTCGAAGAGGGCTGGGTCTTCCTGATCTCCGCCGGCGAGGGCGCCTACCTCGGCGTCTCCGCCTCCCCGGACGTCGACATGGCGGACATCACCTTCCGTATGCAGCAGCTCGTCGGGCAACTGGGCAAGGCCCTGACGACGCCGCCGCGCGAGAACCTCGGCGCGCGCTCATGACCGGTCGCGACGCCCTGGAGCCCGAGGCCGCCGAATTAGTGCGTCCGTATGTCATCACCAAGGGACGGGGTCTGCCCGACGAGGCGCAGCTCTCCCTGATCACCCTGGTCACGGCGACGGCCGATCACCAGCAGCGTCCGACCCGGCTCTCGCCCGAGGAGCAGAAGCTGCTGGAGCTCTGCTCGGCGGGCTACCTCTCGGTCGCCGAGGTCGCCGGGCACACCCACCTGCCGCTGGGCGTGGTGAAGATCCTGCTCTCCGCCCTCACCGAGGGCGGCTACCTCATCACCCGCCCGCCCGTTCAGCGGGCTCCGCTCGCCGACCGGCAGATCCTGGAGGAGGTGCTGAATGGTCTCAGGGCCAAGTTTGGATGAGCAGGACTACGTCCGCGACGGGGCGACGCAGACCGCCGTGAAGATCCTCGTCGTCGGGCACTTCGCGGTGGGCAAGACCACCTTCATCGGGGCGATCTCGGAGATCACCCCGCTGTCCACCGAGGAGACGATGACCCGGGCCGGGGAGTCGTTCGACGACCTCAAGGGCGTACGGGGCAAGACCACCACCACGGTGGCCATGGACTTCGGTCGCCTGACCATCAGCGACCGGGTCGTGCTGTACCTGTTCGGCACGCCCGGTCAGCAGCGGTTCGTGCAGATGTGGGAGGACATGGCGCGCGGCGCGCTCGGGGCGCTGGTGCTGGTCGACCCCGAGCGGCTGGCGGACTCCTTCGCCGTGATCGACCTGATCGAGCAGTACGGACTCGACTACGCCATCGCCGTCAACCGGTTCGACGGCACCACGCCTCGCGAGGAGAGGGCGCTGCGCGAGGCACTCGATCTGCTGGACGACACGCCCGTCGTGACCTGCGACGCACGCGACGAGAAGTCGTCGGCCGACGCACTGATCACCCTCGTCCGCTATTTGCTGGAACGCGCTCACTAGGAGCAAGCATGGACGTTCAACCCACCGCCCCCGTCCCGCCGCCCGGGTGCCCGGCCCACCACACCGGCGCCCGGGTGCCGCTGCACGGGCCGGAGTTCGCGGCCGATCCGCAGGCGTACTACGACTATCTGCGCCACTACGGGCCGACCGCACCCGTGGAGCTCGCGCCGGGCGTGGAGGCGACCCTCGTCACGGACTACACGACGGCGCTCCAACTCCTCCAGGACTCCAGCTCCTTCCGCAAGGACGCCCGTCGCTGGCGGGACTTCAACGACGGCAAGGTGAGCCCGGAGAGCCCGGTCTTCCCTCTGCTCGCCTACCGGCCCAACTGCATGTTCAGCGACGGCGCCGAGCATCTGAGGCTGCGTCAGGCAGTTACCGACAGCATGGCCCGCGTCGACTCGCGTCGGCTGGGCCAGAGCACCGAGCGCATCTCCGACTACCTCATCTCCCAGTTCAGCACCCGCGGTTCGGCCGACCTGCTCGGCGACTACGCCAAGCAGCTGCCGCTGTTCGTGCTGAACGACCTCTTCGGCTGCCCGGCGGACATCGGCGACCGGGTGCTCTTCGGCATCTCCGGCATGTTCGACGGCAACAACGCCGAGAAGGCCGCCCAGGTGCTGTTCCAGGCGGTCGGCGAACTGGTGGCGCTGAAGCGGGCCAAGCCCGGCGAGGACGTCACCTCCTGGCTGATGCAGCATCAGTCACGCCTCACCGACGAGGAGATGGTCCACCAGCTCGCCCTCCTCCTCGGCTCCGGCGTCGAGCCCCTGCGCAACCTCATCGGCAACACCCTGCACCGGCTGCTCACCGACGACCGATACGCCTACAAGGGCGGTCTGATCGAGGAAGCGCTCGACGACACGCTGTGGGACAACCCGCCCATGGCGAACTACGCGCCGCACTACCCGGCGGCCGACATGGAGTTCGCCGGTCAGAAGCTGACGGCGGGCGACCTGGTCGTGGTCAGCTTCGCGGCCGCCAACACCGGCCCGGCGCTGACCGCCGCACGCCAGGCGGGCAGCAACCGGGCCCACCTGTCCTGGAGCGCGGGCCCGCACGCCTGCCCGTCCAAGGAACCGGTCCGGCACATCACCGTGACGGCCCTCGAGCACCTGCTCAACCGGCTCCCCGACGTCGAACTCTCCGTACCGTCGGACAGCCTGGCCTGGCGGCAGGGTCCCTTTCACCGAGCGCTGGCCCAACTCCCCGTTCGTTTCACGCCGGTTCAGGCGGCGCGACGGCCGGCGGCGCCGGCTCGGACGGAGACTCCGGCGCCCGCGGCTCACGCCGAGCAGGGGGCCCGCAGGTCCGAACGGTCCGGTGTGTGGAGCCAGTTCCTGACCTGGCTGACGAGGTGATTCTCGCAACACGCCACCAACTCTCCCGGACTGCATGAAGTTTCAACCGCGGGGGTAGTGAGCAACGCGGTATCCGTGTTGGTTACGAGGCAAAGGAGGTGTCGTGGACCACATATCCACCGACGCCGCTTTCGTTCGGTACGCGACCGTGTTGCTCCACCCCGGCCCCCACATATCCGGGGGGCGTGCGAACGCCCCCTCCGGCCGACTCCAACTCCACAGTCCAGCAGACGAGATACCCGCCTTCGCAGGCGGGTATTTTCATGTGCGCTCCGCCGTGTGGCGGGAGGGCCGGTGATCGACTCCCGGTTCGGTGACGCAACGGCTTCGGGGGCCTCGACGCTCGGCGGACACACGGCGGGGCAGTTGCTGCGCCTGTGCGACGTCGCGGGACTGGACATGGCCGACGCCGGGTCCTACGCGCAGACGCTGACCGACGCGCTGGGCCCGGTGGCCGAACGGCCCCTGGATCTGCCGCCCCCCACTCCTACCTTTCTCTCCGACGACCAGACCCCCGTCGAGTTCTCACTCTCCTTTTTCCCGGACGCGGCCCCCGCGCTCCGTGTGTTGATCGAACCGGGGTACGGCAGCGCGGGCCTGCTGCAGAACGGCCGTACCGGACTGCGCGTGGTGCGCGAGATGGCCAGGCGCTGGGACTTCACCACCGACCGGCTCGACGAGCTGGAGGACCTGTTCTTCCCCGCCTCCCCCCAGGGCCCGTTGACCCTGTGGTGCGCGCTGGAGCTGAGACCCGGCGGCGTCCCGAAGCTGAAGGTGTATCTCAACCCCGCCGCCTCCGGGACGGAACGTTCCGCCCACACGGTTCGGGAGGCGTTGACCCGCCTCGGCCACCCGGAGGCGTTCGAGTCGCTTCCTCCGGCCGACGGCTACCCCTTCCTCTCCCTCGACCTCGGCGACTGGGAAGCCCCCCGGGCGAAGGTGTACGTCAGGCACCCGGACCTCGCGGCCACGGAGGCGGGCCTGCTGTCGCGGGCGGACTCCGGCCCCTCACACACGGACGTCGAGGAGTTCTTCCGTACGGCCGCCGGGCTCGACGCCGACGCCGACGTCGACGCCGGTGACGGGGCCGACGTACGACTCGACAGGCGGCCCGTCCTGACCTGTCACTCCTTCACCGACCCGGCGAGCATCGTGCCGAGCGGCTTCACCCTCCACATCCCGGTCCGGGACTACGTACGCCACGACGGCGAGGCCCTGGCGCGCGCCGAGACCCTGCTCCGCCGGTACGGCGTGGATCCCGCGCCGCTCGGCCGGTCCCTGTCCGCCGTCACCGCACGCCGACTCGAGGACGGCGTGGGGCTCATCGCCTACCTGGCCCTCGCCCACCAGCAGGGCCGGCCGCCGCGGGTGACCGCGTACATCTCCTCGGAGGCCTACGAGGTCCGGCCGCCCGCCGCCCTGGAGTCGCCGCGGGTCGAAGCCGTGGGGTGACGCACCCCCGGCTGCGAGGCCGACGCTCCCGGTGGACGGTGCCCGACCAGGGCGATTCCGTTCACCAGGAGCCTCGTGAGAGGGGGCGCCGGTCGAGCCGGCCGCCCTATTCGTCCCGCAGCTCCTGAAGGTAGGGCGCGACGTCGACCTGGACGGACGCGCCTTCCGCTGCCCCGTAGCGGCCCGTGATGCCGCTCAGATACGTACTGATCTCCTTGCGCATGACCTCCGCGGACGGCAGGACGGCCTCGCCGCCGATGATCCGCGCGACCCAGCGCGCCTGCGCCTCCACGAGCCGGGTGATGGCGCCCACGGGGCGGACCAGGCCGACGAAGTGCAGACCGGGGTGATCGGGTGCGACGACCCGCTTGTACAGCTCGACCGACCCCTGCGGACCGGCCGGAACCCCGGCGGGCAGGAAGGGGAAGGACATGCGGAAACCGGTGCAGTAGACGACGGCGTCGGCTTCCGTCGACGTGCCGTCGGTGAACACGACCCGGCCGCCGTCGAACGACTCGATGGCCGGCTTCGGGGTCACGGCGCCGTGCCGGATGCGGCTGAGGATCTCGTCCGAGATGGTCACGGCCGAGGAGAAGATCGGGTGGTCCGGCTCGGGCAGGCCGTAGTCGCCCAGTCTGCCCCGCGCTACGAGCAGGGCCTGTTCGACGAAGCGGCGCTGCTCCGCGAAGGACATCCGGGTCCACCACGGGGCGTCGGCGATCTCGTCGACGGACACGCCGAAGAGCTGTTTGGGGACGATGTGCAGTCCCCGGCGCACCGACAGCACGGTGTGCGCGGCGTGCCGGGAGAGGTCGGCGGCGATGTCCACCGCCGACGCCCCGAGCCCCACCACGACGACACGTCGCTCGGCGAAGTCGGCGCCGTCCCGGTAGTCGCGGGAGTGGAGAATCGTTCCCGCGAAGGATTCGGAGCCGGACGGCAGGGGATCGGGCAGCAGCGGATCCGTGTTGTGCCCCGAGGCGACGAGCACATGGGCGAAGTTCCGCGACGTCACCTGGCCGTCGGCGTCCCGGCTGGTGACCGTCCACGCCCCGTCGGGGTCCTGCCGTACGGACACCACCTCGGTGCCCAGTTCGACGCGCGGCAGGATGTCGGCCCACTCGGCGAAGGACCGCAGATAGGCGGCGACGGCGTCGTGCCGGGGGTAGAGGGGGTAGGAGTCGGGCATCGGGAAGCCGGAGTACGCGGTGAGCTGCTTCGCCGTGTTGAGGTGCAGCGACAGATAACCCGGGCCCTCCTCGCCCGCCTGCGGCCGGCGCCAGATGCCTCCGACGTCCGGCGCTTTCTCCAGGCAGACGAAGTCGATGCCTCTGACCGCGAGGGCGTGCGCCGCCGCCAGGCCCGACAGGCCCGTGCCTATGACGCACACCGCCGCAGCGGATGACTTACCCAAAGCTCCCCCCACAGGACGCCTCTTGATCCTTCCGGCATTGACTGCCCAGGAGCCCCGCGCCTCACACCAAGGGGCGCGGGTTCACAGGGACTGCGGTCGTGGGAGTGCGATGGGGAAGCCTCAGGCCAGCTTCTTCAGGAGCTCGGCGGCGAGCGGGGCGGAGGAGGCCGGGTTCTGGCCGGTGACGAGGTTGCGGTCGACGACCACGTGCGGCGCCCACGGCTCTCCCACCTGCACCTCGACGCCCGCCGCGGTGAGCCGGTCCTGGAGCAGCCACTTCGCCTGCTCGGCGAGACCGGCCTGCGTCTCCTCGGCGTTGGTGAACGCGGCCACCTGGTATCCGGCGAACGCGTTCGCGCCGCCCTCCTTCTCGGCGGCCAGCAGCGCCGCGGGCCCGTGGCAGACCACGCCGAGCGGCCTGCCCGACTCCAGCGCGTCGACGAGCAGCCTGCCGGACACGGCGTCGACGGCCAGGTCCTCCATGGGGCCGTGGCCACCCGGGTAGAACACGGCGGCGTAGTCGTCGAGCCGTACGTCCTCCAGCCGGATCGGCTGCCGCAGCTCTGCCATACCGGTGAGCACCCCCGCGACCCGGTCGGCGTTCTCCTGGCCGCCGTTCACTTCGGCGGCGAGGCTGCCCTTGTCCACGGTCGGGACGACCCCGCCCGGTGTGGCGACGACGATCTCGTGTCCGGCGGCCTTGAACGCCTCGTACGGGGCGACGGCCTCCTCGGCCCAGAAGCCGGAGGGGTGCTGGGTGCCGTCGGCGAGCGTCCAGTGGTCGGCGCCGGTGATCACGAAGAGGATCTTCGACATGGTTTCTCCGAGTCATTGTGGGTGTGGGGGGAAGCTGAAGTTACGGGTTCAACGATAGGGTCACCGACCCATAGGGAACCAATGAAGCACGTAATGTCTCACATTGGATCCTCTATGGGTCCACGGGGAATACTGGGCCCCGTGGAAAGCGACTACCCCGCACCGCACCAGCTCGACCTGAATCTGCTGCGTACGTTTCTCGCGGTGTACCGGTCGGGCTCGTTCACCGGCGCCGCCCAGCTGCTGGGTCTGTCGCAGCCCACCGTGACGACGCAGATGCGGGCCCTGGAGCGGCAGGCCGGGCGAGAGCTGTTCGAACGGCTGCCGCGCGGTGTCGCCCCGACCGCCGTCGCCGACGAGCTGGCGGCCCGGATCGCGGCACCGCTCGACGAACTGGCGACGGTGACCGGCCCCGAGCCGGTGGCGGGCGGCCGGACCGAGCCGGTCCATCTCGCCGGGCCCGCCGAGCTGCTGTGCACCCGCGCGCTGCCGGCCCTGGCGCCGCTGGTCGCGCAGGGCGTCCGGCTGCGCGTGGCGACCGGGCTGACCGACCCGCTGCTCGACGAACTACGGGCCGGCCGCCACGACCTGGTGATCTCCACCGTCCGCCCGCGCGGCCGCGCCCTGAGCGCGGTGCCGCTGATGGACGAGGAGTTCGTCCTGATCGCCGCGCCCGAGTGGGCCGAGCGGCTGGCGGAGCGCCTGGCAGCCGAGGGGCCCGCCGCCCTGCACGGCGTGCCGCTGGTCACGTACGCCGAGGATCTCCCCATCGCCCGCCGCTACTGGCGTCATGTCTTCGGCCGACGGCTCTCCAGCCCCGCCGCCGTGACCGTGCCCGACCTGCGCGGGGTGCTGGCGGCCGTGGTCGCGGGCGCCGGCTTCACCGTCCTGCCCCGCTACCTCTGCCTCGACGAGCTGGCGTCGGGCACCCTCGTACCGCTCCACGAGCCGGACGACCCGCCGATCAACACGGGCTTCCTGGTCCAGCGGCCCGGGTCCGTGGAGAACCCCGACGTGGCGCGGGTGCGCGAGCACCTGGTGAGCGCGGCGCGGACCTGGTGAGCGCGGGCGCGGTGTGGTGCGCCGACTCGGCCCGATGGTGCCGTCATGCTCCGGCGGCCCACAGACCCCGTACATGCCCCAGGTGCCGGCTCATGACCTCGCGCACCGCCCGCTCGTCGCGTGCCAGCAGGGCGTCGAGGAGTTCCAGATGTTCCTCCGCCGAGGCCAGCAGACGGCCCGACTCAAGGAGGGCTGTGAGCCCGTAGAGACGGGAGCGGCCGCGCAGGTCGCGGACGACCTCGACCAGGTGGGCGTTGCCGGCCAGGGCCAGCAGGCCCAGATGGAAGCGGGTGTCGGCCTCCACGTACGCGATGAGGTCACCGGCCACCGCGGCGACGACGATCTCCCGGGCGGCCGGGCGCAGCGCCTCCAGCGAGACCGGGTCGGCCGTGCCCGCCAGCGCCGTGACGGTCGGGATCTCGACGAGCGCACGGATGTGGGTGTACTCGTCGAGCTGCTTCTCCGAGACCTGAGTGACCCGGAACCCCTTGTTGGGGACGGTGTCGACCAGCCCCTCCTTCGCGAGATCCAGCATCGCCTCGCGCACCGGGGTCGCGGAGACGCCGAAGCGGGCGGCGAGGCCCGGCGCGGAGTACACCTCGCCCGGCCGCAGCTCACCCGCGATCAGCGCGGCGCGCAGGGCGTCGGCGACCCGTTCGCGGTAGCTGCTGCGGCGGCCGCCCAGCTGGGGCAGGGCGGGAGCGGCGGCAGGCGGCGTGCTGCTGCTGCGCTGGGCGGCCATGGGGTTCTCCTTGGAGCAAACAGGGGGGGGCGAACAACGGGAATCAGAGGACGAACCCCGCCGGGAACGGATCCGTCGGGTCCAGCAGATACTGTGCCGTACCCGTGATCCAGGCCCGCCCGGTGAAGCTCGGCAGCACGGCGGGCACACCGGCCACCTCGGTCGTGCCGAGCAGCCGGCCCGTGAAGTGGGTGCCGATGAAGGACTCGTTCACGAACTCGGTGTGCAGCGGCAGCTCGCCCCGCGCATGCAGTTGCGCCATCCGCGCG
Organism: Streptomyces sp. NPDC002888; assembly: GCF_042888465.1. Taxonomy (NCBI): domain Bacteria; kingdom Bacillati; phylum Actinomycetota; class Actinomycetes; order Kitasatosporales; family Streptomycetaceae; genus Streptomyces; species Streptomyces sp. NPDC002888. The sequence goes on along the minus strand of NZ_JBIAPU010000001.1, from coordinate 90,977 downwards.
CTGGTCCCCGTACCGCAGGGAGAGCGGTCGAACCAGCCGGGGTGGATGGCCATCGCGTGCCGGGAGTGGCGGGCCGTGGCGCCGGGCGCGTACAGGTGGACGTGGTGGCAGCCGCGGATCGACGGGTCCTGCGGATGGACCGGCTCCTCCTCGGCGTTGATCGCCTCCATCAGCGACAGCCCCACCGCGAGGATGTCGTCCTTGCGGGCCCGGTCGAAGGGCAGCCCGAACTCCTCCAGCGGCAGGATCGCGTAGAAGTTGCCGCCGTACGCCAGGTCGTACGTCACCGTACGGCCGTCCGCCAGCGTCGCCTTGCGGTCGAGGCCGACCGAGAAGGACGGCACGTTCTGGAGCGTCACCGCCCGGGCCGCACCGTCCTCCACCGCGACCTCGGCGACCACCACCCCCGCCGGGGTGTCGAGGCGGATGGTGGTCACCGGCTCGACGACCTCGACCATCCCGGTCTCGACGAGCACCGTCGCCACCCCGATCGTGCCGTGCCCGCACATCGGCAGATAGCCGGAGACCTCGATGTAGACGACGCCCCAGTCGCAGTCCGGGCGAGTGGGCGGCTGCAGGATCGCGCCGCTCATCGCGGAGTGGCCGCGCGGTTCGTTCATCAGCAACTGCTTGATGTCGTCGCGGTGTTCACGGAAGTACAGCCGCCGCTCGTTCATCGTCGCGCCGGGGATGGTCCCGATCCCGCCGGTGATCACGCGGGTGGGCATGCCCTCGGTGTGCGAGTCGACGGCGTGCAGGACGAGCTTGCTGCGCATGAGGTCCCTTTCCTACGGGGGCGTTATGCCAGGCCCGCCGCGACGGCCTTCTCGGTCGCCGCGCGGACGGCCGCCTCCTGCTCGGGCAGCAGCGGTACGCGGGGCGGACGGCAGGCGCCGCCGTGACGGCCGACGATGTCCATGGACAGCTTGATCGCCTGCACGAACTCCACGCGGGAGTCCCAGCGCAGCAACGGGTGCAACTGCCGGTACAGGGGCAGCGCGGTGTCGAGGTCCCCGGCGACGGCGGCGCGGTACAGCTCCACCGACGCCCGCGGCAGCGCGTTCGGGTAGCCGGCCACCCAGCCCTTGGCACCCGCGACCGCCAGCTCCAGCAGCACGTCGTCGGCGCCGATCAGCAGGTCGAGTTCCGGGGCGAGTTCCGCGATCCGGTAGGCGCGCCGGACATCGCCGGAGAACTCCTTCACGCCGTGGATGTATCCCTCGGCGTGCAGGGCGGCGAGGAGTTCCGGCACCAGGTCGACCTTCGTGTCGATCGGGTTGTTGTACGCGACGATCGGCACGCCCGCCTTCGCGACCTCCGCGTAGTGGGCGAGGACCGAACGCTCGTCCGCGCGGTAGGAGTTGGGCGGCAGCAGCATGACGGCCGCGCAGCCCGCGTCGCGCGCCTGCTCGGCCCAGCGGCGCGACTCGGCCGAGCCGTACGCGGCGACCCCGGGCATCACCCGCGCGCCGCCGATGGCGGCCACGGCCGTCTCGACGACCTTGGCGCGCTCCTCGGGGGTGAGCACCTGGTACTCGCCGAGCGAGCCGTTCGGTACGACGCCGTCGCAGCCGTTGTCGACCAGCCAGGCGCAGTGCTCGGCGTACCGGTCGTGGTCGACGGAGAGGTCGTCGCGGAGTGGGAGCGCGGTGGCGACGAGGACGCCGCGCCAGGGGCGGTGCTGCGGGGTGGTCATCGGGTGGAGCCCCCTTCTATAGGGTGTGACATATTACTGGACTGATGGGTTCTCGCTGGGCGGGTCGGCCTGTGCGGCGAGCACCCCGAGCGGGACCGGCCGGGCCGGCATCCGCCGCCCCGGGGTGAGTTCGCATCCGGCGACGCCCGCGACCCCGGGAGCGCACATCCGGCCCTGGCACCAGCCCATCCCGGCCCGCGTCAGCAGTTTCACCGTGCGCAGGTCGCCCGCGCCGAGTTCCCCGACGGCCTGCCGGACGGCCCCGGCGGTGACCTCCTCGCAGCGGCACACGACCGTGTCGTCGGTGACCTGGTCCGCCCAGCGCGCGGGCGGTGCGTACGCCCCGTCGACCGCCGCGAAGAACGCCCGCTGCCGGGTACGGCCCCGGGCGGCCGCGGCCCACGCGCGCGGGTCGGGCACGGTTCCCGCCAGCCGCGCCGCGACCGACCGCCCGGCGATGTGCCCCTCGGCCAGCGACAGGGCCGCGCCACCGATCCCGGTGGCCTCCCCGGCGGCCCACACGCCCGGGACGTCGGTGCGCTGCTCGTCGTCGACGTGCACGTTCGGCCCGTCGAGCCGGCAGCCGAGGCCCTCGGCGAGGTCGGTGTGCGGCAGCATGCCGTGTCCGACGGCGAGGGTGTCGCAGGCGATGCGCCGTTCCGTGCCGGGCGCGGGTCGGCCCTCGGGGTCCAGCGCGGCGACGCTCACCGCTTCGAGACGTTCGCCGCCGTGCGCCGCGACGACCGTGTGACGCGCCCGCACCGGGATCCGGTGACGCAGCAGCGCGGCCGCGTACCCGGCGCCCTCGGCGAGCTTGGCCGGCTGGGTGGCCAGGGCGCTGGTGCGCCGTACGAAGTCCTTCGGGTCGGCGGACTCGACCAGCGCGGCGACCTCGGCGCCCGCCGCGGCGAGCCCGGTCGCCACGGGCAGCAGCAGCGGCCCGGTGCCGGCCACGACCGCCCTCCGCCCCGGCAGCACCAGCCCGCCCTTCAGCATGGCCTGGGCGCCACCGGCGGTGACCACACCGGGCAGCGTCCAGCCCGGGAACGGGAGCACCTTCTCGTAGCCGCCGGTCGCGAGCAGCACCGCGTCCGCGGGTACGGCGGCAGGGCGTTCCTGCTCCGGGCCGAGCAGCGCGTGCACGGTGAACGTGGGCGTGTCCGAGTTGCTGACGCCGCCCTTGCCGAGCGTCGACTCCCGTTCCACGCACCACACATGATGATCCCTCAGGTACGTGACGCGCCCGGCGCCGAGATGCGCGTCCAGTCCGTCGCGCAGCCGCTCCCAGGTGCGCCACTGGTGGTGCAGCGCCTCAGGCCGGCGGGCACCGAGGCCCGGGGCGGGCTGCCGGTAGAACTGTCCGCCGGGTTCGGCGGCGGAGTCGAGAAGGACGACGTGAACGCCCCGCGCGGCGGCCGCGAGGGTGGCGGCGAGCCCCGCGGGACCCGCGCCGACCACGACGAGACGCGGACGCTCAGTCATCGTGCCCCGTCCCCTCCTGTGTACGGATCTCCGCCCCGGGCTCGGCCGGAACCAGGCAGGCCCGCTGGTTGGGCCGTCCGTCGACGGTCACCAGGCAGTCGAAGCAGACGCCGATCCCGCAGAACACACCGCGCGGCCGGCCCTCGCCCCGGGTGGTGCGCCAGGAGGTGATCCCCGCCGACCACAGTGCCGCGGCCACCGTCTGCCCGGGCAGCGCCTCGATCTCCCGTCCGTCGAAGGTGACGGTGAACGGGGCGCCGGGCCGGGCCCGCGTCAGCTCCAGAGGGTTCACGAGAGCTCCAGGGGGTGCACGAGAGGTCCAGGGTGGTTCACGAAGCGGCCTCCTCGGCGAATCGGTCGGGGCGAAACGGCGTGAGGTCCAGATCGGGGGTCCTGCCGCCCAGCACCTGCGCGATCAGATGCCCGGTGCCGGTGGCGAGCCCGATGCCCGCACCCTCGTGCCCGCAGGCGTGGAACAGGCCGGGCACGCGAGGGTCGGGCCCCACGGCGGGCAGGTGATCCGGCATGTAGGGCCGGAAGCCGAGATACGTGCGCATCGCCCGCACCCGCTCCAGGAACGGGAACAGCCGCGTCGCCCCCGCCGCCAGTGCCCGTACCACCGGCGGTGAGAAGGACCGGTCGAAGCCCACCCGTTCGCGGCTGGCGCCGATGAGGACGGGCCCCGCGGCGGTTCCCTCGACCACCGGTGAGGTCTGGAGCGCCGCCGAGTCGCTCGCCACGTCGGCCACGTAGTCCGCGGCGTACACCTTGTGGCGCACCCGGCGCGGCAGGGGCTCGGTGACCAGGACGAAGCCGCGCCGCGGCAGCACCGGCAGGTGCACTCCCGCGAGCCGGGCCACCTCACCGCCCCATGTACCGGCCGCGTTCACCACGGCCGGCGCGTGGAGGTCGCCCCGGTCGGTCGCCACGCCGCGCACGGCACCGTCGGCGCCGCGCAGCACCCGCGTCACGGTCCGGCCGGTCTCCAGGCGTGCGCCCGAGGCCCGTAGGAGGTGTGCGGCGGCCAGGGTCGGCATGACCTGGGCGTCCTGCGGGTAGAGCACGCCGCCCGCGAGGCCGGGCGCCAAGTAGGGCTCGAGGTGCTGGAGTTGGTCCGTGTCGACGCTCACCGTCTCGACTCCGGCGGCGCGTTGGGCGGCGGCCAGCTCCGCAAGGGCGGACAGCCCTTCGGGCGTGGCGGAGACGACGACCCCGCCCTTGGGCTCGTACTCGATCGCGCTGCCCAGCTCCTGGGCCAGCTCGGTCCACAACCGGCCGGACAGCAGGGCGAGTGCGAGTTCGGGGCCGGGCTCCTTGTCGGAGACGAGCAGGTTGCCCTCGCCCGCGCCGGTCGTGCCGCCGGCCACCGGGCCGCGGTCCACCACCACGACGTCGAGCCCGGCGCGGGCCGCGTACAGCGCGCAGGCGGCGCCGACCATGCCGGCGCCGACGACCACGACATCACAGAGTCCGTTGGTCACGGCAGTAATATGTCACACACTTCTGGGCGTCGACAGACCCTGTCACTCCACGCTCGGCTCTTCCGCCGGAGTCCGACCCGCCTGGACGTCCTTCAACCGCGCGGTGCCCTCCTTCACGGCCTGCTCGGTGCTGTCGTGGTCCGCGCCGTCGAGCCCTCCGTTGACGACCGTGATCGCGTCCGTGCCGACGCGGACGGCGGCCACGTCCAGGGTGAGCATGACGGGGGAGCCGTCCGCGGTGCCCTTGACCGTGACCGTCAGGCCCTGCCGGGCGTCGCCCTCCTTGGGCAGGGAGGCATCCACCACCTGCACGGTCCGCTCGCCGCCCGTGCCGGTCGCGGTGAACTGGTCGCACTTGTCCGGCAGGGAGCCCAGCCAGGCGAGCGACTTGTCGAGGTCGGCCCTGCGGTACGCGGCGACCTGGTAGAGGAGCCGGGCGTCGCCCTCGCGGAAGCCGGTGAGCGCCGACGCGCCGTACGGCTTGCCCAGGAGGCCGTCGTCGTAGAGGGAGTCGAGCAGGCGCTGGCACTCGGTGGCGTCCGCCTCGGCGGTGAGGAAGTCGGCCACGTCCACCTTGCCGACGAGCAGGGAGTCCCGCCAGCCGTTCGCGCCCTTGACCTGCGTCCAGTCGTCCTCCAGGTCGCCCTCCGTGATGAGCGCCGTCCGGGCCCCGGCCTCTGTGAGGGGCGCGGCGGCCGACGCGGTCACGGTCCGCCTGGCCACGGGGGAGGCGGCGTGTCCCGAGCGGGTGTCCGTGTCACCGCCGTCGCCGTCGGAGGAGCAGGCCGCCGTGGTGAACAGCGTGCCCACGGCCAGGGCGGCGGCGAGGACACGGGCGGGACGGGACGGATGCGGGGTCATCACGGATGCCTCCTGAGGGCGAACCCCGGGTGTTTCCGGACGCGCGGTTTCCCGGCGTCCCCCGGTGCTCTTCTCGCAGTGCTCCCTCTCACGGCACCATCGGGCCCCGGGCGGGACCAGCGCACGGGGCCGTACGGGTGAGCGGGCGCCGATCGCGGAGACCTGCGCCGCCCGCGGAAAATTGCCAGGTGGCCGACCCCGTCGGCGCGGCATCATGGCGGTCCGCCGCCCCGCCACGGGGGCGGGACATCACCATCGGGGGCAGCCGTGACCGTCGAGAACATCCTGCTGTCGGGCGTCGTCGGCTCGACCGCGTACGGACTCGCCCGCGAGGGCTCCGACATCGACCGGCTCGGGATGTTCGCCGCGCCCACCGAGGAACTTCACGGCCTGCGCGGGCCGAAGGAGTCCCACGTCAGCACCGCACCGGACCGCACCCTGCACGAGGCGGCCAAGTGGTGCCGGCTGGCCCTCGGCGGCAACCCGACGGTGATGGAACTCGTCTGGCTGCCCGACGAGTTGTACGAGGTGCGGACTCCCCTCGGCGACGAGCTCATCGGCATCCGCGCTTCCTTCCTGAGCGCCCGGCGCGTGCGCGACGCCTATCTCGGCTACGCCACCCAGCAGTTCAGGAAGCTCCAGAGCCGCGGTGACGGCTCGTTCTCGGCGGAAAGCCGCAGGCGCACCGCCAAGCACGCCCGCCACCTCAAGCGGCTGTGCGAGCAGGGCTACGAGCTGTACGCGACCGGCCGGTTGACCATCCGGGTCGAGGACCCCGAGAGCTACCACCGCTTCGGCGAACAGGCCGCCGCCGACCCCACGGCCGCGCTGCCACTGCTGCGCCGGTTCGAGACGGGCTTCGCCGAGACACCCTCCGTGCTGCCCGACCACCCCGACGAGTCGGCCGCCGACGCGTGGCTGCGCCGGGTCCGCCGCCACTTCTACTCCCACGTGGCGCAGAACGCGTAACGCGGAAAAACAAGAATGGGGGTGCGCGACGGCGCGGATGCCTCTACAGTCGCCAAGTATCCAGCGCCGCCCACTGCTTGAGCGGGCCGCCGTCCTGACGAGTGAGGGGAGAAGACCATGCGTGACCACACCGCTTTCGTCGTCTCCCCGTCCCGGTACGAGGTGATCCTCGTGTCCTCGTCGGCCCGGTACCCGCTGCGCGGCCGGTGCCGGATGACCGTGACGAACGTCTGAGAAGACCACCAGCTGTTCCGCGGCAGCCTGCTGACGTCATGTCAGCAGGCTGCCCGCACGCCTCGACGCCTCGTCCGGAAATCGCGCTGCCCCTTTCCTGATCAGATTCCGAAAGGCCACGGGCCGTGCGCACCAACCTCGACCGTCACCTGACCAACCCGCTCGCCGCCGTCCGCAACCTGGGCATCCTCGCCCACGTCGACGCCGGCAAGACGACCGTCACCGAGCGGATCCTGTTCGCCACCGGGACCACGCACAAGCGCGGCGAGGTTCACGAGGGCACGACCGTCACCGACTTCGACTCCCAGGAGCGCGACCGTGGCATCACCATCTTCGCCGCGGCCGTCAGCTGCGCCTGGGACGGCCACCGCGTCAACCTGATCGACACCCCGGGGCACGTCGACTTCGCCGACGAGGTGGAGCGTTCGCTGCGGGTGCTCGACGGCGCGGTCGCCGTGTTCGACGCGGTGGCGGGCGTGGAGCCGCAGAGCGAGTCGGTGTGGCGGCAGGCCGACCGGCACGGCGTACCGAGGATCGCCTTCGTCAACAAGCTGGACCGGGCCGGCGCCGACCTCGACACGGCCGTCGCGTCGATCCGCGAGCGGCTGCACCCGACTCCGCTCGTGGTACAGCTGCCGATCGGTGCGGAGGACGAATTCACCGGCGTCGTCGACCTGCTGCGCATGCGGGCGCTGACCTGGGACGACGACGGCGGCACGGCCACGGAGGGGCCGGTGCCGGACGCCCTGGCCGAGGAGGCGGGGCGGCGACGCCGACTGCTGGAGGAGGCCGTGGCGGAACGCCATCCGGCCGCGCTGGAGGAGTTCTGCGACCGGGAGACGCTCTCCGCGGGCACCCTTGCCGCGGCGCTGCGCGACCTCACGCACAGCGGCGACGGCGTGGTCGTGCTGTGCGGCTCGGCCTACCGCAACCGCGGTGTCGAACCATTGCTCGACGCCGTGGTCGCCTATCTGCCGTCGCCGCTGGACGTGCCGGCTGTGTGCGGCATGCACGATGGTGTCGACGAGCGACGGCCCGCCGACCCCGCGGCCCCGTTCGCGGCTCTCGCCTTCAAGGTCAACGCCACCCCCACGGGCCGCCTCACCTACCTGCGCGTGTACTCGGGAACGATCGAGAAGGGAGCCACGGTATGGGACGCGGGTGCGCGGCGCACCGAGCGGATCGGCCGGATCCTGCGGGTCCAGGCCGACCGCCACGCCCAGCTCGACCGGGCGGTCGCCGGGGACATCGTCGCCGTCGTCGGGCTGAAGTCCGCGCGCGCCGGCTCGACGCTGTGCGCGCCGGGTGCCCCGCTCGTCCTCGAACCGCCGAGTGTCGCCGACCCGGTGGTCTCGGTGGCGGTCGAGGCGCGCAGAAGCACCGACGCCGAACGGCTGGCGTCGGCGCTGGCGCGGCTGGCCGAGGAGGATCCGTCCCTGGTCGTCCGCACCGACGCGGAGACCGGTCAGACGGTGCTGTCCGGCATGGGTGAACTGCACCTGGAGGTCGCGGTGGAGAAGATCCGCCGTGACCAGGGCCTGGACGTCAACGTAGGCCGTCCCAGGGTGAGTTACCGCGAGACGGTCGCCGGCGGCGTGTCCGGTCTGGTCTTCCGGCACGTCAAACAGGACGGTGGGGCGGGTCAGTTCGCCCATGTCGTGCTCGACGTGGAGCCGCTGGAGTCCGAAGACGGCGCCGAGGGCTTCGAGTTCCGCTCGGCCGTGGTCGGCGGGCGGGTGCCACAGGAGTACGTGCGCGCGGTGGAGGCCGGCTGCCGGGACGCCCTCGGCGAGGGTCCCCTCGGCGGGCACCCGGTGACCGGGTTGCGCGTCACCCTGACCGACGGGGCGACCCATGTGAAGGACTCCTCCGAGATGGCCTTCCGCACGGCGGGCCGGCTCGCACTGCGGGAGGCGCTGCGCGGCTGCGCGATGCTCCTCCTGGAGCCGGTCGTCGAGGTCACGGTCACCGTGCCCGAGGACGCCGTGGGCTCGGTCCTCGGCGACCTCGCGGCCCGGCGCGGCCGAGTGACGGGCTCGGCCACGCGCGGCGGCGCCGCGGTCGTCACCGCCACCGTGCCCCTGGCGGAGCTGTTCGGCTACGCGACCCGTCTGCGCAGCCGCACCCAGGGCCGCGGCACCTTCACGGCCCGGCCCACGGGGTATGCGCCGGCACCGGCCGCCGTACCCGCGCGGTAGCAGAGAGCGGCCCCGCCCCGCCCACACGGGCAGGGCGGGGCCGCCACTGATCGGGGCCATCCCCGCGGTAACTCGATTGCCTGCGGTGCTGCCCGACAGGTTCGTGGCGTTGGTGTCGGGGTTTCTCGCTTGACGCGGATCCGGCCCGGTCCCCGCAGGTGCGGGGGTCAGGCCGGAGGGTTCAGCGGCGCTGGGCAACGGTCACCGTCGTAGGGTCACCTCACGGAGCGAGCCGGTAGGCGTTCGTGATCGTCTCGCGCACGGTGTTGCCGCCCCTGTCCTTCAGGTCCACCCGGAAGGACACGGCCTTGGCGGTCGCCGGGTGCTTCACGCTCACCGAGCGCGCCCCCTTCGCGTCGGTCGTCACGGTGAGCGGCTTCCAGGTCCGGCCGCCGTCGTAGGAGACGTTCACGGTCAGCGCGGCGACCTGCCCGGCCGCGGCGGCCGCACCGCTCAGCTTCAGCGGCACCGTGAGCGTGCTGCCCGCCGGAGCCGTCCCGTGCAAGCTCAGCTTCGGCGCGAGCCGCACCGTCGACAGGGGCAGCCTGGTCGTGCGGTCCGACGCCGGCCGGGCCGAGGTGAACGTCCACACCCCTGCCACCTTCGTACTGGTGGAGGTGTCCTCGGCGGAGCGGCTCGCCTCGACCGTCAGGCGGTACGCGGCGGAGGCGGCGGGAACTTCGGCGCTCAGCCAGTCCGTGGCCGAGCCCTCGCCGAGGATCCGCCCGCCGGATTCCAGCCGGGCGAACCCGCTGGTGACGACCGAGGACCCCGGGTTGCCGCTGCCGTCGTTGAACAGCGGGATCCTGGCGTCGATGTAGTCACCGGTCCGATTGGCACCCTGCTCCTGCGGGCTCCCTGCCGCGAGATCGGGGCCGACGACACCGGTGTTGAACCTCAGGGTGTAGCTGGAGCCCGGCTTGTAGGTCACCCGCTCCTTCGTGTAGATCATGCGCACCTCGCTGCGGGCGTCGAGCTGCGCGGCAGTCCAGGACCAGCGCACGCCGGCCGTGCTGAGGTAGTGCGTGGTGGCCTGCGGCAGCTTCTGCACCTGCGGTTCCTGGATGCCGACGCTGCTCCCGAGCTCGTCCAGCGGCGTGATGTGGACCTGGCCCTTGGCCCCGGTGACGGACGCGCCGAAGCCGAGCTTCACCTCGGCGACCTCGGACCGGGCGACGGTGCGGGTCAGGCCGGTGAAGAAGCTCCCCTTGCGGTTGAAGGCAAGCCGGTAGTCGACGTTCTTGCCGGCCGCGCCGGGCGTCTTCCACACCCCGTTGAACTGGGCCCGCATCGTGGCGGATGCCGGGCCGAGGGCGGCGGTGCGGATCGGCGGCACGCCGTTGGTGGACCAGGAGTTGGCCACGCCCGCGGCCTCGTCGTAGTAGCCGACGATGGAGGTGACGAGCTTCGCGGCCGGATCCGGGGCCTTCACGGCGAACGGCTTCGCCTTGCGGGAGTCGAGGGTGACCGTGACCTTCCCGGTCACCTCCAGAACCGGCTGGACGAAGAAGCCCACCTCGTTGTCCTCCGCGAAGACCAGGCTCTCCAGCTGGTAGGAGCCCTTGGGCAGCCGCTGGACCACCGTGCCGTTCGCGCGGTACGGGAGCTCCACGGACTTGCCGAGCCCGTCGCGGGGGTTGATCGTCGTCGCGTAGGTGGCCGGGTTCGCCCCGTCGGCGTCGATGTGCCGCACCGTGACGTCGTACGACTCCACCTCCCTTTCGACCACGAGACCGGTACGCACCTGCTGGCCGCCTCCCGACGCCAGCACCGTGCCACCGAAGACGCCGTCGACGGTGCCCTTGCGCGTGTCTGCGGTGACGGTGGTCTTCGCGGTGCCGCCGGCCGGAACGGTGAGCTGGGCGTCCTTGACGGTGAACATGCCGGCCGGGGCGGGGCGGCCCGACGGGTCGGCCCCGGAGGCACTCAGCCGCAGGGTGACGGCCCGGGTGCCGTAGTTGCGGTAGGTGAGGGTCTTGGAAGCCGGCTTGTCGTCGGCGTGCGGCCAGGCGTGCATGCCGAAGCCGAGGGAGCCGGGCTCGGAGACGACCAGCGCCGTGGCGGCGCGCGCCAGGTCCACCCGGCCCGCGCCCTGCTGGTGGGCGTTCAGCAGCGGGTTGGGCTTGGCCGAACCGGTCAGGAGCGACTTCAGCCGGGCCCCGCTCCAGTCCGGGTGCTGCTGGAGCACCAGGGCGGCGGCGCCCGCGACGTGCGGGGAGGCCATCGACGTGCCGGATTGCGACACATAGCCCTCACCTGGGGGCTGCTCGCCCTGCGTGGTCAGGGCGGCGGTGATGTCCACGCCGGGGCCGGTGATGTCCGGCTTGGGCGTGCCGTCGAGGTTCGGGCCGCGGCTGGAGAAGTCGGCGATCTGGTCCTGCTTGTCCACGGCCCCGACGGTGAGCGCCGCGGGGGCGCTGCCGGGCGATCCGAGCGTGCGGGGCCCGTCGCCCTCGTTGCCCGCGGCCACCACGAACAGGGCCTTGCCGGAGAGCCGGGCGACTGCCGCCTCCAGCGGGTCGACACCCGGGGTGTCGGGGTGGCCCAGACTCATGTTGACGACCTGCGCGCCCTGGTCGACGGCCCACTGCATACCGGCGACGATGTTCGAGGTCTCTCCGAAGCCGTCATCGGCCAGGACCTTGCCGTCCAGCAGCTTCACGTCGGGCGCCACGCCCTTGTAGCGGCCGCCGGACTTCGCACCGCTCCCGGCGAGGATGGAGGCCACGTGCGTACCGTGCCCGAAGCGGTCCTTGACGTCGGGGGACTCGCTGAAGTTCTTCTGCGCCGTCTCGACGCCCTTGAGGTCCGGGTGGGTCTGGTCCACGCCCGTGTCCAGGACCGCCACCTTGATGCCCTTGCCGGTGTAACCCGACTTCCACATGGCGGGCGCACCGATCTGCGGCACGCTCTCGGCCAGCGCGGCCCGGACCTTCGCGTCCAGCCAGACATGGGCGACGGGCCGCGCGGCGGCGGCCGTACCGCCTGCCGTACGGGCCGAAGAGCGGCCTGTGACGGCCGCCCACAGGGCCGGGGCACCGGCCTTGGGCGCCTCGAAGGCCTCGCCGTCGACCGCGGGCAGCGCACGGCGCTCCCGGACGACGACGCCCGCGAACGGGTCGCGGGCGGCGGTGAAACCCCCTGCTCCGGCGCCGTCCCGCCGGTAGCCGACGATCAGCGGCAGCGTGGTGCGGTGCGCGTCGTCGTACCCGTCTTCGACCAGCTGCGCGACGTCGAAGAGCCGCCGGTCGAGCACGCCGTCGGCGACCAGGCGCAGGGCGTCCTGCGGGACGACGTACGTGTGGCCGGCCTCGCGCCGCACCGAGAAACCGATCCCCTCGCGGCCCTTGCCGCGCACGAGCCGAACCACCCGGCCGTCTGAGCCGACGACCACGCGGTCGCCGCTGATCAGCGTGACGGTCGCCGGTGGCTTCGCCTTCGCCGGAGCCTTCGTCCCGTCATGTGCGGCGGAGCCGACGGCTTGCGCCGGCTGGCCCCCTGCCGATACCGCCCCCGTGACCAGCGCCCCGGCCACCACGGCGGCCACCGCCGCCGTTCTCGCGCGTGCTGTTGATCCCACTCGCGTTCCCCCGTCTCGTGTGCATGCCAACACGTTCTCCGGTACCACGCGCGGGGGACGCGTTCGGTTCTCGGCGGCGCTCGCAAACCGGTGGAGGGGAGAAGGGGAGTGCCGATCTCACTTTCGCCCACTAATGCCCCATGCCTCTTGTGGAGCGGGTGTCGAGTTCCGCCCAGACGGTCTTGCCGGACGGCGGCCAGGGTTCTGTACCCCAGCGGTCGGCGAGGGCGTCGACCAGGAGGAGGCCGCGGCCCGACTCGGTGTCCCCTGCAGGCGCGAAGTCGGTCGAGGGGGCCGGGAGTTGCTCACCACGGGCGTCCGTGACAGCGATGCGGAGGAGGCCGACGCCCGGGTCGAAGATGAGGGCGAGGCGGAAGTCGCGGCCCTGGACGCGGCCGTGCAGCGCGGCGTTGGCGGCGAGTTCGGCGACGATGTGCTCCGCCCGCTCGATGACGCCAGGTGATACCTGCCAGGTTCGGAGCTGCTCGTGGGCGAGCAGGCGTGCGAGGCGGGCGCCACGACGGGTCGAGGACAGGCGCTGCGCGAACATCTGGACGGGGGTGGCCAGATGGGGCGTGGTCACGTTCATGGGGTCACGGTGACGGGTGCGCGGGTGTGTATTCCAGAAGCCTGGCCCGTACGCTGCGTCAGCGTACGGGCACGTTCGGTGGACGGTACGGCCGCCCTGCCGTCACGCTGGGTGCAGGGATGCATCTGGCACTGGAGGTGTGCGCGTATGACGGGCGGCGTGGAGATGAGTGACGAGCCGGCGGTCTGCGAGGGGGAGCGGGAACCCGACCCGTCGGACAGTCTGCGGACCTTCGGGGCCGTCGTCCAGGCCCTGCGTGAGAACGCGGGCTTCAGCCGGGCCGAGTTCGCGGCGCTCGTCCGCTTCTCCAAGCACACCGTGGAGTCGGTGGAGTTGGGGCGCCGGATGCCGGACGAGTCTTTCGTCGAACGGGCGGAGGAGGTGCTGGGCAACACGGGGGCGCTGCGGCGGTCCGCCCGGTTCCTGACGAGGGGGGAGGCGGGGCTGGCGGCCTGGTTCCGGCGGTGGGCCAGGCTGGAGCGGGTGGCGGTGAGCATGTGTACGTACGAGTGCCGGTTGGTGCCGGGGTTGTTGCAGTCGGAGGGGTATGCGCGGGCGGTCTTCGACAACAGCATTCCGCCGCTGTCGGACGAGCAGTTGGAGGCGCAGGTCGCCGCGCGACTGGAGCGACAGCGGATGCTGACTGAGCGCCCCAATGTGCCCTTCAGCTTCATCGTCGAGGAGCACCTGTTCCGGCGTCCGCTCGGCGGCGATGGCGTGATGCGAGGGATGCTCGATCACGTGCTGAAGCTGACAGCGCAGAGGAACGTGACGCTTCAGATCATGCCTGTGGAGGCCGAGACCCATGGATGCCTCGATGGCTCCGTTCAGCTTCTCGAAACCCCTGAACGACGGCGGCTGGGGTACTCGGAGGGGCAGCAGAACGGCCGTCTGATCTCCGACGTGAAAGAGGTGAGCCTCCTTTATCAGCGCTATGACACACTGCGCTCGCAGGCCCTGCACCCCAAGGATTCACGAGGCCTGCTGGAGCGACTGCGAGGAGAGACATGAGCACGACGGAACTCGCCTGGTTCAAGTCCAGCTACAGCGGTACCCAGGGCGACAGCTGCGTTGAGGTGGCTGTCACGGAACAGGCCATCTACGTACGGGACTCCAAGGACGTGGCCCGCCCCCACTTCGCCGTGGAGCCCGACGGCTGGGCCCAGTTCGTGCGGTTTGCCGCGCACGACTGAACCCTCGCCGCAACAGCCCTCCGCCCGGTCAGTTGGAAACCTCGGCGCCCTTCCCCTTGCCCGCGCGGAGGGCAGTGCCCACCACCACGAGGACCAGCGACACGACCGACGCGGCCCATGACGCTCCGCCGTCCGGTTCGGTGTCCGCGAACATACTCGCGGCGACCAGGGCGAAGAACACCCCTGTGGCCAGAGGACCGGTCCCCGAGGGCATGCGGTTGGCCGTTCGCCACCGCCTTCGCGGGACCCAGAGGCGCAGTAGTTCCGCGGTCATCGCGAGAGCCGCGAGCCGGGTCGCGATCCTGAACCACGTCGGAGCCGTGGCGTCCGTCTCGCCCACCCCCAGGATCGCCGTCAGACCGAGGAAGACGATCGGCACGAGCCAGCCGAGGCTTGCCCGGATTCCGGGAGTCGGGTGGGATGCCTCGACGGTAGCGGCTTTCTCAAGACTGACCCGTGGGCGGGCCGGTGTGTCCGGGATGCGGGGAGAGGGGATGGCCGGCAGTGCCGGAGCCTCCGGAAGCGGCCGGAGCGCGCGGACCTGGGCGCGGCGGACAAGGCGGCCCACATCGCCGTACTGGTCGATGTGCGCGGACAGTTGTGCTTGGAGGGCGAGCAACTGCTCGGCCATGGCGTCGAACTCGGCCCGGCGTTCATCGGCGCGCAGGGCTGCCTCGCGGGTGGAGGCGGCCAGCTGCTCAAGAGCGTCGGCGTGCAGCCGTACCGCTTCCGTGCGTGCGGCTTCGGCCGCGCCCGGCACGTCTGCCAACTCCTTCTGCAGACGGGTGCGCTCAGCCTCGATGATCTCGGCGATACGGTGCCGCTCGTCGGGCGGGAGTACGTGTGGGGCGCGGGCCTCGGCGCGGGCGACGGCTGACTGGCGCCACTCCATCAGCGGCCGGCCGCGGTGCTCGCCGATGCCGTTGATGTGGACCTTGCCGCCCTTCGTGCGGTGGATGTAGAGCACCTGGCCGCCCTTGCCGTTGGGTGCCGTGCCCCAGCTGACACGCTTGAAGTCGGCGGCCGTTCTGACGCCCTGGGCCGCGAGGTCGCGAACCAGTCCGCTGCCGATGCCGTTCACCTGGCTCGCGGAGAGGTAGGTGGCGGCGAGACTGCGCTCGATGGATTCGCGGCGCAGGACCGCGAGAGCCTGCTTCTCCTGGTGCTCGCGCTTGCCGTCGAGTCCGCTCAGCTGACGGTTGAGTGAGGTCTCCTGACGCGCACGCCGCTCGTGGATGCGCTGGAGGGCCTTGCCGTGGGCGGTCTCGGCGCGGTCGTGGTCCCTCGCTTCGCGGTTCAGGCGCCGCTGGTCGGCCTGCTCGAAGGAAGGCCGCTTGGCGAGGAGGCGGCGGTGGGCGCGGATGGACTCGATGAGCCTGCGGCGCTCGGCGCGTATCTCTGACGGCGAGCGGGTGTCGACGGGCCGGAGGGTGTCATGGCCCGGGGATCGGTGGTGCATGCAGACATCGACCCTCCGTATGTGTAAATGGTTGCACGTTTCAGTGGGGAAATTGTGCGCGGGGCCGCCGTCCCTTCCGACGGCGGCCCCGCGCTCCGGTTCAGCAGTCCCTGAACTCCGGCGACTGGTTCAGCACCTGTGCCCGCAGCGACGTGAACTTCGCGTACGTCTCCCCGCCCCGCGCCCCCGGCCGGAACGCCGCCACCCGGTGGCAGTTCTGGAAGGCCAGGGTGACGTCGAAGTGGCGTTCCAGGCTGGTGCGGATGGCGTCGCTGGCGAGGGCGCGGAGGAGTTGGCCGCGCTCGTGCTCGGAGGGGGGAGGGGTCTGGTTGTCGGTGAACTCGGCGGTGGTGGAGTCGAGCTCGGTGGCGAGGGAAGCGATGAGATCGTAGGCGTAGGGGAGGGACGTGCGGACGGTGCCCACGAAGTCCTCCTCGCGGATGGAGCCCTGCTCGGCTTCGGCGAGGAGCTTGGGGGAGACGTCGAGAGACATGAGGGGGGTGTCCTGTCTGTGTGCAGTTCTGTGTGCTGTTTTTGAGAGACGGGGAGACGGGGATCAGGTCAGCGACGCCGGGCCCGGTACGAAGTCCGGGTCCACCTGTGCCGCCAGGTCGAGGCCCGTCGCCGCGTCCGCCCATGCGTGGGCGTTGCGCAGGTGGAAGTCGACGGCGTGGCGGTGGAGGGTCGTCCAGTCCTTGGGGCGGGCGTCGACGGCCTCGCGCAGGACGTTCAGGGCGTGGCGGTTGTGGGGTTCCAGAGAATCCACGGATGTGGTCGTCGTGCGGCCCTGCTCGGCCGACCGTACCCACGGCGAGTGCACCAGGTGGGTGAGGAGGTCGTCGCCGACCTCCTCCTTGAGGAAGAGCAGGTCGTCCTCGCCGGTCACCTTGTTGCCGACGACGGCGAGCGGGATGCCGAACTCCTGGGCGTGGTCGCGGTACTGGCGGTAGACGGAGACGCCCTTGCGGGTCGGTTCGGCCACCAGGACCGTGAGGTCGAAGCGGGTGAACAGGCCTGACGCGAACGCGTCGGCGCCCGCCGTCATGTCGACGACGACGTACTCGCCGGGGCCGTCGACGAGGTGGCTCAGGTAGAGCTCGACCGCGCCGAGCTTGGAGTGGTAGCAGGCCACCCCGAGGTCGCTCTCGTCGAACTCGCCCGTCACCATCAGCGGTACGCCGCCCACGCGTTGGACGTGACGCGCGTGCAGCTCGTCGTCGCCGAGCGGGCGCAGCAGGCGGGAGCCGCGGCCGGGCGGAGTCGTCTTGATCATCGCCTCGCGGGAGGCGATGCGCGGGTTGGAGCCGCGCAGGAAGTCTTTGATCTCGCCCAGGCGCGTGGCCAGGGGCGGGGCCGTGAAGGTGCCGTCCGCGGGGTCGAGCGCCTCGGCCAGGTGCTGGTTGATGTCGCCGTCGATGGCGAGCACGGGTGCGCCGGAGTGGGCCAGCCGTCGGGAGAAGAGCGCCGACAGGGTGGTCTTGCCGCTGCCACCCTTGCCGACGAACGCGACGCGCATTACCGCGCCATCATTTTGAAAATGAATGTCATGTGACTAGGTTGTAGGCGGCTACATGATCACTGTCAAGTCAGCCGCGTGAAGGTGTCGTGACCGGGCGCGCGGGTGGATGATCTTCATCGGAGGCTTAATGCATATGATGCGCAAGTGCCCAGTTACTGCATTCGGCCCGCGGGCCCAGACGACCTCGACGGCGCCCGAGCCGTCATGCTCGACACCGTCTACCGTGACTTCGGCACCGGATACGTGCCCCGCTGGCACGGTGACATTGTCGACCCGGCCGCCGCGTATCTGGTCCCGGCCCGCCACACGCTGCTGGTCGCGCTCGACGGTGAGGGCGGCGACGTGATCGCCACGGCCGCACTCGACTCCCGCGGCCCCGCCCATCCGCCGAACCCGCGGCACGTGGCGGTACGTTACCCCTCCGGCGAGACCGCCCAACTGCGCCGCGTCTACGTCCGCCGGGAGCACCGCAGGCGTGGTCTGGCCCGGCGGCTGGTCGCCGAACTGCTCGCCTTCGCGGCCGCGGACGGCGGTTACCGGTCCGTCTACCTGCACACGGACCCGTCCGTGGAAGGCGCCGAAGGCTTCTGGCGGTCACTCGGCGCCATCGTGCACGACGAGCGCGAGGACCCCGGCGGCGGCCAGGGGATCGTGCACTTTGACGTCCCCCTCGACGCCCGCCTCGGTGCCTCCTTCTCCGCCCGCTCCGCCCCTCCCTCCCCTCACCCCATAGGCCGATAACCCATGCGCTTCCCCCGCCGCCCGCGGCTCCACGCCGCCCTCCTGCTCACCCCGCTGCTCGCCGGCTGCTTCGCCTCCGGTGGTGCCGGCGGCGGGACGGCCGACGGCAAGGACGGCTCCCGACTCCGCGTCGCCCTCGCCTTCCCGCCCGCCGAGAACCTCTCCCCGTACGGCGCCGACGCCACGCTCCTCAGCCGGCTCGGCGTCACCGAGGGGCTGACCGCCCTGGATGCCAACGGCACCGCCACCCCGGCGCTCGCCGCGTCCTGGCGTCGCGAGGACGACCGCACCTGGCTGTTCACGCTGCGCGAGGCCACCTTCCAGGACGGCACCGACGTCACCCCGTCCGCGGTCGCCGCCGCGCTCACCCACGCCACCGAAGCCAAGCCCGCACCCGCCGCCCTCTCCGGCGTGACCCTCACGGCGAAGGCGGCGGAAGGTGCGGGCGGCGCCGGCGGTACGGGCGTACGGGTCACCACCGCCGCACCCGACCCCGTGCTGCCGCTGCGGCTCTCCAGCCCCAGCCTCGCGGTCCTCTCCCCGAAGGCCTACGGCGACAAGGACCGCGTCGACCCGGTCGGCACCGCCACCGGACCCTTCGAGCTCACCAAGGTCACCGGCAGTACCGCCGCCACCCTGGACCGCCACGACGACTACTGGGGCGGCCGCGCCCAGGCCTCCGGCGTGGACGCCCGGTTCATCGCCGACGGCACCGCCCGCGCCAACGCCCTGCGCACCGGTCAGGTCGACGTCGCCGAGGCGATCCCCGTCGCCCAGGCCGCCTCCCTCGACAAGGGCACGCGCAAGGAGACCGCGACCACCCGCACCACGAGCCTGCTGCTCAACAGCAAGTCCGGCCCGTTCAAGGCCCCGGCGCTGCGTGCCGCCGCCCGCGCCGCCGTCGACCCCTCCGCACTCGCCCAGGGTGTCTACGAGGGCCACGCCGACCCCGGAACCGGCATCTACGGACCCGCCGTCACCTGGGCCGAGGGCAAGCGGAAGGAGCCCACCGGACGCGCGAAGGCAGGGAAGGCCAGCGGCACCTCCCTCACCCTCGCCACCTACGACAACAGGCCCGAACTCCCCGAAGTCGCCCAGGTGTTGAAGCAGCAGCTGGAGAAGGCCGGGTTCGCGGTCAAGCTCGAGGTGCGCGAGTACTCGCGGCTGGAGAGCGACGCCCTGGCCGGGAAGTTCGACGCAGTCGTCGGGGCCCGCAACAGCCTGCTGGACACCGGCGACCCCGTCGCCGTCCTCGCCAGTGACTACACCTGTGACGGCGGCTACAACCTCGCCCTGCTGTGCGACAAGGGCGTCGACCGGGCCGTGACCAAGGCCGCGGGCCTCGCCGACCCCGGCAAGCGGCAGGACGCCGCCATGACCGCCGAGGCGGCGATCCTCGGCACCGACGCCGTCGTACCGCTGGTCCACCAGCGCGTCATCACCGGCGTCGGCGCCTCGCTGCAGGGCGTGCTCCTCGACCCGTACGAGCGCACCCTCCTCGGCACCGGCACGCGGCGCTGAACCACGAGGAGCCCTGAGGCATGAAGAGCACTGTCGGCACGCTGGTCTGGCGTGTCTGCCTCGGTGCGCTGTTGGTGTGCGGGATCGGGCTGCTGCCCTGGTTCTCGCACACCGACCCGGCGCTCACCGTACTGAAGGCGCGCTCGGCGGACCGCGACCCCACCCCGGAGGTGCTGGCCGACATCCGGGCCCAACTCGGGCTGGACGAAGGGCCGTTGCGGCTACTGGGGGAGTGGCTCGGTGGGCTGCCGCGCGGGGACGCCGGGCGGTCGTGGATCTCCGGGGCGGAGGTCATGCCCGGGGTGTTCCAGGCGCTCGGCGTGTCGCTGCTGCTGATGGCGGTGGCCCTCGTGGTCGCCGGCTGCACGGCCGCGCTGCTGTGCGCGCGCACCCTGCGCACCGGCGCTCCTCGACGCACCGTCGGCTCGGCCTCCGCCGTGCTCGCCGCGCTGCCCGAGTTCCTCACCGCGTCCGTCCTCGCCACCGTCGTCGGGGTGCAGCTGGGCTGGCTGCCGGCCCTCGGCTGGTACGGCCCCCAGTGGACGGTACTGCCCGCCCTCGCCCTCGGTCTGCCCGCCGGTGCCGTCCTCGGGCGACTGCTGGACGACCTGCTGCCCGGCGCCTTCGCCGAGCCCTGGGCACTGGCTGCCGCCGCACGCGGACTGCCCCGAAGGAGCATCGCCCGCAAGGCGCTGCGCCGCTGCCTGCCCGGACTGCTGCCCAACCTCGGCCTGTTCGTCGTCGGACTGACCGGGGGTTCCGTCGCGGTCGAGCAGATCTTCGACATCCCGGGCCTGGGCCGTACGACCCTCCAGGCCGCGCTCGCCCAGGACCTGCCCGTCCTCCAGGCCGGCACCCTCGCCCTCGTCCTGCTCGCGGCCGTCACGACGGGAGCCACCCGCCTCGCCGCCCGCCGTCTCGTCGGACCCGCACTGCGCGACGGTTCCCTGTCCTCACTGCACCGTCCGCAGCCGCCGGTCGGCAGGATCCTGCCTTTTGTGTACGGCACAGCGCTGTTCGCCGTCATCGCGCTCGGCCTCCCCCGCGACCCGCTCGCCCTCGACACCACCGCACGCCTTCAACCCCCCTCCCCGTCGCACCCGTTCGGCACCGACGCCCTCGGCCGGGACATGCTCGCCCGCATCGCCCACGGCGCCCTCGACACGCTCGCCCTCGCCCTCGCCATCAGCGCGGCCGCCCTGCTCACCGGCGTCGTACTCGGACTGCTGCCCCGCCTCTCGGGGCCGCTCGTCGACACCGTCAACGCCGTACCGCCCGTCCTCGTCGCGCTCCTCGTCGCCGCGGCCTGGGGGAGCGGGCCCCTCACACCCGCGCTCGCCGTGACCGCCGTCGCCTGGGCACCGCTCGCCGCGCACACCTCCGCGCTGCTGCGACAGGAGCGCGCCACCCTCCACCTCACCGCCACCCGCGCCCTGGGCGCAGGACCCTGGTACGTGCTGCGCCACGAGCTCCTGCCCGCCGTGCTCCCGCCCGTCACCCGCCACGCCCTGCTCCGCCTGCCCGGGGTTGCCCTCGCCCTCGCCTCCCTCGGCTTCCTCGGCCTCGGCGCCCAGCCGCCGTCCCCGGAGTGGGGCCTGCTGCTCGCCGAGAACCAGCCCTACGCCGAGCGCGCCCCCTGGTCGGTCCTCGCCCCCGCCGCCGTACTCGCCCTGCTCGGCGCGCTCGCCGTGGCGGCAGCCGGCGGAATACGGCGGCCACGGCTCCGTACGGCGGCCGCGAAGGCCACCCGACAGCCCTCGCCCGCACCCGAGTTGATGGCGTCCCGATGACCTCGCTCTCGCTCCCCCTGCGCGGCACCGCCCGTCTCTCACCGCTCCTACGGTTGCTGATCCTCACTCAACTCGCCTTCAATGTCGGCTTCTTCGCCGTGCTGCCCTTCCTCGCCGAGTATCTGGGCGGGGCGATCGGTATGGCGGGTTGGCTGGTCGGGCTCGTGCTCGGGCTCAGGACCTTCAGCCAGCAGGGGCTGTTCGTGGTGGGCGGGGCGCTGGCCGACCGGTACGGCATCCGGCCCGTGGTGCTCGCCGGGTGTGCGCTGCGGATCGCGGGGTTCGCCTGGCTCGGGTACGCCGAGCGGACCTGGACGGTCGTCGGGGCGGTGCTGCTGATCGGGTTCGCGGCCGCGCTGTTCTCGCCCGCCGTCGAGTCCGAGGTGGCCCGGCAGGCCGTGGCCAGGGAGGAGGCGGGCGGCGGTTCGCGCACGCGAGTGCTGGCGCTGTTCACCGTCGCCGGACAGGCCGGGGCGTTCGTCGGGCCGCTGCTGGGCGCGCTGCTGCTGTCGGTCGACTTCCGCACGGTGTGCCTGGCCGGAGCCGGGATCTTCGTGCTCCTCCTCGCGGGTCACGCGTGGCTGCTGCCGCAGCACATCCCGGGCCGGGCGAGCGTCCAAGTCCGCGGCGGGACAAGGCTCTTGCTGCGCAACCGACGCTTTCTCGCCCTGTGCTGCGCCTACGGCGCCTATCTGCTCGCCTACAACCAGCTCTACCTCGCCCTGCCCGCCGAGGTGGAGCGCGCGGCCGGTTCGCAGGCGCCGCTGGCCTGGCTGTTCGCGCTGTCCTCGCTGCTCGTGGTGACCGCGCAGCTGCCGGTGACCCGATGGGCGGGGGAGCGGATCACCCTGCGCCGGTCCATGATGGCCGGACTGCTGCTCATCGCCGCGGGGTTCGCGGTCGTGGCCGCCGCCCGGCCCGCCGGCTGGACCGGAACCGCGGGGCTGCTGCCCGCCGCCGGGTTCGTCGTGCTGCTCACCTTCGGCCAGATGCTTGTCGCGCCCGTCGCCCGCGCCTGGGTCCCCGACCTCGCGGAAGACGGCAGGCTCGGCCTGTACACCGGTGCCCTCTCCTCGGTCTCGGGCCTGATCGTGCTGCTCGGCAGCGCGGCCACCGGCACCCTCCTCGACGCGGGTCTGCCGTCAGCCGTGCCCTGGCTCGTCCTGGCCGCCGTACCGGCCGCCGCGATCGCGCTCCTGCCGCGTCGGCCGTAGTGCCCACAAGCCGTAGTGCCCACAAGCCGTAGTGCCCGCAAGCCGTAGTGCCCGCAAGCCGTAGTGCCCGCAAGCCGTAGTGCCCGCAAGCCGTAGTGCCCGCAAGCCGAAGGGCCCGGATCGTGTGCGCACGATCCGGGCCCTTCACGTCGGCTCGGCTCACCCAGCGGCCAGCTCCAGCACCTGCTTGTTCTCCTTCGTCTGCTCCCTCGCCGGGGCCTCCTGGGCGACGACCCGCGAGGTCCGCCACAGCCACAGCACGTCACGGCCGAACGACCACACCAGCGACCCCAGTGCCAGCAGCGCGACCCCGAAGTTGGCCACGTAGGGCAGCAGCTGGGAGGCCGCGAGGAGGAGGCAGATGCCCTGGAGCGCGGCGACCGTCTTGCGGGCGGTGCTCGGCGGGAGCGCGGCGTTGAGCCACGGCCAGACGCGGGCCGCGGCGACGAACGCGTAGCGCATGCCGCCCATCAGCAGCACCCAGGGGCCGAGCTGCGTCGAGACGTAGACGCTCAGCACCAGGATCAGGAAGGCGTCGACTTCCATGTCGAAGCGGGCGCCCAGCGCCGTCGAGGTGTTGGTGCGGCGGGCGACCTTGCCGTCGACGCCGTCGAGTATCAGGGCGACGGTCGTCAGGACCACGAGGAGCGTGACCGGCGGTGAGCTCTCGAAGGAGTCGGCGACCAGGGCGGTCACCCCGCCGACCAGGGTGGCCCGGCCGAGGGTGACCCGGTTCGCGGGGCCGAAGGATCGCAGCGGCGAACGGTGCAGGGCCCGGGACAGCACCGCCCAGGTGGCGATGGCGAAGACGAGACCGGTCACCCAGCCCGCAGTTCCCATGCCTATCCCGGTGCCGAGCAGGGCCAGCAGCAGGATCTGCACACCCGCGCCCACCGCGGTCTCCTGCTGGAGCCTTGCCTCGTAAGTGTTGTTCAGGGCCACCGAACATCCTCCGGCCGTGTGACAGATTCGATCAGTGCCGCGTACTGTGCGCGGCCTGTGCACACCTCGGTACGCAAGCAAGTTCCAGATCGTTCAGGAGGACCTCGATGAAGCGCACCGCACGTGCGTTTTGGCTCTGCTCCCCCGGGGAGGGCGAGATACGCGATGTCGTCCTTCCGGATCCCGCCGAGGGGGAGGTCGTGGTCCGCGCGCTCTACTCCGGCGTCAGCCGCGGAACGGAGACCCTGGTCTTCCGCGGCGGGGTGCCCGAGAGCCAGCACGCGGCGATGCGGGCGCCGTTCCAGGAGGGCGACTTCCCGGCTCCCGTGAAGTACGGCTACCTCGGTGTCGGGGAGGTCGAGGAGGGGCCGCGGGAGCTGGTCGGCCGCACCGTCTTCTGCCTCTACCCGCACCAGACACGCTACGTCGTCCCCGTGAGCGCCGTCACACCGATACCCGAGAGCGTGCCCGCCGAACGGGCCGTCCTCGCCGGCACCGTGGAGACCGCCGTCAACGCGCTGTGGGACGCGGCTCCCCTGGTCGGCGACCGGATCGCCGTGGTCGGCGGCGGCATGGTCGGCTGCTCGGTCGCCGCGCTGCTCGCTCGCTTCCCCGGCGTACGGGTGCAGTTGGTGGACGCCGACCCGGCACGGGCCAAGGTCGCCCAGGCACTCGGTGTCGACTTCGCCGCCCCCGAGGACGCCCTCGACGGCTGTGACCTCGTCGTCCACGCCAGCGCCACCGAGCAGGGCCTCGCCCGCTCCCTGGAACTCCTCCGCGCCGAGGGCACCGTCCTCGAACTCAGCTGGTACGGCGACCGGCAGGTGAGCCTCCCGCTCGGCGAGGCCTTCCACTCCCGGCGGCTCGTCATCCGCAGCAGCCAGGTCGGCACGGTCTCCCCGGCCCGCCGTTCCAGCCGTACGTACGCCGACCGGCTCGCCCTCGCCCTGGAGCTGCTCGCCGACCCGGCGCTCGACGCTCTCGTCACCGGTGAGTCCGCCTTCGAAGAGCTGCCGGAGGTGATGCCGAAGCTCGCGTCGGGCGAGATCCCGGCGCTGTGTCACCGGGTCAGGTACGGCAAAAGCGCCTGACCTGAGAAAAGAGTGAGAGTCGGCTGAACACGGGGAAGCGATGAGCCGTACTACTCGGCATCCCCCGGCAGGACTTCGCCGGGGGACCAGACGCGCCGCACCTGGAGGGTCGTCCGTTGTTCAGTGTCACCGTCCGCGATCACATCATGATCGCCCACAGCTTCCGCGGCGAGGTCTTCGGACCCGCGCAGCGCCTGCACGGAGCGACGTTCCTCGTGGACGCCACATTCCGGCGTGAGCAGCTGGACGACGACAATATCGTCGTCGACATCGGACTCGTCACCCAAGAGCTCGGTGCCGTCGTCAGCGAGTTGAACTACCGCAACCTCGACAACGAGCCCGACTTCGCCGGGATCAACACGTCGACGGAGTTCCTGGCCAAGGTGATCGCCGACCGTCTCGCCGAGCGGATCCACAAGGGTGCGCTGGGCGAGGGCGCCAAGGGCATCGCGGCCATCTCCGTCACCCTGCACGAGTCGCACGTCGCCTGGGCGAGTTACGAGCGTGCGCTGTGACCGACGTGACCCTGGAGAAGGTGGCGACCGTGCAGGCGGCGCCGGCCGTGCAGACCGCGGCCCTCGCCTACGTGCCCGTGCAGCACTCCGCTCTCAAGAACGCCGACATCATCCCCATGTCCCTGCGCTCCGTGCACTTCGTCATGCCGGGCGGTGTCGACGACCTGGCCACGCCCAGCGGCGGCAACGCCTACGACCGCCGGGTCTGCCTGGACCTCCCCGGCTTCGGCTGGCAGGTCCACAAGCACCTGGTCGACGGGGAGTGGCCCCGGCCGGGCGCGGCCGCCCGTGCGGAACTCGCGCGGACGCTGCGCGAACTGCCGGACGGTACGGCCGTTCTCATCGACGGCCTCGTCGCCTGCGGCGTCCCGGAGATCATCGTCCCCGAGGCCGACCGGCTGGGCCTCGCCGTGCTGGTCCACCTCCCGCTCGGCGACGAGCGCGGACTCGCACCCGAGGTGGCGACGGAGCTCGACGCCAAGGAGCGTGCCGTGCTGCGGGCGGTCCCGGCGGTGATCGCGACCAGCGACTGGGCGGTCCGCCGCCTCGTCTCCCACCACGGCCTCGCCCCCGAGCGCGTGCACGTGGCCGCGCCGGGCGCCGACATCGCGCCCCTCGCCTCCGGCACCGACGGCGTCTCGCGTCTGCTGTGCGTGGCCGCGGTGACGCCGCGCAAGGGGCAGCACCGGCTGGTGGAGGCGCTCGCCGCGGCGACCGACCTGCCGTGGAGCTGCGTGTGCGTCGGCGGCCTCACCCAGGACCCCGAGTACGTCGCCCATCTGCGCGGACTCATCAAGAAGTACGGCCTTCAGGACCGCCTGGAGCTGGCGGGCCCGCAGTCCGGCGCCGCGCTCGACGCCAGTTACGCCGCCGCCGACCTGATGGTCCTCACCTCGTACGCCGAGACGTACGGCATGGCGGTGACCGAGGCCCTCGCGCGCGGCATCCCCGTCCTCGCGACGGACGTCGGCGGACTGCCCGAGGCGGTCGGCCGGGCCCCCGACGGCGGGGTCCCCGGCATCCTCGTACCGCCGGAGGACCCGGCCGCACTCGCCGCGGAGCTGCGCGGCTGGTTCGGCGAGGCGGACGTCCGACGCCGCCTCAAGGCCGCCGCGCGCGGCCGACGCGCCGCCCTCGACGGCTGGGCGACGACCGCGAAGAGCCTCGCCGGCGTACTGAGCCGGCTCCCCAGCGAACCCCGGAGGGCGGCATGAGGAAGACGACGGCGACCGCGGCCGACACGGCACGGCAGACGGGCCGCATACCGGCGCAGCCGGGACCGAGGGACACGAATGGTGCCGGCCGGGCCGGGGCATCCGTGGCCGAGGGGGCGGCTGCCTCCGGCGGAGTGGAGGTGCAGGGCGTGGACGCGTCTGACGGGGCGATATCGGCGGGTGCGGCGGAGGGCGGGTCTGCCGCCGCGGGCGGCGCGGTGATACCCGTGGTCGCAGTGGCGACGGGTGAGGGCGCGTCCTCCGACGACGTCATCGCCGGTGCCGGGCCCGTCACCCGGCCCGGGGAGCGGCCGACCGTACGGCTGCGGGACGGCGGGGAGGAGGAAGGGCCCCGGTACGCGCCGGAGTGGCTGCAGTTGAGGGAGCCGGCGGACGCCTCCGCCCGAGCCCTGGATCTGCTGGACCCGTTGCGGATCCGGCTCGCCAACCTGCCCGGCCGGGCCGTCGGCGGGCTGGCCATCCACGACCTGGGGTGCGGCACCGGCTCGATGGGGCGCTGGCTCGCCTCCCACCTCGACGGCGCCCAGCACTGGGTCCTGCACGACCGCGACCCCTACCTGCTGCACTTCGCCGCCGTGGCCTCCCCGCGGGCCGCCGCCGACGGCAGCCGGGTCACCGTCGAGACGCGGCGCGGCGACGTCGCCCGGCTCACCCCGGACGCCCTGCGCGGCGCCTCGCTGGTCACCGCCTCCGCGCTGCTCGACGTGCTCACCCGCGAGGAGATCGACACCCTCGCCGCCGCGTGCGTCGGGGCGGGCTGTCCGGCCCTGCTGACGCTCTCCGTGGCCGGCCGCGTCGATCTCAGCCCCGGCGACCCGCTGGACGCGGAGATCGCCGCCGCCTTCAACGACCACCAGCGGGGCGGCGGCCTCCTCGGCCCCGACGCGGTCACCGCGGCCGCCGAGGCCTTCGCCGAGCGCGGCGCGACCGTACGGCTGCACCCGAGCCCCTGGCGGCTCGGCCCCGACCAGTCGGCGCTGACGGCGCAGTGGCTGCGCGGCTGGGTCGGTGCCGCCGTCGAGCAGCGGCCCGAACTCGCGCCCCGCGCCGAGAAGTACCTGGCGTCCCGCCTCGCGGCCTGCGCCGCCGGGGAGCTGCGCGTCACGGTCCACCACAGCGACCTGCTGGCGCTGCCCCGACCGACGGGCGGGGCCTCATGAGCGTGGAGGCGGGCGCACCCGTCGTTCGGGCCGACCCGACGACGTCCCGTGTACGGGACGACGCGGCCGTGTCCGAGGACCGCATCGGAGTCATCGTCTCCACGCCCCACCAGGCCGAGGACACGACGAAGGCACCCCGATCCCGCGCTCGCCTGCGCACCCACCTGGGTACGGCCGCCGGTGTCGCCATCCTCGCCGTGCTGCTGTGGCGGATGGGCACCGGAGTCTTCCTGGACGGACTGCGGCGCATCGACGCACCGACGCTGCTGGCGGCGCTCGGGATCGGCGCCGCCACCACCGTGCTCAGCGCGTGGCGGTGGGCGCTCGTGGCCCGCGGCCTGCGCATCCGGCTCCCGTTCGGCGCGGCCGTCGCCGACTACTACCGCGCGCTGTTCCTCAACGCGGCCCTGCCCGGCGGCGTCCTCGGCGACGTGCACCGGGCGGTACGGCACGGGAAGAGCGAGGGCGACCTCGCGCGCGGCGTCAAGGCCGTGGTCCTGGAGCGCACCGCGGGGCAGCTCGTCCTGGTCGTCGCAGGAGTATCGGTCCTGCTCACCGTGGACTCCCCGGTACGGCAGGACGTACGCGGCCTCCTCCCGCTGTTCGCCCTGGCCGCGGTGGGCGCGCTCGCCGTGGTCCTCGCGCTGCGGATGAACCGCGCGTCGTCCGTCTCCCGCCGGGGCCGGGCCCTGCGCGGGTTGCTGGCCGAGGCGCGCGAGGGGCTGCTGTCGCGGCGCAACGGCCCGGGCGTCCTGGTGTCCTCCCTCGCCGTACTGGCCGGTCACGTCGCGATGTTCGTGCTCGCCGCCCGGGTCGCCGGCTCCGCCGCCTCCGTCGTGGCGCTGCTGCCGCTCGCAGTCCTCGCCCTGCTCGCCATGGGCCTGCCGCTGAACGTCGGCGGCTGGGGCCCCCGCGAGGGCGTCACCGTCTGGGCGTTCGGCGCCGCCGGACTCGGCGCGGGCACCGGACTCGCCGTGGCCGTCGTGTACGGGGTGCTGAGCTTCGTCGCCGCCCTGCCGGGCGCCCTCGTCCTGATCGCCCGCTGGTACACGGGCCTGCGCGCCGGGTCCGGCTCCGCGGTACCCGCGGCGCCGGGGGACACCGGATCCGGAGGGGCCGAGGTCGCCGTAGCGGCCGCGTCCTCAACTGCCGGGCCCGCCCGGTCGGAAACTGCCGGGCCCGCCCGGCCGGAGACCGTCGTGTCCGCCGGCTCGGGGGCCGCGGTGCCCGCCGAGTCCGTGGCCGCGGTGCCTGCCGGGCTGGAAGCCGTCGTGTCCGCCGGCTCGGGAGCCGCGATGCCCGCCGGGCCCGGGGCCGCAGTGCCTGCTCGGTCGGAGGCCGTCGTGTCCGCCGGGGCCGGGGCCGTCGTGGCGGTCCCGGAGCCCCGCTCCGCGGTACGTCGGGGCGGTTACGCGCGCCCGGTGTCCGTCGTCCCGTCCGCCGCCGAAGTCAGCAGCGAGAAATACGAGTTGAAGGAATCGGCGAAGCTCGCCAGGAGTTCCTTCCCCTTTTCCGCGGAACCGAGGGAGGGACGGCCGATGACGCCCGAATCGGTATAGGCGGACATTCCCACGGTGAGGAGATGACGGCGGTCGTCCGCGACGAAATCGGCGGACTCATAACCGGGGCGGATCAATTCGGGATGAGCGTGCAGGAGGATGGAGGTCTCGATTTCCCCGGCGTGCATGTCGGTGAGCAGCGAGGTCACCACCCCGGCCCGCTCCCGCGCCGCCTCCCAGTCCTCCGGGGCCGGGAAGAGCGCCATCCGCTCACCGCGCGCGGAGGCCTCCTGGACCACGTTGCCCAGGACGTAGTTGCCCCCGTGCCCGTTGACGACCACCAGGGCCTCGACGCCCGAGCGGCGCAGCGACGCCGCGATGTCCTGTACCACCGCGTGAAGGGTCACGGAGGAGATGCTGACGGTTCCCGGCCAGTCCGCGTGCTCGTGCGAGCAGCCGATGGTCACCGGAGGAAGGAGGTGCACGGGATACGTGGCGGCGATCTCCCGTGCGATGGCACAGGCCACCAGCGTGTCGGTGGCCAGCGGCAGGTACGGGCCGTGCTGTTCGAAGCTTCCGACCGGAAGGATCGCGACCTGCGTTGAGACGACCGCGCCTCGCGTCCGTACGTCTTCGGTAGTGTCCGCCGGCACCAGACCGTACGCCTCCGACCGTATTCCCGAACCACTCATCTTTTCACGGCCTTTCGTCTCTGCTTAGGAACCCAGATCATGACAGAAAAAATTGGTGTGCTCGGCAAGAAGTCACCGCAGCGCACGGGCGTGGAGCGTGTGGTGAATGCCCCGCTGCCCACCGTGTACGGGAAATTCCAGGCGGTCGGTTACCTCGACCACGACCGCGGCGACGAACAGGTGGCCCTGGTCTACGGCGACATCGGCACGGACGATGTCCTGACCCGGCTGCACTCCGAGTGCCTGACCGGTGACGCCTTCGGCTCCCAGCACTGCGAGTGCGGCGACCAGTTGGCCTCGGCGCTGCGTGCGGTCGTCGCAGAGGGCAGCGGGATCGTCGTCTACCTCAGAGGGCATGAAGGCCGCGGCATCGGCCTGCTCGCCAAGCTGCGCGCGATGGCCCTGCAGGCGGAGGGTCTGGACACCGTCGAGGCCAACCTCGCCCTCGGCCTGCCGGTGGACGCCCGCGACTACGGCGTCGCCGCGGAGATGCTGAAGGACCTGGGCGTGCGGTCCGTGCGCCTGATGTCGAACAACCCGCGCAAGCGCGACGCGCTGACGGAGAACGGCATCCAGGTCGCCGAGCAGGTTCCGCTGCTCATACCGCCGTGCGAGAGCAACATCACCTACCTCAGGACCAAGCGGGAGCGCCTCGATCACCACCTGCCCCATCTGGACGCGGTGGCGCACTGGTCCTGACCCGGGTCCGGGCGGTGTCCTAGGAGTACGTATCCGGCCTCGGCGCCATGGCCGGGGCCGCTCGCCGGAAGGGAGCCGCCCGCGTGAACACGCATGCCTCTGTCGTCGTCATCGGTGGCGGAGTGATGGGCACCAGCATCGCCCACCACCTGGCCGCCGCCGGTGTCCGCGACGTCGTCCTCGTCGAACGCGACGAACTGGCCGCCGGGTCCACCTCGAAGGCCGCGGGCGGGGTCCGCGCCCAGTTCTCCGACGCGCTCAACGTCCGGCTCGGGGCGCGCAGCCTGGAGGCGTTCGGCCGGTTCGAGGAGGAGTTCGGACAGGACATCGGGCTGCGCCGGGTCGGCTATCTGTTCCTGCTGTCGACGCCCGAGGAGGTGGCCGCCTTCGAGGCGGGCGTCGCGCTGCAGAACTCCCTCGGCGTGCCCAGCCGCATGATCACCCCGGCCGAGGCCCGCCGCCTCTCCCCGCTGATCACCACCGACGGCCTGCACGCGGCCGCCTACTCGCCGGACGACGGCCACTGCACCCCCGAAGCCGTCGTGCACGGTTACGCGGCCGCCGCCCGCGGGCGCGGTGTGCAGATCCTGCGCCACACCGCGGTCACCGGCATCGAACGGCGCGGCGACACCATCACGGCCGTGGTGACCACCCTCGGCCGGATCGCCACCGACACGGTGATCTGCGCGGCCGGCGCCTGGTCCCGGGCGATCGGCGCCATGGTCGGCGTGGACCTGCCGGTGCAGCCGCTGCGCCGGCAGATCGCGGTCACGGAGGCGGTGCCCGGACTGCCGCCCGAGCTGCCCATGACCATCGACTTCGCCAGCAGCCTCTACTTCCACGCGGAGGGGCCCGGCCTCCTCGTCGGCATGTCCGACCCCGACGAACGCCCCGGCTTCGCCACCGACACCCACGACCGCTGGATCCCCCGCCTCGCCGCGGCCATGCAGCGTCGCGCCCCCGCCCTGCTCGACACGCGCCGCACCGGCGGCTGGGCCGGCCTGTACGAGGTCACCCCGGACCACAACGCGCTGATCGGCGAGGCGACTTCGGTATCCCGTTTTCTGTATGCGACCGGCTTCTCGGGGCACGGTTTCCTCCAGGGACCGGCCGTCGGCGAGGTGATCCGCGACCTGTACCTGGGCCGCGTACCCTTCGTGGACGTCAGCCCCCTGAGCGCCGGCCGGTTCGAGGCCGACGCCCCGCGTCCGGAGGTCAACTGCGTATGACGGAGCTCCACCTGTGGCTGCGCCACGAGGTCCGCACCACCGAGCGGCGCACCCCCATCGTGCCCTCCGACGCCCGGCGGCTCGTGGAGGCCAAAGTGGCACTGACCGTCGAGGAGTCCCCGCAGCGCATCTTCCCCGTGGAGGAGTACGAGGCGGTCGGCTGCCGTGTCGCCCCCGCGGGCTCCTGGGTGTCGGCGCCGCGCGACGCCGTTGTCCTCGGCCTCAAGGAACTCCCCGACGAGCCGGGCGAACTGACGCACCGGCACATCTTCTTCGGGCACGCCTACAAACGTCAGCCCGGGGCCGCCGACCTGCTGCGCCGGTTCGCCGCCGGGGGAGGGGCGCTGCTCGACCTGGAGTACCTGGTCGACGACGTGGGCCGCCGCCTCGCCGCCTTCGGCTTCTGGGCCGGCTACCTGGGCGCCGCCCTGGCCGTGCTCCAGCACCGCGGCCGTCTCGCGGCGCCGCTGCGGCCCACCGACAAGGACGAGCTGGACGAGACGCTGCGCGCGGCCACCGGGGCCGAGGGCTTCACCGCGCTCGTGATCGGCGCCCTGGGCCGCAGCGGCCGCGGGGCGCGCGTCGCGTTCCACACCGCCGGGATCGAGCCCACCTGCTGGGACCTCGCCGAGACCCGCGACCTGGACCGCCGCGCCCTGCTGGACCACGATGTCCTGGTCAACTGCGTCCTCGCCACCACCCCGGTCCCGCCCTTCGTCCGGGAACAGGACCTCGACGACCCCGCCCGCCGCCTGCGCACCCTCTCCGACGTCACCTGCGACGTCGGCTCGCCCCTCAACGTCCTGCCGGTCTACGACCGCACCACCGAGTGGACGGACCCCGTACGGCGGCTGCGCAAGGAACCCCCGCTCGACCTGATCGCCATCGACAACCTGCCCTCCCTCCTGCCCCGCGAGTCCAGCACCGACTTCTCGGCGGCCCTGCTGCTCCAGCTGCTCGACTTCACCACCGGCGGCCCGTGGGGACGCTGTCTGGACCGGTTCCACCAGACCTGCCGTGAACTCGGCATCGAGGAAGGGGACTTCCGCAATGACTGAGCCGGTTTCCGCGAGCGGCACCGTCCACTGGGTCGGCGCCGGACTGTCCACCGGAAGCGGTCTGTCCGCGCTGTGCGGCGACGCCGAGCGGGTACGGCTGTGGCACCGCACCGAGGAGCGCGCGGCCGAGGCCCTCGGCCGACTGGGCCTCACCGGCCGCGCCGAGCCCCGCACGTACACGCTTGAGGCGCTCACCGCCGAGCTGGCGCCCGGGGACGTCGTCGTGTCGATGCTGCCCGCCCCGGAGCACGCGTCCCTGCTGGCGGCGTGTGTGCGGCGACGGGCCCACTTCGCCTGCTCCAGCTACGTTTCGGATGCCGTCCTGGAGCTGGTGCCCGAGGCCACGGCCGCCGGGATCGTCGTGCTGACCGAGGCCGGGCTCGACCCGGGCATCGACCACCTCTTCGCGCACAGCCTCGTCGCCCGCGCCCGGGAGGCGATCGGTGACGCGGCGGCGGCCTCGTACGACCTCACCTCGTACTGCGGGGGCATCCCCGCGGTCCCCAACGACTTCCGGTACCGCTTCAGCTGGGCGCCCCTCGGCGTCCTCAACGCCCTGCGCTCGCCCGCCCGTTACATCGAGGACGGTGCCGAGACCGTCGCGGAGCGGCCCTGGGAGGCCACCCGCGCGCACGTCGTCGACGGCGAGACCTTCGAGGTCTACCCCAACCGTGACAGCGTGCCGTTCGTCGAACAGTACGAACTTCCGTCGGCCTGGAAGCCGTTGGGCTTCGTGCGCGGCACCCTGCGGCTGGACGGCTGGCTGCGGGCCTGGGACGCGGTGTTCGAGGAGCTCAAGGCGGGCGACGACGCCCGGATCGCCGCCCTGGCGCGGGAGCTGGCGGACATCCACCCCACCACGGACGCCGACCGCGACCGCGTCGTCCTGGCCGTCTCACTGGCCGTGCGAGGTGCGGGCGACCGTGCGTGGTCCGGCAGTTACCTCCTCGACCTGGAGGGCGACGCGGACGAGAGCGCCATGGCCCGTTGCGTCTCCCGCACCCTCGCCCTCGGCGTCCGCCACATCCTCGACGGCTCCCTGCCGTCCGGGTTGAGCCGCGCCGCCGAGACGGCGTCCCGTTCGCAGGAGTGGCTCGGCGAACTCGCCCGGGAAGGGCTTGAGTTCACCCTGCGTGTCGAGTGACCCGGTCGGGTCGGCCGTGTCGACGGCTGACCGGGCAGGTCAGTCCGTGATCGCCTCGTGGACCAGCCGCTTGAGTTCGGGGTAGAGCTTCAGGGACTTGCGCGGGCGCAGCTGTGTCAGGAACTGGACGGTCAGGTCACGGCCGGGGTCGACCCAGAACGTCGTCGTGGCCACGCCGCTCCAGCCGTAGGTGCCGAGGCCGGACGGGGCCTGGGTGCGCCGGGGGTCGATCACCACGGAGACGCCGAGGCCGAACCCGACGCCGTCGTTGCCGGGTTCGTCGTGGGCGGGGCGGCTGCCGATCTCGCGCAGGTCGGCGCCGCCCGGCAGGTGGTTGCTGGCCATCAGGTCCACGGTGCCGGGCTCTAGCAGGCGGGTGCCGTCGAGTTCGCCGCGCCGCCGCAGCAGCTCCGTGAACCGGTGGATGTCGTAGGCGGTCGCCACCATGCCGCCGCTGCCCGACAGGAACCGGGGGCGGCCGAACAACGGCAGGCCGGCAATCGGCTCTATGCCGCCGCTGTCGGTGTCACCGTACAACTCGGCCAGCCGCCCGGCCTGTTCGTCCGTGACCTGGAACCCGGCGTCGGTCATGCCGAGCGGGCGGAAGATCCGCTCGGCGAGGAACGCGTCCAGCGGCTGCCCGGAGACGACCTCGATGACCCGGCCCAGGACGTTGGTGGCCACCGAGTAGTTCCACTGCGTCCCCGGCTCGAACTGCAACGGCAGCCGCGCGTACGCCTCGACGGTCTCGGCCAGGTCCGAGCCCGGCAGCACCGCCGACTCCAGGCCGGCCTCGCGGTAGAGGGCGTCGACGGGGTGGCAGTGGTAGAAGGCGAAGGTCAGACCGGCGGTGTGGGTCATCAGGTGCCGCACGCGTATGGGCCGTTCGACCGGACGGGTCTCCATCCCGGCACCGGAGCCGCCGACGTACACCCGCTGGTCGCCGAAGGCCGGGAGATGGTCGGAGACCGGGTCGTCGAGCGACAGCCTGCCCTCCTCCACCAGCATCAGCGCGGCGACCGACGTGACCGGCTTGGTCATGGAGTAGATGCGGTACAGGGTGTCGGGCTCGACCGGGAGACCGGCCGTGACGTCACGATGACCGTGCGTGGTGAGGTGGGCGACGCGGCCGCCGCGGGAGACCGCCATGAGGAAGCCGGGCAGGCGCCCCTCGTCGACGAAGCGGGCGACGTACCGGTCGAGGCGCTCCAGCGCCTTCGCGTCCAGCCCGACCTCGCGCGGGTCGACCTCTTGTCGCAGCTGTGCCATCGTTCTTTTCCTCCGTTGTGTCCGTCGAGGTGCGCTCGGGCATACCCCGCCCGGACGGCCTCAGGTTCATCGTCCCGCAGGAACACCTGAGCGGGTCCCCACATCGCCCCGATCTGTGATCGTCGCGACGGTGCGCCCCGGCAGCGCGCATCCCGCCACCGCCCCGAGTCCGGCCATCGCGGCCAGGGCGAGCAGCGGGGAGCGTGCCGTGCCGAGCCCCATGAGCAGGGCCGCCACGGCGACGCCCAGCACCGGCCCGACGTTCATCGCTGTCTGCTGCAGCCCGCCCGCCACCCCTGCCGACTCCACGGGAGCCTGCCGTACGACGACATGCGTCGCCGCCACCATCACCGTCCCGAACCCCGCGCCCAGCAGCGCGAAGCCGGCGCACAGCGCGGGCGTGCCCGCCGCCCGGACGAGCACCAGGACGCCGAGCGCGAGCACGACCGTCGCCCCCACCGTCGTACGACGGGCGCCGGCCTGGCGCAGCAGCAGCGGGCAGCCCGCCGCCGCGCCCACCATCAGCACGGCGAGCGGCAGGCTGATCAGGGCGCTGTGGAACGCGTCGAGGCCCAGCTCGCCCTGGAGGACGTGGACGCACGCGAACAGCGTGCCGTTCAGGGCGGCCGACGCGGCGACCAGGACCCCGAGCGCCGCGCCCACGGCCGGTACGCCGACGACGTCCGACGGCACGAGCGGGCTCACGGTCCGCCGCTCGTGCCGGACGAGGGCGACGCCGGCGACGACGGCCACGGCCAGGCCGAGCCCGTCGGCCGGGGGCCGCCCCGACGCGGGGAGCGCGACGAGGGTGTGGACCAGACAGGCGAGGCAGAGCGCGAGGAGCAGGGCACCGGGCAGGTCCAGCCGGGGCGCCCCCGCCCGGGTGGGCCTCGGCGCGCTCCTGACTCCGAGGGCGAGCACGCCGAGCACCAGGGCCGGTACCACGTTGAGGAAGAACACCGCCCGCCATCCGAAGCCCGTCACCAGGGCTCCGCCGACGACCGGCCCCACGGCGGCCGCCACACCGATGCCGGCGGTCCGCACCGCGAGCGGCCGCCGCAGCCGCTCCGGCGGGAACGCGGCCCGCAGCATCCCGAGCGTGGCCGGCTGCGACAGCGCGCCGAACACCCCCTGCACGACCCGCAGTCCGATCACCCATCCGACCCCGGGCGCGAGCCCGATCCCCGCCGAGGCGACCGCGAAGCCGACCATGCCGACACCGAAGGTCCGGTGGTGCCCGAACCGGTCGCCGAGCCGACCCGCGAACACCAACAGGCCCGCCACCGCGATGAGATACCCGGTGCTGGTCCACTGGACCTGAGTGAGGGAGGCGTCCAGGTCGCGCCGCAGGGTGGGCTGCGCGACGACGAGCACCGTGCCGTCCAGAGCGACGATCACCGCTCCGGCCACGCTGCTCGCCAGTGTCAGCGCGCGGTTCACCGGCCGTCCTCCGGCCCGAGGTGCGCGTCCAGGGCCGTCCGCAGCAGCGGTACGAAGTCATCGGTGCCGGTGGCCAGTTGGAGGCTGCCCCAGCCCCACAGCTGGGCGATGCCGTGCAGGTTCGCCCACAACACGCCCGCGACGGCCCGGGCGTCCGCGTCCGGGCGGGCCCGCCCGACCAGCTCCACCAGCACACCGAAGAGCGGAAGACTGGTGTCCCGTAGGCCCAAGTGGCCGCTCTCCAGAAGGTCGTGTCGGAACATCAGTTCATACATTCCGGGGTTGCCCAGCGCGAACTCCAGGTACACCCGCCCCAGCGTCGCCACCTGCGCGCGGGGGCTCGCCGTACCGTCGTCGACCGCCGCCACGGCCCGGTCGCCCAGGTCGGCGAAGCCACGGCGCGCGATGGCCGACAGCAGTTCCAGATGGGTGGGGAAGTACCGGCGGGGCGCGCCGTGCGAGACACCGGCCCGCCGGGCGATCTCCCGCAGGGTCAGCGCGTTTGCGCCCTCGCGGGTCACCAGGTCCACGCCGACGTCGATGAGGCGGGAGCGCAGATCCGGCCCTGTCTCGGATGAGGTCATGGACACTGTCTACCAGCGGCTCGTAGACAGTGTCTACCGGTGACTCGTAGACAGTGTCTACTGCCATGAGGGAATGCAGACGCCGGTGGCCCGGGTTGTCCCAGGCATGACCCAGGACGCGAACCAGAACGCACTGCTCGCGCTGCTCTCCGACGGCCGCGGCGGGGTGCTGGTCACCCTCAAACGCGACGGCCGCCCCCAACTCTCGAACGTGAGCCACCACTACTACCCGGAGGAGGGGGTCGTCCGGATCTCGGTCACCGACGACCGCGCCAAGGCCCGCAACCTGCGCCGGGATCCGCGGGCCTCTTACCACGTGACCTCTTCGAACCACCGTGCCTACACGGTCGTCGAGGGCACGGCCGACCTCTCGCCCGTCGCGAAGGAACCGTACGACGAGACCGTCGAGGAACTGGTCCGCCTCTACCGCGACGTCGTCGGCGAGCACCCCGACTGGGACGACTACCGCGCCGCCATGGTCCGGGACCGCCGTTTGGTGGTGCGGCTGCGCGTGGAACGGGCGTACGGCATCCCCAAGGGCGCCCAGGCCTGAGTCCGGCCCGGGCCCCATAGGCGCACCGGTCACGACCCCGGCGTCGGGAAGCCGTGCCTGCGCGCGCCCGTCACCACGGCGAGGACCGGCAGGAGCAGCGCGAGCACGCTCCACGGGAACGCGCTCGCGCCGAACAGGTCGAGGAGGATCCCGCCGGCCGCCCCGCCGCCGGCCATCGCCACGTTCCACAGGGTGACCAGCATCGCCTGCGCGGACTCCGCCCGTTCGCCGCCCGCCTCGGCCACCGCGGTCTGGAGCAGCGTGGGCACCCCGCCCCAGCCGAGCCCCCACAGCGCGGCCGCCGCGTAGACCGCGACCGGGCTGTCGGCGACCAGGGCCAGCAGGGCCGCGGCGGCCCCGATCAGCAGGACGCCCGCCACGGTGAGCGCGCGCAGCCGGCGGTCGACGCGGGAGCCGGTGACCCAGATACTCATCAGGGAGGCGCCGCCGAACACCAGCAGCACCACATCCGCCGCCCCGCCCATGCCGATCCGGTCCAGGAACGTGGCGATGTAGGCGTACAGGACGGTGTGCGCGAGGACGAGCACGAGGGTGACGAACAGGACGGCCACGACCCCCGGGACGGCCAGGGCCCCCCGCACCGGTGCCCCGCCGCCGCGTTCCTGCCCGGGCCGGTCCGGAACCAGCAGCGCGATCCAGCCGAGCAGCGCCACGGCGACGACGGTCATCAGCCAGAACGCCGCCCGCCAGCCCAGCGCCTCACCGACGAACGTGCCCGCGGGCACCCCCAGCGACAGCGCCACGGGAATACCGGTCATGACGACCGCGACCGCCCGCCCCCGCAGAGGCGCGGGCACCAGACCGCGGGCGTACCCGGCAAGGAGCGCCCACGCCAGGCCCGCGGCCACGCCCGCGACGAACCGTGCCGCCATGGTCAGGGGATAGCTCGCCGAGGCGGCGGTGACCGTGTTGGCGACGGCGAAGCCCGTCATCGCCGCCAGCAGCAGCCGCTTGCGCCGCCAGGTCGCCGTCGCCGCCGACAGGGGGATCGCGGTGAGCGCCGTACCGACCGCGTACACGGTCACGGACTGCCCCGCCGCGGACTCGCCGACGCCGAGCCCCGCGCCCATCGCGGGCAGCAGCCCCGCGGGCAGGGTCTCGGTCAGGCTGGTGACGAACACGGCGGTGGCCAGGGCGAGCAGGGCGCGGAGCGGCAGCGTGGAGTTCTCAACGCCTCCCGCGGGGCGGGTTGGTTGAAGAGTTCGATTTCGCATGCCCGCAGGCTCGACCCTGACACGGATGTCAGATTCAAGCGGCAGCCGCTCGTTCGTGTGATGGCTTGGATTCCTCCAGCCGCCCAAGCGCAGCCGCCCTACGCTGCGTACGGCGACGCATGGAGACGACGGGGGACGGGGGGACGACGGGACGACAGAGGGAACGGAGGCTCGATGGCCACACCGCTCAGCGCTGCCAGACTGCTCGCCGCACTTCTCGCCGAGGGCTGCACCGTGCACGAGGTCCGCAGCTGGCGGACCCACAACCGCAACGGTGTGGGCGCCTGGGGCCCGGTGTACGGCGTGATGAACCACCACACCGCGACCGGATCCGGAGTCGACGTCGTCGACCTCATCTACGACGGACGCAGCGACCTGCCCGGCCCGCTCGCCACCGGCTGCATCACCAAGGACGGCGTCGTCCACCTCGTCGGCAACGGCCGCGCCAACCACGCCGGTGGCGGCGACGGGAGAGTCCTGGCCGCCGTGCGCGACGAGTCGTACGGCGACCGCCCGCCCGCTCCGCACCAGCACGAGGGCTCCGCCGGCGCCGTCGACGGCAACCGCCACTTCTACGGCTTCGAGTGCGAGAACCTCGGCACCGGCAAGGACCCGTGGCCGCGCGCCCAGTACGTGGCGATGGTCAAGGCCGACGCCGCGATCTGCCGCGCCCACGGCTGGAGCCGCAAGAGCGCGATCGGCCACCTGGAGTGGAGCGACTGGAAGCCCGACCCGCGCGGCTTCGACATGAAGGACTTCCGCCGTGATCTGGCCGACTGCCTGGCGCTGCCGGCGGGCCACTGGGAGAAGGAGGACCCCATGCCCCTCTACGTCAACCTCGGCATCGACGCGCCCTTCGAGCTCAGGCCCGGCGGCGACTGGGACGCCATCGAGTTCACCGCCGAGTGGACCGACGAGCCCGGCGGCCACGCCAACGACGGCTCCGTCTTCGTCCGCGGCCCGGCCCGCTTCACCGGCGAACTCAACCTGCGCGTCTCCGGCCTCCCCGCGGGCCGCGTCCTGCAGATCCGCCAGTCCGAGGTGGACTCCACCGGCGGGTACGTCACCGACCACCCCATCGGCGAACTCATCGGCACCTCGGGCGAGACGTTCGGCAAGTCGCCCATCACCGGCCGCATCGGCTCCGGTCGCCAGATGCGCATCCGGCTGAAGGCCTTCGAAACGGCGCCGGTGCGGGTCACCAGCGCCGTGCTGAAGGTGCTGGTGTGGAAGGAGGGCTGACGCGTCGGGCCGCGCCGGGAGCGGGGCTGCTCAGGCGGTGCCGAACCACGCCCGGGCCAGCGCGGGCAGCGTGGCCTGGGCGGGGGAGCCCAGTTCGCGCAGGTACCGGGGGAGGTTGCTGTACACGTGCAGCAGCGTGTACGCCATCAGCACCTGCGGCTCGATGGGGTGGCCGTAGGAGTTGGCGAGGCGGCCCATCAGCTTCGGGTCGCCCCGGGTGACGAACAGGCCGACTCCGACGAAGTCGTAGGCGCGGTCGCCGATCATGGCCGGCTCGAAGTCGAAGAGCCCCGTCAGACGCCACCCGTCGGGGTCGACGAGGAAGTGCTGGCGCATGACCTCGGTGTGCAACAGCGAGCGGCGCGGAGCCGGCGGCAGGGGAATCGTGGTGAGGAAGGCGGGAATCTGCTCCAGCCAGGCGGCCGACAGCCCGTGTCCGCGCTGCTGTTCCACGGCGTCTCGACGACGGCGGTCCGTGAAGGCGCCCCAACTGCCGGGCCCCAGCACGTCCTCCAGAGGTGCGGGATCCAGGGAGTGGAGTACGGCGAGAAGCCTGCCGATCTCGGCGACGAGCCGTTCACGGTCGGCCTGCGGTACGCGCTCCCAGGCGTGGGCGAGGTTCTCGCCGCGCAGCCGCGACATCAGCACGTACTGCCAGCCGTTCTCGTACGGCCCGAAGTCCTGCACCCGTGGCGTCGGCACCGGCAGCAACCCGTGGAGATGGGACAGCACACGGCCTTCGGCGACGCCGTCCTGCGCGGCGGCTCCGGGAAACAGTTTGAGGACGAGATCGTCACCCACGGCGTAGACCGGCTGCGACCCGTCCGGGAAGCGGGTCAGCGGTGCGCCCGCCAGACCGAGGCGCCCGCAGAGGTGCTCCGCCCCGGCCCGCATCACCCTCTCGTCGGGAACGACCGCGTCCCACTCTTCGTCAGTTTCCACCGGAGGCAGCATGATCGAGACCGTAGGCTGCCTCGTTGTCGGGAGGCAACGTATTTCCGACGGGTAGGCAGCCGCACGTTGTCCCGCGAGATTCAGCAGGAAGAGGAGAAGCCCGTATGTCCGTCAACGGTCGCAGTCACATCCGTATCGCCCGTCCATCGCGCGACCTCGACGCGGCCGAGCGGTTCTGGGTGGAGGGGCTGGGGCTCGGGGTCGTGTGGCGAACCGAGGGTGAGGCGCCGGGAGAGCATGATCTGCTGATGGTGGGGTGGCCGGACGCCGACTGGCATCTGGAGCTCGTGCATGATGCCGCCCACCCCGTGGAGCCGCGGCCCACCGAGGAGGACCTGCTGGTCGTGTACGTGGACGGGCCGGTGCCGGACGACCTGGTCGCCCGGCTGGAGGCGCACGGCGGCAAGCGGGTCCCGTCGCCC
Source organism: Streptomyces sp. NPDC002888 (assembly GCF_042888465.1). NCBI lineage: Bacteria > Bacillati > Actinomycetota > Actinomycetes > Kitasatosporales > Streptomycetaceae > Streptomyces > Streptomyces sp. NPDC002888. Next base: position 49,487 of record NZ_JBIAPU010000001.1, on the reverse strand, counting down.
AACCCGTACTGGAACGAGTGGGGTGTGACGATCGAGGACCCGGACGGGTACCGGCTGGTGCTGTGCCGGAGGGGCTGGTCCAACCGGTAGGCCGGGGGCGAGGCGCAGCCCCGGCGCCGCACCCCCGGCCGTCAGGCCGTCACCGTCTCCGGCTGGGACGCCTCCCGCCGCGACCGCTCGCCGAGTTCCTCCGTCGGCACCTTCGCGGTCTCGCGGGCCGACAGGGCGGCGACGACCGGCGGGACGCACAGGGCCGCGGTGAAGAAGGCCACCGCCGACCAGTCGGCGCCGTCCGGGCCGGCGATCTGCGCGGCGAAGGTGACCGCGAAGCCGGCGACGGCGAAGCCGATCTGCGTGCCGACGGCCATGCCGGACAGGCGGACGCGGGTCGGGAACATCTCGCCGTAGAAGGAGGGCCACACGCCGTTCGCGGCGCTGTAGAGGACACCGAAGGCGACGACGCCCAGGACGAGGGTCAGGGGGTAGGAGCCCGTGGAGATCGCCCAGAGGTAGGCGAACATCGCCACCGCGCTGCCCGCGGCGCCGATCAGGTACACCGGGCGGCGGCCCACGCGGTCCGACAGCGTGGCCCACAGGGGGATCGCGGCCAGCGCCACCAGGTTGGCCAGCGCGCCCACCCACAGCATCGAGGAGCGGCTCATCCCGACGGAGTCGCTCGTCGCGTACGCCAGCGCCCACACCGTGAAGATCGTGCTGACCGAGGCGACGAGCGCGCCCGCGATCACCCGCAGCACATCCGCCCAGTGCTCGCGCAGCAGCACCACCAGCGGCAGCTTGGCGACGCCGTCGCCCGAGGCCTGCTGCTGGGCGAAGACCGGGGTCTCCTCCAGCTTGCGCCGGATGACGTAGCCCACGACCGCGACCGCGACGCTCAGCCAGAACGGGATCCGCCAGCCCCAGGACAGCAGTTGGTCGTCGGGGAGCGCGGCGACCGGGATGAAGACCAGCGTGGCGAGGAGCTGCCCGCCCTGGGTGCCGCTGAGCGTGAAGCTGGTGAAGAAGCCGCGCCGGTGCGGTGGCGCGTGTTCCAGCGTCATCGAGTTGGCGCTGGCCTGCTCGCCCGCCGCCGAGATGCCCTGGAGCACACGGCACAGGACCAGCAGGACGGGAGCGAGGGTGCCGACCTGGCCGCGGGTGGGGAGGCAGCCGATGAGGAACGTCGACAGGCCCATGAGGATCAGCGTGAAGACCATGATCTTCTTACGGCCGACCCGGTCGCCGAAGTGCCCGAGGAACAGGGCGCCCACGGGGCGGGCGGCGTACGCGACACCGAAGGTGGCCAGCGACAGCAGGGTGGCGGTCGCCGGGTCGGACTCGTCGAAGAAGACCTCGGGGAAGATCAGCGCGGCGGCACTGCCGTAGATGAAGAAGTCGTAGTACTCCAGGGCGCTGCCGATCCAGGCCGCAGTGGCGGCTTTCTTCGGCTGGCCCGTGGGCGGGGAGGCGGCGGGGACGGACACGGCGTGCTCCTTCGGGGGGCTCCACCATAGGCGGAGTGAGCGGAGGGGGGAGGGCCGGATCTCGGCTAATTAACCCACTGGGTAGTTAGTCGCGGTGGGTGGGATGTTGCGCCGAAGTTTCCCCGGGTGTCAAGGGGTCCCGCGCCGGGCGCCTACTCCGCCGCGCGCTCCGCCGTCAGGTAGGCGATCACCATGTCGCCCAGCATGGTGCGGTAGCGCTCGCGCTCGGCCGGGTCCACCAGGTCGCGGTCGAACAGCACGCGGAAGGTGTGCCGGTTGGCCACCCGGAAGAAACAGAACGAGCTGATCATCGCGTGCAGGTCGACGGCGTCGACATCGGCCGTGAACAGGCCGGACTCCTGGCCCGTCGCCAGGATCCGGCGGATCACGTCGAGGGCGGGCGAGCCGATCCTGCCGAGCTTCTCGGAGGCCGCGATGTGCTCCGCGCCGTGGATGTTCTCGATGCTGACCAGGCGGATGAAGTCGGGGTGCTGCTCGTGGTGGTCGAAGGTGAGCTCGGCCAGGCGCCGGATGGCCGCTACCGGGTCGAGGTGTTCGACGTCGAGCCGCTGCTCGGCCTCGCGGATCACGCCGTACGCCCGCTCCAGGACGGTCGTGAACAGCTGTTCCTTGCCGCCGAAGTAGTAGTAGATCATCCGCTTGGTGGTGCGGGTGCGGGCGGCGATCTCGTCCACGCGGGCCCCGTCGTAGCCGGCCCGGGCGAACTCCTGCGTGGCCACGTCGAGGATCTCGGCCTGGGTGCGGGCGGCGTCACGGATGCGCCCGTTCGGTGCTGCCGGTTCGTCGACGCTGGTCATCGGGTTCCTTCGGGCGTAGGGCCTGTGCCGGTGATTGTAGAAGCCCGGGCGTGCGGAGGTCCGGGCGCGCGTTCGTTGCCCGGCAGTTCGTTGCCCGGCAGGGGGTTCCCAGAGGTCGGCGCCTGCTGCTATGACTAACTCACTGGTTCGTACATTGCTGAGCGGCTCGGGAGGCCACGTGCCCAAGGACTCGTATCTCGTGGGGCTGATCGGTTCCGGAATCGGCCCCTCGCTGAGCCCGGCGCTGCATCAGCGGGAGGCCGACCACCAAGGCCTGCGCCTCCTCTACCGGCTGATCGACATCGACACCCTGGGCGTCCCGCCCGAGGCGGTGGGCGACCTGGTGCGGGCCGCCCGGGACCTGGGCTTCGACGGGCTGAACATCACCCACCCCTGCAAGCAGCTGGTCATCCCGCACCTCGACGACCTCTCCCCGCAGGCCGAGGCGCTCGGCGCGGTCAACACCGTGGTGTTCGACGGCGGCCGCGCGGTCGGCCACAACACCGACGTCACCGGCTTCGCCGCCTCCTTCGCGCGCGGCCTGCCCGACGTACCGCTGGAGCGGGTCGTGCAGCTGGGCGCCGGCGGCGCGGGCGCGGCCGTCGCGCACGCCACGCTCACCCTCGGCGCCGAGCGGGTCACCGTCGTCGACGCGCTGCCCGAGCGGGCCGCCGCCCTCGCCGCGTCCCTGAACAGCAGCTTCGGGGACGGCCGGGCGGCCGCCGCGGGCCCCGACCACCTGCCCGGCCTGCTCGCCGACGCCGACGGCACCGGCGGCCTCATCAACGCGACCCCCACCGGAATGGCCGCCCACCCCGGACTGCCCCTGTCCGCCGAACTGCTGCACCCCCGGCTGTGGGTCGCCGAGGTGGTCTACCGGCCACTGGAGACCGAGCTGCTGCGCACCGCCCGCGCGCTGGGCTGCGCCACCCTCGACGGCGGCGGCATGGCCGTCTTCCAGGCCGTCGACGCGTTCCGTCTGTTCACCGGACGGGAACCCGACAGCGCGCGGATGCTCGCCGCGTTCGCCGAGCTGGCCGGGGCCGTGAAGGCCCCCAAGTAGAGACCCGAGGAGAGAGAGGTACCGAGGTGCGCACGTCCATCGCCACCGTCTCGCTGAGCGGATCCCTCACCGAGAAGCTCACCGCGGCCGCCCGGGCCGGCTTCGACGGCGTCGAGATCTTCGAGAACGACCTGCTCGCGAGCCCCCTCACCCCGGAGGAGATCCGCGCCCGCTGCGCCGACCTCGGCCTCGGCATCGACCTCTACCAGCCGATGCGCGACATCGAGGCCGTGCCCGCCGAGGAGTTCGACGGCAACCTGCGGCGCGCCCGCCACAAGTTCGCGCTGATGCGCAGGCTCGGCGCGGACACCGTCCTCGTCTGCTCCAGCGTCCACCCGCTCGCTGTCGACGACGACGCCCTCGCCGCCGAGCAGCTGAGCCGACTCGCCGACCTGGCACAGGAGTTCGGCATCCGCGTCGCCTACGAGGCACTCGCCTGGGGGCGGCACGTCAGCACGTACGACCATGCCTGGCGCATCGTCGACACCGCCGGCCACCCGGCGCTCGGTACCTGCCTGGACAGCTTCCACATCCTCTCCCGGAGCTCCGAACCCAAGGATCTCGAAGGTATCGCGGACATCCCCGGCGAGAAGATCTTCTTCCTCCAGTTGGCCGACGCCCCGCTGCTCGCCATGGACGTCCTGCAGTGGAGCCGCCACCATCGGTGCTTCCCCGGCCAGGGCGGCTTCGACGTCGCCGGGCTCGTACGGCACGTGCTGCGCACCGGCTACGACGGACCGCTCTCCCTGGAGGTCTTCAACGACGTGTTCCGGCAGGCCGAGGCCGGCCCGACCGCCGTGGACGCCCGCCGCTCGCTGCTCGTCCTCGGGGAGGAGGTCGGCCTCGCCGCGCTGCCCCCGCCCACCGCCCCCACCGGGGTCGCCTTCGCCGAGCTGGTCACCCCCGACGCCGCACCCGTCTCCGCCCTCCTCGTCGCTCTCGGCTTCGCCCGTACCGCCCGCCACCGCGGCAAGCCCGTCGAGCTGTGGGAGCAGGGCGAGGCCCGGGTCCTGGTCAACACCGGCCCGGCCGCCCTCGCCCACTCTCGGCTCCGCTCGAGCGGGGGGACCCCCGTCGACGGCACCTGCCTCGCCGCGATCGGCCTGGAGTCACCGGACCCCTCCGCCGCCGCCCGCCGCGCCGAGGCCCTCCTCGCCCCCGTCCTGCCGCGCCGCCGCGCCCCCGAGGACGCACCCCTCGACGCCGTGGCAGCCCCCGACGGCACGGAACTCTTCCTGTGCGCGACGGACCGGCCCGGGCTGTCCAACTGGCGCGCGGACTTCGAGGACACCGCCCCGGACGCCGCTGCCGCCGCGAGCCCGGTCCGTATCGACCACCTCTCCCTCACCCAGCCCTGGCACCACTACGACGAGGCCGTCCTCTTCCACCGCAGTGTGCTCGGGCTCGACGCCCAGGAGAGCGTGGACGTCGCCGACCCGTACGGTCTGCTGCGCAGCCGCGCGGTCACCAACGCCGACGGCAGTGTCCGTATCCCGCTCACGGTCGGCGCGGCGCCCGGTGACGACACGGCGCACGCCCGCCACATCGCGCTGGCCACCGACGACGTGGTCGCCGCGGCCCGCCGCTTCACCGGGGCCGGCGGCCGCCTGCTTCCGATCCCCGCCAACTACTACGACGACCTCGCGGCCCGCTTCGAGTTCGCCGAGGGCGAGTTGGAGACGTACCGCGCACTCGGCATCCTCTACGACCGGGACGCGCACGGGGTGTTCCGGCACTGCTACACCCACACCGTCGGCCGCGTCTTCTTCGAACTCGTCCAGCGCGACGGGAGCTACCAGGGCTACGGCGCCGCGAACGCGCAGGTGAGGCTGGCCGCCCAGCACATGGCCCGCTGACGCACCGCCTCACTGCCGGCTGACGGTCCTGGTCACGCCCGCGACGACCGTCGTGGCCAGGATCCAGCCGGTGACGATGAGGACGTACGACAGCGTCTGGTACCAGCCGGTCGGCGCGAACGCGGCCTCCTGCCCGAAGGAGATCACCGGCAGGAGCAGGTCGAGGGTGTAGAACACCGGGTCGAAGCGGGGCGCCTCGGACGCCTTGAGCGCGGGCGGGTGGTGCGTGGCGTACGCGACCGAGCCGACGGCGAGCAGGGACAGCAGCCAGACGGCGGCGCGCAGCGGGCGGAAGCCGTAGCCGACGGCCCCGTCCTGGAGGTGGCCCCACATCCGGCCGTACCAGGGGAGCGTGGACCGGCGGCGGCGCTGCTTGGCGAGTTGGACGAGCCGGGCCGCCTGGTCGTCGCCGATCCGGCGGTACGCGGCCGTCACCTGTTCGTAGGCGTGCGGGTCGAAACCGCCGTCGTCGCGCTCCAGCATCGGCAGCCGGCGCTCGGCGGGCTCGTGCGGGGTGAGGAAGGTGTAGGTGAGGTCGAGCAGCCGCACCTGGTCGGGCAGCATCTCCGGCTCCACGTCGAACTGGTTGATCTCGGCCCGGCGCAGGTTCAGCAGCCCCTCGACCTGCGGACCCCGGCGCAGCCAGAACTCGCCGATCACGCAGCTGCTGGCCCGCAGGGCGGTGCCGCCGGGGTTGGACAGGCGGGCGTCCAGCAGATCCACGCGGCCCGGTATCCGGGCGCCGCGCAGGTCGATCCGGCCCTGGGCGCGCAGCCGTCGGCCCAGCAGGTTGGCACCGATCTCGAGAGCCTCCGCCTCGAGCACCTGGGCGCCGGGGTTGCTCAGCTCGGCGTCCTCCAGGTCGAGTGAGCCGGCCACGGTGGCGCCGTCGAGCCGGACCAGACCGTGTGCGCGCAGGCCCCGGGCGCACAGGTCGTCGTCGACGCCGACCTGGTTGAGCTGCAGCACGGGGTGCGTGGGTGCCGTGGGAGCCTCCACGTCGACCTCCGCACGCTCCAGGAACAGAGCACCCGCGATCTGCGCCCCGTCGAGCCGCACCGGCCCGCTGAACCGGCAGCGCGTCAGCCGCAGGCTGCCGTCGATCCGGGCCCGTGTCACCGACAGACCGGGCATCTCCGAGTCGCGCAGGCTGAGGTAGCGCAGGTGGGCGCCGATGAAGTCCGGGGCGGCCTCGAAGCGGCAGTGGGTCAGATGGATGACGCTGTCGACCGCCGCGTACCGCAGTTCCAACGCGCCGGTGATACGCGCTCCCCTGATCTTGAGGGCCGCTATCTCCCCCGGCTCATGGGGCCCGTTGAGGAGCAGCGCCCGCAACACCGCGGCCCGGACGGTCCGTTCGGGGCCCCAGTCGTCGGCCGCGTCACGGAAGTCGACCTCCGTACCCGTGGCGAAGGCGCGCCAGACGCGTTGTTCGGCCGGGGTCAGATCGTTGATCTCCATCAGCGGGGACTCTTACGTGATCGACTTGGCCTGTCAACACACCCGATCACACCGGGCACAGGATGTCGGGTCCGGCAGGGGGCGGCCTTCCTAACGTGAAGGGCGTAAGGGAAGGAGACCGAGGTGCTGGAGCGGCTGAACGAGGCCCTGGAACACATCGAGTCGCATCTCGATCAGCGGATCGAGGTGACCGAGCTGGCGCGGATCGCGGTGACGTCGGAGTACCACTTCCGCCGGCTGTTCTCCGCGCTGGCGGGGATCTCGCTGTCGGAGTACGTCCGGCGCAGGCGGCTCACCGTCGCGGGGGCCGAAGTGCTCGCCGGGGAGCGGACACTCCTGGAGATCGCGGTGCGCTACGGCTACGGCTCGGGGGAGGCGTTCGCGCGCGCGTTCCGCACCATGCACGGTGTGGGCCCGGGCGAGGCCCGGCGGAACGGCGCCACTCTGTGCTCCCAGCCTCGGATGTCCTTCCGTCTCGTCATCGAAGGGAGCAGCAGTATGCGATACCGGATCGTGGAGAAAAAGCAGTTCCGTGTGGTCGGCAAGAAGGTCCGGGTCCCGCTCGTCCATGAGGGGCTGAACCCGCAGATCGCGGAGTTCATCCGGGGTCTCGACAAGGAGACGATACGGCGAGTCGGCGAGCTGTCCGATCAGGAGCCGGAGGGCATCCTGGGCGTCAGCGACAACCTCGACCCGAGCCGGGCGGAGGGAACCGAACTCGACTACTACCACGCGGTGGTGACCGCGGGTCCGGCTCCCAAGGACCTGGACGAGCTCGTCGTCCCTGCGGGGACATGGGCCGTCTTCGAGAACTCCGGGCCGTTCCCGCAGGCGCTCCAGTACCTGTGGCGGGACGTCTTCACCCAGTGGTTCCCGTCCAATCCGTTCCAGAGCAGGCCGGGACCGGAGCTCCTGCGCACCCGGCTGTCGCAGGACGCCGCACAGGCCGACGCGGAGCTGTGGATCCCCGTGGAGCGGACCGCGGTCTGAGCGGGTGGCGCGGCGGTCTCCCGTCCTTGGGAGACCGCCGCGCCGAAGAGGCCCGTCAACGACCGTGGTTCACGGCCTCACGGCCTCACGGTCTGGTGTTCCACTCCGCGATCACGGGCCGTCCGTGTTCCGTCGACAGTCGGCTCACCGTGGCGGTCGCCAGCTGGAACAACCGCCCTTCGGCGGGCGGGAGTCCGAGGCGACGGGCCGTCAGGACCCGTAGGAAGTGGCCGTGGGCGACCAGGACGACGTCGCCGTCCGGGAGGGCGGTGTCCACCCGGGCGAGCACCCGGTCGGCACGCAGCCCGATCTCCTCGGGCGACTCGCCGGGGTGGCCGTCCGGGCCCGGCGGTACGCCGTGGGTCCACAGGTCCCAGTCGGGGCGGGCGCGGTGGATGTCGACGGTGGTGATGCCCTCGTAGCCGCCGTAGTCCCACTCGTGCAGGTCGGGGTCGGGTACGGCACCGGTGAGGCCCGCGAGTTCGGCGGTGCGGATCGCGCGGTGCAGTGGGCTGGTGAGTGTCAGGGCGAAGGTCCGGGCGGACAGGAGTGGAGCGAGGGACTTGGCCTGTTCCTCGCCGTGCTGGGTGAGGGGCAGGTCGGTCCAGCTGGTGTGCCGGCCCGACACGCTCCACTCCGTCTCGCCGTGGCGGACCAGAAGAAGATCCCCCACGGTCGGACTACTCCTTGGTGGACTCGACGGCATGGCCGCCGAACTGGTTGCGCAGCGCGGCGATCATCTTCATCTGCGGCGAGTCCTCCTGGCGGGACGCGAACCGTGTGAAGAGGGACGCCGTGATCGCCGGTAGCGGCACCGAGTTGTCGATGGCGGCCTCCACGGTCCAGCGGCCCTCGCCGGAGTCCTGCGCGTACCCGCGCAGCCGCTCGAGGTGCTCGTCCTCGTCGAGGGCGTTGACCGCGAGGTCGAGCAGCCAGGAACGGATGACGGTGCCGTCCTGCCAGGAGCGGAAGACCTCGCGCACGTCCGTGACGGAGTCGACCTTCTCCAGCAGCTCCCAGCCCTCGGCGTAGGCCTGCATCATGGCGTACTCGATGCCGTTGTGGACCATCTTGGAGAAGTGCCCGGCGCCGACCTTGCCGGCGTGGACGTAGCCGTAGGGGCCCTCCGGCTTGAGCGCCTCGAAGATCGGCTGGAGGCGGTCGACGTGCTCCTTGTCGCCGCCGACCATCAGGGCGTAGCCGTTCTTCAGGCCCCACACGCCGCCGGAGACGCCCGCGTCGACGAAGCCGACGCCCCGGGTGCCGAGTTCCTCGGCGTGCTTCTCGTCGTCCGTCCAGCGGGAGTTGCCGCCGTCGACGACGGTGTCGCCGGACTGGAGCAGCCCGCCGAGTTCGTCGACGACCGACTGGGTCGCGGCGCCGGCCGGGACCATCACCCAGACGACACGGGGGGCTTCGAGCTTGTCGACCAGCTCGGCGAGGCTGGCCACGTCGGAGACTTCGGGGTTGCGGTCGTAGCCGATGACGGTGTGGCCGGCGCGGCGGATGCGCTCGCGCATGTTGCCGCCCATCTTGCCGAGGCCGATGAGACCGAGCTGCATGGTCAGTTCACTTCCTTGAGTTCACGGTAGGCGGCCACGAGGGCGGCGGTGGAAGGGTCGAGGCCGGGGACGTCAGTGCCCTCGGTGAGAGCGGGTTCGACGCGCTTGGCGAGGACCTTGCCGAGTTCCACGCCCCACTGGTCGAAGGAGTCGATGTTCCAGATCGCGCCCTGGACGAACACCTTGTGCTCGTAGAGGGCGATGAGCTGGCCGAGGACCGACGGGGTGAGCTCGCGGGCGAGGATCGTGGTCGTGGGGTGGTTGCCCTTGAAGGTGCGGTGCGCGACCTGCTCCTCGGCCACGCCCTCCGCGCGCACCTCCTCGGCGGTCTTGCCGAAGGCGAGCGCCTGCCCCTGGGCGAACAGGTTGGCCATCAACAGGTCGTGCTGCGCCCTGAGTTCGTCGCTCATCTCGGCGACGGGGCGGGCGAAGCCGATGAGGTCGGCCGGGATGAGCTTCGTGCCCTGGTGGATCAACTGGTAGTAGGCGTGCTGCCCGTTGGTGCCGGGCGTGCCCCACACCACCGGACCGGTCTGCCACTCCACGGGATTGCCGTCACGGTCCACCGACTTGCCGTTGGACTCCATGTCCAGCTGCTGGAGATACGCGGTGAACTTCGACAGGTAGTGGCTGTACGGCAGCACGGCGTGCGTCTGCGCGTCGAGGAAGTTGTCGTACCAGACGCCCAACAGGCCCATCAGAACGGGCGCGTTGGCCTCGGCGCGGGCGTTGCGGAAGTGCTCGTCGACGATGCGGAAGCCGTCGAGCATCTCGCGGAAGCGGTCCGGGCCGATGGCGATCATCAGGGACAGGCCGATGGCGGAGTCGTAGGAGTAGCGGCCTCCGACCCAGTCCCAGAACTCGAACATGTTGTCCACGTCGATGCCGAACCCGGCGACCTTCTCGGCGTTCGTCGACAGCGCCACGAAGTGCTGGGCGACCGCCTTCTCCTCGCCGAGGCCGCCGGGGCCGTTCAGCAGCCAGGAGCGGGCCGAGGTGGCGTTGGTGATCGTCTCGATCGTGGTGAAGGTCTTGGAGGCGACGATGAACAGCGTCTCCGCCGGGTCCAGGTCCCGTACCGCCTCGTGGAGGTCGGCGCCGTCGACGTTCGAGACGAACCGGAAGGTCAGCGACCGGTCGGTGTGCGCCCGAAGCGTCTCGTACGCCATCGCCGGGCCCAGGTCGGAGCCGCCGATGCCGATGTTGACGACGTTGCGGATGCGCCGGCCCGTGTGGCCGGTCCACTCGCCGGAGCGGACACGCTGAGCGAAGTCGCTCATCCTGTCGAGCACCGCGTGGACCCCCGGGACCACGTTCTCGCCGTCGACCTCGATCACCGCGTCGCGCGGGGCGCGCAGCGCGGTGTGCAGCACGGCGCGGTCCTCGGTGATGTTGATCTTCTCGCCGCGGAACATGGCGTCGCGCAGCCCGAACACGTCGGTGGCGGTGGCCAGTTCCTGGAGCAGGGCGAGTGTCTCGTCGGTGACGAGGTGCTTGGAGTAGTCGATGCGCAGGTCACCGACGCGCACCACGTACCGCTCCGCGCGTGAGGGGTCCGTCGCGAACAGCTCCCGCAGATGCGCCTTCCACCCGGCGCGGTGGTCCTCCAGGGCGGTCCACTCGGGCCGCCGGGTGAGCAGGGGTGTCTCGGACATCTCAGACGGTCTCCTTGGTGCCCTCGCCGCGCAGGGCGACGGCGTACATCTCGTCGGCGTCGAGGCGCCTGAGCTCCTCGGCGATGAGTTCGGAGGTGGTGCGGACCTTCAGCGCGAGGGTGCGCGGGGGCTGGTGCGGCAGCGAGAGCGTGGCGAGCGGGCCCTCGGGGCGGTCGATGACGATCTCGCCGTTCTCGGTGCCCAGGCGCACGGCCGTGACGACCGGGCCCGCGGTGACGACCCGGTCGACCCTGACGCCGAGACGGGCCTCCAGCCAGCGCGCGAGCAGCTCGGCGGCCGGGTTCTCGGCCTCGGCCTCCACCGCCGCCGAGATGATCCTCGCGCGGGCCTGGTCCAGGGCCGCGGCCAGCATCGAGCGCCACGGCGTCAGCCGGGTCCAGGCCAGGTCGGTGTCACCCGGCGCGTACGAGCGCACCCGCGACCGCAGCACGTCGATCGCGTTGTCCACCGCGTACAGGTCGGTGATCCTGCGCTGCGCCAGCGCGCCCAGCGGGTCCTTCGAGGGCACCTCGGGCGCGTCCACCGGCCACCACACGACCACCGGCGCGTCCGGCAGCAGCAGCGGCAGCACCACGGAGTCGGCGTGGTCGGACACCTCGCCGTACGTCCGCAGGATGACCGTCTCGCCGGTGCCCGCGTCGGCGCCCACGCGCACCTCCGCGTCCAGGTGCGAGCGGGTCCGGTCGCGCGGGGTGCGGGCCTGCCGCTTGATGACGACCAGGGTGCGCGAGGGGTGCTCGTGCGAGGCCGCCTCGGCGGCCTTGATCGCGTCGTAGGCGTTCTCCTCGTCCGTGACGATCACCATCGTCAGGACCATGCCCACGGCGGGGGTGCCGATGGCGCGGCGCCCCTGCACCAGCGCCTTGTTGATCTTGCTTGCCGTGGTGTCGGTCAGGTCGATCTTCATGGCCTGCGCCAGCTCCGTCCGTCTCGTGCGAGCATCTCGTCCGCTTCCCCGGGTCCCCAGCTGCCCGAGGGGTACTGCGCGGGCCTGCCGTGTGTCGCCCAGTACTCCTCGATCGGATCGAGGATCTTCCAGGACTCTTCCACTTCCTGGTGGCGGGGGAACAGGTTGGCGTCGCCGAGCAGCACGTCCAGGATGAGCCGCTCGTACGCCTCCGGGCTGGACTCGGTGAAGGACTCGCCGTAGGCGAAGTCCATCGACACGTCCCTGATCTCCATCGAGGTGCCCGGCACCTTCGAACCGAAACGGACCGTCATGCCCTCGTCGGGCTGGACGCGGAAGACGATCGCGTTCTGCCCGAGCTCCTCCGTGGCGGTGGAGTCGAAGGGGGAGTGCGGGGCCCGCTTGAAGACCACCGCGATCTCGGTGACCCGGCGGCCCAGCCGCTTGCCGGTGCGCAGGTAGAAGGGCACGCCCGCCCAGCGGCGGTTGTCCACCTCCAGCTTGATCGCCGCGTAGGTGTCGGTCCCGGAGGCCGGGTCGATGCCCTCCTCCTGGAGGTAGCCGGCCACCTTCTCGCCGCCCTGCCAGCCCTCCGCGTACTGCGCGAGGACGGTGTGCTCGCCCAGGTTCTCCGGCAGCCGCACGGACTTCAGCACCTTGAGCTTCTCCGTGAGCAGCGCCTCGGCGTCGAAGGCGATGGGTTCCTCCATCGCGGTGAGCGCCATCAGCTGCAGGAGGTGGTTCTGGATGACGTCACGGGCGGCGCCGATGCCGTCGTAGTAGCCGGCGCGGCCGCCGATGCCGATGTCCTCGGCCATCGTGATCTGGATGTGGTCGACGTACGACCGGTTCCAGATCGGCTCGTACATCTCGTTGGCGAAGCGCAGCGCCAGGATGTTCTGGACGGTCTCCTTGCCCAGGTAGTGGTCGATGCGGAACACCTGGTCCGGCTCGAACACGTCGTGCACGATCGCGTTCAGCTCACGCGCGCTCGTCAGGTCGCGCCCGAACGGCTTCTCGATGACCGCGCGCCGCCAGGACCCCTCCCGGGCCTTCGCCAGCCCGTGCTTCTTCAGTTGCTGGACGACCTTGGGGAAGAACTTCGGCGGTACGGAGAGATAGAAGGCGTAGTTGCCACTGGTGCCGCGGGCCGCGTCGAGGTCGTCCACCGTCTGGCGCAGCGACTTGAACGCCGTGTCGTCGTCGAAGTCGCCGGGGATGAACCGCATGCCCTCGGCGAGCTGCTGCCAGACCTCCTCGCGGAACTCGGTGCGCGCGTGCTCGCGGACGGCGTCGTGGACGACCTGCGCGAAGTCCTGGTCCTCCCAGTCGCGGCGGGCGAAGCCCACCAGGGAGAAGCCCGGCGGCAGCAGACCGCGGTTGGCCAGGTCGTAGACGGCCGGCATCAGCTTCTTGCGGGACAGGTCGCCGGTGACGCCGAAGATGACGAGCCCGGACGGACCGGCGATCCGCGGCAGCCGCCGGTCGCGCTCGTCGCGGAGCGGGTTGGTCCAGTCGGAGGTCATTCCCCCTCAACTCCCTTGCTGTCCAGTGCCTTCGTCACGGCGGCCAGCAGGTCGTCCCAGGCCGCCTCGAACTTGGCTACGCCCTCGTCCTCCAGGCGCTGCACGACCTCGTCGTAGGAGATGCCGAGCCGCTCCACGGCGGCGAGGTCCGCGCGGGCCTGGGCGTAGCCGCCGGTGACCGTGTTCCCGGTGATCCGCCCGTGATCCGCGGTGGCGTTCAGGGTGGCCTCCGGCATGGTGTTGACCGTGCCGGGCGCGACCAGCTCGTCCACGTACAGGGTGTCCTTGTACGCCGGGTCCTTCACGCCGGTCGAGGCCCACAGCGGGCGCTGCTTGTTGGCCTTCGCCCCGGCGAGGGCGGTCCAGCGCGCACCGGGCTGTGTCGAACTGTCGGCAAAGCCGAACACGGCCTCGTACGCCTCGTAGGCGAGCCGGGCGTTGGCCAGCGCGGCCCTGCCCTTCAGCGCGAGGGCCTCGTCCGTGCCGAGGACGGTGAGCCGCTTGTCGATCTCGGAGTCGACGCGGGAGACGAAGAAGGAGGCCACGGAGTGGATGCGGGACAGGTCGAGGCCGGCCGCCCGTGCCTTCTCCAGGCCGGCGAGGTAGGCGTCCATGACCTCGCTGTAGCGCTCCAGGGAGAAGATCAGCGTGACGTTGACGCTGATGCCGAGGCCGACGACCTCGGTGATGGCCGGCAGGCCCGCCTTCGTCGCCGGAATCTTGATCATCACGTTGGGGCGGTCGACGAGCCAGGCGAGCTGCTTGGCCTCGGCGATCGTGGCCGCGGTGTGGTGGGCGAGGCGGGGGTCGACCTCGATGGAGACCCGGCCGTCGCGGCCGTCGGTCGCGGTGTAGACGGAATGCAGCACATCGGCGGCGGCACGCACGTCGGCGGTCGTCATCATCCGGACGGCCTCGTCGACCGTCACGCTCCGCGCGGCGAGGTCGGCGAGCTGCTCCTCGTAGCCCTCACCCGAGCCGATCGCGGCCTGGAAGATGGACGGGTTGGTGGTGACACCCACCACGTTCCTGGTCTCGACGAGTTCGGCGAGGTTGCCGGACTCGATGCGCCTGCGGGACAGGTCGTCCAACCAGATCGAGACGCCCTCGTCGGACAGGCGCTTCAGTGCTCCCGCGTTCGCGGTTGCTTCGCTCACAGTGATCATCTTCTTTCTGGCGGTCGGATCAACCACGCGCGGCGGCCAGGGAATCCCGGGCTGCGGCGACGACGTTCTCGGGGGTGAAGCCGAACTCGGCGAACAGCACCTTCGCGTCGGCGGAGGCACCGAAGTGTTCGAGGGAGACGATGCGTCCGGCGTCTCCTGTGAACCGGTACCACGTCAGACCGATCCCGGCCTCGACTGCGACGCGGGCCCGCACGGACGGTGGAAGGACGCTCTCGCGGTAAGCACGCGGCTGCTCCTCGAACCACTCCACCGACGGCATCGACACCACACGGGTGCCGATCCCCTCGGCCTCCAGCGCCTCGCGGGCCGCGACGGCGAGCCGGACCTCGGAACCGGTGGCGATCAGGACGACGTCCGGGGTCTCGCCGGAGGAGTCCTTCAGCACGTACCCGCCGCGCGCGGCGTCCGGGTTCGGCGCGTAGGTCGGTACACCCTGACGGGTGAGGGCGAGGCCGTGCGGGGCCGGGTCGGTGGAGTGCCGCCTGAGGATCTCCGCCCACGCGATCGCGGTCTCGTTGGCGTCGGCCGGACGGACCACGTTCAGACCGGGAATGGCCCGCAGGGCGGCCAGATGCTCGACCGGCTGGTGGGTGGGGCCGTCCTCGCCGAGGCCGATGGAGTCGTGCGTCCACACGTACGTCACCGGCAGCTGCATCAGGGCCGACATCCGCACGGCGTTGCGCATGTAGTCGGAGAAGACCAGGAACGTACCGCCGTAGATACGGGTGTTGCCGTGCAGGGCGATGCCGTTCATCTCCGCGGCCATCGAGAACTCACGGATGCCGAAGTGGATCGTTCGGCCGTACGGGTCGGCCTCGGGCAGCGGGTTGCCCCTCGGCAGGAACGACGACGTCTTGTCGATGGTGGTGTTGTTCGAACCGGCGAGGTCGGCGGAGCCGCCCCACAGCTCGGGGATCACGGCGCCGAGCGACTGGAGCACCTTGCCGGAGGCGGCGCGGGTCGCGAGGGACTGGCCCTCCTCGAACACCGGCAGGGCGTCCTCCCAGCCCTCGGGGAGCTGACCGGCGACGACCCGGTCGAACACCTCGGCGCGCTCCGGGCTTGCGGCGCGCCACTCGGCGATCCGCTTGTCCCAGACGTTGTGCGCCTCGGCGCCCCGGTCCAGGGCCGTCCGGGTGTGGGCGAGGACGTCGTCGGCGACCTGGAAGCTCTGCGCGGGGTCGAAGCCGAGGACGCGCTTGGTGGCGGCGACCTCGTCCTCGCCGAGCGCGGAGCCGTGCGAGGCCTCGGTGTTCTGCGCGTTCGGGGCGGGCCAGGCGATGATCGTGCGCATCGCGACGATCGAGGGGCGCCCGGTCTCGGCCCGCGCCGCCTTCAGGGCGGCGTGCAGCGCGTGCACGTCGACGTCGCCGTTCTCCGCCGGCTCGATCCGCTGCACGTGCCAGCCGTACGCCTCGTACCGCTTCAGCACGTCCTCGGAGAACGCGGTGGCGGTGTCGCCCTCGATGGAGATGTGGTTGTCGTCGTAGAGGAAGACCAGGTTGCCGAGCTGCTGGTGCCCGGCCAGGGAGGACGCCTCGGCGGAGACGCCCTCCTGGAGGTCGCCGTCGGAGACGATCGCCCAGATGGTGTGGTCGAAGGGGGAGGTGCCCTCGGGGGCGTCGGGGTCGAACAGGCCGCGTTCGTAGCGGGCGGCCATCGCCATGCCCACCGCGTTCGCGACCCCCTGGCCGAGCGGTCCCGTGGTGGTCTCGACGCCGGCGGTGTGCCCGTACTCGGGGTGGCCGGGGGTCTTCGAGCCGTGCGTCCGGAACGCCCTCAGGTCGTCGAGCTCCAGCTCGTAGCCGGCGAGGAAGAGCTGGGTGTAGAGGGTCAGCGAGGTGTGGCCGGGGGAGAGCACGAACCGGTCGCGGCCGGTCCACTCCGGGTCGGCCGGGTCATGGCGCATCACCTTCTGAAAGATCGTGTACGCCGCCGGGGCCAGGGCCATGGCGGTGCCCGGGTGGCCGTTGCCGACCTGCTGTACGGCATCCGCCGCCAGAAGGCGGGCGGTGTCGACGGCACGCCGGTCGAGTTCGGTCCACTCGAAGCTGTCGGGCGTCTGCGTGCTCATCTTCAAGAAGTCCTCGATGGGAGCGGGGAAGCTGCTCTGACGTGTTCAAACTTAAAAGTCTGACTTTTACGGTGGTAGGTCTCCGTGTGCCAGCCTTTGGTGAAAGTGGGACACCAACACCAGGCCTGAGGCGGCACGAGAAGGACATGGCGGACGAAACCATCCAACCCGCGGACGGTGACGGCGGCACCAACGCGATCAGAACGTTCCCCTTCCCGGTCGGTCTCAGCGTCGGCGGCGTGGGGATGCAGGTCGGCCCGATGGGCACCGACCGCACCTGGCACGCCGACGCCCCTCTCGAGCGTGTCCACCGCATCGACTTCCATGTCGTGATGCTGTTCGGCGACGGCCCGGTCCGGCACATGGTCGACTTCGCCGAGTACGAGGCCACGGCCGGCGACGTGCTGTGGATCCGCCCGGGCCAGGTCCACCGCTTCTCGCGCACGAGCGAGTACCGCGGAACCGTCCTGACCATGCAGCCCGGCTTCCTGCCCCGCGCCACGGTGGAGGCCACCGGCCTGTACCGCTACGACCTGCCGCCCCTGCTCCACCCCGACGAGCCCCACCTCGCCGCCCTGCGCGCGGCCCTCACCCAGCTGAGACGCGAGTACGAGGACACCGAGACCCTGCCGCCGAGCCTGCACACCGCCGTCCTGCGCCACTCCCTCACGGCGTTCCTGCTGCGCCTGTCACACCTCGCGTCCCGCTCCGCCGAGGCGGAGCGCCGCCAGGCCGACACCACCTTCACCCTCTTCCGGGACGCCGTCGAGAAGGGATTCGCCACCAACCACAGCGTCAGCGCCTACGCCGACGCCCTCGGTTACTCCCGCCGCACCCTCGTCCGCGCGGTCCGCGCCGCCACCGGCGAGACGCCCAAGGGCTTCATCGACAAGCGGGTCGTCCTGGAGGCCAAACGCCTCCTCGCCCACACGGCCCTGCCCATCGGCCGCGTCGGCGCGGCGGTCGGCTTCCCCGACGCGGCGAACTTCTCCAAGTTCTTCCACCAGCACACGGACCTGACGCCGGCGGCGTTCCGGGCGGAGCTGCGGTGAACCGGCGCGCGGTTCAGGGGTGACGTGTGCGCCACGGGGGCGGATCATGGGCCGCGTGGCGCGACTTCACGACATCGTCTTCGACTGCGCTCGGCCCGCCGCGACAGCCCGCTTCTGGGCCGCGGCCCTGGAGGGGTACGCCGTCGCCCCCTACGACGACACCGAACTCGCCCGCCTGCGCGCGCTCGGCATCACCAGCACCGAGGACGATCCGACCGTGCTGGTCGAACCGGCGGACGGCGGGCCGCGGTTGTGGTTCCAGCGGGTGCCGGAGGGCAAGTGCGGGAAGAACCGCGTGCACGTGGACCTGCGTGCCGAGGATCTGGAGGGGGAGGTCGAGCGGTTGGGCGAGCTGGGCGCGAGCATCGTCGGCCGGCATGCGGATCATGTCGTCCTGGGGGATCCCGAGGGCAACGAGTTCTGTCTCTTTTCCGGCCGGTGACGCGAGTGACCCCGCGAGGTCCTCCTCGCGGGGCACCCGTGTACCGCCGTGTCAGTGACCGAAGTTGAACCAGTTGACGTTCACGAAGTCCGACGGCTGGCCACTGGTGAAGGTCAGATACACGTCGTGCGTACCGGTCACGGAGGTGATGTTCGCCGGGACGGTCTTCCACGACTGCCAACCACCCGTGTTGGCCACGGAGAAGCTGCCGACGGGGGCGTTGGTGCGATTGTCCAGGCGGACCTCGACCAGCCCGCTGACACCGCCCGCCGCGCCGCTCGCCACCCGGGCGTAGAACTGCTTGGCCGCGCTGGAGCCGAAGTTGACGCCCTTGAAGAGGGCCCAGTCGCCGCCTGCCAGCGAGCCGATGTCCTGGCCGCCGCCGGTGTCGGACGTCGACTCGGTGCTCACGCCCGACTGGCCGTCGTAGGACTCGGCCTGGACGGCGCTGTAGGCGTCGCGGTTGCCGGTCGGCGGGGGAGTGGTACCGCCCCCACCGCCCGTCGACTGGAGCACCTGCACATAGTCCACGACCATCGGGACGCCGGAGCGAGTGTCACCGTCCAGGCCGCCGCCGAACGCGTCCGGGAAGGCGCCGCCCATCGCCACGTTCAGGATGACGAAGAACCCGTGGTTGGTGGCGTTGGACCAGGTCGTCGCGTCGACCTGGTTGGCCGTCACGGTGTGGAAGGTGACGCCGTCGACGGAGAAGCGGATCGCCTCCGGGCTGACCGAGCGGTCCCACTCCATGGTGTAGGTGTGGAAGCCGGACTGGCAGGTGGTGTTGGGGCACGCGGTGTTGTTGCCGATACCGGACGTCTCGTTGCACGGACCGCCCGGGTTGGTGCCGCAGTGCATCGTGGCCCACACCGTGTTGCGGCCCTGGACGTTCTCCATGATGTCCAGCTCGCCGACGCTCGGCCAGTTCTGGTAGTTGCCCCGGTACGGCGCGCCCAGCATCCAGAACGCCGGCCAGTAGCCCTCGGCGGCGGTGCCGGTGACGTTGGGCATCTGCAGGCGCGCCTCGACGCGCAGCCTGCCGCCGGACGGGGGCTGGAAGTCGGTGCGGTTGGTCTCGATGCGGCCCGAGGTCCACTTGCCGGCCGCGTCGCGCAGCGGGGTGATACGCAGGTTGCCGTTGCCGTCGAGCGAGACGTTGTTGGTGCTGTTGGTCATCGTCTCGACCTCGCCGGTGCCCCAGTTGGCGGGGCCGCCCGGATACGAAGTCCCGGTCGCGTACTGCCAGTTGCCCGTGTTGACGCCGGTGCCCGCGGCGCCGTTGAAGTCGTCCAGGAAGACCTGGGTCCAGCCCGACGGGGGCGTGGGCGCGGAGGCGTTCGCGGGGAGGACGGCGGTGGTGGCGGCGGCCGCCGCCAGGCCCAGGGTGCCGATCACGGCGACGAGCGCCCGCCTCAGGGGGCGCCGTCTGCGGGGTATGCCGGAGGTTTCACTCATGGGGGGGATGCCTCTCGGGTACGGAGTGGGGTGCGCGGGTGCCTGGGACAGCCCTTCGAGAGTCTTTGAGAGCGCTCTCAAAGTGCGCCCAATGTGCTCTCAGCCATCCCGGTCGTCAAGAGGTGAAGCAGAGAATGTCGTTCTGGGGCACGGCGGTTCACCCGGTGAAGACCGCGGCCGACAGGTGCCGGTCGACCCTTGCGCTCAGCGGACGACGGCTGTGTCGTCATCTCTTGAGCTGCGGCTTCGGTCTACGTCTCCTCGGTGGACTGCCGGGCGGCCTCGTGTGCGCCGGCGCTGACCAGTCCTGTCTCGTAGGCGAGGATGACGGCCTGGACACGGTCACGGAGTCCGAGCTTGGCGAGGATGCGGGCGACGTGCGTCTTGACGGTCGCCTCGGCCAGGTGGAGGCGGGTGGCGAGTTCGGCGTTGCTCAGTCCGCGGGCCAGCAGGCCGAGGACCTCCAGTTCGCGCGGCGTGAGCGAGGCGAGGTCGTGGTGGAGGGCGGCGGTGTCGCCGCCGCTCTGGGCGAACCGTTGCACGAGGCGGCGGGTGATGGCAGGCGCGAGGAGAGCGTCGCCGGTACGGACCGTGCGGACGGCCGCGGTCAGATGCTCGGGGGTGACGTCCTTGAGGAGGAAGCCGCTGGCCCCGGCGGACAGTGCCGCGTAGACGTATCGGTCGAGGTCGAAGGTGGTCAGGATGATGACGCGGGGTTTGTCGGAGGCGCCGGTGAGGATACGGCGGGTGGCCTCCAGGCCGTCCATCTCGGGCATCCGGACGTCCATCAGGACCACGTCGGGACGGGTGCGGCGGGCGGCCTCGACCGCTTCGGTTCCGTTGGTCGCCTCGGCGACGACGTCGATGCCGTCGGCGCCGAGGATCAACCGGAATCCGGTGCGGACCAGGGTCTGGTCGTCGGCGAGGAGCACACGCAGGGGCTCGGTCACGGTGTCTCCAAGGGGATCAGGGCCTCCACACGGTAGCCGCCGGTCAGGCGCCGGCCGGTGTTCAGGGTTCCGTCGTGGACGGCGAGGCGCTCCCGCAGGCCGATCAGGCCCCGGCCGTTGCCGGTGGGCGCGCCCGCGCCCGGGTTTCCACCGGTGTCGGTGACTTCCACCCGGAGCCGCTGCGGGCCGTATTCGACGGTCACGGCGGCGGTGGCGCCGGACGCGTGCTTCACGGTGTTGGTCAGGGCTTCCTGAACCACGCGGTAGGCGGCGAGTTCGAGGCCGGGCGGGAGGGGACGGGGCGGGCCGGCCACGGTCAGGTCGACGGGCAGTCCGGTGTCCCGGACCCGCCCGACCAGCGTTTCCAGCTGGTCCAGGCCGGGTTGCGGGGCCAGCTCCGCCGCCGTATCGGCCAGGTCCGCACCTTTGTCCGTCCCCTCGCCCTCGTCGGCCATGGTGAGCAGCCCCATGACGTGGCGCAGCTCGGTCATGGCCGCCCGTCCGCCCGCCTCGACGGCGAGCAGCGCCTCGCCGGCCTGCTCGGGGGAGGTTTTCATGATCTTGCGGGCGGCGCCCGCCTGGATGATCATCACGCTGACGTTGTGCGTGACGACGTCGTGCAGTTCGCGGGCGATCCTGGCCCGCTCGTGCTCGACGGCCCGGCGCAGCGCCTCGGCCTGTTCGCGTTCCAGGGCGGAGAGCCGGGTGCGGCCCTCGTCGGTCCGGAGTTTCCAGGTACGCAGGCCGACGGCGGCCACGGCCATCGGGACCAGGATCAGAAGAGCGATGTATTCGTTGGGGACGATCGGTGTCACCGAGTTCCCCGAGGTGCCGACCAGGACGACCGACACCGGCAGCGCCGCCAGGGTCGCCACCCGGTACGGGCTGAACACGGCCGCGCTGTAGACGGCGATGACGAACGCGTAGAAGGTCAGCCGCAGGACGCTCTGCGGTGTCGCCAGCGTCGCGGCCGTCACGACGCACAGCACAGCGAGCGGGTAGCGGCGGCGCAGCGCCAGGGCACTCGAGGCGATGACCGCGAGGGTCACCATGAAGGCCATTCCGCCGGGGCCGGACGGGCGCGGCACGACGCGCTCCACGCCGGGTGCGATCTCACGCACTACGACGTTATTGGCGTTGTCGATGCCGTAGTAGACGGTGGCGATTCCGAGTGCCAGTGCCACCAGCGCGTCGAACTGCCAGGCGCGCCGGGTGGGCCGCAGCGGCGGACCGCTCGGAAGCCCGGCGTCGCGGACCGTCCGGCGGGCGGCTTCCCGCAGCCGCTCCAGCGTCGTACCTACGTCCATCACCGGTTCATTGTCGCCGCCGCAACGGACCCGCGGAGTCCGTCCCGGTGGTCATTCCCGCCGCACCGGATACATCACCCGCCTACATCGCAGGGATGACGTTTTTGGGGCTCATCCCAGCGCGGTACCGGAATGGGGCCGGGCGGCCGACGCGCGCGGGCCGGGCCCGCTCCTAGCGTTCACGCAGCCAACTGCCCGTACCCAAGGAGCCTTTCATGACCATGCCGGTGATCGAACTGCGCGAGGTGAGCCGCCGATACGACGACGGCCCGCCCGCCCTGCACGCGGCGTCGCTGACCGTGCAGCCCGGCGAGGCCGTCGCGATCCTCGGCCCTTCCGGCAGCGGCAAGTCCACGCTGCTCAATCTGATCGCGGGTCTGGACCGGCCCGATACGGGGACCGTCACCGTGGACGGGGTGCGGGTGGACCGGCTGGGCGAAGCCGGATCGGCGCTCTACCGGCGGTCGAAGATCGGCATGATCTTCCAGTTCTTCAACCTGCTCGACGATCTGACCGTCACCGACAATGTCGTCCTGCCCGCGCGCCTCGCGGGCATGGCACGTGGCGAGGCAGCCCGCCGGGCGGTGGAACTCCTGGAACTGCTGGGCATCGACCGGCACGCCCGCGCCTACCCGACGCGGCTGTCCGGCGGCGAGCGGCAACGCGTCGCGGTGGCCCGGGCGTTGATGAACCGGCCGCCGCTGCTCCTGGCCGACGAGCCGACCGGGGCCCTGGACACGGCCGCCGGACAGGACGTCAGCAGGCTGCTCACCGGCCTCAATGCCGAGGGCCAGACCATCGTCGTGGTCACCCACGACCTGGCTCTGGCCCGGTCCTGCACGAACCGTACGGTCCGGATCGCCGACGGCCGGATCACCGAAGACGTCCGGTCGCGGGCCGTCGCCCCGGAGGCCGTCCGATGAGCGCGCTCGGCAAGGTGGTGCGCTCGGGGGTGGGACGACGCCGGGTGCAGACGCTGGTGATCGGGCTCGCCACGATGATGGCGGTGGCCGCCTCCGTCCTCGGCGGATCGCTGCTCGTGGTTTCCGGCGCGCCCTTCGACGACGCCTTCGCGAGGCAGCACGGCGCGCATCTGTCCGTAGAGTTCGACGCGGGCAAGGCGAGCGCCGGGCAGCTGTCGAAGTCCAAGGACGCCGAAGGGGTGAGCGCCGCAGCCGGGCCGTTCCGTACGGCGACGGTCACCCCGCGGTCGGACGGGGCGGGCCCCGGGGGGCCGATGACCGTGGTCGGCCGGGGCGATCCCGGCCGGGACGTGGACGAGGTGGCACTGCTCGACGGGCGGTGGCCCACGCGCTCCGGCGAGATCGTGCTGTCCGCCAACTCCTCGCTCTTCCCGACCATGGGCATGAAGCTCGCCTTCCCCGATCTGCCCGGCGGTCCGACAGTGACGGTGGTCGGTGTGGCCCGCTCGGTCACGCAGACCGCTGACGCCTGGGTGGTTCCGTCCCAGATGCCGGCACTCACCGCGCTCGGCAGCGGCGGCTACCAGATGCTCTACCGCTTCACCGACGCGGGCACCGCCGCGCAGATCTCGGCGGGCGGCAAGGCCGTGACGGAATCCCTGCCGCCGGGAACGGCCGTCGGCGAACAGTCCTGGCTCACCGTCAAGAAGAGCGCCGAGCGCGACACCGCCGTCTACGTCCCGTTCCTCATCGCGTTCGGCGCACTGGGCCTGGTCATGTCGGTGCTCATCGTCGGCAACGTCGTCGCGTCGGCCGTCGGCACGGGAACGCGCCGCATCGGCATCCTCAAGGCTGTCGGCCTCACCCCGGCCCAGGTCGTGCGGGCCTACGTGGGCCAGGCGCTGATCCCGGCCGCCGCCGGCACGGCCCTCGGTGTCCTCGCCGGCCACCTGCTCGCCGTCCCCGTACTGGCCGAGACCGGGGAGGTCTACGGCACCTCGTCCCCGACCGTCGCCCCCTGGGTCGACCTGGCGGTGATCGCCGGGGTGCTCGGCCTGGTGGCGGCGACCGCGTGGGCGAGTGCCTGGCGGGCCGGCCGGCTGCGTACGGTCGATGCGTTCGCTGTCGGGCGTACCGCTTCGGCGGGGCGCGGCCGGTGGGCGGCCCGCCTGGCCGGACGGCTGCCGTTGCCGCAGCCGGTCGCCCTGGGCCTGGCCCGGCCCTTCGCGCGGCCCGCCCGCGCGCTGGCCATGGGCACGGCGATCCTGTTCGGTGCCATCGCCGTCACGTTCACGGTGGGAATGGGCGCCTCGCTCGGCCAGGTGATGAAGGCCAAGGCCCACGACGCCGCCGATGTCGTCGTGCCCGCGCCCTTGCCGGACTTCGGACCCCAAGGCCCACAAGGCCCTGGCCCCGGGAAGCAGCCCAAGGCCGATCCCGCCGCGGTCGCCGCGGCCATCGAGGCCGCCGCCGGAACCGGGAAGTACTACAGCGCCGCGACGGTACGGGCGACCGTGTCCGGCCTGACCGGCACCATCGACGTGAACGCCTTCACCGGCGACGCCTCCTGGGGCGGCTTCGCGTTGGTCTCGGGCCGCTGGATCGACAGGCCCGGCGAGGCCGTCGTCCCGACCCCCTTCCTGGCCGCCACCGGCACCCGCATCGGCGACACCGTCACCCTGAACGGCCTGGCCGAGCCGGTCACGGTCCGGATCGTCGGTGAGGTCCTCGACCCCCGTAACGACGGCATGCAGGTCTTCACCGACGCCTCGACCCTCACGGCCGCACATCCCGACCTGACGGAGACGAGCCATCACATCGCGCTCACGTCAGGCACCGACGTGACCGGCTACGTCGACGCGCTGAACAGGGATCTGGCACCGCTGGGGGCCACCGCTCTGGCCGGCGGGCTCGGCGCCGGCAGCGACATGGTCCTCACGCTCAACGCGCTGTCCGCGATCCTCACGCTGATGCTCGTCGCCGTCGCCGCGCTCGGCGTGCTCAACGGCGTGCTGCTCGACACCCGCGAACGCGTCCGGGAGATCGGAGTCCACAAGGCGCTCGGCATGACCCCCCGGCAGACCCTCGCGATGGTCCTCACCTCGGTCGTCGTGACCGGACTGGTCGCGGGCGCTCTGGGCGTGCCGCTCGGCGTGGCCCTGCACGGCTGGGTCATGCCCGCGATGGGCGACAGCGTGGGGCTCCGCCTCCCCGACTCCGTCATCGCCGTCTACCACGGGGCCGAACTGCTCCCGCTCGCACTCGGCGGCCTGCTCATCGCCACCCTGGGTGCGTTCCTGCCCGCCGGCTGGGCCGCCAGGGCCCGAACCGCCACGGCCCTGCGCACCGAATAGGAGGTCAGGTTCAGAGCTCGTGCCTCCGCCCCCACCGCAAGGAGCGGTGGGGGCGGTTGGCTGGTTGCTGTTCGATCACGTGTCGGACACGGGACCCGGCCCGTCCGCCGTCGCGGGAGAGCCTTGCGCCATGGGGACTGACGGGGGACGGAACGGGGCGGACTGCTGCGTGACCGTGCTGCTGGGCTTCGTTGCGCTCGTCGCGCTGCTGGCCGGTGGCTTCTGGTGGTGGGCCGTGGACACCGAGAACGACAACGAGGCGCAGGCGCGTGCCCAGATGAAGGGGGCCGCGGAGGCCGTGCGGGAGCGGCTGGCCGCCTCCGCGGCAGACGGCACCCTGCTGGGCACGGAGATCGCCCGGGGCCTCGGCAAGCCGATGCCGGGCGGCGACGTACGGCGGCAGGGGCGCACGGTCACCGTGACGGCCCGGTTCCACGGGGCGGCGCCGGGCTGGATGGTGGGCGGCACCACGGCCGACGGCTGCTACCGCTTCCGTGCCGACCCGCCGGACGTCTCCGCGCGTGAACTCCCCTACGAGGACTGCCTGAAGCTGCCCCACGTCGGCTACCGCGCACCCGAGGAGGTCGCCCCGGACGTCGTCGCCGAGCTGCGCGCCACCGTCGCCCGCGACGGACTCGACGCGGCCGGCGACGCCGAGGTGTGGCGCACCGGCGGCGTCAGGCTCCAGGACCAGGAGAACGCCGAGGGCCGGCTGACCGCGCTCGTGCGGCTGGAGGGGGAGACATCGGCCGTCTGGTACTGCTACGCGTTCCGCGTCCGGGTGGCGCCGGTGTCCGTCACGTACGAGAAGCTGACGCGGCAGGACTGTCTTCGCGGTACCTGAGCCGGTGATCGCCCGGTGCACCGGCAGAGTCGACGGGGCGGGTGCGGGCCGCGCCGGACCCGCGGTTCAGGCCGTGCCCGGCTGCCACCCCAACGCCCGTGAGATCCCGCGCGCCGCCATCCGCACCGCGGGGATCAGCACCGGTACCTGTGCGTCGGCCTGCGGTACGACGACCGACACGGCGGCGACCACCGTACCGCCCGCCCCGTGCACCGGCGCGGCCACCGACAGGGCGTCCTCGGTGACCTGACGGCTGCTCACCGCCACGTCGGTGCGCCGTACTTCGGCCAGCACCCGGCGCAACCGCTCGCCGTCGGTGATGGTGTAGGGGGTGAAGGACGCGAGGGGGCCCGCGCAGTACCGGTCCTGGACCTCCGGGGCGCAGTGCGCCAGCAGCGCGAGTCCGACGCCCGTGGCGTGCAGTGGCCAGCGCGCGCCGACGCGGATGTGCACGCCGACCGCCGACCGCCCGGAGAGCCACTCGGTGTAGACGACCTCCGCTCCGTCCCGCACCGCCAGCTGCACGTTCTCGTGCGTGGCTTCGTACAGGTCCTCCAGGTACGGCAGCGCGATCTGCCTGAGCGCGAGACCGCGCGGTGCGAGCGCCGCGACCTCCCACAGTCGCAGTCCGACGTGGTAGACGCCGGCGCCGTCCCGCTCCAGGGCACCCCACGAGGTCAGGGCGGCCACCAGGCGGTGCGCGGTGGTCAGCGTCAGACCGGCCCGGCGGCTGATGTCGGTCAGGGACAGCGCCGTGTGCTCGTGGTCGAACGCGGCGAGCACGGCCAGGAGCCGGTCGGGCGCGGAGCGGGTGGTGGTCGTGGCGGTCATCCGGTCCTCGTCAGGTCAGTCCGTCCTCGGCGACGCGCAGCAGGAGATCGTGCAGCGTCTGGCGTTCGGCGGGGTCGAGGGGGCCCAGCAGCTCGTTCGTCACGCGCAGGCCCGCCTCGTCGGTGTCGCGCAGGAATCCGCGGCCGTCCTCGGTGAGGACGACGATCCGGCTGCGGCGGTCGTCGGGGGAGGGGCGGCGCTCCGCGAAGCCCAGCTTCTCCAGGTCGTCGACCAGACCGACGATCGCGCTCGGGTCGTAGCCGAGGCGGGTGCTCAGCTCGCGCTGGAGCGCGCCGTCGGCGCCGGCGAGGAAGCGCAGCACCGCGTAGTGGCGCAGGCGCAGCCCCGACTCCTGGAGGGACGTGTTGAACAACTGTCCGGAGCGCAGGCCCAGGCGGTACAGGAGGTAGCCCGTGTCCGCGTGCAGCCCGCGCATCCACGGCTCGTCCGCGTCGATGGGATTCGGGTTCATGGCGTGCTGGCGGGTGATGGCGGGCTCCCTGGACTCGGTCTGTGATCTGTCTCGGACGGGGTGGTGCGTCGTGAGGGAGATTTCAGCATGCCGCACCCCGAGGTCATCAACAACTATTGACGTCAACAATTATTGCTCTTAGCTTCGATCTCGGAGCCGCACCATCCGGCACTCACCCCCGCATCCGCTCGTGAAGGGACTCGCTCGTGTCCACCACAGATCTCACCGGAAAGGTCGCCGTCGTCACCGGCAGCGGCCGGGGCCTCGGTCTCGCCTACGCGCACGCCCTGGCCGCCCACGGCGCCCGCGTGGTCGTCAACGACGTCGACGAGGCCGTGGCCGAGCAGGCCGTGAAGTCGATCGTCGAGGCGGGCGGCAAGGCCGTCGCCGAGGTCGTCGCCGTCGGCACCACCGAGGCCGCCGACCGGCTCGTGAACCGGGCGGTCGAGGAGTTCGGGCGGCTCGACATCCTGGTCACCAACGCGGGCATCCTGCGCGACAAGGTCCTGTGGAAGATGACCGACGACGACTTCGACGCGGTGATCGCCACCCACCTCAAGGGCACCTTCACCTGCGCCCGCGCCGCCGCCGTACGGATGCGCGAGCAGGGCGAGGGCGGCACGCTGATCCTGGTCGGCTCCCCGGCCGGCCAGCGTGGCAACTTCGGCCAGACGAACTACGCCGCCGCCAAGGCCGGCATCGCCGCGTTCGCCCGCACCTGGGCCATGGAGCTGGGCCGCGCGAACATCACCGTCAACGCGATCGTGCCGGTCGCCGCGACCGCGATGACCGAGACCATCCCCGCCTTCGCGCCGTACGTCGAGGCCCTGAAGAACGGGCAGCCGTTCCCGGACTTCCTGCGCAAGGGCGAAGGCTTCGGCACCCCCGAGGACTGCGCGGCCCTGGTCCCGTTCCTCGCCTCGGAGGCCGCCCGCGGCATCACCGGCCAGGCCATCGGCATCGGCGGCGACAAGGTGGCACTCTGGTCGCATCCGCAGGAGATCAAGGCGGCCTACGCCGATGGCGGCTGGACGCCCGACACCCTGGCCGCCGCGTGGCCCACCTCGGTCGGCGCGGAACTCCAGACGGTCGGCATCCCCGCCCCGAAGTTCCCGGAGGCCTGAGCATGGCGACCCTCAATGTCGAGGAACTCGTCGCGATCGACGTCCACACCCACGCGGAGGTGTCCTCCAAGGGGCACTCCTCCCTGGACGACGACCTGCACGACGCCTCCTCCGCCTACTTCAAGGTCGAGGGGAAGCGCAAGCCCACCCTGGAGGAGACAGCTGCGTACTACCGCGAGCGGCGGATGGCCGCCGTGATCTTCACGGTGGACGCCGAGTCTGCGACCGGGACGGCCCCCGTCCCCAACGAGGAGGTCGCCGAGGCGGCCGCCGCCAACGCGGACGTCCTGATCCCCTTCGCCTCCATCGACCCCTTCCGGGGGAAGGCGGGCGTGAAGCAGGCCCGCCGCCTGGTCGAGGAGTACGGGGTGCGCGGCTTCAAGTTCCACCCCAGCATCCAGGGCTTCTTCCCCAACGACCGGTCGGTGGCGTACGACCTGTACGAGGTGATCGAGGAGACCGGCACGATCGCGCTGTTCCACACCGGCCAGACCGGCATCGGCGCCGGGGTACCGGGAGGGGGCGGGATCCGCCTCAAGTACTCCAACCCGCTGCACGTCGACGACGTGGCCGCGGACTTCCCGCACCTGAAGATCATCCTGGCGCACCCGTCCTTCCCCTGGCAGGACGAGGCCCTGGCGGTCGCCACGCACAAGCCGGGCGTGCACATCGACCTGTCCGGCTGGTCGCCGAAGTACTTCCCGCCGCAGCTGGTGCAGTACGCGAACACCCTGCTGAAGGACAAGGTCCTCTTCGGCTCCGACTTCCCCGTCCTCACCCCCGACCGCTGGCTCGCCGACTTCGAGAAGCTGTCGATCAAGGACGAGGTGAAGCCGAAGATCCTCAAGGAGAACGCCGCCCGCCTGCTCGGGCTGACCACACCGTAAGGGGCGTCCAGATGCGCAACGAGGGACTGGGGTCGTGGCCCGCACGCCGGGCCCGCAAGACCCCCCACCGCACGGCCCTGGTCCACGGTGAGCAGTCGACCGACTACGGCACCCTGTATGCACGCACCACCCGGCTCGCGCACGCCCTGCGCGCCCGGGGCGTGCGCCGCGGCGACCGCATCGCCTACCTCGGCCCGAACCACCCCTCCTACCTCGAGACCCTGTTCGCGGCAGGCACCCTCGGCGCGGTCTTCGTCCCGCTCAACACCCGCCTCGCCGGACCCGAGATCGCCTACCAGCTCGCCGACTCCGGCGCCAAGGCCCTCGTCTACGGCCCCTCGCACGCGGGCCTCGTGGCGGGCCTGCCGGGCAGCACGGACGTACGGACGTACGTCGAGGTCGGCGCCGAGTACGAGGAGGCGGTGGCCGCCGCCGCCTGGGAGCCGATCGACGAACCGGTCGGTCCCGACGACACCTGCATCATCATGTACACCTCGGGGACGACCGGCCGCCCCAAGGGCGCCATGCTCACGCACGGCAACCTGACCTGGAACGCGATCAACGTCCTCGTCGACACCGACCTGATCGCCGACGAGCGCGCCCTGGTCTCCGCCCCGCTGTTCCACACGGCCGGCCTGAACATGCTGACCCTCCCGGTCCTGCTCAAGGGCGGCACCTGCGTCCTGGTGGAGGCGTTCGACCCGGACGCCACCTTCGACATGATCGAACGGCACCGGATCACCTTCATGTTCGGGGTGCCGACCATGTTCGAGCAGGTGGCCCGGCATCCGCGCTGGCCGCGCGCGGACCTGTCCTCCCTGCGGATCCTGACCTGCGGCGGTTCCCCCGTGTCCTCGCCGCTCATCGCGGCATACCAGGAGCGCGGCCTGACCTTCCTCCAGGGCTACGGCATGACGGAGGCGGCCCCCGGCACGCTCTTCCTGGATGCCGAGCACGCCATCAGCAAGGCGGGCTCGGCCGGGGTCCCGCACTTCTTCAGTGACGTCCGGGTGGTACGGCCGGACCTGGCACCCGTCGAGGTCGGTGAGACCGGCGAGGTCGTGGTGCGCGGACCGCACGTCATGCCCGGCTACTGGGGGCTGCCCGAGGAGACGGCCGCCTCCTTCGCCGACGGCTGGTTCCGCAGCGGTGACGCGGCACGGGTCGACGAAGACGGATACGTGCACATCGTCGACCGCATCAAAGACATGATCATCTCCGGCGGTGAGAACGTGTACCCCGCCGAGATCGAGGACCTGCTCCTCGCCCACCCGGACATCGTCGAGTGCGCGGTCATCGGCGTGCCGGACGACAAGTGGGGCGAGGTGCCGCGCGCGGTCGTCGTGCCACGGGAGGGCGCCTCGCCCGACCCCGACGAGGTGCTGGCCTCCCTGGCCGGCCGCCTCGCCAAGTACAAGATCCCGAAGTCGGTGGTCCTCGCGGACGAACTCCCGCGCACCGCCTCCGGAAAGCTCCTCAAGGCCCGGGTGCGCAAGCGCTTCGGCGCCGAGTCCTGACGTTCAACTCCTAGATAGGGAAAGCCACATGGGTATCACCGTCAACGGCATCGACGAACTCAAGAAGCTCGCCGGCAGCGACCTCGGCACGAGCGAGTGGATCGAGGTCACGCAGGAGCGCATCAACACGTTCGCCGACGCCACGGGCGACCACCAGTGGATCCACGTGGACCCCGAGAAGGCCGCCGAGGGCCCCTTCGGCGCCCCCATCGCCCACGGCTACCTCACCCTCTCCCTCTTCATCCCCCTGTTCACCGAGCTGCTCGACGTCCAGGGCGTCACCACGAAGGTCAACTACGGCCTGAACAAGGTGCGTTTCCCCTCCCCGGTGAAGGTCGGCTCACGCATCCGGCTGGTGGGGAAGCTGGCGGAGGTCGAGGAGGTGCCGGGCGGCGTCCAGATCACCGTCGACGGCACGATCGAGATCGACGGCGGCGGGAAGCCCGCCGCCGTCCTGCAGAGCCTGTCGCGGTTCTACGCCTGATCCACCGCTGTGGGAGCGCGCCGCGGGGCCGCGGCCCCTGTGCGTGCTCTCAACAGTGGTCCTTTTCGCCCGCTGCCTTCCGGATGACCGAAAGGCTTGCGACTTCCTCGACGCCGGGCGGGCGACTCTCGAACTGGGCGCGATTCAGGCGGCTCGCCACCTCGGTCGATTTCGCGTCGAACTTCCAGACGACGAGTTCATAACGCGTTCCGGCTTGTGTCTTGGAGGCACCTACCTGGAACGTGGGCACGCGCCACTCCTGCTCGTCCGCAATGTGATGAGCGAGGTGGTACTCCGCGTTGTCGAGGCCGTGCACCAAGAGCACCAGTGACGAGCCCTTCCCGGCTCGTCCAGTACCGTGCGCGCCCTTGAAGCACAGGTCGACCTGGGAGTTCGGTTCTCCCGCGATCGTGACGTCCGTCGATTTCGTGTCGTCCGGTGCGGAGGTGCCGGGGGAGTTCAGCGCGTTGATCAACATGACCGAGGCCACCGCGAGATTCGCGGCCGCCACCCCGAGTCCGGCGAATTTGTGGACGGACTGCTGCCTGTGCCTGGCAGCGAAGACGAGCGCCGCGACGAAGAGGGCGACGCAGATGATGGCGATAGGTATGTACACGTGCGCATCAACGAGATGCTGACCGCCCGGTCCCGCGGGCGGGTCATGGCGAGATGACGCTTCATCAGGCTCCGGCCACCTCGACGAAGACGGGGTTGGAGTAGAACCACGTATCGGCCCACGGGTCACCGTCTCCGGGTGCGTGAGGAATCGGGCCGTGGGGATCGATCGCGGCGCCCAGGTAGCCCGCCCCGTTGCGCTTGCCGTCGCTGCCCCGCAGCCGGAGGTAGAAGGACTCGTCGCCCGCCGTGATCGGGATGCGCAGGGTGTACGTGCCCTTGCGGCCGCTGACGTCCTTGGTGTGGACGACCTTCGTGTCGGGGGCCTTCCAGGCGTCCCGGTCGGTCACCGGGCCGCGCACCGCGCCCCGGATGACGTCGACGTGGGCCAACTCCGGCAGGATTCCCTGGGGGTTGGCGCGGGACGCGGTCGTCACCGTCACGTTCAGCGTGATCCTCTCGCCCTTGCGGACGCGCAGCCGCCCGCCCAGCGTGACGCCCCGGCCCGCGTCGCAGTCCCGCTTCACCCGTACGTCGAGCCCGTCGAGCAGATGCCCGTGGTCGAGCCAGACACGGCCCGCGCGCAGCCCCGCCATCACCGCGCGGTAGCCGTAGCGGGTCACGCCCACATGGGTGCGGCTGAACTGGCCCGGCCAGAAGTCGCTGCCCGGCTGCGGGGTGTCGGTGTCGACCGGGTCGGGCAGCCTGCCGGTGTTGTCGAAGTTCTGCCCGGCCGGCCAGTCGCCGTTCTTCCAGGTGTCGAAGACGGTCCGGTGGTTGTCGGAGTTGGTGGTGATCGTGTACAGCCGCCCCTCGGCGAGCAGCGAGTCCCACAGCCCGCCGACGGTCGCGGTCGCCCAGTCGAAGCCGCCGTACGTGAGGTAGGCGTCCGCCGGGTAGCCCGCCCAGGACTGCGCCGACGGCTTGTTCTCGTACTCGCCGCGGATCGACGTCGCACCGCGCCAGCCGGGGATCGCCGCGCCCTGGGCGCCGGGGGCGCCCTCCATGCCGATCATGATCTCGGGAGCGGCGTCCCGCCAGGCGCGCACCTCGTGCGGGGAGTCGATGCCGAGGCGCAGCGGGTGGTTGGCGAGGACCAGGACGTCGTCGACGTACCCGGTGCGGCGCTGCTCGGCCAGCCACTGGATGGCCTTGACGGCGTGAGCCTCGTTGCGGGCGGTGTCCGCGGCGCCGGCGGAACCCTCGGTGTAGCCGAGCAGCTTGCCGTCGTAGGCGAGCTCGAACCGCGTGAGCAGGTCGACCTCGTGCTTGCCGGGCGCGGCGAACACCGTGCAGTGCTCGGCGGCCGGGATGTACCACTCCAGGCCCTGGAAGATCAGCTGGCGCGGGTTGTCGGCACGGGCCTTGAGGATCTCCTCGTGCTCCAGCTCGGCGCCGTAGTGGGCGTGCCCGAAGTTGGAGTGCTCGTTGAAGACCATCCAGTCCAGGCCGTACCTGGCGGCCGCGCGGGCCTGCTGGGAGAAGGTGTACTTGGCGTCGTGGCTGTAGACGGAGTGCACGTGGTGGTCGCCGACGAGATAGGCGAGGCGCGGGTCTTCGCCGCCGAAGCCGCGCTGCGTCGAGGCCAGCGCGGGGGTGGCCACCGACCCGAGGGCGAAGGCGGCACCGAACAGGCCGGTGCGGCGGAGGAGTTGGCGCCTGGAGACGCCCTGCGCGTCCAGGTCGGCGGGGGAGACGGACGGGTCGGCCCAGTCGGGCAGCTGCTGCTCGGTCATCGTGATCCTCGAGACGGCGTCAGTGGTTCATGAACGAGGTGACGGGCAGCGCCCGTGCGACGATCCGGACGTCACCGAGCCGTCCGTGCAGGATCTGGTCGATCTTCCCGGCGTACTCGTAGCCGCCCAGCAGCCAGGGCAGCCCCACCGAGGTCAGCCCGGCGGCGGCCGCCTTCGGGTTGCGGACCACCGGGCAGCCCTCGACGTACAGCGTGGTGTGCGTGCCGTCGTTCACGACCGCGAGGTGCCACCAGGTCTCCAGCGGTGTCTCCTGGCCCCAGTTGGTGGCGATGCCCTCCTGGTTGAGCGGGCGCGCGGCCCACTGCGGCTCGCGGTCGTTGGACAGCGACAGCGTGGCGAGCGGCTCGTCGGGGTCGTCGGCGGTCTTGCCCGCGGCGCCGCCCGTGCCGGTGCGGCTCACGATGCCGGACCAGGCGTGGTGGTCCGGGTCCCAGTCGGCGGGGAGGCGGTAGAAGGCCTCGACCGTGTAACCGTCCTTGAACGTGGTCGCGTTGAGCGGCGCCCCGTCGACCGTGCGCAGATACGCGCCCTTCAGCGGCGACTTGAAGCCCTGGAACTCCAGGCTGCCGTGCCCCGGCTGGTCGGGGTGGTGGTCGGACGACCAGGTCAGCGCACCGCCGCCCACCGTGACAAGTGTGAGGTCGTTGCCGCGACCGGACAGGTCCCGGACGGTGCCGGTCACCGGCGTACCGTCTTCGTGCCCGTCGAAGCGCCAGTAGGCGACCGTGCCGGGCACGACGATCCGGGATGTCGGCCGGGCCGGTCGCGCCGGTACGGGGGCGAAGCCGGAGAAACGTTCCTGGAAGTCGATGTCGACGGAGAACCGGTCGGCGTCCCCGCTCAGTTCGATCTCCTGCCGTTCCAGCTCGTTGAGCCCCTTCGCGGCCCGGCCCAGGATCCACGGGGAGACGGTCTCCACGTCGATGACGTTCCGGTCGAGGTCGAAGCGGTAGAGGCGGATCATCGCCGCGCCGCCGAAGTACCGGTTCTGGTAGTTCGTCAGATGCAGGTGAACGTCATGTCCGGCCGCGTTCTTCCGCGTCGACCGGGCGGCCGGCCAGTAGTGGCCGTTGAGGGTGAGGAAGATCTGGTCGTGGTCCTCGACCAGCTGGTCCCACAGCTGCTGCCCGTACGCGGAGAGGGAGTCGTCCTCGACGACCAGCTCGTGCGTGGTGAGGATGACGGGCGTTCCCGGGTGCGCGGCGATGACCTCCTTGGCCCAGGCGTACCCCTTCGCCGACAGCCGCCAGTCCAGGGCCAGCACCATCCACTCCCGCCCGGCGGCCCTGAACAGGTGGTAGGTGTTGTAGCCGT
Organism: Streptomyces sp. NPDC002888; assembly: GCF_042888465.1. Classification (NCBI taxonomy): domain Bacteria; kingdom Bacillati; phylum Actinomycetota; class Actinomycetes; order Kitasatosporales; family Streptomycetaceae; genus Streptomyces; species Streptomyces sp. NPDC002888. Next base: position 14,558 of record NZ_JBIAPU010000001.1, on the reverse strand, counting down.
CCTGCGAGGCGCCCCCGAACGTCGGCTTCCCCTTGAACCGCTGCGGACCGAAGGCCTTCAGGTACGGCGTCGACCCGCGCTGGTCGTCCGTCGACGACTTCACGTCGTGGTTGCCGGCCAGGACGCTGTAGCCGACACCCCGCCGGTCGAGCAGCCCGAACGCCGCGCTGATCGCGTCGACCTCGGCCTGGGCGCCGTTCTGCGTGAGGTCGCCGAGGTGCGACAGGAAGACGACGTTCTCGTCCTCGCCGTGCTCCAGGAGGTAGCGCAGGGACGCCTCGACCGGCGCCCTGTCGATGCTCGGCCCGTCGAAGAGGTACTGGGTGTCGGGCATGACGGCGAGCGTGAAGCGGCGGCTCTCCGGGTCGGGCCGCCACCGGTCCGACGTCGCGGCCTCCGCGGTGGCCGGGAGGGCGACCCCGGCCGTGGCGAGGGCGCCCAGCAGCGCGGTCGCCCGCAGGAAACCGCGTCTTCCGGCACCGGCCTGCTCGGCCTCGCCGTGGTCGTGCTCAGGGGAATTGCACACGTGTTGCTCCGTGGGAAGGGAAGTGACAACGAAGCGTGGGGGGTGGGTTCACAGCACCCGCAGCGTCCAGCTCCAGTGATGGACGCCCGGTGCCACGAGATACGACGGTGAGGTGTCGGGGCCGCACGAGGCCGTGCCGAGGCCCCGGTGCGCCGCGTCGAGGTGCACCACGCAGCCGGGCCGCGGCACCAGCTCGTCGTGGTGCGCGGCCGCGGTCAGATCGGCGGCACGGTAGCGGGTGACGGAGACCTGGCGGGGCTCGTCCAGTTCGACCGCGAGACCGGTGGCGTCCGGCGCGGACAGTGTGAAGCGCCGTACGCCGTGCCGGCCGCCGCTCTCCTGCGGGCGCAGGTAAGGGGTGAACAACGCGTCGACGGGGACGGAGTGGTGACCCACGGGCGCGCCCGCGCTGCGGTCGGGGTACGACTCCCAGGGGCCCTGACCGAACCACTCCAGCAGATCGAGGCCCGGCACCGTCTCGAACACGGACCCGACCCGCGCCACGTCGTGCAGCTCGTCCGGCAGCTCGGCCCACTCCTCGATCCGGACCCCGCCCTCGACCGGCGTGAACACCTGCCGGTGGCGCACGGCCGCGACGGCCCCGGCGTACTCGGCCAGCACCGTCACGCCCGGCCCGTCCCGGTGCACGGAGACGACCTTGCGCACCAGCGAGTCGAGCCCCCAGGCACGCCAGCGCAGAGCCATCCCGCCCAGCTCGTCGTTGTCGGTGGGCGCCCGCCACAGCGAGAGCGTGGGTGCGGCCGTCAGCAGGGGATGGACCAGGAGTCCGTCGGTGTCGACCTCGACGGGGTCTGCCCCGAGGGGCTCGGTGACCTCGACGGGCTCCGTCGCGAGAGGCCGCTCGGCCACGCGCAGCCGCACCTGTGGTGCGCACACCTGCGTGCCGCGCGGCGCCCACGGCAGGTCCTCGGCCGTCGTCACCCGCAGGGTCAGCCAGGCCTCGCCCCCGCCCTCCGGCAGCTCGAACGGCAGCGGCACCGCCGCCGTCTCACCCGGCCGCAGGTCGGGCAGCTCGGTCGGCGCCGTCAAGGTGCGGCCGTCGTCCACCGACAGCTCCCACTCGGCGGACAGCCACTCCAGGCCGCGGAAGTGCTGGTGATTGGAGAGGACGACGCCCTCGTGCCGGAAGCAGTCGATGCGCACCGGCGCGGCGATCTCGCGGTGCTCGTACATCACGGGCTTGGGCGTGCGGTCGGGGAAGACGATCCCGTCGGCGATGAACGCGCCGTCGTGGATCGTCTCGCCGAAGTCGCCGCCGTACGCCCAGCGATGGCCGGGCGCGGCGACACCGTTGTCGTAGAGCCCGACGCCCCCACGTCCGGCCGGTCTTCCGTCGTTCACACGCTGGAGGATGCCGTGGTCCCAGAACTCCCAGATGAAGCCGCCCTGAAGACCCGGGGTTGCCTCGATGGCCGCCCAGTGGTCGGCGAGCGTGCCGTTGCTGTTGCCCATGGCGTGCGAGTACTCGCACTGGATGAGCGGCTTGGTCTGCTCCCCGGACAGCGCGTGCGCCACGCACTCCTCCAGCGGCGCGTACATGGGGCAGGCGATGTCGGAGGCCAGGTCCGGGTCGGCCCAGCCGCGCTTGGCGGCGCCCTCGTACTGGAGGGGGCGGGTCGGGTCGTGCCGGCGCACCCAGCCCGCCGCCGCGTCGTGGCCCGCGCCGTAGTCGGACTCGTTGCCCAGCGACCAGATGATGACGGACGGGTGGTTCTTGTCCCGCAGCACCATCCGCGAGACACGGTCGACGAAGGCGTTCAGATAGCGCGGGTCGTCGGCGATCTCGTGGGCGTGGTCGTGGGACTCGATGTCCGCCTCGTCGACGACGTAGAACCCGAGCTCGTCGGCGAGGTCGTACAGCGCCGGGTCGTTCGGGTAGTGCGCGGTGCGGATCGCGTTGAAGCCGAAACGCTTCAGCAGGACGAGGTCCGCGCGCATGTCGTCGTACGACACCGTCCGGCCGGTCAGCGGGTGGAAGTCGTGCCGGTTGACGCCACGGATGAACACCCGCTCGCCGTTGACCAGCAGGTCCCGGCCGACGATCTCGACGTCGCGGAAGCCGACGCGGTGGCGGGAGGTGTCGGCGACCGTACCGTCGGCGCGGTGCAGCCGGACCGTCAGGTCGTACAGCTCGGGCGTCTCGGCGGTCCAGGTGCGCACCTCGGGCACGGTGGCGCGCAGCCGCGCCTCACCCAGGAAGTCGGAGACCCGGTCGTCCTCGGCGTTGGCGCGGTCGAACTCCCGGTCCTGCGGGAGCGGATGACCGTCCAGGTCCCCGCTGACGGACCACCCCTCGGGCAGCGCGCCCCGCGCGTCCCGCACCTGGCAGTCGACCCGCAGCTCCCCGTCACGCCGGGCCCGCACGGTCACGTCGGCCAGACGCAGCGGGTCCGTGGCGTACAGCAGCACGGACCGGGTGATCCCGCCGTGCCACCACTGGTCCTGGTCCTCGATGTGCGAGGCGTCCGACCACTTCACCACGGTGAGCCGTACGAGGGCCCGGCCGCCGGGGCGCACGACCGCCGTCAGGTCGAACTCGGCGGCGAGGTGGGAGTCCTTGGAGATGCCGACGGGCCGCCCGTCCACATGCACGAGAAGCACGCTCTCGGCGGCCCCCACCTGGAGCACGATCCGGCGTCCGGCCCACTCGGCGGGCACGTCGACCGTCCGCTCGTAGACACCCGTCGGGTTGGCGGCGGGCGACTGCGGAGGGAATTCCGCGTACGGCATACGGACGTTCGTGTACTGCGGCAGGTCGTCCGTGTCCTGCAGGGTCCAGACGCCGGGGACGTACGCCGACGACCACGGACCGCCGACCGGCACGTCCGGAGCGGGCAGCAACTTGAAGCGCCAGTCGCCGTCCAGGGAGAGGCATCCGGAGCGCCGGTCGACGGCGTTCATGGGCAGCCGCCCCCAGGAGGTGACCTCGGGTGCCTCCCAGGGACGCAGGGCGATCAGGGGATCGGTGGTCGGGGGCCTGGTGATCGACGGATCGTTCATCCTCGGACCGCCCCCTTGCCGAGGTCGCCGATGATCTGCCGGGCGCCCACCGCGAACACGATCAGCAGTGGGACGAGGGCGAGCAGCGCACCGGTCATCACCATGCCGTAGTCCGTCGTGCCGTGGACGCCGTTGAGCTGGGACAGCGCCACCTGGAGAGTGACGTTGTCCGGGTTGGTGAGGGCGATCAGCGGCCAGGCGTAGTCGTTCCACTGGCCCATGAAGGTGAAGATGCCGAGGAAGGCCAGCCCCGGGCGGACCACGGGGAGCGCCACATGCCAGTACTGGCGCAGGAAGCCCGCCCCGTCGAGCTTGGAGGCGTCGAGCAGTTCGTCGTGGATGGCGCTCCTCATGTACTGGCGCATCCAGAAGATGCCGAACGCGTTGGCCGCCGCCGGCACGATCAGCGCCGTCATCGAGCCGATCCAGCCGATCTTCGCCATGATCACGAACTGCGGGATCACCTGGAGCTGCGTCGGCACCATGAAGATCAGCATCAGCAGCGCGAACAGCACCTTGCGGCCCGGGAACTCGAACTTGGCGAACACGAACGCGGCGAGCGAGTCGAAGAACAGGACGAGGAACGTCACCGCACTCGCGACCAGCAGTGAGTTGAACATCGAGCCGAAGAAGTCGATGTTGTCGAAGAGACTGCGGACGTTGTCCAGGAAGTGCGTGCCCGGCAGCAGCTTCGGCGGGTAGGAGAAGATCTCGGTCGTCGTGTGCGTCGACATGATGACGGCCCAGTAGAACGGGAAGGCCGACAGCAGCACACCGACGATCAGCGACACGTGCAGTCCGATGCCCCGGCGCCCGGAGCCCTTGAGGGATGCCATGGTGTGCGGCCTCACTGTTCTTCGCCCCGGCGCTGCACCAGGCGCCAGTTGATGATCGAGAAGAGGACGACGACGAGGAAGATGCCCCAGGCCACGGCGGCGCCGTAGCCGAAGTCGTTGTTGTCGAAGGTCTGCTGGAAGAAGTAGAGGACCATCGTCCGGCCCGCGTGGTCCGGACCGCCCGAGAACGTCGAGTCGTTGGAGGTGTTCTGCAGCAGCACCTGCGGTTCGGAGAAGCTCTGCAGACCCGTCACCGTGGAGACGACGAGCACGAACAGCAGCGTCGGCCGCAGCAGCGGCAGCGTGATGCGGAAGAACGTCTGCACGGGACCGGCGCCGTCGATGCGCGCCGCCTCGTACAGGTCGCTCGGGATGGTCTGGAGCCCAGCGAGGAAGATGATCGCGTTGTAGCCGGTCCACTGCCAGGTCATCAGCGTCGCGACGGCGACCTTGATACCCCACGGTGTGTTCAGCCACGCCACCTGGTCGAGCCCGACCGCCTGCAACAGGGCGTTGATCAGGCCGAAGTTCGTGGAGAACACCGAGCCGAAGATGATCGCGACCGCCACGACGGAGGTCACGTTCGGCAGGAAGAACGCGAAGCGGTAGACGTTCTTGAACCGGACCGCCGAGTTGAGCATCACGGCTGTGATCATCGCCAGGAAGATCATGGGGAAGGTGGCGAGCGCCCAGATGACGATCGTGTTCCCGATCGAGCTCCAGAAGTCGCTGTCGCTCAGCAGGTACGTGTACTGCGACAGGCCCGCGGACTCCATCGGGCCGAGGCCGTCCCAGCGGTGGAAGGACAGGTACAGCGAGAAGCCGACGGGGATCAGGCCGAAGCAGAGGAACAGCAGGTAGAAGGGGGAGATCGCGGCGTAGAGGTGCCAGTACTTGCGAAAGCCCGTCCGGGGCCGCGCGGAAGGCGCTGCCACGACCGGCGCCGGGGGCTGGGGTGTCTTGACTGCGGGGAGGGTGGCCATCAGTAGCTCACCCCCAGGTGCGCCGCGATCCGCCTGCACTTGCTCATGGCGTCCTTCCAGGCCTTCCGCGGGTCCTTGCCGAGGACACCCACGTTCTTGATCTCGTCCTTGATCGGCTGCCCGAGCGCGACGTCGAACGGGCTGTTGTAGGCGACCACGATCTTCTGCGCGGCGGGGCCGAAGACGTCCATCGTGACCTGGCCGCCGAAGAAGGGGTCGGCCTCACGCAGCTGCTTCAGGCCGTACGAGGCGGGCGTCGAGGGGAAGAGACCCGCGTCGACGTAGCCCTGCGCCTGGTTGCCCGCGTCGAGCATCCAGCTGATGATCTCGAAGGCCCGCTCGGGCTCCCGGCACGCCTTCGTGATCGACAGAAACGATCCGCCGTTGTTGGAGGGCCGCACCGGCATGTCGGCCACCCGCCACCTGCCCTTGGTCCTCGGCACGCCGTTCTTGATGTCGTTGGTGGCCCAGGAGGCGCCCAGCTGGCTCGGCAGCTTGCCCTCCTCGATCGCCGACAGCTGGTCCGGGGTGCCGTTGACGAGGTTGGAGACGATCTTGCGCCGCTTGGCCTCCACGGCGAGCGCCCAGGCGTCGCGCACGTGCTCCTGGTCGCCGATGAAGTGACGGTCCTTGTCGACGTACCGCCTGCTGCCCTGCTGCACCGCGTTCTCGAAGACGCTGTTGACGTCGGTGAGCAGGTAGGTCCCCGGGATCCGCCGCTTGAGCCGCTCGCCGGCCGCGAAGAACTTCTCCCAGGTGTTCAGCCCCTGGGACACGTCGGCCGGCTCGTACGGCAGCCCCGCCTTGCGGAAGACCTCGTACTGGTAGAGGTGCGCGACCGGGCCGCAGTCGATCGGGAAACCGATCATCGAGCCGTCGTCGGCGATGCCCTGGTCCCACTTCCACGGCAGGTACTGGCTCTTGTACTTCTGCGCGCCGAGCGTGCGCAGGTCCACGAACTGGTCGGCGTTGGGCAGGTAGGACGCCATGTCCTCGCCCTTGAGGCCCGCGATGTCGGGGACGTGGGCGCGGCCGGCCAATGTGGTGATCAGTTTGGAGCGGTAGTAGCCGCCGATCTTGATGGCCTGGAGGTCGACCGAGCTGTCGTAGCGGGCCTTGGCCTTCTTGATGACGGTGTCGCCCAGGCCGCCGTCCCAGTACCACAGGACCATGTTCCGGCCGGTCGACCCGGTCGGGACGGCACAGCCGGACGCCAGGCCGCCGAGCGCGGTGGCGGCCGAACCGGCCAGCCCCGCGCGCAGCAGGCCTCTTCGTGAGAGCCGCACAGCTCCCACCGCCTTTCGGATCTTCTCGTCTTCACGCATGGGGGGTTTCGTCTTCGCGCAGGGGGTCGGTGCAGGGGGTCAGTGCTGCCGTGCGGGTGGGGTGACGGGCGCGTACCGGACGGGAGCGCCGAGGTCCCTCGGCAGCCGGTCGGTGAGGAAGCCGTACGCGGCCTTGAGCTCGGGGTCGGTCAGCGACCGCCACCAGCGGTCGACGCCGTACCAGCCCGGGGCCGCCAGGGCCCCGCTGTGGTGGCGGACCGACAGGCTCGCGGCGAGCACCGCGAACCGCAGCCGCTCCGCCAGCGGCCAGCCGCCGAGCGAGGCCGCGACGAAGCTTGCGCCGAAGACGTCCCCGGCGCCCGTGGCGTCCAGGACATCGACGGCCAGGGCCGGGACCTCGGCGTACTCGCCGGTCGTCTGGTCGACGGCGACCGCGCCGTCGCCGCCGCGCGTGACCACGGCCACCGGCACCAGCTCGGAGAGCGTCCCGAGGGCCGCGATCGCGCTGTCCGTGCGGGTGTACGCCATCGCCTCGGTCTCGTTCGGGAGGAAGGCGTGGCACAGGGCGAGCTGGTCCAGGAGGTCCCTGGACCACTCCTGGGTGGGGTCCCAGCCGACGTCGGCGTAGATGTGGGTGCCGTTCGCGGCGGCCTTGGCGAGCCACGCGCGCGGTTCTGCCTCCAGGTGCACCAGGGCCGTGCGCGCCTCGGGCGGGTCGCCCAGCAGCTCGTCCTGCGAGTACGGCGGTTCCTGGCCGTGGGTGACGAGGGCCCGGTCCTGGCCGTACGCGAGGGAGACGGTGACCGGCGTGGGCCAGCCGTCGAAGACGCGGGAGAGCGAGAGGTCGACGCCCTCCTGACCTGCGAGGACCTCCTGGCAGTGGGCGCCGTAGAAGTCGTCGCCGAAGACCGTCGCGAGACTGGTGCGCAGGCCGAACCGGGACGCGGCCACCGCCAGGTTGGCGATGCCGCCGGGGCCGCAGCCCATCCCGGCGGTCCAGATCTCCTCGCCCGGCGTGGGCGGCTTGCCGAGACCGGTGAGGACGAGGTCGTAGAAGAGCAGCCCGGTCAGCAGCACATCGGGCCGGTCGTCGTCCACGCGTGCACATCCTCTCGTCGGTCGGCAGAGCTCGTCGGAGCTCGTCGGATCCTGGGGGAGATCGTCAAAACTCTTCATTTCAATGACCGGAATCGTTGCGCCGCCCCGGAGATTGGTCAATACCCGAGCAGAAGCGAGCATGGAAATGATTGAAGATGACGAGTAGTGTTCACGCCGTGCTGGCAGAACGACGACACCAACTCATCCTGCGCGCCCTGCGCTCCGGCGGCCCCGCCGCCGTGACCGATCTCTCCGAGCAGCTGAGCGTGAGCCCCGCCACAATCCGGCGTGACCTGCTCAAACTGGAGGAAGAGGGTCTCCTCACGCGCGTGCACGGCGGTGCCGTCGTCGAGGAGGGCGACCAGCCCTTCGCCGAGGTCGCCGAGGTGCGCGTGTCCGAGAAGGACGCCATAGCCGCGCACGCGGCGGCGATGATCGGGGACGGTCAGTCGGTACTGCTCGACATCGGCACCACCGCCTACCGCCTGGCCCGTCAGCTGCACGGCCGCCGGCTCACCGTGATCACCAGCAACCTCGTGGTCTACGAGGAGCTCGCCGACGACGAGGGCATCGAGCTGGTGCTGCTGGGCGGCATGCTCCGGCGCGAGTACCGCTCCCTGGTCGGCTTCCTCACCGAGGACAACCTGCGCCAGCTGCACGCCGACTGGCTTTTCCTCGGCACCAGTGGAGTGCGCCCGGCCGGGCAGGTGATGGACACGACGGTGGTCGAGGTGCCGGTCAAACGGGCCATGATCAAGGCCAGTGACCAGGTCGTCCTGCTCGCCGACTCGGCGAAGTTCCCGGGTACGGGCATGGCGAGGGTCTGCGGTCCCGAGGAACTGGACGTGGTGGTGACCAACGCGCCGGTGAACGTGACGACGCGGTCCTCCCTGGAGGAGGCGGGTGTCGAGGTGGTCGTGGCAGGAAAGGTGCAAGGGTGAAACTGACGATTCTGGGCGGCGGCGGGTTCCGGGTGCCGCTCGTGTACGGAGCGCTTCTGACGGACCGCGCGGAGGGGCGGGTCACGGAGGTCGTTCTGCATGATCTGGACGACAGCCGACTGCATGCGGTCGCCCGTGTGCTGGCTGAACAGGCCGCCGGTGTGTCCGACGCCCCCACCGTGACCGCCACCACCGACCTCGACGAAGCCCTGCGCGGCGCCGACTTCGTCTTCTCCGCGATCCGCGTCGGCGGCCTGCAGGGCCGCGCCGACGACGAGCGGGTGGCGCTGGCGGAGGGCGTTCTCGGCCAGGAGACGGTCGGCGCGGGCGGCATCGCCTACGGACTGCGCACCGTCCCCGTCGCCACGGACATCGCCCGGCGGGTGGCGCGCCTCGCCCCCGACGCCTGGGTCATCAACTTCACCAACCCGGCCGGTCTGGTCACCGAGGCCATGTCCCGCCATCTCGGCGACCGCGTCATCGGCATCTGCGACTCGCCGGTCGGCCTCGGCCGCCGTATCGCCCGCGTCCTCGGCGCGAACCCGCAGGACGCCTGGATCGACTACGTCGGCCTCAACCACCTCGGCTGGGTGCGCGGTCTGCACATCGCCGGCCGGGACGAGCTGCCGCGCCTGCTCGCCGACGCCGACCTGCTCGGCTCCTTCGAGGAGGGCAAGCTCTTCGGCGTCGACTGGCTGCAGTCCCTCGGCGCGATCCCCAACGAGTACCTGCACTACTACTACTTCAACCGCGAGGCCGTCCGCGCCTATCAGCAGGCCGAGAAGACCCGCGGCGCGTTCCTCGCCGACCAGCAGTCACGCTTCTACGAGGAGATGCGCGACCCGGACGCGGCCGCCCTCACCGCCTGGGACCGCACCCGCGCCGAGCGCGAGGCCACCTACATGGCGGAGAACCGGGAGACCGCGGGCGCCGGCGAGCGCGACGCCGACGACCTCTCCGGCGGCTACGAGAAGGTGGCTCTCGCCCTGATGCGGGCCATCGCCCGCGACGAACGCACCACCCTGATCCTCAACGTGCGCAACCAGAGCACCCTCTCGGTGCTCGACGGGGACGCCGTCATCGAGGTCCCCTGCCTGGTCGACGCCAACGGCGCCCACCCGGTCGCCGTCGCCCCGCTGCCCGACCACGCCACCGGCCTGGTCTGCGCGGTGAAGGCGGTCGAGCGCGAGGTGCTCGCCGCGGCCGGGTCCGGCTCCCGTACGACGGCAGTGAAGGCGTTCGCGCTGCACCCGCTCGTCGACTCCGTCAACGTGGCCCGGCGCCTGGTCGAGGGCTACACGGCCGTCCACCCCGGTCTCGGGTACCTCAAGTAAGCTCGCGGCGGAAAGCGCTTTCCCCGGCGCCTCGCCCTCCACACCTCTCCCTCTCTGGAGACCTTCATGCACGACGAACGCCGCCGCATCGAGGAGCGCGTCGAGCGCGTCCACAACCAGCGCATCAAGCCCGCGATCTACGCGGCCACCGTCCCCTTCGAGGTCGAGGCCTGGCAGGCACCGGGGGAGCCGGTCTCCTTCGAGGAGGCCGCGGCCGCGCGCTATCAGCCCTTCGCCATGGACACCCCGTGGGGTCCGCCGTGGGGCACCACCTGGTTCCGCATGCGGGGCCAGGTGCCCGCCGGGTGGGCGGGCCGGCGCGTCGAGGCGGTCATCGACCTCGGCTTCGTGGGCGACTGGCCGGGCAACCAGGCCGAGGCGCTGGTGCACCTGCCCGACGGCCGGCCCCTGAAGGCGGTCAACCCGCTCAACCAGTACGTGCCGATCGCCAACCCGGCGACGGGCGGGGAGCAGATCGACTACCTGGTCGAGGCGGCCTCGAACCCCGACATCCTGGCGAACAACTTCGCGGCACCGACGCCGCTCGGCGATGTACTGACGGCAGGCGACCGTCCACTGTATACATTCCAGCGCGCCGACATCGCCGTCCTCGACGAGGAGGTCTGGCACCTCGACCTCGACCTCCAGGTGCTGCGCGAACTCATGGTCCACCTCGGTGAGCACGAGCCGCGCCGCCACGAGATCATGCACGCCCTGGACCGCGCCATGGACGCCCTCGACCTGGACGACATCTCGGGCAGCGCCCCGGCCGTCCGCGAGGTGCTGGCCCCGGTCCTGGCCCGCCCCGCCCACGCCAGCGCCCACACGATCTCCGGCGTCGGCCACGCCCACATCGACTCCGCCTGGCTGTGGCCCATCCGTGAGACCAAGCGCAAGACGTCGCGGACCTTCTCCAACGTGACGTCCCTGGCCGACGAGTACGACGACTTCATCTTCGCCTGCTCCCAGGCCCAGCAGTACGAGTGGGTGCGCGACCACTACCCGCACGTGTGGGCGCGCATCCAGGAGTCGGTGAAGAAGGGCCAGTGGGCGCCCGTCGGCGGCATGTGGGTCGAGTCCGACGGCAACCTGCCCGGCGGCGAGGCGATCGCCCGCCAGCTCGTCCACGGCAAGCGGTTCTTCATCGAGCACTTCGGCATCGAGACCAAGGGTGTCTGGCTGCCGGACTCCTTCGGCTACAACGCCGCCTACCCGCAGCTCGCCAAGCTCGCAGGCAACGACTGGTTCCTCACCCAGAAGATCTCCTGGAACCAGACCAACAAGTTCCCCCACCACACCTTCTGGTGGGAGGGCATCGACGGCACCCGCATCTTCACCCACTTCCCGCCGGTCGACACCTACAACGCCCGCTTCAGCGGCGAGGAGATGGACCGTGCGGTCCGCAACTACTCCGAGAAGGGCGCCGGTACGCGCTCCCTCGCCCCCTTCGGCTGGGGCGACGGCGGTGGCGGCCCCACCCGCGAGATCATGGAACGGGCGCGCAGGCTCGCCGACCTGGAGGGTTCGCCCAAGGTCGTCGTCGAGCACCCGGACGACTTCTTCGCCAAGGCCCGCGAGGAGTACCCGGACGCCCCGGTCTGGAACGGCGAGCTCTACCTGGAGCTGCACCGCGCCACGTACACCTCCCAGGCCCGCACCAAGCAGGGCAACCGGCGCAGCGAACACAAGCTGCGAGAGGCCGAGTTGTGGGCGACGACGGCGGCCCTGCACGCGCCGGGCTACGCCTACCCGTACGAGAAGCTGGACCGTCTGTGGAAGACGGTGCTGCTGCACCAGTTCCACGACATCCTGCCGGGCTCGTCGATCGCCTGGGTGCACCGGGAGGCCGAGGCCGAGTACGCCCGGGTGGCACAGGAGTTGGAGGCGCTGACCGCGGAGGCGGTGGCGGCGCTCGGCGGGGGTGCGACCAGTGTGTTCAACACGAGCCCGTACGACCGCGCCGAGGTGATCCGCACCTCCGCGGGCGCGCCGGCGTACGTGGAGGTGCCGGCGAGCGGCAGCGCGCCCCTCGCCGGGGCCGGTGTCGGGTCGCCGCAGCCCGTGACGGTCGCGGGCCGGGTCCTCGACAACGGCCTGGTCCGCGTCGAGGTGGCCGAAGACGGCACACTGTCGTCCGTATTCGATCTTCGGGCGAACCGTGAAGTCCTCGCCGGCCAGGGCAACCTGCTCCGCCTGCACACCGACCTCCCGAACTACTGGGACGCCTGGGACATCGACAAGCACTACAAGAACCGCTTCACCGACCTGCTGGACCCGGACTCGGTGACCGTGGTCGAGGACGATCCGCTGCTCGGCGCCCTCCGCGTCACCCGCTCCTTCGGCAAGGGCTCGACGATCACCCAGACCATCACCCTGCGCGCCGGAAGCCCCCGTATCGACTTCGAGACCGACATCGACTGGCACGAGGCCGAGAAGCTCCTCAAGGCCGGTTTCCCGGTGGACGTGCGGGCCCCGCACTCCTCCGCGGAGATCCAGTTCGGCCACGTCCAGCGCCCCACCCACACCAACACCAGCTGGGAGGCGGCCCGCTTCGAGGTCTCCGGCCACCGCTGGGTGCACGTCGGCGAGCCCGGCTACGGCGTCGCGGTCATCAACGACTCGACGTACGGCCACGACGTCTCCCGCACGGTCCGCGAGGACGGCGGCACGACGACGAAGGTCAGCCTCAGCCTGGTCCGCGCCCCGCGCGTCCCCGACCCCGGAGCCGACCAGGGCAGGCACCGCTTCACGTACTCCCTCCTGCCCGGCGCGAGCATCGAGGACGCCGTCGCCGAGGGCTACGCCCTCAACCTGCCGCTGCGCGTGGCGGAGTCGGCGGGCGCCCCGCAGCCGGTCGTCTCCGTGACCGGCGAGGGCGTGACCGTCGAGGCGGTCAAGCTCGCCGACGACGAGTCCGGCGACGTCGTGGTCCGCCTGTACGAGTCCCGCGGCGGCCGCGCCACCGGCACCCTGCGTACCGGCTTCCCGCTGGCCGGCGCCCAGGTCACCGATCTGCTGGAACGGCCGCTGGAGGATGCGGACGCGGACGCCGACGGCAGGGTCGCGGTGTCGCTCCGCCCCTTCCAGATCCTGACGCTCCGTCTGAAGCGCGCCGGGGTGAGCTGACCCGTGTCCATGCAACCGTGGTTCACCGACGCCAAGTTGGGGATCTTCGTGCACTGGGGCATCTACGCGGTCGACGGCGTTCAGGAGTCCTGGTCGTTCTACGACGACATCGTGCCGCACGAGCAGTACATGTCCCAGCTGGACCGCTTCACCGGCGCCAGGTACGACCCGAAGGCCTGGGCGGACCTGTTCGCCCGGGCCGGCGCCCGCTACGCGGTGCTGACGAGCCGTCACCATGACGGCGTGGCGCTGTGGGACACGGCGCATGGCGACCTCAACCTCGGCAAGGACTACATCGGCCCCTACACCGAGGCCCTGCGCGAGAAGGGCCTCAAGGTCGGCCTGTACTACTCGCACTCCGACTGGAACCACCCCGACTACGCCTCCACCCGCAAGCCGGGCCGCCCGCCGGAGCTGGAGGACAACCGCTACTCCGAGGTCGCGGCCGAGTCCGAGGACCTGGCCGCCTGGGAACGGTTCCTCGCCTACCGCGACGGCCAGATCCGCGAACTGGCCTCCCGCTACCGGCCGGACCTGCTGTGGTTCGACGGCGAGTGGGACCGCAGCGAGGAGCAGTGGCGCATCCCCGAACTCGCCGCGCTCATCCGCGGTTACGTCCCGGACGTCGTCTTCAACGCCCGCATGCTCAGCGAGGGCGACTACGCCACCCCCGAGCAGGGCGCCCCGGTGGTGCCGCCCGAGGAGCCGTGGGAGCTGTGCCTGACCATCAACGACTCCTGGGGCTACCAGCACCACGACCACAACCACAAGTCGGTCGACCAGCTGATCCGCTACTTCACCGAGACCATCGGCGGGGGCGGCAACCTGCTGCTCGACGTCGGCCCGCGGGAGGACGGCACCATCCCGCAGCCGCAGGTGGAGCGCCTCGAAGCGCTGGGGGAGTGGATCGGCAGGCACGCGGAGGCCGTGTACGGGACGGTGCGCGGCCTCCCGGCCGGGCACCACTACGGTCCCAGCACCCTCTCCGCCGACCGCCGCACGCTCTACCTCACCCTGTTCGACGCCCCGCGCGCCGACATCGGCGTCCGCGGCCTCGCCACACCGGTCCGCAGGGTCACCGTCCTCGGCACCGGTACGGAACTCGCCCACCGGGTCGTGGGCGGGCTGCACGAGGCGGTCGGCGTGCTGTGGATCGAGCCGCCCGCCGAGGCCGACCTCGACCCGCACGCCACGGTGCTCGCGGTCGAACTCGACGGCGAACTGGAGCTCTACCGCGGCTCTGGCCGCTTCTGACCCCGGACACCATCTCGGGCCGGGGGGGGGGGGCCCCCGGGGGGGGGCCCCCCCCCCCCCGGCCCCCCGGGGCCCGGGGGGCCCCGCCCCCCGGGGGGGCGCCCCCCCGGGGGGCCGCCCCCCCCCCCGGGGGGGGCCGGCCGGGGGGGGGGC